>CAXTWQ010000092.1:0-22712 GCA_964248065.1 uncultured Bryobacteraceae bacterium | reverse complement strand
AATCTCTGCGAGACGCGATTTTGTCACAAAAGCAGTGTCTCGCAGGGGTATACCCAATTGAGCGATGTAGTCTCCAGCGTCTGAACTGAGTTTGGGCAGATGCGGTCGAAGGTATTCTCTTACTCATGTCGAGAGTGAAAAAGATGACTAAAACAAGCCCCCGAAAGGCTCGGCAAAATACTGAGGGTGATTGCTTGGTACCCGGACGCCCCTCGAATCAGGCTTTGAATCAATTCGCTTTCAAGAGAGATGATGCTGAGGCACAGAACATCACCGAGTACGTCGAGTGGCAGGCTAGAGAAGACAAAGAGCGCGTCAACTTCTTGGAGAAAGTTCTTACCGAGCATGTTCTAGGCGTTCCAAATCAATGCTGGAACGTACATACGAATAAACGACAGTGGTGGGTCATTGCCGGGCAGCTCACCAATCTCTACACCCAAAAGCTATTTCCGAGCTTGGACTATCTACTCTCGTTCCATTTGGGCCTCATGCTTCGGATGGACTCGGAACGGACTGGCGCAGAAGATCCACGCCTCGCTGATAGATCGGCCGCCGCCTTCAGGCTTTGGGAACAAGCTGCGCAGGCTCTGGATCAGTCGAGCGAATCTGAGGAGATACAGGCTGTAGGAATGCGATGCCGAGAAACGCTCCTAACGTTCATCAAGGCCGTCAGTAAACCCACCATGGTGCCCCCTGGCGAGGAGGTCCCGCAAAGAGCCAATTTTGTAAAGTGGTCCGGGATCATCGCCAGTCATATCGCAGCAGGAAGTCGCAACGAGAGGCGATGCGGAATGTAGCTGGGGTGTGAAAGTTGGGGAGAAGGTATGCACACTAGCCGGTTTCTCCTGAAAAAATGACATCTCCGCGGCTTCCGTTCTCTAAGAACTTCGTTTGTTGCGCCGGGGGACTAAGTGCGGAGAAATCAAGAGCGGTTGTTCGTGGGCGTCTGGGTGCTTGTTCCCGCCAAAGAATTCGCAACAGCTCCGGCCATTCTTCGAGCAAGACCAGCGTGCGGGTGACCATCGCATGATGCGCTAGGCACAACGTAATCATGGCTTGGCCGTAGTGCTCTTGCCTTTGAGACGTATGACGAGATTCGTCTGCCCGGCGGGTCCTGATGGATAGAGAGTAACCGCAAAGCCATGCTTTTGAAATTCGTCGCGAATGAGCGCGGCTGTGGGCCTGGTATCAGCAGGTGGATCAATTGTGGGAATGCGAATGTACCGTTGCAGCAGATCCACAGCGTAGGCGTTCCATTTGGTCCAGTCCGGATCAGCGCCTTGGGCGGGAAGGGACGCGCAGAGGAACAGGGCAAGCCACAGGCAAGTCATCGGTCAACAGCTTAGCGCGGAACCGGGCTTGAGTGAACCAGCTATCAGCTACTCGCA
The DNA here is from genome assembly GCA_964248065.1 of uncultured Bryobacteraceae bacterium. GTDB lineage: Bacteria > Acidobacteriota > Terriglobia > Bryobacterales > Bryobacteraceae > Bog-105. Next base: position 21,324 of record CAXTWQ010000092.1, on the reverse strand, counting down.
ACACTATTTGAAAGAGCTTGCCAGATTCGATCCGTTGGAATACCGACGAACTCATCTACAGGAACAGATGCGCCGTTTCTCCACTCCAGAACTGTTGGTCATCTGGCACGACAAGGTAGATATGACCAAATCCCCACGCCTGGTAGCTCCGGCATTTCTCTCGGATCACCACATACCCATCGTTCCCGGAGATAATCTCAACGACAACATCGGTTGCTTTCTTTGGATATGGTTCGGGCGCTAGCTTGTTCCTGGAAGCAATCACATCGGGCATCGGATGGACGCGTGGGTCGATTCGAACTTCTACCTTAGAAGCAGAAATGAACCCGGCACTGTCAAGCAGTTGCATGATGATCTTCTGCAACAGCATGCTGGCCAGCGCGATTACACCGAGCAGGGTGTACAGCGGAAGAGAGTTACGATGCCGGGTTGCCATGTGCCGCTGATTTGAGCATTACGAAGCTATCAGAAGCTCGGGTTGACTTGTGAGTCAGAACGCGGTTGGTAGCCAGGATCGGTTTGACGGCTCCCGGAAAGAGGGCAAGTGAGTGATCCCGAATTTGGTTGCGATGTACGCTCACCCGTTGAGCGTTCGCATTTAGAGCACGCCCCTTCTAGATCAGTGGCTCGGCTTCCGTAATCTCTGGCGCAAGAGGCTGTCCGCTTCTCAACCGGAAGAAATGAACGCCCTCGCGCTCCTCGACGAGCTCAACCGGGTCGCCGATTTTCGCCCATTCGTTCTCACTTGAGCTGACGATTCGTACGGTCAGCCGGCTGCCATCAGGAAGATCGATGATCGCTAATTGGTAGGGCACCTCTGTTGCGTAGCGGGGTGGGGCCGCGTGGACCACAGTCTCCGTGTAAACCACGCCTTGCATTACAGTACGCTGTTCAACTGACATCGGGCGCTCCTAGAATGCTGACCACACAAGTACCGCCCGAACCGCCCAAGTTCTGGGCCAAGCCGATGCGGTGACGTTGTATTTGACGCTCACCGGCGTCGCCTCGGAGCTGCTGAATTAGGTCGCAGATCTGCGCCACCCCGGTCGCTCCTACCGGATGTCCCTTCGACTTCAGGCCGCCGCTGGCATTGATGGGAAGAGTGCCGGTGATAGCTGTTGCACCGGAACCGGCGAACGGCCCGCCCTCTCCTTTCGCCACAAATCCGAGGTCCTCGCTCGCGATGATTTCCGCGATTGTGAAGCAGTCGTGAAGCTCGGCAAAATCGATGTCTTTCGGCCCGATGCCAGCCAACTCATATGCCTGCAGACCCGCCCGCCGGACCGAAGGGAAAGCAGTAATGTCTGCCTTGCGATCGAGCGCAACCTGATCTGAGGTTTGAACCACGCTGAGCACACGAGCAAACCGCGGGTTGAATCGGTGGGCCTGATCAGCCGGCACTAGAACAACTGCGCCAGCACCATCACTAATGAGCGAACAGTCGTACACCGTCAGCGGATCGGCGATCATCTTACCTGCAAGAGCCTGCTCGATCGTGATGTTTTTGCGCATGTGGGCAAGCGGGTTCCTGGCGCCGTTAGCATGATTTTTGACCGATACAGCAGCAAGTTGTTCGCGGGTGGTGCCGAACTGGTGCATGTGCCGTTGCGCGATCATGCCGAACAGCGCCGGAAATGTGGCGCCAGCAAGCCCTTCGCCATCCATATCGCCGGCACCCGCCAGAATCTCGGTGACCCGGCCGGTGTTTTGGGACGTCATCTTCTCCACTCCAGCCACGACCACAATGTCATGCAGCCCTGCGGCGACGGCCTGACAGCCGTGATAAAAAGCCGAGCCGCTCGAGGCACAGGCATCTTCGAAGCGAGTGCAGGGAATAGGTCCGAACCCAGCCGCTTGCCCAATATAAGGAGCAAGGTGATTCTGTCCGGTGAACGAGGGCCCGGCAAAGTTCCCGAGGTAGAAAGCTTCTACAGCATGGGGAGCAATGTTGCCGTCCGAAAGCGCGTTGGCAATGGCTTCGAGAGCGAGCGAGCGCAGAGTTTGCGTTGGAAAAGCGCCAAAAGCGGTCTTGCCGATACCGACCGCAGCAACGGATCTCATATAGACTTTAAGAGTACTGCGATGTTCTCCCGGTTTTGCACGTTTCCGGACGTTCTCCGTCATTCCTTCATAGCGGAATGGAACGCAACTCGTACAGCTCGCCAAGCCTTCAGTTGGTTGCCAGCGGTGACGCAATCCTGGAGGAGCCGGGTTTGAGCGAGTCGTTGCCGCCACTGTTCTCCGATACGCAGTTGCCGTCCGCCAATGACGAGCAGACGCAATTTGTGCAGGCGAATCTCCGCCGCATATTCCTGTTGATCTATCGGATGGTGGGTAACGTGGACGACGCGCAGGATCTGACCCAGGAGACGTTCATTAAGGCACTCCAGCGCCAGCGCCAGCTGAAAGATTTGGACAAAGCCGGGGGTTGGCTTTCCCGCATTGCTGCCAATACCGCTATTGACTTTCTCCGCAAAAACAAGCGGTTCGTCTTTTCCGATGTGAGTGAGTTTGCCGAAACGCGCAGTTCGGGCGCCGATAGCCCGGAGCAGGTTCTTCTAAGGGGCGAGCGCAAGCTGCAATTAGATGGAGGCCTGGCGACGTTGACTGCGCGCGAGCGAACCGCCCTGCTGCTGCGCGATGTTGAGAATCTGCCGGCCGATCAGGTTGCTCTTCAGATGAACTGTTCGATGGCAACCGTGCGGTCACATATTGCCAATGCGCGGATCAAGTTCAGGCGATATCTCGACGCCCGGAGATGGTCGTGAGATCAATTCCTGAACGTGGGCAAAATGCGGCCGGACATCCGGTGCTCTCGATGCTTTCCCTTTTTGCAGGGGCCGATGGGTCTGGCAGAGGTTCAGGGAAAGATCTGTCGTGGGTAAATCGTTTTCGTATCAGGCGGCACTTGGCTCGCTGCGCCCGGTGCGAGCAGCAAGTGGCTGCCATTCGCGCCGGTTCCATTGAGCTGCGGCGCGAGGCTGAAACCGAGACGCTTACCAGCTTCGAGGCTATCGCGGACTGGACCAGGCTGGAACGCGAGATGGTGGGTAATATCGCCGTCGGGTTAGCTGCCGCGCGCTGCATTGACCACGTCAAGAAGAGTAGGAAGATGCTGGTGGGAGCAGCTGCCGCCCTTGGGTTTACGGCTGTGTTTGCTTTGGGCTGGAGTACGCATATTCCACGCGAGCAGACAGAGCGTGTCTTCAGATCGATACGGGGCCTGGCTGGGAATGATCTTCCACAAGTGAATGGAACGGTTCTGCGCTCGCTACCGGAGGGCGTTGCGGTGCGTTCCCAAGGCAGCGTTCTCACGATTCTTCATCCGCGGTGGGCAAGAGTTTCAGTCACTGGGAACTCGGCGGTAGAGGCGCGGTTTGTCGATGAGGACACCGGCCAGGTAACCATCACTAGCGTGTATGGCCAGTAAGCGCCGGCCGTTCGTTCTCCTGCTCTTGGCCTTCTTTGCTCTAGGTACGTGGGCAAAGGCCGAGAGTAATCCTGCGCAATGGCTGGATGTCGAGTTTGCGCGCGATTCGCCGGTGCTTCCGATCGCGTTCAGCTTGCGGCCTAGTACGGCGCGTGTTATCGGGACATCGACGGCGCTTGACCTGCACGCCTCTTTGCTGCTTCGCAATACTTCGAGTAAGGCCATTAACGGGCTGACATTAAAGATTGAAGCGCAGGATTTAGCCCCAGCCGGAAAAGCCTCTCTGACTGTGCCGAGCCTGCGAATGCAGCCCGGCGATGTGTTTCCCTTGCGAATTGATTTGGAACTGCGGCGTCCGTTTACTGCGGCAGCCACGCAGGGTCCGGTGGTTCAGGTCAGCCTTGATTGTGTCTTGTTCAAGGATCTGAGTACTTACGGCCCGGACAAGTTAAACAGCCGCCGAACGCTGACGATTTACGAATTGCAAGCGCGGCGGGAGCGCGAGTATGTAGCTGGTTTATTGGCGGCCGGACACATGGCCGAAATCCGGGAGGAGTTGAATTTCGGGTTGCAGGATCAGCATCCACCGGCTGTGGGGATGGAGCTGTCACAGGCGTCGGTAGCGGCTGAATCGCACCAGCAAACTGTTGACCTGGACACAATGAACTTTGCTGATGCACCTGTCACGCCGGTGCGGGGCAATGTGAAGATTGCAGGCGGGGATTTGACGTCTCCGCATGTTGACCTGAAGAATACCTCGCAGAAGCTTGTGCGCTCCATTGAAGTTGGTTGGATCGTACGCGATGAACAAGGCAAGGAATATTTGGCCGGCTCTATGCCCGCGGTCATGCAACTAAAGCCGATTGAGACGGGCACGATGACTGAAGGATCAACTCTTCACCTTTTTCGGTCAGCCGGACAGCCGGTTGCTATTGGGTCATTGACGGCGTTCGTGAGTGACGTTGAATTCGCTGATGGCGGTCACTGGATTCCGAGCCGGGCCGACATTCTAGGGGCAACGAAAAGCATCGCTCTACGCCGCGCTCTCTTTAACTCACCCGAGCAGCAGCGGCTGGCCGACATCTATCGGCGCAAGGGCATTGGCGGCTTAACCGCTGAACTCAAACGCACGGATTGAGTGCTAAGCTGAAAAAGATCGGGGCGTGGCTCAGCCTGGTAGAGTGCCTGGTTCGGGACCAGGAGGCCGGAGGTTCGAATCCTCTCGCCCCGACCAAAGAATCTTCCGGCGATTGCATCGCGTAGCCTTGTCCGATACACCCCTGAGTCTCACTTATAGCCGTTGTAATTGCACCATCAATTTCCTAAGCAGGCACTTTCCAGATCAATTTACTGGATCGAAGAAGTAGTCGCTCTCCAATCGCTGATAAGTCGCCAGCTTGGATCGTAATACGCTTTTAGCGTATAGTTAAATGCGTGCAGCGTCCGCCGATGACGGTCGTAGAAACAATCCGTTTTCTTAAGGACGCTGCAAGACTGATGCCGGAAACGGACAAGACGCGTCTAGTTCAGTTTATTGCGGCCAATCCTGAGGCTGGCGACGTGATCTCTGAAACAGGTGGCGTTAGAAAGCTCCGGTGGGCTTTATCAGGCGGGGGTAAACGAGGAGGTGCGCGGGTGGTCTACTTGTTCTATAACGAAACCCTGCCTGTCTTTCTTCTCGCTATGTACGGCAAGAACGAAAAAGGCAATCTAACTAGGGCCGAACGGAATGAGATGGCGAAACTTGTGCCGGCTCTTGTTGCTAGCTACGTCAAAGTTAGGGGAGGAGAACAGTGAAAACAAAGGGACGCGCTGGCCGGGCAACTGGGAAAAGGACCGGGACTGTTGGCCAACGAATCATTGAGGGCCTTGAAGAAGCGATTGCTTGGTCGCAGGGCGCGGATCATCCTGTTCGCGTAAGTCACGTTCAAATTCCTGAAGTTGACGTGTCTAAGGTCCGTCGGCAAATGGGTCTTAGCCAAACACAGTTCGCGTTGAAATTTGGTTTCCCGCCAGCCACACTACGGAATTGGGAGCAGGGACGAGTGCGTCCAGATACTCCGACGCGTGTCTTGTTAGCAGTCATCGCAAAGCATCCAGAGAGCGTTGAAGATGTCTTAAAAGACTTGCAATGAACTCGTGATTAGGCGGCGTCCAGATTAGCTCTAAGCAGAGCTATTGCGCAGACGCCAGGATTTTCACAATTTCATACAAGAATGTCTGGCCCTCATAGAACGATTGCACCAGCATTCGTTCGTCTCGCCCGTGTGCACGCACATCGTCGCGATCTTGAAAGAAGCCCTGGATGCCATAGGTCGGAATGCCGGCGCTGCGCAGATAGCGTCCGTCGGAACCGCCAACGGCCATGGTCGGTAGTGTCACAACGCCCGGCCACATTGTGTCGGTGACGCGTGAGAAAGCCTTCATGATGTCGGGCCGCATGGGAGAGGTGGGGCTCGGCCCTTCATTTGTTTTCACCGTTATTTTCACCTGATCGTCGGCGACTACCTTCTGAAGTGCTTGCATTACATCATCAACGGAATCCTCCTGGAGAATGCGGCAGTTTACATTAGCCGCGGCCAATTGCGGCAGCGCATTGGTGGCGTGGCCGCCTTCCAGTTGAGTAGCGACGCACGTGGTGCGCATCATAGCGTTCATGGGCGCAGAGGCAACCGCAACCCTGCGCATGGCGTCCTCATCTCCCGCTGCCACTTTGGCAAGATCCGCCGCTATCGGTCCCTTTTCGATATTCGCCATTTGCCTGAAGTAAGCGCGAGTCACATCGCTCATCCGGAAGGGAAAGCTGAAGCTCGAAAGCCGGTAAAGGCCGCCAGCAAGATGGTAGATAGCGTTGTCGGGTACCGGCCGGGCGCTGTGACCACCTTTGTTGCGAACCTCAAGCCGGAAGTCGGCGTACTGCTTTTCACCCAGCCCGATGTCGTTAGCAACGCGTTTTCCATTGACCAGCTCGCCTCGCGCTCCCTCGTTCAGGGCGTAGTCGGAGTCAATCAGTTCGCGGTGATTTTTCAGGAGCCAGTCGACTCCGTTATACGGACCGCCACCTTCCTCATCTGCCGTCAAGGCCAAAATCACATCCCGGTCAGGCTTGAAATTCTCGCGCTTGTAGCGCAGCAAGTTGGCAACCCAGATTGCGGCCTGGGCCTTGTCATCGGCGGTCCCGCGTCCGTAGAAGTAGCCGTCTTTCTCGATGAACTTAAACGGGTCGGTGGTCCAGTCTTCGCGCTTGGCTTCAACAACGTCGATGTGTGCCAATAGTAGAATTGGCTTGCGTGCGCCGGTGCCGTGGTAACGAACGATTACGTTCGCCTTGCGCGGATTCGCGCCTCCTACGAAAATATCCGACTCGGGAAATCCAGCTGTCTTAAACCGCGCCGCCACTGACTCTGCAATCGGAGTTGTCGCGCCTGTGGTGAAGCCCGACTGCACTTCGATCATCTGCTTGTAAATCTCGCGCGCTAATTGCCGGTCATCGTCGGGCGGCAGATTGTTGGCCGCAAAAGCAGAGAGTCCGACCAGCAGCAGCAGGGTTAATCGAATCACCAGGATATTGTGGCATTGATTAAAACCATCCATGCCCTTTACTGTCGGCCTGCCATAAATGAACATACAAGATTGATCTGGTTCAGTTCTGTCGGGCAAGCTCAATTGCGCAGCGGAACGAGCATTTACTTCTCGACGTCTGTTCTATGTCTCGTCGCGCAAGCACATGCTAGTTCGGAGGTGAGTTAGCCTGTCGCTCCTGCTGGTACTGAGCAATCTGCGCTTTTGCTTGGTCCGGCTGATGGACTTGTGTGTAGAGGCGGGCCAAAACATAGTGATAGATAGACTTTTGCGGATTTAAGGCACTCGCGTGCTGGAGAGCTTCGATTGCTTTGGCGGGTTGGTCGAGTCCGCGATAAGCCTTAGAAAGTTCATCAAAAGCTTGGTCCCAATTACTTTCAATGGCGATTGATTTGAGTAACAACTCACGTGCTTTGTCGAATTCGCCTTGCAGGTTGTAGTAAGTAGCGTAGTCAATGAATGGCCAGGCAGAAGGCTTTGGCAACTTAGAGTTCAGCCGTAACCCTTCCTCGAAGTTAGCAACGGCTTTGCTGTCCTCACGCAGTGCTGCATAAGCAAGCCCAAGATTGTGGTAAGTCCGGACCGAGGCTGGATTAATCGACTTCGCTCGTTCCAGGTTGTAAATAGCATCGAGATATGATCCGCGTTCATAGTAGATGCGGCCGATCTCGTAGTAACTCTCGGCAGAATCAGGATCAGCCTTAATGGCTCTGTCTAACTCCCGCAAGGCCAAATCCTGGTGGCCGACAATGTTGAGATCATAGGCGAGAATCTTGTGCGAGTCCGCAAAATCGCCATTCAACACCAGGCTCTTACAAAGCAGGTTGATGGATGGTTGGATCATGTGAAGGCGGAAATAGACGTAGCCAAGCTGATAGAGCGAGCGCCATGATTTTGGATTGGCTGCCGTGTAGGGTTCAAGCCCTAGTCTGGCTTCGGAAAGGTTGCCGGATTGAATCAAAGTCTCGAATTTGCTGACCTCCGCGTCGTCACCAGCGGCACGGCAACCACTTGCAGCGGACAGAAGTAGCAATGCACAGAGGAAAGCTTTACTTAGCCTGCTGCTGACCATGGCTCGCACTTTCCGGACCGGGAACTAACTGCCAGCTTACCCTTTCGTCCGCCGAACTCCGCAACTGATTGGCAATAGCAAGTTGCTTGCTTGCGTCCGCCTGCTGCTTCAGCGCCGTTAGAACAAGCCCCAACTGGTAGTGGGCTTTCTGTGAATCGGGGCTAAGCCGGACCGCGGTCTCCAGCTCGTTTTTCGATTCGCTTAGCTTGCCAAGTGACTTATAAACCATGCCGAGTGCAACATGGGCGCGAGCATGGTCAGGGCTTCGCGTAATTACTGTTCGCAGTAACTCAACACTCTTCTCTCTGTCGGCATTCTGGTCTGCAATCAAGGCGAGATAGTACAGTGACTCAACCTGGTTTGGTTGCAACGCAACGCTACGCTCGAAGTACGGCTTCGCAACATCGTTCTGGCTCTGCACGAAGTAGGCAGCGCCAAGAGCGTAATTGAATTGCGCATTGCCAGGATCTGACTTGAGCAGGTCCTCGTAAATTGATATTGCGCCTGTGAAGTCGCGGTTCGCAATTCGTGCAGATGCCAGAGCGTACTTGAAGGTAGGGTTTGGTTCGATTGCAACTGCTCGCTCCAAATTAGCCGTTCCGTCTTTAAACAGGTCTAATTGAAGACACAGGGCGCCAACTGCGAAAAGAACTCCGGGGTCATTCGGGGCGATGCGTTTCGCTTCCAGAGCCGCAGCTAAAGCGGCTTCGGTGTTTCCCCGTAAATTACGAACTCGCGCTAACGCAAGTAAAAGTGATGTATCCTGCGGCGACCGCTTGTGCAGTTGATCTAACTGTGACTCGGCTCCGTCCAACTTGCCTTCGGCTTCTAAGACCTTAGCTAAAGTAGAACGGGCACCAACTAAGCCTGGTTCTTTCTTTACTGCATTCTGTAGATGCTGTTCGGCTTGCCCCAGATTACCTGTCTGAAACTCAATGGCGCCCAGCAGACTAAGATCAAGCGCAGAGTAATTCCGCTCTCCTACGGCCAGGAGAGTTTGGCGAGCAGCTTCAGTAGACCCGGCTCGATAGAGAGAAAAAGCCTTCTGAAAAGCCGGGTCTTGCCCTCGCACTAAGCCCGGAGAGAATCCGAGAAGTACGAGGGCATAAGTAAAGCTGTGTTTCACGTCCCCTAGAAGTTTACCTTCATGTAGAGCTGGAAGGCTCTTGGAAGGTTCGCCTGACCGCCGACTTGACCAAAACTTTTATCGCTAAGGTTCGTATCGGGGTCACTCCATTGATGCCGGTTAAAGATGTTGGAAGCATTGCCTCCAATCCGCCAGGTTATGCGTTCGCTGAGGAAGCCGAAGTCTTTGTACAGTGAGAGATTCTCGTTGTAATTCGCCCAGCCTCGAAGAACGGAGTCCACTCGGCCTTCATTGCCAAGAGTTCCGGGTGCGGGTGTCGTAAAGACATTAGGAGTGATATACCGGTCGTTAGTGATATCGAAGTTGCTGTTGTTACGGTTAACATATCCATCGACACCTGGAACGCGGTCAGGCAAGTACCCTGTGTTAAACAATACCTGCGAGTAAGGATTGCTGGAATAGTAGATCCCTAAAGGCCTGCCACTCTCGTATCGGAGAGCACCGGACAAAGTCCAGCCGCCTAGGACCGCGTTGAGGACTCCTCCACGGTTCATAAACGTTCTGCCTTTGCCAAACGGCAGCTGGTCGACGAACGTGATAGTAACTACGTGCGGAACATCATCTATTGAAAGAGCCTTACTCTGCTGATAAACGCTGATTGGCTCAGCCCCGCCGAAACCGGAGGATAAACCGGATTCCGCTCCGTTGGTCAGAAGCTTAGACCAGACATAGCCGACGTCCAATAGCAAGCCTTTGCTGATATCTTTCCGGAGTGTTGCCTGGAATGAATGGTAAGTGCTCCACCCATTGGCTCCATTGAACTGGGGCACATCCAAGTACTGCGGATAAGGACGTAATGCCTGAGCCACAGTACCGGTGAAGCCAGGGTAAGGAGAAGGGAAACCATTCGCATTGGGAGTACCGACGGTGGCCGTCAGTTCAGATTGAGAATACTGCTGCAATATCGCCGGATTGTTCTGGTTCAGACTGTTTTGCTGAGTACCGGTAATCAGGCGTGTACCGTGGTTAGCAACGTAAGCGAGATCGATCATCATGCTCTGCGTTAGCTGGCGCTCAAAAGAAGCTGTCCAATTTTGATACCGCGGCAAAGTGACCCCGTTAGGGTTCATATATTGAAGGTTCGTACCGTTAGCGAGAGTCGAATTAATCTGCGGTGGCAGTTTGACGGCGCTCTGCGGGAAACCATTGTCGAGCGAGAACGCTGCTTGCCGGCCATTGGATAAATCTGTAACTGCCGGGTTAGTGCTGTAGCCGTAATTCGGATTTGCGTTGAAGCCGTTCATTGTGACCGCCGCGAATCACAGTTTTATCGTTGATCCGATAGGCCAAGCCAAAGCGCGGGCCATAAGTGTCTGCCTGGAGTTGCTCGAACAGATGGTTCGGCACGCCATTTTGACCTGCAAAAGCAAGAGCTCCAAGTCGACCGCCCGCTCCTGGATTGGGCAGATTCGGATCAAATGACGAGTATTGGTTATGCCGCTCCGTTCGGGGGAATTGCAGATCAAATCGGAACCCAAAACTTAGTGTCAGTTTGTCCGTAACCTTCCAATCATCGTTGACCCAAGGAGCGAAGTACGGCCGACGGTAATCAGAAAAGGAAGGAATAGAGAAGTTAGCCGAATTCACCTGTCCAAGTAAGAAGGAGGCATACGGGTTGCCTGTTCCTGGAATCAAGGTGCCAGTTGCATCGAAAGCTCCGGTGTTAGCTGAGTGGAACATGAAATTTCCGGCATCACCGATGAAGCTTCCGGTAAACCATCTTTCCCAACGATACTCAAACCCTGCTTTGAGGGTGTGCTTACCGAGGATCTTTGTTGTGTCATCAAGGAACTGCCACCTATCCGTTCCTTGTAGTCCTCCAGTGTTGTTATAGCCAAAGTTGGTGTAAACTCCGTCAAATTGAATGGATGGGAAGCCTCCGGCATCTGCGAACGGAATGCCTTTGATGCCTACTTGCGAGGCGTATCCCTTATTGACAATCAGCGGATAGGTATCAGGCAACACCCAACGATCATAAGAAGCAACAAAGTGGGTGAAGAAAGTGGGACTAATCACGTCAGTCAACTGCGCATGAGCGGTGTGAGTAACAATATCCTGCATACGCGGATGCCCGATTGGGCCACCGCATCCCCCAATGTTGTTACAGTCTAATTCGCGAGGACGATCAGTGTAGTTATATGTCAGGGAGAAGCGAATGCCTTGAGTGATGTTGTGATCGATTCGGGTCAGAATGGTCCGCGCATTTAGGAATGACTGAGTCGGACCAAGCAGATAGTTATTCTGCAAGGCCTGACTGAAAGGTTGCGGCAAAAGGCCTTGGATATTTTTAGCTACCTGAGAAAAGGCCGAAGCCGGAACCTGGTTATTCGGGTAGGGATTTCGAACAAAGGCGCTAGCGGGGCCTCCGCAGGTAGAGGCGCTTACTGTGCTGGCAGGGTCAAAAATCTGTCCGCCTTGAACGGGCCGACCGCAAGCGTCGCTTCCAACTGTTTTGCCGGTCAGGAATCCACTGAAGTCGCCTGTCCGGTTTGCGCTATTTGCCACAGTTCCAAAGCCGCTACCAGCGCCTGCGTTCGTGTATTTAAACTGGTCAAAATTGAAGAAAAAGAAGCTTCGATTCTTGCCGTTGTAGACCTTCGGAATCGAGATTGGGCCGCCTAAAGTAAAGCCGTACTGATTCTGGCGAACTGGTGGCCGGGTCGGAACGATCTCGCCACGTGCCTGCAGCTTGTCATTGTCGAAGAACTCATACACTTCTCCGTGGTAATTTGCTGTGCCGCTCTTGGTTGTGTACTCCACGAAGCCCCCACTGGTGTGTCCATATTGGGCGTTGAACGTGTTGTCGATCACGCGTGCCTCGGCAATTGACTCATATGGTGCCGAACGCTCCTGCGTACCGTTGTGCCCGCTCACTTCGCCGTAAGAGGCTCCGTCCAGGAAGTTTTCGAAAGCGGCACGCTGGCCGCCATTAATGCGTGCACCGAAAGCACTGCCGGGATAGATATTGCCCTGGGTGGGAGCAACAAATGTTGGAAAAGTGTAAAGCTGTGACTCCGGAACCCGGTTCTCACCGGCCATGACGGCGGGCAATGATGCGTATTCAATCGCGTTCACCGACTGCGACATCTGCGCATTATCGGCGTTCAGCTGTTCAGTCTGCGCACTAACTTCAATCGCTTGCTGAACCTCTCCGACCTGCAGCCCTACATCCTGCCGAAAAACTTGCCCAGAAGCAAGGGTGATGTTAGTAGCATGGAAGGCCTTGAAGCCAGGGTTGGCCACGCTTACTTCATACGTGCCGATGATCAACGGCGGGGTACTGTAATTGCCAGATTCAGAAGTCTTCACATCTGTGACCACTCCCGTGTTGGAGTCCTTTACCGAAACTACTGCATTGGCGATTGGTGCACCTTGAGGATCGGTAACGATACCAGTGATGGTTCCGCGATCTGCCTGCGCAAAAAGACTTACTGAGGATACTGCAAAGAGCAGCGCGAGCAACTTGTACTTCATTTAAACCTCCCGAACAGCCGAGCCAAATAGAACATCAGGAGGAGTGTACTACTTCAATTCTGTTACTTACAGATTCAGAAAAGTAGTATGATTCTAGGTTTATCCTTCGAGGGGGTGAATGACGCTAAACGTTGCCACGCGCCATCTCGCCAGCCATGTAATCTGTGGCGCGCCATGCAAGAGCCAGAATCGTCAAGGTTGGATTCTTCTCCGAAGCAGTGGTGAAGGCCGATCCGTCCACTACGAAAAGATTCTTTACCTGATGCATCTGCCCGAAGCCATTTAGCGCCGATCGTTTCGGATCAGCTCCCATTCGGCACGTTCCATGCTCATGGATGGCGCTTCCGTTCGGTTCCGTATGTCCGAACTCGTAGGGCACGATCTCGGCCTTGGCCGCGTGCAGAATCTCCAGGGCCGTTTCGTACATATCGCGAGCCATTCGGCGTTCGTTCTCTCCCGTTGTGTAAGCGATACGCGCGACCGGAACTCCATACTGATCAACCGGTGAACCCTTCACGGTAATCCGATTCTCCGCTTTCGGGATTGCCTCGCCGAACGGATGCAGGTTGAGAAGGGCAGGGTAGCGCTGCTTCACCGCTTTCTTAAAATCAGGGCCGAAGCCCGGCAGTTTCTTGGCGTAAGAAAGATCGGTTTGTGCGCCTGTGTACCAGAACTGGCACCCGAAACCGCGAATATAGTCGCGCTTCTTCCCATCCCGATGATTGAAGCGCGGCATATAGATGTGCTCGCCTCCAATGCCGTCATCGTTGGGTACGGCACCCCCGATCAACTCCGGGGCGAACCCCCGCATTGTAATAATGATCTGCTCGGACAGGTATCGCCCGATGACGTCCGACTCGTTGCCAATGCCATTCGGATAACGCGGCGAGATCGAATTGAGTAGAACTCTTGTTGAGTCGATACAGGAAGCGGCAACGATAACGCGCTTGCCATAAATCTTGCGCTCTTCCTTGGTGTACCGCTCGAAATACTGGACGCCATTGGCCAGGCCTGCGTCGTCCACAAGAACTCGGGCTGCCACCGCGTTGTCGATGATTTTCAAGCGCCCGGTCTTTAGCGCCGGTTCCAACAGGTAATCTGAGGAATTAAAGAACGCTCCTACATCACAGCCCGTGCCGCACGATCCGCAGTAGTGGCACTTGGCATGGCCATTGTAGTCTCGCGTTAGAACGGCTCGCCGAATCGGAACCACAGGGATACCTAAGCTTCCGGCCGCTCGTCTGATGATGTGTTCTCCACACCTCGGTGCTGGTGGCGGCAGAAAGTATTTGCTGCCCGGCAATACGTCACTATCGTCATCGCCCCCACATACGCCAATGAGCTGATCCACCTGGTCGTAATACGGCGCGACATCTTTGTAACGGATTGGCCACGGAATCTCCCACCCGTCGCGCTCTGGTCCCGCGAAATCGATATCTGAGTAGCGAAGGCTTACCCGGCCCCAGATATTGGTCTTGCCGCCCCGCCCCCATACACGCGTGAGCGAGAAATTCTGGCCGAGTGGCGTGATGAAGGGTTGCTCGACCGGATCTACCAGAATAGGCGGAGGTTTCTGCCCGGCATCCAAGCGCCCCTGCCACTCCCATGGCTTTACATGCGTCCAAAATTCGCTTCGATTGAACTTGCGGCCAGCGTCAAGCACCGTGACATTGATGCCTTTACGCGTTAAGTTCCAGGCCGCCATACCGCCAGCGGCACCGCTGCCGATGATGATGACTTCATGGACCTCTGGATTTACTCCTGCTTGCTTCATGAGGTACTCTCATCGCCGTGATGGCCAGGATGCTCGCAACCTGGAAAGCTTCGGAGATAAGTGTTTCCGTGCCAACCCAATTCGGTCTTCAGACCCGCTTCTGTCTTGTAGTAGGCATCCACGGTCAGGCCTTTCCAGAGGTCGAAGAACTTCGCCATCGCCGTCTCATTTTCCAAACTGAGCGGGGTCAATACCGCAACCTGCTGCTCCGGAGTTAAGGCCACGAACTCCGACCCATAAGTCTGAGCTGCAAGCACATTCAAATCAGCCAGCCCTTGGCGGCAACGAGGGCCCAACCACTGACTCACCACTATCGCTCTATCGATCAGTAGAGCCACACCCGCATCCTTCGCACCCGGGGTGTCTGTGCGGGGAATGATGCACTCGCTTAGCGCTTCGGCGGTTTTATACTCATCTGGCTGAAGGAAAGTCGGTTTCCCCGGATCAGCCACTTTGACTGTCGGCCCGTCGTGGAAATGACCCGGCTGATCGGTTCGTTCTTTAGTCTCCTGCGACGCCTTTGCCGCAGGAACTGCTGCCGGAAGGATTGCCACCAGCCGCAGTGCTTCTCTTCGAGTACTCATGACAAATTCAACTTTGATCTCAAATTCAGGCTCAGTATATCGACTGCAGGCTGAAACAGCAGCTTACTGATAAAAGTTTCGATCCCAGGCATGCCGTTTCAAGATGGCCAGCATGTCCTTGTCGAGCATGCCAGCCGCAGCCGTTGCGCGACAGCTGTTTTCAACGCTCGACATGCGGCGCATGCCGGGAATGACCGAAGTCACCACGCGCTGAGACAGGCAGAAACGGAGGGCAAGCTCGGCCAGTGTGCCAGGAAAGTCGCCGATGTCGCGCTTCAACGCCTCCACATGCTCCACCACCTGCCGCTTGCGGTCGCCGCGAAAGTAAGACTCGCGAAATTCCCCGGGCTGGAATTGAGTGTTTTCGTTGATGTCACCGGTCAGCGCGCCTTCATCCAGTGGCACGCGCGCCAGCACTCCGATTTTCTTCTCCTCGCAAAGGGGAAAAAGGTTGCGCTCGGCTGACTGATCAAAAATGTTGTAGATCACTTGCACGGCATCGACAAGCCCGCTCGAAACAGCCTGTAAGGCCGAGTCTGGTTCGTGCTCGGTAACGGAGATGCCGAAATACCGAACTTTGCCGCTGCGCTTCAAATCTAAAATGGCTTGACGCCACTCGTCAGTGTGGGTCCAGGCATCGGTCCAGACATGGTACTGCTGCAAATAGATCTGCTCGACACCCAGATTGCGCAAGCTCTCTTCCGTGCAGCGAACGATGTAGTCGTAAGGGAACACTTCAGAGATGGGAGTCTGCGGATTCGCGGGCCAGATGCGATTTTTGGGCGGGATCTTAGTCGCTATATAGATGCGGTGAAAGCTCTCGTTGACAACCTTGCCAACCAACTGCTCGCTGTGGCCGTCACCATAAGCAAGAGCTGTGTCAACAAAGTTGACACCCAGCTCAAATGCTTTCTGAAGAGCACGGAGCGACTCCGAATCTTCTCCGCCTTGCCACTGTTTGCCGCCAATGCCCCAAGCTCCAAATCCTATCTCGCTGATTTGTGCTTCTGCTGCCCCTAACCTTCGATAGTGCATGTGTGCTGATTCCTTTATGAGTGTAGGAGACGAGCGATTACGGAGTGGTAAAAAGAAAAAGGCCGCCGTGCTGACAGAGCAAACGGCGACCCGGATAGACTGGTCTGATCTGTTTAGGGGCGATTGACGTTCTCGGCTTGCAGACCTTTGGGACCGCGCTTGACCTCGAACTCGACTTCCGCACCTTCCTCAAGCGTCCTGTAGCCGCCCATCTGGATCGCTGAAAAATGCACAAACACGTCGTCACCGTTTGAGCGCTGGATAAATCCATAGCCCTTGGCGGCGTTAAACCACTTCACTACACCTTTTTCTCTCACAACTAAGCTCCTGTATGGTGATACCAAGTGAATGCACGCTTCACCTGCACAACGAACAGGAGCCAAAGCCCCTCTACATCTGCGGGGCTGGCAGTACAACCAGCTAGCATCGGAAAATCTGATTGGAAGTTTAGCAAAAAGTCTTTCCTACAAGCAACAGGAAAGAGTGGAATCAATATGTTACGAATCGCTTACTAGCTTTGGATGAGCGCTCAGGAAAATTTTCGTGCTGCGAAATCCCTTGCTCAGGCGCAACTTCAACGCGTGTAGTAGCCGCTTTTGCTCGAACAGTCAAACCAGGCATTTTGCATCTGACTGTCAAAACGTGAAATGTTTTTCCTGAGTCTTGCGTGTTGGTGGATTGATACCCCAAGTGGTAACTTCCTCGAATCTCATTTCCGATTTGCCTGAACACGCTTTCCAGATCGGTAGAGAGGGCATCAAAGTCAGCGCCTCCAGTAAGGTCAGCAAGGTGTTTCGAGACGCGTATTCCGTATCTGTTACGAGCATTCAACCCACCATGCTGAGTTGGAGTGTAGCGAATACAGTAAAGTAGGGTATCACTGCTTTGCGCGGCTTCAACCGCAGCTAACAAGTCGTGCTCACTTGAGTTTTCCTCACCGTCACTGAACAAGATCAAGGCGCGCCGATGTTCACCGTTGCTCGCAATTTCCTCCAGAATAGAGAAGTAGATCGCATCGTATAGAGCCGTACCTAAGTCCCTGTCTTCGCGTGGCCCGACCTCCGGAAAAGCTGTTCTGGCTCCCTTTGCAAATCGCTGCAGGCCATCGGTGATGAAAGATGCCGACGAAGTAAGATCGCTCACCAGCCGTAGATGATTGCAAAAACAGACTGCAAACACCTGATCGGACGGACGGAGGACTGCCGTCAGAAAGGTAGCGACGTCGCGATAGTGTTGATGGACATATCGATCCTGGCTGCCGCTTGCATCTACCAGCAATCCTAAGCTAAGGGGCAACTCCGTCTCTCTCGAAAAGGAGCGGATTGTTTGTGGAACACCGTCTTCCAGAATCTCGAAATCCTTAGCTATGAGGTTCGGAACCAGAAGCGCACTTGCCGAGTGAACCACAGCTGTAACATCAACATGGTTCACTTGGGTGTGAAATGTCGCTGCCTGCTGCCCATAGCACTGCGGAACAAAATTCCAGAGGCCATACAACAACAAAAGCCAGCCTATGTGACGTGTCTTGCTTCCTACCTGTCGGCTCACCAGATTGAGAACGGATCTAACTGGGGCCGAGTTCCCTAGAAAGTAGTATGTTGCGAGTGCCGCGCCTACGGCTGCAGAGACTGTGTGGAATGGTCACTTACAGGCGGAACCAAGGTGCCAGTCTCCTGCGCTTTCTTCTTATGTGTTTCGGCCTGAAGGCGCTCGGGAGAAGGAACCGTCATCATACGACGGGATAGCTTTACCAGCCCTCGCCGTTCCAGCTGATTGAGCGTTGTCGAGGTCGTTTCACGAGTGGCACCGATCAGGTCAGCCAACTCTAACTGCGTGATTGGAATCTGAGACTCACCCGTGCTCAGCGGACGTACCAGCGAGCTCAATTCGCCTAAATAATACACAATCCGAAACTCAACATCGTGCAGACAGAGCAACTCTACTTTCTTGGCGAGCTTCTCTTTCAAGCGGACTAAGTAGTTGATCAATGGACCGGTCCACTCGGCAGAGTGAGCCATAGCCGATTGCAAGGCTTTCTTCGGGATCCGGACAGCACTGAGTTCAGTCAACACCTCAGCTTCTGACTGATAGATGCTGTCTGGACCGGATAGCAGTTCCTCGCCTGCCAGGTCGTTCGCACCTCTTACAGTGAGAATGATTCGTTCGCCGACACTGTTAGTTCGGGTAAGCTTAACCAGACCATTCTCAATGAAGTAGATTGAGTCTGCAGCCTGACCCTGCGCAAAAAGTATCGTTGACCGGCGAAGGTCGTTCATGTGTACGACGTCCGGAGATTCCAGCAAGACAGCCCGTAGAGACGATTCAAGAGAGTTCAACGTAGTGCACCGTGTTCCCGATTATATGGACTTTCCACAGGCAACGCAGCAAAAAGTAGATTCAGTGGTACGTGTCACACTCCTAAGTGTCAGGGCCTAAGTCGGCTGTTTTAGTAAGTAAGTACGAGTACTCTCCGGCCTCTGCAAACAAGTTACTGATTTTGGGTGTTGACAGATTCAGTCGGAGTTCATTCAGCGTTTGAATAAACACTTCAATAGCAGTACTGACCTCGTCCTGATTGCTGGCCAGAATGCTCGACCATAACTCCGGAGTGCTGCGAGCGAGCCGAGTCATCTGCTGGAGCCCCGGTCCCGCGACGCCCTGAATGGGCAATTTTGCCTGCCGGGAAAGAGTAAGGGCAAGAGCCGTAGACAGTAGTTGCGGAAGGTGTGAGGAGAGGGCAACAGCCCGGTCATGTTGATCTGCATCGAGGTAAACCACCTTGGCCCCGATTGCCTGAAGCCACCCGACAAATTCATGAGCAAGAAGCGTCTCGGGATGAGAGGTCAGAATGTAGGGGCGATCCCGGAAGAGAGTCGCTTCGGCATTTTCAACCCCTCGCTTCTCTTTACCCGCCATGGGATGACCGCCCAGAAAGGCACCGCAAGGAAGAACACTTGCAGCAGTTTGATCGATAGATCTTTTAGTACTGCCTACGTCAGTTATAAAACATTTTGCACTAACAATGGAGCTTAGCTGCT
Source organism: uncultured Bryobacteraceae bacterium (assembly GCA_964248065.1). Lineage (GTDB taxonomy): Bacteria > Acidobacteriota > Terriglobia > Bryobacterales > Bryobacteraceae > Bog-105. The sequence continues at coordinate 2,188 of CAXTWQ010000092.1, read as the reverse complement.
GTAGTCTCTCAGTAATCCCATCCACCGTTTCCGAGAGGTAAATAACGTCGGCCATCCTAGCCGCTTCCTCAAGCGACGCGATCTGGTTTATAACTCCTAAATCGAGGGCACATTCAACGTAAGGTGAGGCTCCGACGCCAACAATTTTGCCTTGGAAGCCGGCATGCCGCAGAGCCAGGGCGAAAGAGCCACCAATGAGCCCCGGGCCAACAATCGCGAATGTCCGAATGAGACCAGCCGATTCAGGCACTGCGTTCAACAGCTGCGGAAACAGCCCGAACCTGCGCCATCATCTCGATGAACTGTTCAGGCCGAATTGTCTGTGCGCCATCGCTAACCGCATGATCGGGATCGGGATGCACTTCAATAATCAGACCATCAGCACCGGCAGCTACCGAGGCACGAGCCATGGGAAGCACGTAATCGCGTTTGCCCGTGCCGTGCGAGGGGTCAGCAATCACCGGCAAATGGCTCAAGCGTTTCAACACGGGAATAGCCGAGATATCCATCGTATTGCGCGTACTTGTCTCGAAGGTGCGAATGCCGCGCTCACACAACATGATCTGATAATTGCCGCCCGACATGATGTACTCGGCCGAAAGCAGAAGCTCCTCTATTGTGGCCGCAATTCCACGCTTTAAGAGAATCGGTTTGCGCGTTTTGCCAAGCTCGCGGAGCAGGTTGAAGTTTTGCATGTTGCGCGCACCCACCTGCAGGATGTCGGAGTATTGGAGCAGTAGCGGAATTTGCACCTGATCCATTACTTCGCTGACTACCAGCAGACCGTGCCGGTCAGCGGCTGTTCGAATAAGCTTCAATCCTTCCTCGCCTAAGCCTTGGAAAGCGTAAGGGGAACTGCGTGGCTTGAAGGCTCCTCCACGGATGATCTGCGCACCAGCGGCTGCAACCGACGCAGCAATCGATTCAATCTGATCAGCCGTCTCAATGCTGCACGGCCCAGCCATGGTAACCACCTTGGAGCCACCAATTTCAACATTGCCTATGCGAATCGTCGTCCCACCGGGGTTGAAGCTCCGGCTGGCCAACTTGTAGGGCGAAACGATCCGGTGGCACTCTTTCACTGCTGGCAGAACCTCCAGAGCAGCCGGATCGAAGTCGTCCATGGGACCAACTCCGCCCAACACTGTATGGCGAACGCCCGTCGACCGATGGACGGTAAAGCCCATCTCCACCAGGCGGCTGATGACGGTCTCGGTCTCAGCTTCGGAGGCGCCTTCCTCCATTACAACCAACATGCTGCTTTAGCCGTCCCCTTCCTGAATTTTCAGTTTCTGTACATTGCGCATTTCATCGATTATGCGTTCAAAAATTCTCTTTGCTGCTTCCGGTGGCAACGGACCGGCGTTGTTGTCTCTGATATTGGCAAAGACTTCATCCTCGCGCCTGGGCTCGTAGACGGCCATTTTCATCGACTGCTTTAAAGCGCCAATCCGTTCGACGATCACCGTTCTCTGGTTTAGGACTCGCAGCAGCGTGCGGTCAATCTCGTCAATGGCATCACGGCACTCGGCCAGCGTATTGAATGAGCAATCACTCATGAAGTTGATAGTGGCGCAGTGAGCTCCCGGGTAAAAGTTTGCAGCTGTTGAGAGAGTGCCGGATGCGCCCCATTTGCTTCAATGAATTTCATAATTGCGCTGCCGACCACAATGCCGTCGGCGATTTGGGCGACCTCGGCCACTTGCCCGGGAGTGCTGATGCCAAAACCGACTGCGACCGGAAGATCTGTAAGTGCGCGCACGCGTTCGACCAGCGGAGCCGCTTGTACGGAAAGTGAAGACTGCTCGCCTGTAACGCCGGTTCGCGACACCAGATAGATGAAACCGGAAGACTGCTCGGCCACTAATCGCAGGCGCCGTTCGGTGCTGGTTGGAGCAGCCAGAAACACAGTATCCAAGCCGTAGTTGCGTAGTTGGGCAACAGAGGACTGCGCCTCTTCGATGCAGAGATCAGTCAACAGAACGCCGTCGATGCCGGCAGTCGAAGCCTCGCTTGCCAAACGCTCGAAGCCATATCGAAGCAGTGGGTTCAAGTAGCTAAACAGAAGCAGCGGAATATCGGAGCGGCGTCGGATTTCCCGCACGCACCCTAGAATCTTCGGCAACGTCATGCCGGCCTGCAGCGCCCGATGAGAGGCGCGCTGGATCACCGGCCCATCCGCGATCGG
>CAXTWQ010000091.1:12730-22776 GCA_964248065.1 uncultured Bryobacteraceae bacterium | reverse complement strand
ACATAAGACTCAGTCTCTTCGAATCTGGCTTCCAGCGCGGACGTGTGGCAGACGTCCCTTCCGGGGTCACTCGAAGCGGAGGGCCACCCGCAACCGGCACCGTGTAGATCGCCGTGGGCTTGGCGTTGTTTGGCAGATCTATCGTCTGGACGGTAAAGGCAACAGTCTTACCATCGGGAGAAAGCTGCGGGTCGTCGATCCGAGCCAGCTTCATCATTGCGTCAAAGGTGAACGGCGTCTTGGCGGAAAAGCTGTTTGATCCACTTAGAACAAGCGCTAGCAGCACCCCGAAAAAACAGTTCCGCATTACTTAGATTCTATCGGCGATACATACTTGACCTTGAGTGCCGAGCCGCAAAATTGAGGAGCAACTGGGAAGAGATCAAGAGGCTGTCAGATTCGGGCGCTACACCCGAAACGATTGTCGCTCTTCGCAAGCTTCTGAAAGATAACGTAAACCTCGTTGTGGCAAAAGCGGCTGCTGTTACGGCCCGTTTACAGATTCACGCACTTGTCCCGGATCTGCTGGCTGCGTACTCGAAACTGTTCGAAGAGGGTGTCAAGCGCGACGTTCAGTGCTGGGGCAGAACAGCGATTGCTGGGGGCTTTGAAGGATTTGGAATTTGCTGAGTCAGATTCCTTCATTCGCGGCCTGTCGTATCAAGAATGGGAGCCGGTGTGGGGTAGCGAGGTCGATACAGCGGCTGACCTTCGCGCTACTTGCACGCTTGCGCTAGTGCAGTGTCTGGATCTGCTTCGTGAAGATAAGCTATGCCATCTGCTTCGGTCGCTTACCGACGCTTGTGGGCCGGTGCGCCTGGAAGCCGCACGCGTTCTGGAGCAGATGCAAGGGCGCGAAGCAGCACTGATGCTGCGGATCAAAGTGCAGTTGGGCGACCGGGAATCGTCCGTGACAGGTCAGGCAGTAAAGTCATTGCTGGTTGTAGAAGGCGGCGATGAGTATAACAATGTCGAACTGCAGAACACGTTTGATCAGGCTTTTGGGATGCTTCGAGGACGGGTCTGACTATGATCTAAGGCCATTGCTCGTCCCAACGACGGGAAGCACCCTACTTCTCGTTAAGGGGATTCGTTATGTATTGAAAGGATTGCGGATTGTCAAAGTTCCGACTACCTGGCCATCATGCAGGTCTTCCGAGTACAGAGTCTCGCAACCTGACTCCAGAGCCGCAGCGATAATAAGAGAGTCGTAGATTCTATAGCCATGTTGCTCGGCAATTTGAACGGCAGTCTTATGCGTCTTATACGTTAGTGAGACCGGACGCGGACAAAGAATCGCGAAAGTTGCAAGTGCCCTTTGAATTGCAAGCCAATCCATCTTATATCTGCGACGAGCAACTGCTACAAACTCGTTTAAAACCTGAACGGACAATAATCCACCTTCTGAAAGTAAGTTTCTTGCCCGTTCGGCACGGGAGTCGTCTTCAGCTATCGAGTAAACTAGAACGTTTGTGTCAAGAAAGTTAACGCTCATTCAGTTCTTCGCGGTCAAACTTAAATCCTGCTGGTAGAGGCCTTGCCAAACGACGTAACTCCTCGATAGCTTTCTCACGGCTGCGATCGCGAGCGACTTTAAAATGGTGCTGGCCCGCAATGCTGATTTCGATGTTATCGCCCTCCTTAAGTTTTAACGCTTCAACTACTGCAGCGGGAAGACGGACGGCCAAGCTATTGCCCCATTTGGATATCTGCATAGATATACGTATATCACGTATATCCTCTGTATGCTACTGCCGCTAGGCTGAAGTCTTTCAGTCGCAAAATAAGACATCTAGGTGATGTTGCTGATCAACCGGTCCAGCAATTGTGGTGCCTCGTTTCAGTCATTCCCGGCGAGAGGGCAACACTAAACTGCAGGTGCGGAACGCACGTTTTCAGGTCGCCGTACTTGCTACGATGACGGATTAACCCATGGTCCGACCTTATCGCGGTGTAACTCCGCTGATTGCTCCTTCTGCTTACGTGCACGAGAGCGCTCAAGTCATTGGCGATGTTCATGTGGGTGAGCGTTCCAGCATCTGGCCTAACGTCTCAATACGCGGAGACGTCAATTACATCCGGGTTGGCAACGAAACCAGCATCCAGGACAATACGGTTCTGCATGTCGAGCGCGATACTTATCCTTGCTTGATCGGCAATCGCGTGACCGTGGGACACCGGGCCGTGCTACATGGCTGCGTCGTTGAGGATCATGTTCTGATCGGCATTGGCGCCATCGTATTGAATGGTGCGCGCATCGGAGCAGGCGCGGTTATTGCAGCCGGAGCGCTTGTGCCCGAACGGATGCAAGTGCCGCCAAATAGTCTTGTGATGGGTACGCCGGGCAAGGTACGTCGGGAAGTTACCGAAGACGAACGCGCCCGCTTCGATCGCAACTGCCAGAACTACGTCGAACTGACCAGCGTTTATAAGGAACAGCAGGCTTGATCACCACCGTTAAGGGCATGCGCGACATCCTGCCAGAGTCGAGCTTTGTCTGGAATCACGTGGAAGCAACGGCACGCCGGATCTTCGCCCGCTTCAACTATCATGAAATCCGCACTCCGATAGTTGAGGAGACTGCACTCTTTACGCGTGGCGTTGGTGAAGAGACGGACATCGTTAGTAAAGAGATGTACACCTTCGAGAATCGCGATGGCAGCTCACTCACCCTGCGGCCGGAGAATACCGCATCTGTGATTCGGGCTTACATCGAGCATCGCCTAGATCAGCAGCCGGGCGTTCAAAAGCTGTACTATATGGGCCCAATGTTCCGGCGCGAGCGTCCGCAAAAGGGTCGCTATCGACAGTTTTTTCAGATCGGCGCAGAAGCCATTGGCTCGGATTCACCTGCCATAGACGCCGAAGTTATTGAACTTGCTATAACTCTACTTGCTGAACTTAAAGTTTCCGGTTTCGAGTTACTCATAAACTCTGTGGGCAACAGTGAGTCGCGCAAACGTTACAACGATGCTTTGCGGAAAGAACTAGAAACCGTTGCTCCCCAGCTCTGTTCCGATTGTCAGCGTCGCGCTGTTACGAATCCGCTTCGAGTTCTTGATTGCAAGGTGCCGGAAGATCAGCCGCTCATTGACCAACTGCCGTCGATCCTTACGTTCCTGGACGCTGAAGATCAGGAGCACTTTCGCCGCGTGCGCGAGTTCCTGGATGACCGCTCTATTGCTTATACCGTGAGACCTCGTCTGGTTCGCGGACTCGACTACTACAGCCGCACCACGTTCGAGATTACCCATGGCGCGCTGGGTGCACAAAATGCCATTCTCGGCGGTGGCCGTTACGATGGCTTGGCCGAAGATCTGGGCTCCAAAGTTCCTGCCCCTGGCATCGGATTTTCTATCGGTGAAGATCGGCTTGTCATGACCGTTGAAGAAGGTAAGACGCTAGTGCCGAAAGCTCTGGATCTGTATATCGCGCCCATGGGAGAAACTGCGCTTCGTCATTGTGCAGCACTCGCCGGCGACATCCGAAATCTAGGCGCCTCGGTTGAACTCGGGACAGACCGCAAGCTGAAACGTATGCTGGAGCTGGCCAATAAGCTGGCTGCACGGTTCACCTTGATTGTAGGAGAAAACGAAATTCTGACGCAGTCTTACTCGCTGAAGGAGATGAGTTCCGGCGAACAATATACTTACAATCGCCAGAAGCTGCTTGAATACTTGGGCCAACATGTCTGACATCCAACTCGACTTTCTCGGCGAGATGCGCCGCACACACAGCTGCGGTGAATTGCGCACCAACGACGTGGGCCAGTCAGTTCTACTCATGGGCTGGGTGCACCGTCGCCGTGACTTCGGCGGCCTCATTTTTATTCACTTGCGCGATCGGGACGGCATCACTCAATTGGTTTTCGATGAGAGCAAGAATCCTGCTGCACATCAGCGCGCACAGGAGTTGAGTTCTGAGTATGTGATTGCCGCCAGCGGAGTGGTTGTCCTGCGCGATCCGGAAACTATCAATCCGGCAATCGCCACCGGTGAGGTTGAGGTCGCAGTGGATCAACTGTGGATATTGAACACCTCGCGGACTCCGCCATTCCCGCTCGAAGATAACGTCGATGTTAAGGAAGAGATGCGGCTCAAGTACCGCTATATTGACCTGCGGCGGCCGCGAATGCAGCGCAATATTATCCTGCGCTCGAAAATCACTTTCGCTATCCGGCAGGCGCTGTATCAGCAGGGCTTTCTGGAGATTGAAACGCCATTTATGACGCGCTCAACTCCTGAGGGGGCGCGCGACTATCTGGTTCCCAGCCGCGTACAGCCCGGCAATTTCTATGCCCTGCCCCAATCTCCGCAGATCTTCAAGCAGCTGCTGATGGTCAGCGGTTACGAACGCTACTTCCAAATTGTCCGCTGCTTCCGCGATGAGGACTTGCGTGCTGATCGTCAGCCCGAGTTTACTCAGATCGATATTGAAATGTCGTTCCCGCAAGAGGAGCAAATCTATCAGATGATAGAACCGCTTATTTGGAACGTGTGTAAGTCCGCCGGTGTATCTGTCGAGAAGACCATTCCACGCGTCACGTACGAAGTAGCTATGCGAAGCTACGGCAGCGATAAGCCTGACCTGCGCCTACCGCCGTTCTACTGTGTCGACGATCTTTTTGAAGGTGCTGGACTTACTAGCGATGGCCTGCCTCTGGTAGCGATTCATATTCCAAGTGTCGGTGCCCTGAGCAGGAAGGAGCGCGACGAGCTGAAAGCGTTGGGACAGGAGCGGGGACTTCGCGTTTACGACGACACCAAACGCCTCGATCGCGACTACCCGGAACAGATGATACGCCTCCGCGAACGCGTTAGCCTAGCTGAAGGCGATCTGCTGATTCTGGTTGCTTGGGCAGGTGAGAAAAAGGGAGCACTGCCTGACCATACCGTGTTGCTGGCGTGCGGCCAGCTGCGGCTCCTGATTGCGCAGAAATACAGCGACCGTCATAAACTGTTTGACCCACAAGTGTTCAAATTTCTCTGGGTTGTTGATTTTCCGATGTTCGAATGGAATGAGGAGGATAGTCGTTGGAGCGCAGCGCACCACCCTTTTACGTCTGTTCATGATGACGATCTCGAAAAGCTTACGAACGACCCGGCACACTGCCGCGCTAAGTCCTACGACTTGGTTCTGAATGGTGTTGAGCTCGGATCGGGTTCGATTCGTATTCACCGGCGTGATGTGCAGTCCAAAGTTTTCGCTGCGCTTGGATTCAGCGAGGAGGAAGCAAAGAATCGGTTTGGCTTTCTACTCGAGGCACTCGAATATGGCGCTCCACCTCATGGCGGAATCGCGTTAGGGCTTGATCGGCTGATCATGATTCTTGCGGGTGAGCAATCGATTCGCGAGGTCATTCCGTTCCCCAAGACCGCGAAGGGAACTGACCTTATGTGCGAGGCTCCCTCACCCGCAACCGACCGGCAGCTACGCGATCTCGGACTTCGGCTTATTGCGCCACACTAAGCGCTTCGCCGGAATGTCAGAGAACGTCGAAATCTGTGAAGAGCCGATCCAATCCCTTCATGAATACGGGGAAGTTTCGATCGCCTTCAGTGTGCGGCGAATACTGGAAGCTGTTCCCATCAACAACGGCCGTGGCGGACTGCTCCTGCGTGAGCAAGTGGTAGACGTCCCCAAGGAGAAGAACTATGACTCACTCCCTGGAAACTCACCTGCAGATTGGACGAAGCGTTTCGACGTAAGTCGCTGGGGATTGATCGTTGCACGCTCAGAGGGTCGGCGCGTGGGAGGTGCAGTCATTGCCTTCGATTGTCTTGACGCTTCAATGCTGGAGGGACGCAGTGATCTCGCGTTGTTATGGGACATCCGGGTACAACCTTCATTGCGTGGTCGTGGCACTGGTTCAGCACTGTTCCACGCTGCCGAGTCTTGGGCCATAGAAAGGCAATGCCGACTTATGAAAATTGAGACTCAGAATACCAACGTAGAAGCATGCCGGTTCTACGCTCGGCAGGGCTGTACCTTGGGTGCCGTAAACCGTTTTGCCTATCCTGAGTTGCCGGACGAAGTACAACTGCTCTGGTACAAGAAGCTGGGATGCGCTTGCATTACAAGTGGGCACTAGCCGCCTTCCAGATCTCTAACGAGATACGAGCGATAACTGATTCTCGAACTTGCTCAGGCTCTGGCGAATCGCTGACGAGCACAGCTACCGCGAGCGTCCGGCGATCCTCCATTGTGATGAGGCCAATATCGTTGGTTGCATGCGTTATGCCGCCGTCCGTGCCTGAAGTTCCGGTCTTGTGCGCAACAATCGTCCCGGCAGGTAGGAGAGCCCTGATCCGATGCTGACCGGTTTCCGTTTGCGTCATCCAGCCAAGAAGCATTCGTGTGTGCTCTGCGTTCAGGGGAGAGTGATCGGCCAAACGACGCAGAAGTGCTACGAGTGATCTTGCCTCCGCATAGTTCCTATACTGAGCGCTCACATGCACTCCCAGCGTCTTCTCGGTGTCAGCAATGCGGATTCCGGTAATCCCGAGATGCTTGATATAGGCATCGGTTACCGATGGACCACCCAGGGTCCGCAGCAGGATATCAGAAGCAATACCATCACTTTCGGATACAGCCAACCGCAATAGCGTCTCAAGCGGCACATCTACTCCAGCGTTTGGATGCTGGTCTCTCAATGGACTGTGTTGGCCCGGTGAGATGAGATCTGTCGTACGAAAAGGGATCTCCCGGGACAGATGGAAACGGCCTTGCTCAACAGCAGACAGAACAGCCATGGCAATCGGCAATTTGTAAACGGACTGCATCGGCAACCTAGCCGCGGCATTCACTTCGCAGTCAAGCGAAGTACCTGGCAACGAGCAGGCTACTCCTACTTTGCCATGCGCTTCAGCGGCGATAGCACGAAGGCGGTCCGCAAGTTGCGCCTCTGCTAACGGTGCAAGGGTGAAGGCAAGTAGCGCCAGCAGAACATGTTTCATATAGCGGCTGTTCCGCAGCTTACCGCTGCTCATCGAAAAGCCGGTGCTCTCACTAGAATGAGAAGATGTCAGCCATTCCGCCTCCTGAGTTGGAGGCGCCATCCATCTCATTCGATCAGATCAAGGAGCTAGAGGAAGCTTATCTGCTTCAGAACTATGCCCGGTATCCGCTTGCTCTTCACCGCGGAAAAGGCTGCTATGTCTACGATCTGGAAGGCAATCGTTATCTCGACCTGATCAGCGGCATCGGCGTTAACTCACTCGGTCACGCCCACCCCCGGATCACGAAGATTATCCGGCAGCAAGCGGGTTTGCTGATTCACAGCTCCAACTTGTACTACCACGAGTACCAAGGCCGTTTGGCCGAGCGTCTCGCGCGTGCGAGTGGCTTGGAGCGCAGCTTCTTCTGTAACTCCGGCGCCGAAGCCATGGAGGGTGCGTTGAAGATGACTCGTTCGCACGGCCACGCAATCAGCAGCGACAAATTTGAGATCGTTTCGCTTGAGAATTCTTTTCATGGCCGTACTCTAGGCGCAATTTCTATTACCGGGCAGCCTAAGTATCGTGCAGATTTTGAGCCGCTTCTGCCAGGTGCACGGTTTGTGCGTGGCAATGATGTTGCGGCGTTAGAGGCTGCCGTTAGCGAGCGGACAAGTGGCATCGTTCTTGAATTCATCCAAGGCGAGGGTGGCATCCATCCTGTTTCGGAACCCTTTGCCCGCAAAGCTCGTGAGCTTGCCGATAAGTATGACGCTCTTTTGGTATTCGACGAGATTCAGTGTGGTGTTGGACGTCCGGGTGCTTACTTTGCTTATCAATTGCTTGACCCAGTGCTGCTTCCTGATATCGTCATCGCTGCCAAACCAATGGCTTGCGGATTGCCGCTCGGAGTCGTTATCGCAAACGAAAAAGCCGCGGCAACCATCAAGCCTGGCATGCACGGCACAACTTATGGCGGAGGTCCGCTCGCTTGCCGGGTGGCGTTGGAGTTCTTCGACATACTAGATGAGTTGCTGCCTTCCATCAACTCCGTCGGTGGCTACTTTCGGATGCGCCTTACCGAGCTGATGCACCACTTTTCATTCATCAGAGACGTGCGGGGCCAAGGCCTTATGATCGGCGTCGAAATTGATTTTCCTTGCAAACAGCTTGTGCTGGATGGAATGAGAGAGGGCATTCTGTTCAATTGCACTCACGACACGGTTCTGCGTTTTCTGCCGCCTTATATCCTGACTGAGTCAGACGTCGACCGCGCAATCGATTTGCTCAAGCGCATTTTCTCAAATGCGAAACGCGCCTAGGCAGCATGATTCGTCAAGCCGCGAGCGAAGGTCACAGATTCAGAAAAAAATCTATCTCCAGCGCAGTCAGTAACTTACCTCTGTTTTAGGAAGCTCGCTAAAACAGCCGCAAGTTAAACCTTGTTGCGGGTCAGGCGAACGAAGGTAGCGATGACCCCTTAGAACAAGGAGATCTGATGAAGGTTGTTGTTGCAGCCACGCTTGGGATGGCCCTGTTCAGCGGCCTCGGCTATGGCCAGGCAACATTTGAGGTGACCGGTACGCCGGTTCCGTCAGATCTCCTCAAAGCAAATTTTGGATCGCTGCCGAAAAGCACTGGCGCTTTCGACACCAACATCTGCAATCTCACGGAATTGAAGCAGACCGTGATCAGTAGCAGGATTTACCAGTCGCTCTCGGCTTCTTATCCCGATCTTCGACCTATAGGACGGCAGCTAATCCTTGCTGCAATCCTGAAAAACCAAGCACGCAGTCCGATCAATATTTTGTCTTTGAGTTTGAGCACGGTTACCGGAGTGTTCTCGGTCGTCAGTGCCTCAAAGTATGCGATTCCAGGTAACTGGGCAACTGCGATTGCCTTTGCTTCACTGACAAGCCAGCAACTGCTCGGCTCGTTGAAGGCGCCCACGACTGTTGATGAGATCGAAAAGTTCGAATCACAAGTGCTGGAGCCGTCTTTCGTATTGGACGGAGGCTCTTGTGTGCAACGTACGGTTTTTGTGGTGGTTCCGAACCATGGAAAACCGACGAATGTGAGTTTTCACGTTCGCTGAGAGTTGTCATCCCGCGTGCGGGCACACGCGTTGGCTGCAACGGTTGGGGGACCGCTGCAGTTTGGATGCAGTCTCATCGAGCGGACGTGAAAGGAGTGCCGGACTGGGCATCCAGCACTCCGCCGCAGCGCATGATTAGTCCTTGGTCATGCGCTGTGGCAATAATTTACACGCTCTTGAGCTTCGCGTTCGCTGAAGCTGTTCTCCTGCGTGCGGGCACACGCAATAGTCACAACGGATGGGCACCGGTGCGGCTCGGAAAGCAGCTTTATTCAGGCGGACGCGACGGGAGTGCTGGACTGGGCATCCGGCACTCAACCGAAGCGCGCGATTTATCCTTGGTTGCGCGCTTCGGCGTACAATTTTGACTTGCCCCGGTTCTCCCATCGCATTCCCCACCCGATCTCCTCAAACTTATACACCCAGCAAGTCACAGCTCTACGGAGAGCCGGTGCAACGCTTCTTGATTTAACAACTTCTAACCCAACTCATGCGTTCAATAACTATCCGCAAGACTTGATCCGCGACGCTTTCGCATCTATATCCAGCTTTACTTACGACCCGCATCCTTTCGGCACGGAGTCAGCGCGGGAAGCCATTGCAAACTATTATGCACGTCGCCGGATTCAAGTTAGCCATGAGCAAATCGTGTTAACCGCAAGCACTAGCGAAGCTTATGCAATTCTTTTCAAGCTGCTCTGCGACCCCGGGGATGAGGTGCTGATTCCCTCCCCCTCTTATCCGCTCTTTGAGTATCTTGCTTCTGCCGAGTGCGTCAAAACCGTTGCTTATCGAATGCAATATGACGGTGCCTGGTACATCGATTTCGATACTCTGCGTCACGGCATATCCGCTCGGACGCGTGCTATTGTCACGGTTAATCCAAATAACCCGACCGGCACTTTTCTCGCGCGCAGCGAGCGTGAGGAACTAGTGACAATCGCGCGTGCGGCGCACATTCCGATCATTTCCGATGAGGTGTTCTCCGATTACGCTATCGCGCAACGACTCGACAT
>CAXTWQ010000091.1:0-12720 GCA_964248065.1 uncultured Bryobacteraceae bacterium | reverse complement strand
TCGAAGACGTGCTGAGCTTTTCTCTTAACGGCCTTTCGAAAGTGGCCGGAATGCCGCAATTAAAGCTTGGTTGGATTGCGATGAACGGACCGGAGGCCGATCGGCACGCCGCGCGTGAGCGTCTTGAGGTTCTTTGCGACACTTATCTCTCGGTGAGCACGCCTGTTCAAAATGCGCTGGTATCCCTCCTCAGCGCTGGCGAGATCTTCCAGCGTACTATCCAAGAACGAATCGAAGCCAACCTGAAGTGTCTTGACCAACTGCTTGCCGGCTCAGCGGCGACCCGTTTGCATTTGGACGGCGGATGGTCGGCAATTATCAGGCTTCCCAGCATCGATCATGGTTGCGATCAGCCCTCAAAGTTGCTTGACGAAGAAGAAGTGATCGTCCAGCCCGGCTACCTCTTCGATCTACCCGACTCTCATTGTGTAATCAGCCTGCTCACCGATCCGGAGATCTTCGAGCAAGGGGTAGGAGCCCTCTGTCGATTTACAGAACGGCAAGTTACTCGAGAGTGAAGGCTGACTTCATCCCGTAAGTAGTCTTAGCGATTAGGTCGTGCACAGTCAGATTAACCAGATAGCTCCCCTTAGTACTGGATCTTGAGGTAGTCAGCTGCAGGGTACCGGGGAGAAACTGGGCGGGATAAAAACCATCTCCGGTCAGTTCGGCGGCGTGCGGCTGTTGAATGAACGGCTTGCCGTCCGGGCGCAGAACCAGCAAATCGTAAACGACATGGTACGCATTCTGGGCTTCCGTTCTAAAGTTGACGATCTCGAACCTAGCGAAAACAGGATCACCCGGGCTATAGGCAGGCAGGTCTAGAGCCTCACGATCGTTTTCGCCTCGAAGAAATTGCAGGTGTTGTATGGAGACCGAGTCTGCCGGAATTACCGTAACTCCTCCGACAGTGAACGGTACCGTCTTAGTCACAGCCGTATTTGCTATCGCGTCGTTGACCTGGATACGAAGTTGTGCCTTTCCGGAAGCGAGAAACGAAGGCAGTGCGAAGGATATACGGCGTTTAGGGGTCCAGCTCTTGTCTTCATTACTCAGTTCGGTCTCGATGGCTCCAGTAACCGGCTCTGTATACGGCCGTCCACTTCCATCTTCGATGGTGGCCGAGTACTTCAACGAGATGCTTCTTGTCTGTTCGCCGCTCTGCTTGATAGCGAAGCCGGCAATCTGAAACGTCCCATGGAGGTCGTCGCCAGGCATAAAACGAAAGCTGGGTGGAACGATGGGACCATCTTCTGAGCTCTGAACGCCAGCATTGATGATAGAAAGAGCGGAGTCAAATCCGTGTGCATACGCATCGGCCAATAAGAAGGTCAAGCAGAGCAGAACATAAATGGTGATATGACTGGAACGAAACAGAGCACACGGAAACGCTCGTTGAATTGCACGAGGGCTTGGTTTACTTGTGTCGTCCTGTTGACGATCAACATCGGCGGTAGCGGGGACGCGCTGGCGCAGGCTGTGCATCCGGCTACTGGACGGCGGATCGCTCCAGTAATGGGCATGGGCGGCGCTGACTGGCTTGACCGCGAGGAGCGAGGGAGTGAGGAGCAGCCGGAGAAAGCGCTGGCAGCCTTGAACCTGAAACCCGGGATGTTTGTCGGCGACGTTGGTGCCGGCACCGGCTTCTACAGCATTCGTATTGCCAAGCGAGTGCTGCCCGGCGGCACGGTGTTTGCCAACGACATTCAGCCTGAGATGATCGAAAGATTGAAAAAAAGTCTCGCGGCGCAGAAAATCACCAATGTGAAGACAGTGCTGGGGACCGAATCCGACCCCAAGCTTCCTCATGAGCTGCTGGACATGGTTGTTCTGGTCGACGTCTACCATGAACTGTCGCGTCCGCAGCGCATGCTTGATGGAATCAGAGACGCATTGAAACCTACCGGAGAGCTTGTGCTGCTGGAATTTCGAAAGGAAGATCCGAGTGTGCCCATCCGTCAGGAACATAAGATGAGTGTCTCCGAAGTGAAGGCAGAGGTCTTACCTGAAGGGTATCAGTTTGAAAAGGTAGTGGACACGCTACCGTGGCAACACATCATCTTCTTCCGTAAGTCTGCCCGCATAAATTAGAGGCGGGCAAAGAAGGCCAACGCGTGACGGTCAGCACAAGTATCTCGTCAACATCTATTAGTCGCTACCTTAAGTTCGACCGGCAGCAATGGAAAGCCTTACGCGCGCAAACACCCATGCTGCTCAGCGAGGAAGACTTGGTAAGCCTTCGCGGAATCAACGATCGAGTCTCACTGGGTGAGGTGGAAGACATCTATGTTCCACTCTCCCGCTATCTCAATTTGCACGTTGCAGCGGTCCAGCACCTTTATGACGCCCGCCGGGAGTTCATGGGGGCTCCAGCGCCACAGAAGGTGCCGTACATCATTGGGATCGCAGGAAGCGTGGCAGTCGGCAAGAGTACCTTCTCGCGTGTCCTGCGGGCGTCACTAGCGCGCTGGCCCGATCATCCGCGGGTAGACCTAATTACTACCGATGGCTTTCTGTACCCCAATCATGTTTTGCAGCAGCGCGGCCTAATGAAGCGCAAAGGCTTTCCTGAAAGCTACAATCTCCGGCGTCTCCTGCGCTTCTTGGCCGACGTGAAAGCAGGCGTACAGAAAGTGTCTGCGCCCGTTTACTCCCATCTGCTATACGACATAGTTCCTGATCAGCAGCAAACGGTCGAGCAACCCGACATTCTGATCCTGGAAGGCCTGAATGTGCTGCAGTCACCAACTGAGGAACGCGACTCTCTGCGCGTTTTCGTATCAGACTTCTTCGACTTTTCTATTTACATCGACGCCGATGAAGAGACAGTGCAGCGCTGGTACGTCCAGCGGTTTCTCCGCTTGCGGGATACTGTTTTTCAAAACCGGCTCTCATACTTCCACCGTTATGCAGGCTTGAGTGAAGGCGAGGCAATTGCAACAGCAGAAGGAATCTGGACATCCATCAACCTGCAAAACTTGCGCGAGAATATACGGCCTACTCGCGAACGAGCACACCTCATTTTAGAGAAGGGCCATAAACATCAGGTAGAAAATGTACATCTACGACGGGTGTGAAGATACGTATTTTGAAGCTCGGAATCTTGGCTGAATTACGCAGGTCCGCTGGAGAGGAAACGGAATAGTAGTTTTCTGGCGTTCTAAGTAGTGGTGGACCTGGACGGGTTCGAACCGTCGACCTCTTCCATGCCATGGAAGCGCGCTCCCAACTGCGCCACAGGCCCTTGTTGCTGTTTGTACGCGTGTTCTGTGCTTGCGCCCAGATCCTCGATACGTCATGAGAATAGCACAAACTGCGGTACCGTTACCTGCGGCCCTCGTAGTAAAACCGGCTCTGGCAGGCAGGCATAAACACCTATTGACTCTCCGGTTGAAGGGGTTGAAAATCAAACGGTCGGAGATAGCGTGACCAAGTGGTCGGCGTCTTCGGCCTTGCCCGCCCAATGCACAACGTTCAAAGAAAAACAGCTGCTTCAACCCAGGATGTTTCTCCTGGGTATGGAGATTTACGGTGTAACCGTAAAGCAGAGACGCAGTACACTCCCCTAAACGAGTTGCTTCATGAGTTGCGGCAGCCTCTCGACGTAATCGAAACGTTAGCTTATTACCTGGAGATAACTTCGTCGGACGAACTTGTCTGTACGCATTTGCAGAAAATACAAGCTATGGTTTTACGCGCTAATCAGCTTCTAGAAAGCAGTGAGTTAAGTCCTCGCTTCTCCACTTCGACAAACCATCACTAGTCTCTAGGAACTCTGAAGGTCCATTTGTCCTCCTAAGCAAGTGTGTCGTGCGTTTGGTTAGGAGTTTGCTCCCTTCCGTTCCTTTTCCTCCAAGTTTTCCAAGCGATCTTCTAACCGCTTAAGAACCTGTCGATATTCGCCAAGCCGTGCCACGTGAGCCAAGCCTTTTAGGTGCTGCCGCAACGGTCTTGCCGGCGTACCCCAGACTGGCTCGCCAGCTCTAATGTGCTGCTTTGTGACAATGCCGCTTTGTGCGCCCAACACGGCCCTGCTGTCGATCCGTGCTCCATCTGCGATTCCTACCTGACCACCGATGACCACCCCGTCGCCGACTGTAACTCCGCCTGAGAACCCGGTCTGCGCTGCCACGACAACATCCCTGCCGAGGCGAACATTGTGCGCAACGTGCACAAGATTATCGAGCTTGGTTCCCTTGCCAATCACGGTTCGACCCAGTGCCGCGCGGTCAATGCACGTGTTGGCACCAATTTCGACATCGTCTTCGATCACGACGATTCCTACCTGCGGGAATTTCTGGTAGCCCTCGGCAGTGCGAGCAAATCCAAACCCGTCCGCGCCCAGAACGCAGCCGGAATGAAGAACGCAACGCGCACGGATCTCCACGCCGTGATATACCGTCACGCGCGGGTGGAGGGTCGTGTTCGGACCAATAGTCACGGAGTCTTCGATGATGCAATGACTTCCAACCGAACAGCCTGAGCCTATCGACACATTACGGCCGATGGTGACGTAAGGTCCAATGTAGGCGTCCCTCGCCACCGTGGCACTGCGATCAATGATGGCTGTCGGATGTATCGCAGGCTGCTGCGAGGAGGACGGGTAAAGCTGTGTGAGCACGCGCGCAAAAGTAGAACGCGGGTCAGATACGCGAATAAGATTCGCTCCGCTAACGTCCGAGAAATCAGATTGAACAATCAAGCAACCAGCGCGAGAGGTGGCTGCGGACGCCTGTGCTTTTGCGTTGGCAACGAAGGAGAGATCATGCGGGCCGGCCTCGTCGAGTGAGTTTGCTCCAGCTATTTCAAATTGCCCATCTCCCTCAAAATCTGTCTGGCAGAAACGGGCAATTTCCGCCACGGTCAGGGAAGCCATGACACATACTTAGCATGAGTTATGGCGATCGATCCTTCGGCTACTGTGTCGCCGACTGCTCGCATTCACGATGGCGCAGTCATAGGGCCACGCTGTCGAATTAGCGACTACTGTGTAATTGAGGAAGATGTCACGCTAGGTGCCGGTTGTCTACTGGAGCCGTACGTCTATCTGAAACGCTGGACCACGCTGGGCGAAGGTAATGAGATCTCAGCTGGCACCGTACTGGGAACCGACCCGCTTGATAAGGCTTTCACGGGTGCTCGCAGCTACCTGACAATCGGAAACGGAAACAAGATTCGCGAGCACTACACAATCTCCCGCGGCACACAGCCTGAGTCAATCACGCGCATCGGAGATGCAAACTACGTCATGACCTCGGGCCACATTGCGCATAACTGCGTCCTGGGCGACCGCATCACGATTGCAAGCTGCGCTTTGATTGCCGGCCACGTCGAGATAGAGAACGAGGCATTCATCTCCGGGGGCGTCGTGGTGCATCAACATACCCGCATTGGGCGCCTGGCAATGGTGGGAGGTAATACCCGCGTGAATAGCGACCTGCCGCCGTTCTTCCTTTACACCGATTTCAATGTAGTCGCCCGCGGATTAAATCTGGTCGGACTAAAGCGCGCCGGGTTCGGCCGTGAGGAAATCAGCTGCCTGAAAGCAGCATATCGGCTGCTATACCGGTCTGGTTTACGCCAGGAGCAGGCACTAGAGCGGATCGAGGCCGATCTTCCATCCGAACACACCAAGCATCTGGTGGAATTTATTAGACGCAGCAAGCGCGGCATCTGCCGAGAACGCAACACCGCAAACTCAGCGCGACCAGCTACTGGGAACCCGCTCGCGCCATTTGCATATGACTGAGCGAGTTTGCATACTGCGCTATGCCTTTATACAGAGCCTCAGCGATCTTCTGTCGCGTATCGCCGGTGCGGAGCGCATTCTCATCGTGCGGATTGGAGACAAAACCAATCTCAGCAAGGATCGAAGGCATTGTGGCGCCAATCAGAACGACAAACGGGGCCTGCCGCACGCCGCGGTCTCGCGATGGATTGTTCACCTTAACCGACGACGCCCACAAAGCGGATTGCACCTGCTGCGCAAACTCGCGCGACTCTTCAAGCTTGGCTTGCAGAACGGCCCGGTGTAGCAGATCTCCCAGATCTGAAATGGAACTGGCCGACGCAGCATTCTCACGGGTGGCCAGGTCAACGCTGTGGCGATCGTTAGTGAAGTTGAAGAAGTATGTTTCTACCCCTGTTGCGCTGGGCTCAGGCGAGGAGTTTGCATGAATGGAAAGGAACAGATCAGCCTTCTCATTGTTTGCGATTCGCGTGCGCTGCTCCAACGGTATGAAGGTATCGTCCGGGCGAGTGTAGATCACTTCTGCGCCAAGACGTTGGGTAATCAGACGGCCTAGCCGCAGCGCAACGTCCAGCACCAGCTCTTTCTCCTCCAAACCATCGGGGCCAATGGTGCCGGTATCGTGGCCACCGTGACCGGCATCGATGACCACCTTCCCTAATTTCAGCCCGAATACGCGTACCAGCGATTGATCATTATCTCGGGTGCGTGCCGCAGGCGCTGCACCACCGGCGTTCTTGCTATCGCGGGTAACCGCCAAAGGATGTAGAGCCGTGAGCGCCGCCGGGTTGGTCACCAGCGGCGTTTTGCGGGATGCTGCGGCAAGCCTGGTGGGGACGGGCACGGCTAGGGGCGGGGGCTCAATCAGCGTTAGTTGAGCATCCGGGGGCGTAGAGATAGTTTCAACCGGCAACGCTTGCGAGGCCTCAACAAGATCCGTCAATCCAAGCCGAGGTGTGGATAGGCGAGGCACTGTGAGTGACGGAGCGTTAGCGCGAGCTAAGGTAACCGGAGGCAACGGACTTCGTTTGGGACGCAGTTCAATCATCAGCCGATCTGGATTAACCAGCTGAGACGAAACGACTTCGACCGGTCCGACCAGGTCAAGGACAACGCGAGTCTTCCCGGGACTTACTTCGGCAATGCGAATCTGCTTTAACCGCTTATCATCCACTTGAATCATCTGTACGCCCCGATGAGCGCTGACCGGCGGACGAAGCCCGGTCAGGTCGAAATAAAGTCGGCTGGGCTTGGCAATTGCGTCGGTTGTCAGGCGGTAGCTGCCCTGAGTTTGAATCGCGATACGAGTGACGTCACCGAAAGACCAGAACCGAATCGCCTCCAAGCGCGGAGGGGGTACTGAAGCGGGCCGAGTTGCGCCTAAACAGGTCAACGTGAGCGAAAGGGAAAGCAACGTGCGTTGGGGGAGGCGCAACATGAAGCGAAAGGCAGACAGCTATAACGTCGCGAACATATGCGGTTGTTCTTGTTCGAAGGCATTATACCGTGAATTATGTGATCCTGGTGCTACCATCTCCCTATGAGTGCGGCCGGCTTTGTGCTGACCGGCGGCCAAAGTTCGCGAATGGGCCAGGATAAAGCACTTCTGCCCGTCGATGGCGAGCCTCTTGTAGCCATCATCGCAAGAACTTTGGAAACAGTTGCCGACCCTGTGATGCTGGTTGGGCAACCAGAAAAGTTTCGTAACTTGCCATGGCCTTGTCTGGGTGATCTCCGTCCCCATGCTGGCCCGATGGCAGGCGTTGAAACAGCGCTGTCCAATACTGCTGCAGAACTGAATTTGATTGTGGGATGTGACATGCCGGGCATTGACGCAGATGTGCTTGGCCGCCTGCTCCAGCATGCCCGGCACTCATCTGCGTTGTGTGTAATCGCCTCTGACGCGAATGGAAGACAGCACCCGCTTCTTGCTGTGTATCGGGCGCAATGCCTGACCGCCATACGAGCGGCTTTAAACGCCGGGCAGTTGAAGCTGACCCGTTTCGTGCAAGAGATAGGAGCCGAGTTCTTGCATGTGAATGCAGCCGTAGCCAATGTGAACACCCCCGCGGACTGGATACGGTGGCAACGCGACAATGTCAGATGATGGCATCTGATTAAGGTCAAAAGAGGACTTTACACTTGGCAGATACGCCTAATAACAGCCACTACATCGAATTTACGCACGTGGATAAGAGCTTCAACCGTCCCGTGTTGAAGGACGTCAGCTTCCACGTCGATGCCGGCCAAACGCTCGCCATTATCGGGCGAAGCGGCGTAGGGAAATCTGTAACCCTGCAGCACATTATGGGCTTCATGAGGCCTGATGCGGGGCGTGTGATCGTTGCCAATACCGACATAACCGACTTGCCTGAACAGGAGCTGAGCCTAGTCCGCCGCAAGGTAACAATGGTGTTTCAGTCGGGTGCCTTGTTTGATTCACTGACTGTCGGCGAAAACATCTTGTTCTCTCTGGAACTTCGCGACGACTACAACCAAGACAACAAGGAAGAGGTAGTGGACGGCCTGCTGAAGATGGTTGAGCTGTCGGCTTACAAGGACTCGCTGCCGAATGACCTTTCAACGGGCTATAAGCGTGCTGTGGCCATTGCCCGAGCTCTGGCTGCGCAACCCGAGTGCATTCTCTACGATGAGCCCACTACGATGGTTGACCCGATCATGTCGGATGACTTGGGCAACCTGATGTTGAACCTGAAAGCCAAGCTGAGCCTAACTTCTGTGGTTGTGACACACGATTTGGACCTGATGCGCAAGGTGGCGGACACGGTTGTTTTCCTATACAAAGGAGAGGCGATCTTCTTCGGTCCGGTTGCAGACCTGGAAAAAAGCGATCATCCGCATGTAAAGCAGTTTCTGGCGATGGATCGCGTGGAACTCGAGGGCAAGATCGAAGAGGTTTAGTGAGTCGCGGCAGGTCGTGAAAAGCGTGCATGGATCGACTGCCATTGCCGTGAAAACCAGCTTCCCCCAGTCGGCTTTCCTTTTTCCAGTCTGCCCGGGTCTAGTGATTTAGCAGCAGACGTTGCCCTCGGCTTTCCTTCAGGCAATGCGTCTTCTGTGGTCAACAGATGCACGCGCGTGCCGTCGAAAATGTAAGTACGGTCGCGAAACTTGCCATCGTCGTCCTTGGTCAGCAGATGAAATGTGCGCCCGTACGTGTTCGCGTCAACGGCATCCAGTTTCACAGGATAGTAGCCTTCCAAATCTCGCTGGCGGTAGGACGTCTCGTAGCGGTGCCTATGGCGATTCCATAGAAAGACCCGCCAGGCATTGAAGTCGTATGGAAATTGACCGGAAGAGGTTGTCCATAGCCAGTTATGCTTGGGCCCTTTCTCCTCGTCTTGAACCAATCCCAAATCGAAGTACGAGGTGATGTGTTTTCCTTCTGCGTATTGGGCCACTTCATCCGGAATTGCCATTACGAGATTGCGAGACAGCACCCAGCCGCTCTCATTATTCTTGGTGCGTATCAGCGTCCAGTCTTCCATTGCGGCAGGCTTTTGGGTATCGGTGTTCTTGCGTTGGACCGCTTCCTGCCCCGGGCGGTTTACTTTGCCGGCGCGAGTGTCGGAGATAGCCGCGCCTTGGCCTGAAAGCTCCTGCCAGTTAGTCGGCGGCTTGGGTGGCGCTGGTCGCGGCGGGAGCTTTGGGTCCCTTGCTCCTCGCTCTTTGCGAGAACGCCTTGAGGGCTGCGGCCGCTCCTGGATCAACTGGGGAGCTTTCGGCAACTCCGCTGCCTTGGGGTTAAGCTTGTGGGCCAGCACGTCCACATAAGCACCTTCCTCAATGCGAGCAAACGCAGGCGACAGGCGGCTTGGTTGAATATGGACGTTCAATGCTTCGAAAACTGATGCCTTGCCTTCAGAGGGTAGCGCGAGCGCCGACTTGGCATCGCGGTTGATCTCATCCATCTGTTCAGTGCTGAGCAGCTGAAGCGAATCAACCCAGCCTTCGACTCCATTGCTTGTGCGAATTTTGACAAAGCGTCGACGCACGTCAATGATGCTGACGCGTTCGCCATGCTTTAAGGTCGCCACATTGCCATTCTTTTGAGCAATCTCCCGACGAAGGTTGAGCGTAGCCGGCGCCACAAATGCTTGCCCTAGCTCATCACCTCTAGTCGCCCTGCCACAACCGGCAAGCAACAGCGAAACCACAGACAGAACGGCAAACGCGAACTGCAGGTGCAGCGAAAACCGATGCATAGACTATGCAACAGGTAAATCCTGTTGATATTTCCTGCTGCTGCAAACCAAAATCAATCTCAGTTGTTTTGACGATATTGCTTCTAACAATGCGGCTATTGTCTCAAACACAGGCAACATCTTCGGAAATTCAGGAGGTTCGCTCGCCAGACTCTTCACTTCAGGCTTCATGATGTAACGGTCGCGACCAATAAGTTCCAAACCATGTTTTAAATAGCTCAGGAAATCTAATTTGTGTTAGACCTGCAACGCGGTAGTCGACGGTTGAAAGTGTGTTCTCTGACGACGATGAGGTCGATCTGAAATGAAAGCCGATGTCCTAAACGGGTTTAGCAATACTCGCCTTGCCATCCCGCTCGTTTCCGGACCTGCTCGAAGAGAGCTTGGCTCACTGGTCAATAAGGGTCAACTCTGAAAGCGAAACTGATTGCAGAAGAATGAAAGCTTGTATCTCGCAACTAAATCTTTAACGTCGCTTCCGAGCGGCCTTAACTTCAGTCTCGTCCACTTCAAAACCAAGCAGCTTCTGAAAGCGCAGCACTTCTGATCTTGTCAGCGTTCGGTAAGCACCAGGCTTCAAGTCATCTAGCGAAAGGAACGCAATCTTCACTCGTTTGAGCTTCTCGACAAGGCGACCGGAATGCTTGAACATGATACGAATCTGGTTCTGGCGACCTTCCACCAGACGCACCTCATACCAGGGATTCACGCCGGGTTTAATCAACTTCAATCCAGCCGGCGCAGTCTTTCGACCATGAATAGGAATACCCCGGCGAAACGTCTCCTCCTGCTCTGTTGTGAGCGGACCGTTGGATTTCACCAGATATGTCTTAGTTACTTTGTTGGCAGGCGCAATCAGGCGGTTAGCAAACTCGCCATCATTGGTTAAAAGCAGTAACCCCTCGCTGGCGTAATCGAGACGGCCTACGGGATAGATACGCTCGCGCATGCCTTTGAAAAACGACATCACCGTTTCGCGCCCTTGCGGATCGTGAACAGTGCTAATCACACTCTTCGGCTTGTTGAACGCAATATAAACGTGGTGCTTCGGCTCGCTAATTACCTGGCCATCCACCTTCACCTTGTCAACAGCTAAATCGGCTTTGGAACCGAGCTCAGTTACCGTGTGACCATTAACAGAAACGTGCCCGCTAATGATTAACTCTTCCGCCTTTCGACGGCTCGCAATTCCGGCATGCGCCAGTAGTTTCTGAAGCCGTTCCTCAGCCATCGTGCTCCGGCTGCTCGTCCACTGGCTCGGGCTGTGCCTGCTCCTGCTCGGCTCTATCAGCAACAGCTACCGGCTCTGTCTCGTTATCCAGCAACGCCATGCGCCCTAACTCTTCAAATTCCTTCAATGTTGGCAACTCAGATAGTGAACTTAATCCAAACTGCAGCAGAAACTCCCGCGACGTTTTGTACAGCATGGGTTTGCCCAAGACGTTCTTGCGCCCTGCAGTCACAATCAGTTTACGATCGAGCAGCGTTTTGACAACACCAGCGCCCTGCACTCCGCGAATTTCGAGAATTTCCGGCCCAGTAATCGGCTGCTTATAGGCAATGACAGCCAGCGTTTCCAGGGCCGCAAGTGAAAGCTTCAGAGGCGGCTGCAGGTTCCTGACAAAGCGCCGGATCGGTTCATGAAACTCAGGCTTGGTGGACATCTTGTAGCCGCCCGCAATTTCCCGAACCGCGATACCGCGTTCAGGCTGAGCGTACTCTGCCACCAGTTGATTGACAATGTCGCGAACAGTCTCATGTGACTGCCCGGTAGCAGCAGCAATCTGCTCTACAGTTAGCGGCTCGTCTGTAACGTAGATTACGCCTTCGATGGTGGCCCTTAACGGCGCAGTTGCAGACCTGTCAGCATCGGCCTCGGCAATGAAAAGGTAATCGGGCTCGGCCATCTTGGGAGTACAGTTGCTACTAGACTAACCTTCCCCCATCACGCCTTTCCAAAACGCCACGTGCCCGCGAATATTCTCCGCGGCCGCGTTTGGCTCGGGATAATACCAGGCAGCATTCTGATTTGTCTGCCCGTTGACAACCAGGTCATAGTAGTGAGCCGTGCCCTTCCATGGACAAACCGTGGTGTGCTCGCTAGGCTGGAAATACTCTTTTCGAACGGTAGACTCGGGGAAATAATGATTGCCCTCTACCTGCTCGGTTTGGGTGCTCTCTGCGACGGTTGCGTTCTGCCATATTGCTTTTGCCATAGTCAGCAGATGCCGGCTACGGTGCTTACGCTTCGGTTAACCACGTGTACTGGTCGTCAGTCAGCGGCACGACCGACAACCGTCCCTGCCGTACCAATGGCGACTCTGTAAACAAGCTCTCTGTCTTGATTGACGCAAGAGTATGAGGCTGCTTCAGCGCTTTCCCTGCTTTGATCATCACCAGAGGCAGCTTGGGATTTGTGACATCCACGTGCTTCACTGTTGCGGTGCCGGCGGCCTGCCGTTCATCGCCGGTGTGATAAATCACCAACTTATCTCCGGCCTTCATCTCGCGGAGATGTTTCACAGCAGTTGGATTGGTTACGCCATCCCATATTGTTTCCCCATCTCTTTGCAAATCAGCAAAGGAGTACTTGTCCGGTTCGGTCTTCAACAAATACGCCATACCTTACCGGCTGAGCTTGCGAACCTGACTAGTCACCGGGCGAACATCACTCACTTCCGGCACAGCCCACGCAAACATTACGCCGCCGCTGCCCGCCAGCACATACTGCCGCCCATCCAGCTC
>CAXTWQ010000090.1:19904-23642 GCA_964248065.1 uncultured Bryobacteraceae bacterium | reverse complement strand
CCGCAGGCCAACATCCCATGCCGCCTGGCGTTCCCGCTGAGGTACGCCAGGCGGAGCTATATTTCCGCGCGCTCGCGTCCGGACATGACGCCTATGCTGCACTATCCACGCGCGGGCACAGCCAGCTTGTCCCAGATTCCGGGCATTTTATTCAGCTTGAGAATCCGGCTGCAGTCATCGACGCGATCAACAGCGCTCTGGCGGAAATTAGGCCGCAACCACCCAATCAATCCACAGGCCACTGATAGAGCGCGGCCGCAACTGTAAGCGCAAGCAGGCTGAGCTTGCCAGGAATTCCGGGGTGGCAGAAGCTACCAATGCCGCTGAACAGACGATGTTAGTGAGCGCAATATCCCAGCGCCGCTCGCCCGTCTTGTCTGAATTGTGACCCACCGCTACTATGGCTATTGCGGCGCCCAAGGAATCGCAGTCAAAGACCCGATGGTGAACAGGTCCTTGCTTAAGGTGTCTTTTACGATCCGTGGCAACCAAAAAGTGATGCCAAAGTTCACCATGACTATTCCAAAGTATTCAGGCAGAGCAGCTAAGCTTTCGAGTTACGAAAGGCGTCAGCGAGAAGATCATGCCCAGGATCTTCACCGGCAGATTCATCTCCGTTGCGAACGGGCCCGGGCTGATGCCGTTTACCGTGATTCCTTGTCCTGCCAATTCCAGGCCAAAGCGCGTGTCAGCCCCAGCAGTGCTGCTTTGCTCTCGAGAAGTACGCGCTTCTGCCGGCAAAGAAACACGGCTCACGATGGAGCTCATGCTCAGAATGCGTCCATAGCCGGCATCACGCATGCGAGGGACAAAGGCTTTGCACATGAGAAAGACGCTAGTCAGATTCGTATCAAGAACACGACGGCACTCGTTGAGCGAGAACTCAATCAGGTTCTTGCGTATGTTAGTCCCGGCGTTATTTACCAGGATTTGCACCTTACCAAGCTCACTCGAAACTTCCGATTCCCAACTGATTGCCGCTCGCCTCGCTCACATCAGCGGTCTCATCAGCAGTCAAGATGGCAGCTTTTGCTCCGGCTTCAGCGATCTCTCGCTGCACTTTCCTCGAGCCTTTCGACGTTACCGGATACCAATGCGACCGACGCTCTCTGTGCACTAAAAAGCAAGCGCCATGGCCCGTCCCAAAACTTTGCTCGCACTCTCAATTCAGGCATGGTGATAGTCTGGCTAACGCGATTCGAGCCGTGGCCGACTGCAAAGTTGGGCGTGGCTCCAAGAGGAGAGATCAGCTTGCGCGTCAAAGAATTTGTGTGTTTGATAGGGCTGCTTACACTGCCCACCGTTCTGTTCGGACAAACGTCGGGAACCATCAATGGAGAGATCAAGGATTCATCCGGCGCTACAGTAGCTGGGGCTTCGTTGACTTTGACAGATAAGGCGACCAATGCCAGTCGTGTCGAAACTTCAAACGGTGAGGGACTGTTTGTTTTCCCCTCGCTGCCGCCGGGGCAGTACGGTCTTACGGTCCGCATGAGCGGGTTTAAAACTGAGTCTGAACCTGATATCGATGTACAGGTACAACAGACTGTTCGCGCCGACTTCACTCTCCAGCCCGGTCAGGTCAACGAGTCAATTGAAGTAAGTGCAGCGGCCGAACAACTGAACACGGATAACGCGACAATCGGCACCGTCATTGAGAACAAGCGCGTTGTGGATTTGCCATTGAATGGGCGCGACTATTTGCAACTGGTGCAGCTGAGTCCCAATGTCACTGCCAGTTTCGGCTCCACGCAAAGCTCGAATCGGCAGGGTGGAACCCGCGCGAGTGAAAACCTTTCCATCGCCGGCCAGCGATCGACATTCAACCACTACACGCTGGATGGAATCGAGAATACCGACGTGAACTTCAACTTCTACCTGGTCCAGCCATCGATTGATGCCATACAGGAATTCAAAGTGCAGACAGGCGTTTACCCGGCAGAGTTCGGACGCGAAGTTTCGCAAGTGAACGTTTCGACCAAAAGCGGAAGCAACCAGTACCATGCGGCACTCTTTGAGTTTTTTCGGAACTATAAGTTGGATGCCGCGCCTTATGCGTTCACCAGCCACCAGAGCGCCAATCAACCGTTTAAGTGGAATCAGTATGGCTTCACACTGGGTGGCCCGTTGTCGATCCCGAAAGTTTTCAATGCTAAAGACCGCCTGTTCTTTATGGCAAACTTCGAGGGTTTTAACGAGCGCGCTACCAGCAACAGCTTGTACAGCGTTCCGACGCTTGCCATGCGCAATGGAGACTTCTCATCGCTGCTGACGCGTCTCAATTCGCCGCTCTATTATCCAACCGGCCGCACACTCGGCTCGAATGGTAAATATAATGCCAGTCCGATACAGGGCAACATAATTCCGACAAGCGCCATTGCTCCTCAAAGCCTGCAGATGCTGGCCTATCTGCCGGTGCCGAATCAACCGATCCCAGCCAATGGATCTCCAGTAAATGACTACTTGTTGAATGCAAGTAACCCGACCGATAAAGATCAGTTCAATCTACGCATCGACTGGGTGGAAAGCTCGAAGTCATCCTGGTTCGGCCGCTATAGCTGGACCGATGAGAGCGGCCTGTCGCCCACGTTGAGCCTGTCCGGCAATTCTTTAGCGACAAACGCGAAACAGTACATGATTGCGAACACGCGTGTGTTTTCGCCGACCACAGTGAACGAGTTTCGGTTCGGCATCAACAGCTTTTACAATGCTGTCGCGCCGGAACTTGCCTGTAAGCAGAATGTGGTGCAACAGCTGAATCTGCCAGGCCTCAACACCAGCAATTGCCAGACCTGGGGCATTCCGCAGATGCGAAACCTGGGCGAGATCAGCGGGTGGGGTGATGACACAAACGGCCCATACATTTTGAACGATGCAATAGGCCAGGTGATTGACAACTTTTCGTGGGTTCGCGGCAAGCATGCGCTTCGCTTTGGGGGCGAGGTTCGCCGCGACCGCTACAACCAATTGGGAAATGAGTTTCCACGGGGAGCATTCAACTGGGGCGCATCATCGACGTCGAACCCGAACCCGAGTCCCAACAGCAACGCTGGCGGATACGGCTTTGCTAGCTTTCTACTTGGCGCACCGACGGAGGTAGATGGGGCGTACGGTATTGCTTTCGAGCAACTGCGTGCAACCAGTCAGGCATACTACTTCGACGACACCTGGCGTGCTGCTACAAATCTGACGATATCGCTCGGGCTTCGCTACGAACTAACGCCGCCTTACTACGATCGCAGCGGTCAC
The DNA here is from genome assembly GCA_964248065.1 of uncultured Bryobacteraceae bacterium. GTDB lineage: Bacteria > Acidobacteriota > Terriglobia > Bryobacterales > Bryobacteraceae > Bog-105. The sequence goes on along the minus strand of CAXTWQ010000090.1, from coordinate 20,393 downwards.
GAGACCAACATTCAGCTGCCCGTGTTTGCTACAGGCGCGGGAGTTACCGATCCGCGGTTGCAGCCGACCGACGTGCGCTCAGGCATCGGCAATTACTACGACGGACTGCCCTTCTTTTTCCCCAATGTGCAGGTGGCGCGCGACGGCCGTTTAGGCAAGCGGCGTTATCAGACCGACTACAACGATTGGGCGCCTCGCCTCGGCGTTGCTTACACTCCAAAAGCGACCTGGTCCATCCGGGCCGGAGCCGGTCTTTTCTATGCTCAGGACAGCAGTAACTCGCGCTTTGATCTGGCTCGAACTCTGGGCGGCAAGAGCAACAATGTCAACAACAATCAGCCTGCGGGACTTCCAAGTTTGACTTGGACGAATTTTGTTACGCCAGGGGCAATCATCAATATAAAAAATCCAACGCTGTTCGGCGTTCTGAATGATATCCGCAACCCGCGCGTGTTTCAGTATCTGTTCAACGTACAGCACGAGCTATCC
>CAXTWQ010000090.1:9356-19894 GCA_964248065.1 uncultured Bryobacteraceae bacterium | reverse complement strand
CTATCCAAATCGATGGTGGTCGAGGTTGGGTATCTGGGCTCAGAAGGCCATCGGCTCCAAGGCCTGTTCAACGCTAACGAAGCGACACCCGGCACCAGCGGATTGACCAGCCGCTTGCCGTTCTCAAACATCGGCATTATGCAAACTGTGCAGGGCGGGGGCAATTCAAACTACAACAGCCTGGCCGTTACGCTGACACGCCGGCTCTCTGCAGGCCTCACGCTTCTCTCGTCTTATACATGGGCGAAGAGTATCGACGATGTGAGCGCCATTCGCGGACAGAGCGACACTATCTTTCCGCAGAACAGCCGGTGCCTGGAGTGTGAACGGGCACTCTCAGCGTTCAACGTCGGTCAGCGTTTCGTGCTATCGGCTTTGTATGAATTGCCGGTTGGCTCAGGCAGGGCTTTCCTCAACCACGGCGGAATTATCAATCAAATTGTCGGAGGCTGGCAAATCGGATCCATCTACACTGCGCAGACTGGGCTTCCTGGCTACCCGACTCCCGGGCCTGATCAATCGAACACGGGAATTGGAAACAGCCGCGATCGCCTGAACGCCACCGGTATCTCCCAGAGTCTTGCCAATCGAACACCTAATGACTGGTTCAACGTTAATGCCTTCTCTTTGGAACCGTTTGGAACATTCGGTAATGCTGGCCGCAACACGGTGATTCAGCCTGGGCGTAATGAGTGGGACTTCTCTGCCCTGAAAGGCTTCCGCATCACTGAGCGGCAGGCCGTTCAGTTCCGGTTCGAAGGCTTCAACTTCGCCAATCACCCGAATTGGGGCAACCCGAACCTAGCGTGGGGACAGAACGTGAAACCAGCCGCAAATTTTGGAGTGATCAGCAGCACAGCAATTGCGATGCGCCAGCTTCAGTTCGCCCTAAAATACGTGTTCTAAAATTCAGAAATAGAAAGTCACGTAGCAGATTACAATGCCTAGCGATTCCATTCAGCGCCGCACCCTGCTGGAGTGTGCGGTCCGCCTTCTGGCGTTGCCGGCTGGGTTAAACTTTTTGTCGGCCTGGAGCCGGGCGGCGCAGGAACATCAGCACGCCATCGCTGGCACTGCGCCTCCACAACCAGCGATGCTGAGCGAGTATCGTCCGCAGTTCTTTTCGCCCAGTGATTTTGAAGCTTTGCAGGCCTTCACCGAAATCCTGATTCCGACCGACGAAACACCTGGCGCACGCGAGGCTTGCTGCAGCCAGCTGATTGATTTTCTACTTTCGTCGAGCGGCGACTTTGCGCCTCAAACGCAGAAGCAATGGCGCTCTGCCATGAGTGCTTTGCGCGACGCCGGTTTTCATAACGCAGCGCCAGGAGCACGCGCCGCTCTGGTTGCTGAGATATCGCGGCCCGAGCGTGACCGTGCTGCCCAGCATTCGGCTTACTTTGCGTACCGGTTGATCAAACGGGAGAACGCGTTTGCGTTTTACACGGCGCGAGCCGGTATCATTGAAAATCTGGATTACCGCGGCAATTCCTTCAACGTGCAGTTTCCCGCCTGCACTCACCCCGAGCATCATGAGGTTTGACCAGTGGCTCTTACGTACGACGCCATAGTTGTTGGGTCCGGCGCATGCGGAGGTTGGGCTGCAATGGCGCTGTCGCAGGCGGGCTTGAAAGTTTTGTTGCTGGAAGCCGGCAGTCCTATCGACCAGACCAAAGACTTTCATCACACCTTCCTGTACCAGCTGAAGTATCGCGGCCGTGGCGCGCCGGGGCTTTTGCGCCGCTATAGCGGTAGTGAACGCAATTACCGGATCATGACCGATCTGGAGGAGAACCCGTACACAACTGCTCCGCAAACGGTTTACCAGTGGGGCCGATCGCGGTGCTTAGGCGGGCGCAGCTTGCATTGGGCGCGCGCCAGTGATCGCATGGCTGATTACGAATTCAAGGCAGCCTCGCGCGATGGGTACGGGATGAACTGGGCAATTAGTTATGCCGATGTTGAGCCCTATTATGATCGCGTGGAGAGCTTCATCGGAGTGAGCGGAGCTGCCGAGGGGTTTCGGCAATTTCCAGACGGCAAGTTTCTGCCGGTTATGCCTTTGAACTGTGCAGAAACCATCTTCACCGCGGCTTGCAAGAGTCTGGGCTGGCCGAACACGCATCGCCGGTTAGCGCAGCTCACCCAGGCGCACAATCACCGGCCGCCTTGCCACTACTGCGGCAATTGCGTGAACGGGTGCGATGTGGGGGCGATGTTCAGCACCGTGTCCACCACCTTGCCTCCGGCCTTGAAGACTGGCAACCTGGAGGTGCGCACCGACAGCGTGGTGGCTGCGGTTCGGATGAATCGGGAAAATCGTGCGCAGGGCGTGACTTACATTGAACGGTTTACCCGCAAGTCGGTGGATGTGGACGCGCGTCATGTCATTCTGGCCGGCTCAACTCTGGAGAACACGCGACTGCTGCTGCTGTCAGCCAAAGGCGGCCTTGCCAACTCGAGCGGAACGCTTGGCCAGTACATGATCGATCAAGTCGGCGGGGGCGGTGTCACTGGATACTTGCCGAGGCTGAAGGGCGGCCCGAGCCGGCTGGACGATGGAAAATCAGCTGGCATTACGATTCCGAACCTGGTGAACATTGACGAGCAAACCGCACGCAAGGACTTTATTCGTGGCTACGCAATGAATGCGACAGGTGGCCAGAGCGAGTATCCGGCATTTGCCGCTTCCCTGCCCGGCTATGGCTCCGATTGGAAGAAAGAAGTGAAGAGCCGGTATGTGGCGCAGGCACGTGTCTGGATTGCCGGTGGAGAGATGCTGGCGCGTAAAGATAACTTTGTGGAACTCGATCCGGAAGTGAAGGACCACTGGAATATCCCTGTGCTGAAGATTCACTTCACACATTGCGATAACGACTATGCATTGGTGGCGCACTTCCAGGCGCGTGCCGAGGAACTGTTTAAGCGAGCAGGCGGCGAGGTGATGGCGGGCATGGGCCGTGGTGGGCCGACAGGGTTTCCGGGCAGCCCCGGGTCGCCAGATGCGCCGGCCAATCGCGCCGTAGCCGATTCCGATACGAGCCGTAGCGCAGATAGTGAAGGCGAGCCTTTAAAGCCGGGCGCGCAACCCAATGCAGTGCCGCGTAAGAAAGCTCTTGGCAGTGCGATTCATGAAGTTGGCACGGCTCGCATGAGTGAGTCGCCCAAAGAAGGCGTACTAAATAGTTACTGCCAGACTCACGATATTCCAAACCTTTATGTATTCGGTGGCAATGCATTTCCTTCGACCGGCGACAAGCATCCAACGCTCACGATGCTTGCTTTAACTGCGCGCGGGTGCGACCACATTTTGCAAGTTGCCAAAGGCAGCAAGACTTAGGGTACGCCATTGATACGGATTCTTCACGCAGCAGACGCTGGCCGCACGGTTCGACCCCTTCTGCCCGCTCTTACTTGCTTGGCGTTCGCCGGAATGATGCTCGCCCAACAGGCAGCCAATAGCGACCGTGCAGTTCCGAAGCCCGGCATCACGACTGAAGGCCAGCGAGGAGCCCAGCGTAGCCGGGGAGCCGATGGGACGCACGAGTTTCTCGGCTTAGGCGCTGCTCCCGACGCGGCTGCCGCTGAGCGTGGCAGTAAGACCTTCGCAGCTTCGTGCGCTTTCTGCCACGGCGCGAAAGCAACCGGGGGCGACACCGGGCCTGACCTGCTTCGTTCGACACTTGTTCTGCATGATGCCAAAGGAGAGTTGATTGGACCGCTCGTACACGGCGGACGTGTGAGCCGTGGAATGCCTCAGTTTCCTGCATTCACTGATGCAGAGCTTTACGACATTGCAGAGTTCATACATCTTCGGGTGGAGCTGGCGGCCAATCGCGGCACCTATAAGATCCTTGATGTGGTCACAGGCGACCCCAAGGCTGGTGAAGTCTGGTTTCGCGGGCGCGGCGGCTGCACCCAGTGTCATTCCGTTACTGGCGATCTTGCCCATATCGGCTCCAAGCTGAGCCCGCCCGATCTACAGCAGGCGTTCCTTTATCCCGCAGCGCGCGGTTTTGCTTCCGGTGGAGAGGCTGTTCCGAAAGTGGTGGTTACGCTGCCTTCAGGCGAGCGCATAACGGGCACACTGAAGCATCTAGACGATTTCACTGTCAGCCTTTATGACGATCGGGGCGACTATCGGTCGATTCCTCTGAGCAAGGAAATCAAAGTCGATGTCGAAGACCGGCTTGCTGCGCATCGGCGATTGCTTGACCAGTATGCTGATGAAGACATGCACAACTTGACAGCTTATCTGGTGACACTCAAGTAATGCTGGCCCGCGTCCTGGTCTGTCTGGCAATGGCTCTTGTTCCGGCCGTTGCCGATGCTCAACTACTCGATCCGCACAAACTGGTTCAGCCTCCTACCGATACTTGGCCGACTTATAACGGGGACTACTCGGGCCGACGCTTCAGTTCGCTCGGGCAAGTTACTGCAACGAACATCAACTCTCTTGCGCTTGCCTGGATGTTTCGTATTCCAAATGTCGGGGCACAGCGCGGTGTCGGTGCGCCGGAGATCAAATCAACGCCGCTGATGGTGAATGGCGTGCTTTACTTCACCATTCCTGATCACGTTTATGCAGTGGATGCGCACACCGGTGAGGAGCTGTGGCACTACGATTGGCAGGACCAGGGCGGGCATCTGGTGGGCAATCGCGGCGTTGGGATGTACGGGGACTGGCTCTACTTCCTGGCGCCCGATGGCTGGTTGATTTCACTGGAAGCGAGGACCGGGAAAGAGCGCTTTCGGAAGAAGGTTGCCGATGAGAAGCTGCAGTACTTCACGACCATGGCGCCGATGATTGTCGGTAACCATGTGCTGGTCGGGGTGGGCGGTGACGCGATGGATGTGCCCGGGTTTCTGGAGGCGCGCGACCCGGAAACCGGCGATGTGCAGTGGCGTTGGAATTCGGAACCCCAGGGGGGAGAACCCGAAGCGGCAAGTTGGCCCAATCAGGCGGCGCGCGAACATGGGGGCGGAATGACTTGGCTGCCTGGCACCTACGATCCGGACTTAAAGCTGATTTACTGGGGCACCGGCAATCCAAATCCGGTCTATGCCGGCCAGGGCCGGGAGGGCGGCAATCTCTGGACGTGTTCGATTGTGGCACTGCGGCCTGATACGGGTAAGTTGGTCTGGTATTTTCAAGCCTCGCCGCACGACACCCATGATTGGGATAACGTGGAAACGCCTGTGCTGTTTGACGATGCCGTTGATGGTCACCCGCGTAAGCTGCTGGCGCAAGCCGCGCGCAATGGATACTTCTTTGTTCTTGATCGGACGAATGGCAAGAGCGTTGTCAGCAAGCCGTATGTGCCGCTAAATTGGTCGAAGGGCACGGACGCACATGGCCAGCCCATTCCCGATCCGAAGAAGACTCCAACGCCGGACGGTTCACTGCTGACAATTCCCGGAGGAGGCGGTACCAACTGGCTTCCCCCGAGCTTCGACCCTGAAACAGGCTTGTTTTACGTGAACGCCACGCGCGGCTACAGTCTCGCTTATCTAACCGATACCGATCCACGTCCGGAAGGTTATGGCGGCTCTGCCCGTGGGCTGTGGTCTGAGCATCTGTTGGAAGCCATTAACGCAAAGACAGGTGAGATTGCTTGGAGCCATCCTTATCGCAACGCGGTTGGAACAGCAGGATTAGGCGGCCCCGGGATTCTCACCACAGCGGGCAAGCTGCTCTTCACTGGTGATTATGCGGCAAACTTCATTGCCTATGATCCAGCCAACGGCAGTATCCTGTGGCACTTCCCCGTGCTTCATGGCGTAAGCAACGGGCCGGAGACTTATCTGCTGGATGGCAAGCAATACGTAGTAGTAGGCGCCGGAGATACGCTCTTCGCTTTTGCTCTGATCCACGCCGCTCCTTAGCTGAGGGACGCTACATGTTCAGGTTTTGTCGCGCGTAGTTGATGCAAGCCAGATTATAGTTGTCTTCTGCCTCAATCGCCTTTGACGGTGTCAGGTTATCAACAACAGGCAGCGGAGTTTTGGGAGGATTCTTCCGCACCAGCTCCAACACCTTGGCCAAGTCTTGCGCGGGAACTTGCGTCACCGGATCAGAGAACGTCGCCCAGTATTGATCCGTAAGAACAGGAATCTTCAGCGGATCACGAGTAATCATCTCCAGGCAGAAAAGCATGTTCGGATCTTTGGCGCGCAGCTGTGCAACCCGCTGCTTCAAGTCAATGACGCCGTCTCCGAATGGCACTTCGGAAAGCAGAAAGCCGTCCGGATACTCTTGCACGCCCATGTCCTTGATGTGGGAGAAGATCGCATAGGGCGTTAAGGCCGCGAAGGTCTCATCCGGCATTTCGCAGAGTGACAAATTGTTTCCCATGTCGAGGCAAACGCCGATCCACTCACTGCTGACCTGTTTCATCCAGGCAGCCTGCTCTGCAGCACGCCAGCCTTTGTGGTTTTCGATGGCGAGCCGCAAGCGGTACTTCGCCAGAACAGGCTCAGCAAGAGCAACCGTTTTATGGCACTGAGCGAAATTAGCTTTGAAGGCCTCCAGAGTTGGCAACTGTGCATAGCGCCGCTGGGTCATGGCGGCATGCAGAGCCGACACTCCGGCCTCTTTGCAGGCCGCTACTGCCGTCTCAAAATTCGGCACATCACCCTCTGTCTTGGGCAACGGCGTGTTCAGGATAACAACCATGTTGTAGGTGTCCACCTGATGCCGGATTGCTTTGACTGCTTCCGGGGTTGGCGACGACAGGATGGACTCCGCGCCGGCTAAGCCCAGTTGGTGACAGTGCTCAACAATGTCAAAGTGTCCCCCACTCTGCTTTGCCGCGCGCGAGCGAACACTGAAGCAAGTGGGTGAGCCACCCAGCAAACCTTTTCCGCTTCCGCTGTCTCCAGCTCTTCCACCGAGAGCCAGCAGAGTGGAGGCGGCTCCGGCCCCGAGTATTTCCCGTCTGGTCATAGCGTTTGTTCTCCTTGCTCAGGCCACATTCTATCCGAGAGGCTGAATGGATCTCGCTCCGACGAAACAGTTTGACAGCTCACCACCCGGCATATAGGATGAACAGTCCAGTGAGCAACGGCTGTATGGAGAGATGATGCGTTGGATTTTATATCTACTCATAGCGGTAGTAACCACTGCCGTAACGGCACACGCACAGGATCTGGATTTCCTGTTTGGGTTGATGGACGGAAATCATGATGGTGAAATCGATCGCGCGGAAGCTGATTATTTTGCCGCTGGTCAGTGGCAATCGCTTGATCCGCAGGGGACCGGCAACGTCACGCGTGAGACTCTCTCTGCTCATCCCCTTGCCAAGGCAGTGGTAGGTAATTCGTTGCCGAGTGGGGGCGCGATGCTATCCAAGCGTGCCTTCACCGAAGCAGTTGGTGAGCGCTTCAGGCAAGCGGATGCCGATGGCGACGGAACGCTGAATACCGCAGAGTTTGCGACTTTCCTGGGAACTGCGGTATCGCGGCCCGGTTCCCAGGAAAGCTCCGCTCAGCTTTTAAGCTCACTTGCCGATCCGTACAAAACGGGATTGCCTTCCTGTACCGACCTCAGTCGTGATGCCGCGAACGGGCTAGTGGGCAAGAGAGGCATTTCGTCGCTGATCACGAAAGTGGTTGGAGCGAACGGCAAGGACGCCGCTTATTGCTTTGTCCAGTTCGTTTACGATTCAGGTCTTTCGGGGCCTAAGGACGGCTATGATGACGGCCAGAGCCAAGCCATCACCATCCGAATCGGACTGCCGCTGCGGCCCGATGATGGAGGTGGCGCTATCCCCTGGAACGGGCGAATCCAGAATGTGGGCAGTGGTGGTTGCATGGGCAACGTGCCTAGCGTGACGATCGCGACTAACTCAGGGTTTGCCTCCGCCAGCAGTGATGGTGGACACGGCGCACCTTGGATCGCCTTTAACTGCGGTTTCGGGATTATCCAAGCTAAGCACAGGCTCAATGAAGGACTTATTCGTGACTTCTCGGCCGAGCATGTTCGATGGCAAACGCTATGGTCGAAGGCGCTGGTCAAGACCTATTACGGACAGGCTCCTAAACGAACCTATTGGTGTGGCTGCTCGCAAGGCGGACGTGAGGGTTTCATCGCTTTGCAAACGCTTCCACGTGAGTATGATGGCATTCTGGCGGGAGCAGCAGCGCTGTACTGGATGCGCTTTCAGATGGCACAGGCCTGGTCAGGCTTAGTCATCAAAGACATGCTGCGCAGCAAAGGCAAAGATCTGACCCCGGCGCAAATAGATGGAACAGTTCAGATGGAGCTTGCTGCTTGCGACGCTACCGACGGGCTGAAAGACGGCGAACTGGCTGACCCGCGCCAGTGCCATTGGAGTGCAAAAGCGGCGATTTGTAAACGGGGACAAGCAGATGCAAGCACGTGCTTGGACGCTGATCAGGCCGCTGCGTTCGACCGCATTCGACGCGGACCGGTAAATCATCTTGGGCAAACCATTTGGTTTCCTTGGGAGCCCGGAACTACCTTTTCAAACCTGACGAATTATCTGCTGTCGGACAGCGTTATGCAGTGGGCTGTGCGTGATCTGAACTTCAAGTCGGACGCGCATCTCTATCTGGACGATGCGGCGCTCCAGCGTTCACACGATCCGCAGGGGATCACGTATGAGAACATGGCAACGCTCGCTAGCCAGAGAGTCAGCAATTTGGCTGACATGGATAATGCCGCTGTCGACGAGGCAGCCAAAAGCGGTGTCAAAGTGCTTGCCTGGACGGGCACTGCCGATCGAAACATTCAGTCGCGCAACACGATTGAGTACTACCGGGATGTTGCCGCGCACTTTGGCGAGAAAGTAGACGACAGGGCTCTGCAAGCTTGGTTCCGCACGTTTTTATATCCAAATGTGGACCACTGCGCAGGTGGCACCGGGCCACAACCCGGCAGTCAAGTCAATGGGCCCCTGTTCGATGCGTTGGTGAAATGGGTTGAACAGGAAAAAGCGCCAGATCGCATTATGGCGACCAAGCGCGATGAAAAAGGCTCCATTGCGCGCACCCGGCCCGTGTGCGCTTATCCTCAAACTGCAATGTACTCGGGAAAGGGCAACATCGACGACCAGGCCAACTTCCAATGTGGAGGAAACCTTGAGACCAAAGCAATTATCGATAGCGACAGACTTGCGACGCATAAGAAGGAAAACGGAACCGGTACCATCCCTGCGAACTATCGTTGAGGCAGGTACGAACCCTGGTAAGAACTTTGTGCGATCAGTAATCAGGAGCACCGCAGTTGCAGTGCTTTCTCCTTAACTCAGCGCAGGCTCAGGGAAGCTATTCGCCGTTGCGCTTGCTGCCAGTCGTCGAAGCCGCTACGGACGGGAGTGCGTACAGTCACGGTAGAACGGCTTCAGCTTCTTCTTTGCTTTGAATCCGAATGACTAGCGTGAATGAACATTGAGCGTAGACAGTTCCCCGAACTTGCCGCCGCGCAACAGCGCATAGCACCTAAATAGTTGCTTTTTAGCTAGCTACTCGGCCCTTCCAGATTTCCAGGCCAATTTGCGGCAACATTGAGGCTTTAGTTTTCGTCATGTATCTGTGTGGCATTGGTCGAGGATTGACAGGGTGACGAAGTCTCCGACCTTTCGTCTGCTCCTGGGCCTGCTCATTACGCTTTCAGCTGTGACCGGCTTCTCCTGGTATACGCTGCATCAGTTGCAGGGCCTGCGTATTCTTCAAACGCAGACTATCGACGCAAACAGGCACGACTCGCTGCTGTTGCTGCAGGTACAAAACGATTTGAATGCTTTAGGTCTGAGATTGCGCGATATGACCGCCGTGACCGGGGCAGCCAGCCTGACTGAGTACCAGATTGAATTCGAACGCTTGAATGCGGATCTGGAAGACTCGATTCGGGAAGAAGCGCTGCTTGCACCCGTGACTCGACGCGCGGAGCGGCAACTCGAGTTACTGCAGAGTTTACATCAGCTGCGCGAGACATCGAATCACGTTTTTCAACTGGCAAAAGCGGGACATGAAGCAGACGCGCGCGTGCTGGCAGCAACTCGATTATCAGCACAAGAAGCAGCGGCGGCGGCCTTGGTATTGCACTTGCTTGAGCGGAACAACGAAGCCGATGAACGGGCTGATATTAAAGTTGCTTCAATTTACAAGAGAGTCGAACGCAATATCTATGCGTTTTTGGCAGCCACCATTCTGGCAATTGTGGTTACCAGCTCGTATCTTACTTATTCAAATCGTCGGCTCTTCAGCAAGCTTCAATCGTTGTCGCTGCAGCGGCGTATCCTGGCGGGTCGCCTGATCAGTGTGCAGGAAGAAGTGTTGCGATCCGTCTCGCGCGAGTTACACGATGAGTTCGGACAGATTCTTACGGCTGTGGCAACGATGCTGTCGCGCGCTGAGAAGAAAGGTGTGCCGGTGGACTCTCCGCTGCGAACCGAGCTTGCCGAGGTTCGTGAGATTACGCATAACACTCTTGAAAAAATGCGTAGCCTCTCGCAGATGCTGCACCCGGCCATTCTGGATGATTACGGACTGGCCAAAGGAATTGAATGGTACAC
>CAXTWQ010000090.1:0-9346 GCA_964248065.1 uncultured Bryobacteraceae bacterium | reverse complement strand
GTACACCGAAGTATTTCAGCGTCAGACCGGCATTGAGACAATCGCGCACCTAACAGGCGACCCGGTGCGGATTACTGGACAACCAGCCATCCACTGTTTCCGTATTGTTCAGGAAGCGCTGAACAATGCTGCCAGGCATTCGGCCACGAAAAACGCGGAAGTCAGCATGGAGTTTTCGCCGCACTTGTTGACGGTCAAGATCAAGGATTTCGGCAAAGGCATGCCAATTCATAAGAAGCACGGAAAGCTTGGGCTTGGCCTGATCGCGATGCGTGAACGGGCTGAGTTACTGCATGGAGAACTGGCGGTAACGTCGGTGCCAAATACTTGGACCACAGTCTCACTGACGATTCCGCTGACTGAGGAAAGTAACCGCTGACATTCGAAGGGAGAGCGACTACATTGATGGTGAACCTAATTATGAGTGACGTTATTTCTGTCTTGCTGGTAGATGATCACAGCTTGGTACGCCGGGGTTTCAGAAGGCTTCTGGAAGACGATGAGGCCATGAGTATCGTCGGCGAGGCTGCCAATGGAATCGAAGCAATACGAATGGCAACCGAGCTAAAACCTAAGGTTGTGGTGATGGACCTATCCATGCCGGAACTGGACGGAGTGCAGGCAACCAAGGAAATTGTTAAGAATCTACCCGGGACAGAAGTATTGATGTTGAGCATGCATGCCGAAGACAACTACGTTCGGAATGCTTTGGACGCCGGGGCGAAAGGCTACCTGCTTAAGAGTGCCATCGATGTAGATTTAGTGGGGGCCATCAAGGCAGTTTCGGAAGGCAAGCGCTTTATCGGGTCAGGCCTTAAGTATGTTGCCCATGAGCAAGACGACGAACTGAATCGCCTGACGAGCCGGGAGAAACAAGTACTGACTCTGATCGCGCAAGGCAAGTCAAACAAGGAGATTGCAACTTTGCTGGAACTGAGCGTGAACACTGTCTCAGTTCACCGGGCAAATCTGATGGAAAAGATGAACATCCATCGAACCGCGGAGTTGGTGCTATTTGCGATTCGGAAGGGGCTAGTCGCGCCCCAATAAGAGTGCGCCTAGGAAGAAAATCGGCGCACGCGACGGCAGGCCAAGTCCGATTCCAGTCGCATTCGCCAGCTTATCGGTTAGTGAACGCGACGGGCAGCTTTGGCGTCCGCCACGATCTTGGCTTGTGCTTGCAGCTCTTTTGCCTTCGCAAACTTCTTTTGGAAGCGGTCAACCCGGCCTTCGGTATCGATCAGCTTCTGGCGACCGGTAAAAAATGGATGGCAAGCGGCGCAGATTTCGACACGCAGATCACCCTTGTGAGTCGATCGAGTTTCGAACTTGGATCCGCACGCACAGACAACATTTACTGCGTCGTAGGCGGGATGGATTCCAGATTTCATGGCTTGATAATCCTTTCAGAACTTTAGGGGGAAACTCTATTCTAACAAAACAAAACCCCGGTGGGCGAACCCACCGGGGTTTTGTTTGCCTTGCGGCTATACTCTAGCAACGTAACGCGCGACGTGGCCGATGAATTAGAGCATCGGTCTCGTCACTGAAACGATACCTGAACGTTAGAGCGGCGACTTTAGAAGTCGGCCACCTCGCGCGGGATTTGTATGCTACAGTCACTACCATTATTCATATTGACTGGACCACCTCCTTTCTCAGTGATGCTTCGATTGTATAAGCTAACTTTGGAGTGTGTCAACTGGTTCGCGGGCAAAATTTAAGGTGCCTCCAGCGAATCGCGGACAGAGCGTTTGGATCAATGGTTTCTTAGTTCTAGGGCTGCTGGTAGGTGCGTTGGGGTCGCTACTGATTGCCTGGCAATACCACTTGGATACCAACCCCGACGTTATCGGTCTGCACTTCCTCGCTTTGAACGGCGGCTACGTTTTGGCGGCTATCGTAAGCCGGCAGCTTCTATATCGCACCCCGATTCTCCGGGTGATCCTATCGGCCTGTCTGCTGGCAGCGGCAGCGCTGCTTTCGCTCTCTTTCGTGGGACCGCCTGTAGCACCCGGATGGCGGATTCTGGGAATGTTCTTTGTCGGTCTCTCTGCCGGTTCAATTGGCACGTCTCTGCTGTATGGTCTGGAGCCTTGGTTTTGCAGCGAGCCCGCAGCAGCATTGAATACCGGAGGCGCTCTCTTCGGCGCGGGGTGCACCCTGGCGACTCTTCTGGTGGCTGCAACGTACTTCACCGGTTCGGTCCAGATAGAAACAGCGTTACTGGCCGCAGTGCCAATGCTGTACTGTGCTTTCCTGTTTCGTAATCGATATGAACCCGCGAGTAAGCCTTTCGCCAAGCGCGGTGGCGAAGAGCGGCGAAGGTCTGCCTTGAAAGATACTCGTAGCGTTGCGGCAGTACTGTTCAGCCTGTTGTTGTTCCTGCAGTCAGGTAATGAGTTCGTGATTGCAGGCTGGCTCCCATTGTTTGTCATCCAGCGGTTGGGCGCCAATCCAGTACTGGCAATCCTTGCGCTTGCCACTTACTTCGCCGCCTTGAGCATCGGGCGAATCGCGGTGCGCAAATTGCTTCCTCTGATTACTCATCGAAAATTGCTTACCGGAAGCGTTCTGGTCGCCATGAGCGGCTACCTCCTCCTGACATTTGCGCCGGACATGAACTGGGTATGGCCGGCAGCGATCCTGGTCGGCATTGGGTTTGCCCCAATCTATCCTTTACTGGCTGAGATTATGGACGATCGTTTCTCGTACCATCCAGGGTTCTACAACGGGATCTTTTCCGTTGCAATTACCGGCGCTCTGACAATGCCGTGGCTTATCGGCTACGTAGATAAATTTTTCGGTGCGCAATGGGTGATGCTGCCCCTGGCGTTCGGTTCAGTTGCAGTTGCGATTCTGGTGCTTCTTATCATGTTCGAGGCGCGGCTGATGGGTGGAACCAGCGCACAGACTCAGCCGAAATCAATGGCGCGTGGGGCGTAAGAGTAAATGCGCAGGCACCTGAGCCTTCTGCTTTCTTTGCACTTCGGTTTGGCGTTGCCCCTTCCTGCTGGGCAGTTGTTTGAGACCTGGAAAATGAGCGGGAGCATCACCGCCGCAAAACGCCACTCGAAGAGTACAAAAGCGCTAACTGGACGGGCACTGGACAGGCAAATACAGGCTCTGATTGCCAACTCTCCGGCCGTAGCGCGCGGGCATCTCGGCTTTGAGTTCGCCGATGTATCTACTGGTAAAGTGCTGGCGGCCCGGGACGCGAACCTGTTTTTCACTCCAGCCTCAAATACCAAGCTGTACACCACTGCGCTTGCGCTGGTTCGGCTAGGGGCTGATTACCGCTTTCGGACACAACTCCGCACAGCCTCACCCTGGGCACCCGGTCAGCCGACCATTGGTGATCTGCAAATTGTTGGAGGCGGCGACCCCAACCTGTCTGGTCGAACCCTGCCCTATCAGGCACAAGCACCGGAAGGTGATCCGCTTGCAGCCATTAAACAAATGGTCGAACAGTTGTATGCGGTAGGCATTCGCGAAGTGACAGGAGACGTGGTCGGACTTGACACCCGCTACCTACGAGAACCGTACCCGGACGGTTGGACTCTGGACGACAGCCTTTATACGTACGGAGCGCCGGTGTCAGCTTTGTCGGTCAATGACAGCACAGTAAGCGTGGTTGTCCAACCGACTTCTGCTGGTGAACTCGCTGGCTTGCAAGTGCACCCTGGTGTGAGCCATCTAGTTTTCTTGAACTTGGTGCAAACAGATAGATCGGCTGGAGCGCACATTCACATTGCTCGTGACCCTGGCAGCAACGAATTGGTGCTGACAGGTACGATTGGCGAAGGTGCGCCTGCATGGCACGAGGACTTGGCTGTAAATGATCCGGCACTGTTTGCTGCAGAAGCAATGGTCACTGTTCTGCGCGAGCGAGGCATTGCGGTCCGCGGTAGCGCTCGGGCACAGTACACGGCGGGCGTCCCTGACGTGGGAGGAACCTTACTCATCGAGCATGTCTCGGCACCGCTGGCGCAGTCGTTGCAAGTGGTGAACAAAGTCAGCCAGAACCTGCATGCCGAGATGCTGCTACGCGAGGTGGGCTGGCGGCAAACAGGAGTTGGTTCACTCGCGGCGGGAGTGGCGGAACGAGAGAAGTTCTTAAACGAAGCAAAGATTACTGGTACCGGAACCGGCTTTGCACTGGACGACGGCTCAGGGCTGGCGCGTCAGGATCTAACGACGCCGATGTCCACCGTTGCTCTGATGCGCTACATGTGGACACGCCCGGAACGCGAGGTCTGGCTGCAAACTTTTCCGATCGGGGCGCAAGACGGATCTTTGCAGCATCGCTTTCACAGTATTTCCGGAGCAGCGCGTATCCATGGCAAGACCGGGTCGCTGTCCCACGTGAATGCATTAAGCGGCTACATTGAGACGGAGAAAGGCGGCCCACTGGCGTTCTCGATAATGGTGAATGGGACACCGGGGCACGGCTCTGATGTCCGCGAGTTTATGGATCAGCTCTGCGCTCTATTCCTTGGTTTGTGAGTGAATTGTAAGAACGGCAGCTATGCAAGTAGAGTATTGCGCGAGCGGCATTTTCCTTCCTGAAATTGATCTGTGGCTGGACAACACAGAACCGTGCGGGGCGACCTGGATTTCGCACGGGCATAGCGATCATGCGCGCGGCTGCCATGGACTCGTCATCGGCACTTCCACCACGCTGCGTATCTACCGCATGCGGTTATGGATGCCGGAAAATGAGAAGGAGCCGGAGATGCGGCCGCTTGAGTTCGGCGAAATGATGGAGTGGAACGGAGCCGCGCTGACGGCATTTCCTGCCAGCCACATACTTGGGGCAGCGCAGTTGCTGATTGAGTTTCGAGGTGAGCGGCTTGTTTATACCGGCGATATCAAGTTGAGGCAGCCGCTTCGTGGCGAGCAGACTCAACCAGTACCGTGCGATCGGCTGATTATTGAATCTACTTTTGGTCTGCCTATTTATCGGCTGCTCCATCGGGACGAAGCTGCAGCAAAAATTGTCAGCTTTGCCCGCAATTGTTTGGAGGAGGGCGCGACTCCGGCTTTCGTCGGCTATGCGCTAGGGCGCGGCCAGGAGATTGTAAGCGTACTTTGCCAGGCTGGCATCACGACAGGGGTGCATGGCGCCATTGCGAAATTCATTCCCATTTATCAGGAACATGGTTATGAGTTTCCTGGTTGGGAGCCGTATGACGCACGCTCGACTGCAGGTAAGGCATTAGTCGTAGTGCCATCACATGGCAACACCTTGGAAGCCAGCGGGAAGAATGTCCGGTTTGCCTATGTTTCAGGATGGGCGGCGCTGGACAATGCCCGCTCGCGCAGCGGAGCCGAACGGCTGATTCCCTACTCCGATCATGCCGACTTTGCTGAACTGCTCTCTCTTGTGGAACAGTGCCAGCCAAAGCACATTGATGTAGTGCATGGGTACACCGTTCCGTTCGCACGCATTCTGCAGGCGCGAGGTTGGAACGCTGCTGCGCCGCAGCGCGCCAGTGCGCATACCAGCATTGAGGCAGAGGGTTAATGGCAGGGCTTATAGGAGTGCTAAGTGGATCAGCTGGCCCTGGTATGTGAGGAGATTGCAAACAGTGCGAGCCGGCTGAAGAAGGTTGCATTGCTGGCCGACTATCTGCGGCCCCTGGACGACGATCAGCTTGCGCTTGCTGTTCAGTTCCTGGGCAGTGGCCCAGCAGCAGAGGGCGCTGTGAATCACAGCTTATTTGAGCTGGAGGAGAAAGGCAAGCTCTCCATTGGATACAGCATTCTGCGAAGTGCCTTGCAGTCAGCCACTGGCTGGGATAACGAAACGCTTAGTGTCTGCCATGGCGAGGTGGGCGATATCGGCGAGACAACTGCGCTCTTGCTGCGGAACGGTACACCAGGCCAAACGCCCTTGACCTTGGCTGGGGCTAACGAGATCTATCAGCAGTTGTTTCGCACTCGCTTAACTGCCCGCAAGATTGAGATTCTCACTGCTGCTTATCGAGCCTACCGCCCACTTACGGTGAAGTATTTTGTTAAGGTCGTCACGCGTGGCTTGCGCATCGGGCTTATGCTGCGTCAAGTGGAAGAGGCAGTCGCAGCGGCGTGCGACGTTCCAAACGAAGCGATACGCGAGGCGAACAACCGGCTGGGAAATCTAGCTCTGGTGGCACTAGCTGCGCGGCGAGGCGAACTGGAAAGCATTGAGGCACGGCTGTTTCATCCGATGGACTTTATGCTTGCCAAGCCGTTGGAGCGACTGGAAGATCTTCTTTCGCCTACCGATTGGCTGGTGGAAGACAAGTACGACGGTATCCGCTCTCAGGTGCATTTTGAAGACGGCCACGTTCGCATTTACTCACGCGGATTGGAGGAAGTGACGACAGTATTTCCTGAGATTACTCGAGCCTTCGAATCAGTGCGCGGCAGCGGCCTAGTGGATGGCGAAATCGTTGGATGGCGCGACGGGCGTGCGCTCAACTTCAACGTCCTGCAACAGCGGCTGGCTCGCAAGACTGTCAAGGCAACTCTACAGGCCGAAGTACCTGTGGCCTTCATTGCGTACGACGCGCTGTTGAGAAACGGCGAAGTTCTCTTTCACTCGCCCCTCGAGCAGCGAAAGCACATCTTGCAGGAACTGTTTGCAGGTGAACCGCACCCGCTTCTGCTGTCGCCGTTACATGAACCGGCGGATACTGAGAAGGTAGAAACGCTGTTCCGGCAAGCCCGGGAACGCGGTAACGAAGGGCTCCTCTTAAAGCGGCGCGGCAGTCACTATGAACCGGGTAAACGCAGCGGTTCCTGGCAGAAGTTGAAGCGTCCATACGGCACATTGGACGTCGTTGTTACATCTGCCGAACAAGGCAGCGGACGTCGCGCTACCGTCTTCTCTGACTATACGTTTGCCGTGAAAGCAGGAGAGAGTTATGTCAATATCGGCAAAGCGTATAGCGGCTTGACTGATTCAGAGGTAAAGGAACTGACTAGGGTTCTGCGGGCTGCTTCTACCGATCGGTTTGGGCCGGTGATGATTGTGAGGCCGGAGGTCGTGCTGGAAGTGGCTTTCGATGGCGTCCAGAAGAGTACCCGGCATAAGAGTGGCTTCGCTCTGCGATTCCCACGTATACTGCGCTGGCGTAAAGATAAGAAGGCCGATGAATGCGATGATTTGGCGCATGTAGAAGCGATGTATCGCTCCTCCTTACAGTAGGGTCTACCGATGCCAGTAGCAAAGAAAGGAACAGGGAAGCGAAGCAGCCAAGCCACTACCGACAAGCTGCATCCTGCACTTTCTGCGTGGTTCTTCGCAACTTATCCGGGTCTGAGCGAGATTCAGCAGAGAGCATTGCCCGCCACACTCGCCGGCAAAAATACGCTGATTCTTGCCCCTACCGGCAGCGGCAAGACCTTGGCTGCGTTCCTTTCTGTTCTTTCACGACTAGCTGAGCGCGCGAGCCTGAACCAGTTACCGAATGCCGTGTGCGCAATTTATGTTTCGCCTCTACGAGCTTTGGATAACGACATCTTTCGCAATTTGACGCCGGCCTTAGACGCTCTAAACCAAGCCCTGCCCCCACGTCAGCAAATCCTGATGGAGACTCGAACGGGCGACAGTACGGCAGCCGACCGTAGCAGGCAGCGCCGAAGCCGTCCTCACCTGGTGCTGACAACACCTGAAAGTCTCAGCTCGATTCTCTCCCAGGCAGCGTGGCGCGATACCGGCTTCGACCCTGACACCGTAGTCATCGATGAGATCCATTCCTTTGCTGAGAACAAGCGCGGTTCTTTATTGGCCTTGTGTCTGGAACGCTTGGAGCATCGCGTCAAACGACCGCTGCAACGTATCGGCGTCTCTGCGACGGCCTGGCCAATTGAGGCCATGGAACGGCTGCTCGCAGGACGGCGCCCTTGCGCGATTGCTTCGGCCGATTTGCGGAAGTCGCATCGGCTTGAACTTGTGCCGCCGGATGTTGGAACATGGCTTCCGCCGGCAGGCTACAACTCATTCCGCATTGCACCGACCGTTGCCGGGTTGGTGACGGCCGCTCGTTGCAGTCTCATCTTTCTGACAACGCGGTCAGCAGTCGAGCGGCTTGGGCTCGCTTTAAATGTATTGCTGCCGGAACTGGAAGACCAGATTGCGGTGCATCACGGCTCTATCAACCGCGCCGGTCGGGAAGAGATTGAGGACGGTCTGAAAGTAGGGCGCTGGCGGGCGGTGATTGCTACCAGCAGCCTGGAGCTGGGCGTTGATTTTGCGAGCGTTGACCAGGTTCTGCTCATCGGTACTCCGCGTGGGGTCAGCCGCGCTTTACAGCGATTAGGTCGGAGTGGACATCGCGTCGACGGCGTGGCTTCCGGTTCGCTCGTACCGTTGAGCTTGCCGGATCTGCTGGAGTGCGTTGCCCTGCGTGAAGCAGCGCGAGAGGGACATCTGGATGCACTGCGGATTCCCAGTGCCCCGCTTGACGTATTGGCTCAGGTGCTGCTCGGCATGAGTATTGAGCGCGAATGGACGGCCGACGAAGCCTACGAACTGGTAGTCAAAGCTGGGCCCTATCTCAATCTGCCCCGCCAGGACTTTGACGACGTGCTGCAGTATCTTTCCGGCGAAGGAAAGGTTCTTGGCCCTTACGGAACATACGGCAAAATCATATTGCAAGACGGTAAATTTCGTGTTGCAACTGCGAAGATTGCTCGTAATTACTATCTGAATCTTGGGGTGATCAGTACCGATTATGAGATGCGTGTCATCTCCGTGCGGAACCGGCAGCTTGGCGCAGTGGAAGAAGCGTTCATTGCAAGCCTGCAACCGGACGAGGCGTTCATCATGGGCGGCAAACCGGTGCGGATTAAGCGCATTCAGGGCAACATTGCCGTGGTTGAACCGGCCCAAGGCGAACAGGTAAAGACGCCGCGCTGGCTTGGCAATAAGATGGCGCTCACCTCTGAGATGGCTGCCGAAGAACTCAAGCTTCGCCGCGGGTTGCGGGACCGCTTCTCAAAAGGCGGAGCCGCGGCCGTTGAATCTCATCTGATCAAGATGTACAAAGTCGGCGCAAACGCAGCAGGTCGGGTAGCCAATTTTATTGCTCGCCACTCCAATGCTCTGCCGGTTCCAACTGACTCGCCTGTCCTGGTTGAAAAACTCGTCAACGGCAGGAACATGCTGCTGCTTGTGCACGTGGTTGCAGGGCGGGCAGTGAATCGTTCGCTCGCTTGGGTCACCGGCGCTCGCCTGGCGAAGGGCAGCAGCGTAGTGGCTAACTTCGACGACCACAGCTTTCTTCTTTCCCTCGATTCGCGCATCCCGGTCGACGCGGAGATCCTCCACCAAACTTTCAACCCTGATGGTTGGAAC
>CAXTWQ010000089.1:0-23668 GCA_964248065.1 uncultured Bryobacteraceae bacterium | reverse complement strand
GTCAGGTACTAATCAACTCCACGGGGATGTGTTCGAGTTTTACCGCGACACTTTCCTAAATAGCCGGACGCTCTATGAGCAGGTGAAACCGGTTTTTCACCAGAACCAGTTTGGCGGCACCCTTGGAGGTCCAATCTGGAAAGATCATACATTCTTTTTTATCTCGTATCAGGGTACGCGTTTTCGCCAGCCGCAGTCCGGGCAGGGCCAAACCACTGTCTTCAGCCAATCTCAACGCCAGGGGCTCTTCCCGGATGTTGCAAACTCTAAAACGGCTTCGCCAATCGCACTGACTGGAAGCGATGGCACTGTTTACCCGGCTGGAACTCCCTACAACCAAATCTTCCCCACCGGGCAAATACCGTTGAACGATTTCAATCCCATCTCGCAAAAGCTTCTGGCTTATGTTCCTGCCGCTAACTCGCCTGGCGGAATCTATTCCTTCAATCCGATCACGACCCGATCGCAGGATCAGGGGATCATCCGGCTAGACCATACGTTCAATCAGTCCAACTCGATTTGGTTTACCGCTTTCTTCCAAAATTCGCCTACCACGGACACCTTGCCTTTCACCGGATCGAGCCTGCCTGGCTTTGGCGATGCCAACATCCTTTCTGCAAAGCAATTCTCCTTCGACTACACTCATACGTTCAGCGCAACCACTGTGAATGAATTCAGGCTTGGTTACTTGCGCTCAAACGACGACTATGTGGAACCGCAGACAGTAACTTCGCCTTCCAGTTTTGGCTTCCAGAACATCGTTCCACAGAATCAGGTAGCGCAAGGCATCCCGTACATGTCGGTGCTCGGCTTGTTTAACCTCGGATTTAGCACGAACGGACCGCAGCCTCGCATCGATGAAACGTATCAGCTAACAGAAAGCCTGTCGAAGGTTGCTGGCAGCCATACCATGAAGTTTGGCTTCGATGGCAAACGCTACAACGTGAACAATCCGTTTTACGGCAACAATAATGGCAATTACTCGTTCGGCGCAGCGGGACCCTACACCACTGGCGACGCGGGCGCCGACTTTCTTCTAGGCATTCCCGACTCTTACACCCAAGGCAGTGGCGGCTATATCGATGCGCGAACTTACGAATACTACGCCTATGCGCAGGACAGTTGGAAAATCAGCCAGAACCTGACGGTCAACTACGGAACCGGCTATCAGGTGGATACTCCGATGGTCAATCAACACTTTGGGCAGGAGGCGCTGAACTGCTTCCGTCCCGGTCAGCAATCAACCATCTTCCCAACCGCACCGCAGGGTCTGCTGTTTCCCGGAGACAAAAGCTGTACGAAGTCCGGCTACTACAATCACTATGACCATTTTGGGCCGCGCTTTGGGTTTGCTTACAGTCCGGGCAGCGATGGCAAAACCTCGATCCGCGGCGGATTCGGTGTCTACTTCAATCGATCCGAAGAAGAGTTGTCCCTGCAAAACTTAGGGGCGGTGCCGTTCTCCATCACCTCCCATGGTGCGGGCGGCTCTGGCGCGAAAAATGCCAGTCCCTCGTTGGCGAACCCTTATACGGACATCGCAACCGGGCAAACAGTTGCCACTCCCTTCCCGTTCACGCCGGCGACCAAAGGCTCACCTGTAAACTTCAGCCCATACGAACCCCTAACTATCAACGTGATCAATCCGAATTTCACGTCTCCCTACGCGATGAACTTTAACCTGAATGTCCAGCGGCAATTACCTGGCAACATGGTTTTGCAGATCGGTTATGTGGGGGCGCAAGGGCGTCATCTGGAGTTGACCTACGAAGGCAATCCAATCTCGCCGGCAGGAACTGCGGCGTGTGCTGCCGACCCAACGTGCGTGCAAGATAGGTCCACACAGCACACCAGCAATCCTTCGCACGCCTTGTATGCCCCTGGCAATGTCTTTGCCTCGGTCGGCACCCAAGCAACCGTTGGTGTTTCCAGCTACAACTCCATGCAGGCCAGCCTTCGCAAAACGCTCTCGCATGGGCTCAGCTTTTTAGCCAGCTACACTTGGAGCCACTCCATCGATGACACGTCTGGCTTCGAAAACAGCGGCTTCGGATCGCGCGCACAAAACCCGTATAACTTTGCGCTGAGCCGGGGCGACTCGGCCTTCGACGCTCGCCAGCGATTTGTGATCAGCTACGATTATGAAGTTCCTCATCTGAGCCGTTACTGGAATAACGCCGTCACCCGAACCGCGCTGGACGGTTGGCACCTTGCCGGTATCACCACTCTGCAAACAGGTTTCCCAATCAACATCGCCGATACCGGCTATCGATCGCTTCAGTGCGATAGCTACTCCTACTATGGCTGCTGGGACACGGCTAACTATGTGTCGCCCAACCAGACTCTAAACCCGCGAAACTCATACTTGACCAACAACACGAAGCCGGGAAATCCGACCTCAAATAACTTCTATTACTTCAATCCGAACACCTTTGCCTTAGAGTTAATTGGAACGTTAGGCAATTCAGGACGCAACAGCTTCCATGGGCCTGGACAGAATAATACGGACCTGACCTTATCTAAACGCGTGTTTCTTTCACAGGACGAAAAGCGCTTGATCGAACTGCGAGTGGAAGGCTACAACGTGTTTAATCACACGCAGTTCCAGATTCAATCGACGACCATCAGCTTCAGCGGCACAGGGGTGAACGGAGACATCAACAGCTCAAACTTTGGGCGTGTTCTGTCAGCCCTTCCGGGAAGAACAGTACAGCTCGGCGCTAAGTTTTACTTCTAAGTTGTCCCGAGTTTCCAGGCTCGTGCCAGGTGTGAGCTCTTCCGAGTTGGACGGGAAGAGCTCTGTGAATTTGTAAAAGAGGGGCAAAACAGTAAGAGTACTTTGAGCAGCCGGAGCCTTCCGCCGTCAGTACCGGATGTCGGATTATTACGAATAACCTGAACGCAAAATCGAACTATTATCGACCTCATGGCTACACCAGCAAAACCCATCCGCAATCGCTGTCGCCGGAAGGATTGGAAGCTTTGAAGCGACGCAACACTGGCCGACAGTTGCGGGACCGCTGCTCTCTGTTGCTAATAACGGTTAGGATCAGCATGTGGCAGCGCTGCTGCACACGTTTGTCCGTGCAAGACTCCGGGACCCAAGAACCGGACATGAGCGACTTGTCATTTTGCCCGGATTAGTTCGGCGGAGGACGGAGGAGGCCGCTTCTTTTTGAAACGCGGAGTCGTCGATGAACAAGATTGTTGTCCTGTTTGCAGCCGCTCTATGCTTATCTGCACAGGATGTCCGTGGGCGATGGAAAGCTACCAGGATTCTTGGCTATAGCCAAATCAATTCGACTGAGGCTAGTCCGAAGAATCTGATCGGTAAGTTTGTGGTTATTACAAACCAAGCCGTGGCGTTTGCCGGAATTAGGTGTGATGCGACCCTGTCGAGTTCGATTGTCAATCGGAGTAAAACTCTAGTGGATGAATTCCGGAGTACCGGAAAGCAGACCTTTTCGCTTCCGGATGAGGTCAGGAGAGTTGACCTTGGATGCACAAGATTACTCCTGCAAGACAAAGATCACGGAATTCTCAATTGGCAAGGTGCAATCGTTCAAGTCGAAAAGAAACCAACACGATAGTCTCAAGGCTCGGGTTAGCTTGCCGTAATTTGGCTTGGAGACTCTGGTTCAATCTTGAGCAATTGCATCGATGCAAGTCGGCTCAAAGTTAAGTTTAGACATGATCTTGAGGCGGTTTGCGCAAGCGGAAACTAATCCTGGTTCACCTGTGGCTTAGGCTCACCAGCAGGAGCAGCCGCAGTTAACTGCTCATGCAGCTTTCGCTCTTGTTCGGCCTGTGTCGAATCTCCAAGCCGGTCGTAGACCCGGGCCAGATGGTAGTGAGGCATGGCCTGTTTTGGATCAAGTGCAATGCTGCTTTTCAGTTCTCCAGCCGCCTCTGCCCAGCGTCGTTTGCCCTCCAGCCATACGCCCAATTCGAAGTGCGCTTCCCAATCTTTCGGGTCCAGCGCAATCGAACGCCGAAGCAGCGACTCGGCTTCGGGCCTCGCGGGCTCGGCTTGTAGAAGCGCCTTCGCCAGCTCTAACGCCGCTCTGCCGTTTGTCGACGCGCGAGCCACCCAGCCACGGTCAGCCTTGATAATTTCATGCAAGTGTGGGCCCGCCTGCTCAAGCAACCGGCCTAGAAACAAGTACGGCTGTTCGATCTCCGGATCGTTTTCGGCTACGTGCAGGAAAGCAGTAATGGCATCCTCGAATCGCCGCTGCCCATATCTCGCCACGCCCAGCAAGAGAGTCAATTGCGGGTCGCCCCCATGCTGTTGCAATGCCTGAGTCACAACGTCGGCAGCTTGGCCGAAAGCTTGCTGGCGGAGCAGGGCATTGGCGTACTCGAAGGTAATCTCCTGATCATTTGGCTTTGCATCCCACGCTTTCTTGAGTGGGGCCAGCGCTTCCGTCTCGTGTCCTTCCGCAAGCAGGATGCGCCCCATTATGAGCTGTGCCAGAGAGGACGGGTGCTGCTCCAAAGCTTGCCGCGCGAGTGCATCTGCTTTATCCAGAGCGTCAGCATTCAGATACAGGCCTGCCGCGCGGGCCAGCGCATCGCTGTCAGCTTTTGCACTCTGCGCATAATGTTCTTCAAATGTCGCAGCGCGGTCAGGCTGCCCGGCCTCGGAGAAGTACATCGCGAGCGCATGAGCTACCAGCGGATTATCTCGTCCTGTCTTCTCTGCACGAGCAGCAGAATCGGCCGACTTGGCCCGCTCACCTGAGCGCAGATACACTTCGGCGAGAGAACTCCAGATATAGGGATTGTTGACATCAGCTTTCGACGCCTGTTCCAGATCGGCTCTGGCCTGCACAAGCTGCCCGTGCTGCAGGGCAATGAGTCCGCGCTGGAGCAGGGAAGTCGCCGCCTGGGGATCAGCGAAGAGGAAAAGGAGAACAAGTAACAACTCTCAACCTATCTCACTTAAACACGAAACGGGCCCGGAACGCGTACTGCATCCCGGGCCCGTCTGCTTGAATGCAGTTTGGTCGTTAGAACTGCAAGCGAAGTGAGAACTGCACGTGGCGCTCGCTACCGACAGCAGTACCGGTTACTTTGCCGAAGTTAGCGTCACCAAGAGTGTTATCCGGCACGCTGAACTGTGGAGTGTTGCCCAGATTGAAGCTCTCAGCACGGAACTGTAAAGCAAAGCGCTCGGTCAACGCGAAGCTCTTAAAGAGCGACAAATCTACCGTACGGGTCGGTGGTCCCGTATTGGTCTGAAGACCCAGGCTACCTTCCGTTAGAGCGGTCGGAGCGGCGACGTTGCTCGTATTAAACCACTCGCCCGGGTTGCGTCCGATGGAGGGAGCTGCATTTGGATCTGCCCCGATAATTGCATCCGGGGAACAGCCGTTATTGAACACTCCTTGGCAGCCGTTCGCGCGAAGAGTGAAGGGCTGACCGGTGTGGAACGTTAGAATGCTGTTCACTTGCCAGCCGCCAGCAATCTCATTCACAAGGCCGCTAACGTTGGAACCGAACTGCCTGCCACGGCCGAATGGGATGTCGTACGTCAACCCAGTGGTGAAGTTATGACGAATATCCCACGAGGCACTAGCGTACGAGGTGGCCCAGTTTGATGGATCCCGAAGATAAAGTCCATTTGCACCACTTAGGGTGGTTCCGCTGTTAGCCAACGCATGACCGTAGGTGTATGCACTCACAAACTGCAAGCCACTTGACAGCCGCTTTTCAAGCTTTGCTGTCAGACCTGCGTAGTTACCAAAGCCCCAAGTTGCAGTGCCAGAGATACTGCCGATATCTGGATACCGCCGCAAGGAGTTGCAATTAATACTGGTGTTGGTTGTCGCGAAATTCGGGCAATAGTTGAAATCCGGCTGAAGCAACTGGTGAGAGGAGTGGTTACCTACGTAGCTGACCTCCAGAGCCATCTGACCGGGTAGTTCCTGCTGAATCGCGAAGTTCCACTTCTGCACCATCGGGTTAAGGAAGTCCTGAGCGACACTTCGGAACTGAAGCGAAGTCACAGGGAAGCCGTTGAAGATGTTAGTCGGATAGCCGATGGAAACGCCTCCGGTAGCAGCGCCGTTGGCAAATGATGGATTAGGGGCAAACGCACTTACGCCTGCCGGGCGTCCGAGTTGAGGCGAGAAGTTAAACGGGGCAGATTCCCCACGATTCGGGTTGCCGCCCTGGTTTTCCTCGCCGCCGTAGAAGATGCCGTAAGCAGCTCGAATGACAGTCTTCGGTCTTACGTTCCAAGCCAATCCAATTCGAGGACCGATGTCTAACTTATCCCAGGGAATCAGGTACGGATCGCGGCTTTGGCGGTCCACCGTGATGGGAGTAGTAAACAGAGCCGGCGAGGTAATGCCATTGACAGTAACCGGCTTGTTGAAGTTAGCAGGCAGAGGTGCGAGTGAATCCTTGCCGGCCGGGATGTAAAGGGTTAGATTGTCCAGGTTGAAATTCGATTGGCGCCCAAAAGCTTCACCGATAGGTGAAAACAGTTCGTACCTAACGCCCAGATTCAAAGTTAATTTGGAAGTTACTTTCCAATCGTCCTGCGCATACCAGGCGTAGGCCTGCTTCTTGGAAGCGATGAAGTTGGTTGTTGAGATTTGCCCGTTGTTTACTGCTCCAAGGAGGAAAGAAGCAAACTCATCTCCGGTATCGGCGGCAAAGGTTCCATTCTGCCCGGCGCTTTCCTTCGCAGTAGACGGGAACGCTGTCTCATTGCGTGAAAAATTCAGCTCGCCATGTGGATAAGGCACCTGAAAGAAAGGGAAACGAATCGGGCGGTATTCCGCACCGAACTTCATTGAGTGAGTGTTCTTTGTGACGGCGACATTCTGGATGAAATCCCAAACGTTGTTGTACTCTTTCGTCGGAAGCCAATCCTGCGCACCGACTGTTCGATAATGGCCTAAGCCAATCTGAGGCAGTCCACCGTTGGAAGGCGAAGTAGGATCATATCCGCCGATGCCGACCGCCTTGAACTCATCGGTATTCGCGTTTCCTTGGGTACGGGCGGTCACCAGACGGCTGAATGCGACACGAGTCTCAGAAACAATCGTAGGGCTCCAAATGCGTGTGTAGCCGATTTGAGCGTTGCGTCCTAGATCCTGCTCGCCTGCACCGTTGAAGTCGCTACCATCCAGAGGACCAGCGAATGGAACGACACTGCTTTTATACGTGTCAGACCAGCTGACGCTTCCGAACAGACTGTCTTTATCGCTCAAGCGATAATCAACGCGCGCATCGCCCTGATCAGTTTTGAACGAGCCGGGTGTGTTAATCGCGTAATTATTCTGAGGTTGGAATCCTAAAAGGTTCCCGCCATTCAAATTAGTAGCAGGGTAGTACGAAGCAATCTTACGGGACGCAGGATCCATCGCAGAAATGGGAATTACGTTCATTTGAGGAAATGGATCGCGAACTAACATTCCATTGACTGTGCGGGTCGACCTTGGGTCGAATATTTCGTTTTGATAAATGGTTCGACCAAGGGCATCTGTGCCAATCGCCTTACCCAGCAATGCAGAGAAATCGCCCCCGATCATCGCCTGGGTCGGAATGCTTGTAGAACCGCCATAGCCTAAATTTTGAATCACGCCACCAGCAGTGGCGATGCGCGTACCCTGGTAGTCGCCAAAAATGAACAGCTTGTTCTTGATAATCGGGCCACCGATAGCACCACCGAACTGATTTTGCTTAAACGGAGACCGCTCTGTATTCGCGAAGTTGTTCTCCCACCGGTTAGCGTTCAGCTTTGCGTTTTGCAGAATCTCGAACACAACGCCGTGTACCGCGTTCGTGCCGGATTTCAGAATTGCATTCACCACTCCGCCAGCTGCCCGGCCGTACTCAGCGCTATAGCCGTTTGTAAGAATTTGCAATTCACCAATTGCTTCTACAGAGGGGCTGATCACGAACGAAGTCTGGTTGATAAAATCAATCACGTTGACGTTATTGTCAACACCATTGAGAAGGAAGTTGTTCTCTCCGGTGGAGCGAACGCCATTGGCTGAGAAGCCACCGCCCAGCGCATCACGAGCGCCGTTCTCAGGAGGCAGAACTCCAGGCGAGAGACGCGCAAGATAGGAAAAGGTCCGGCTGCCGCCAAGAGGCAGTTCGGCAACCTGCGTTGCATTAAGGTTTGCACCAATCACCGGAGACTCGGTCTGCAGCAGTGGAGCCGCAGCTGTCACTTCCACCGTCTGGCTGGAATTACCTACCTGGACTGCGATGTTGACACCAGTTGGTTCGCCAGGATTAACGATCACGCCCTTCTGCGCACTCTTCTGGAAGCCAGACGCTTCCACCGTCACTGTATACGTGCCCGGCTTTAGAGCAGGTCGGCTGTAATCGCCCGACTCACCAGTTACTGTGTTGTACGAAAGCCCCGTGGCATCTTCCACAATGGTGACTTTCGCATTCGGTATAGCGGCGCCTGAAGCGTCCGTTACGGTACCGGTTATAGTTCCCAAATCGCGTTGCGCCAACGCATGGTTGGAGAACAAAAGAAAAACGCAGGTGAGACAGACACCCGTGAGCCAACGTGGCATGAATTACCCTCCCAAAGCATCTAACCGAACTAGTCAGATTAGAGTAGGTATATCACGGTCGGGTTAACCTGTTCAAATTATTTAGGCCCCCATGCGGCTTCGGGTACCGAACCTCCGGCCGTCCGCGCAGTCCGATGCTACGCTGGCCTTGTTAATGAGGGGTCTTGGACTGTTGCTCGTGCTATTTGCCGTGGCGCTGGCTGAACCGGTTGCAGTTCACTTTGTTGATGTGGCTGCGATGTCCGGCATCACAGCGCGAAACACATACGGCGGACAAGCAAAAAAGGCTTACATCCTTGAAACGACCGGAAATGGAGCCGCGATATTCGATCTCGACAACGATGGCAAACAAGATGTCTTCATCGCAAACGGATCGCGCTTGCAGGCGTCTCCGTCTGAAGCAGTCGGGCCTCAGCTCTACCGCAACACGGGCAACGGTCACTTTGAGGATGTCGCACCCAGAAGTCAGTTTATAAAAGGTTGGGCCCAGGGAGTGTGCGCTGGAGATTTCGACAACGACGGCTTCACCGATCTGCTGGTGACTTACTACGGCCACAATGTCCTGTACCGCAATCGCGGCAATGGCACCTTTGAGGATGCCACGGCCAAGGCACACCTGCCAGTCACCGGCACTCGCTATGGTTCTGGCTGTTCTTTTGTTGACTACGACCGCGATGGGCGGCTGGATCTGTTCGTTGCGAACTACGTCGACCTGGATCTGACCAGCACGCCGCACCCGGGCTCAGGCGAATTCTGTGTCTGGAAAGAGATCCCCGTAATGTGCGGCCCGCGCGGATTGCCGCTTGCCCATAACGTGCTTTATCACAACAACGGCGATGGAACCTTTACCGACGTCAGCGAGGAGGCGGGCATCCTGAAGCCGGGTGGCCGCTACAGTCTGGGCGTTGTCTCTGCCGATTTCGACAATGATGGGTGGCCGGATATATATGTCGCCTGCGACATGACACGCAGCTTGCTCTTTCACAATCTGCATAACGGGAAATTTGAGGAACGCGGGATAGAAGCCGGGGTCGCCTTGAACTATGACGGCGAGTTGCAGGCCGGCATGGGTGTTGCTGTGGGCGACTACGACAATGACGGCAGGCTCGACATTGCCAAGACGAATTTCTCAGGCGATCTGACCTCGCTTTATCACAACGAAGATGGCCGGTTCTTTAGTGACCTGTCACGCGATGCCGGCCTCAGTAGCCGTCAGTTACTGGGCTGGGGCATTGGCATGGTGGATGTGGATGACGACGGATGGCGCGACCTGGTGGTGGCCAACGGACATGTTTACCCCGAGGTGGAAGGCAAGCAGCTGGGCGACACTTATCTGCAATCGACAGTGCTATTTCATAACCGCGGCGACGGGAAATTCGAAGACATTACGGCCAATGCCGGCCCTGGGTTTCAGACACCGCGCCCTGCACGCGGGTTAGCAGTTGGCGATCTGGATGGCGATGGAAGGCCTGAGATCGTGATCGTCAATATGAATGCCTCGCCAAGCGTGCTGAAGAACAATGGGCCCCACGGTCACTTTCTCAATGTTTCTCTCACCGGCACGCAGTCGAACAGAAGCGCAATCGGCGCGCGCGTAACGGTGAGCGCAGCTGGCCGCAAGCAAATCGATGAGGTGATGAGCGGCGGCAGCTACTACTCGCAAAACTCTTTCGTGCTACACCTCGGTCTCGGTTCAGCAACGGCTGTCGACTCGGTTGAAGTCCGTTGGCCCAGCGGCACGGTGCAGAAGCTCGGCAGATGCGAGGCCGACCGACTACTGCGCATCGAAGAATCACGTTCACAAGCGAACTGACAAAGGAGCCCGGCAGTAATCAAAGAGAAGGAGCGAATTATCATAAGTGCCCGCGACCGGTTCTAGAAAGGTGCGAATCTGAGGAATGTTTCGAAACAGCTTCGGCTCAGGCAAGAACCTGGTTTAACGGTGAAGCGTAGGCCTTTCTCCTGGACCCGGTTGCTGGTTTCTTCAGCTCTTGCTGTGTAGCTGGACTTCTAATCTGCACGGCTTACAACACCTTTCGAAATTGGGATCTGAATCGCCTTCATCCCATACCAGGCCAGATCTACAACGTCGGCGGTTTCCCGATGCACATGTTCTGCATGGGCAGCGGTACCCCGTCCGTGATATTTGAGAGCGGACTCGGGAACGATTGGCTGATCTGGCAAAAAGTTCAGAGTCAAATCTCCAGGACCAATCGGGTCTGTTCTTATGACCGGGCCGGAATCGGTTGGAGCCCAGCTCGGCCCGGATCGAGAGGCGCCCTAACGATCGCAGAGCAACTTCAGGCGCTCCTGAGAGTGGCTGGTATTCAAGGGCCGCTCGTCCTGGTAGGACATTCCGCTGGCGGTCTTTACGCCAGAGCCTTTGCCGGACGGTTTCCTACTGAGGTGGTCGGGCTGGTTCTGGTGGATGCCTCGAGCCCTGAAGCTTTTCACCAGCTTGAAAGTCCAATACTTCGGAAGCAGCTCATTGCGGAGCGCCACCGCCAGGCACCATGGCTGTACTTCAAAGTGGCCACGGGCCTGTCCAGGTTCTTAGACTCATATTGCAACCCCAACACCAGTCAGCGAATTCCGGCAGTACAAGATTTGGCCAAAGCAGAAGACTGCCGCTCCTCATACATCAATAGCTGGCTTGGAGAGTGGGACGATTTCGAATCATCAGCTGAGCAGGTAGCTAAATTGTCATGTTGCGATTCCATTCCTCTGGTAGTGGTTTCGCAAGATCCAGGTCCGCCGAAATCGGCTGAGCGGAGGACCGACATTCCGACGTGGGACTCAGTGCAGCAACAGCTAATACATCTCTCTTCGCGGAGCATGAGAATTATCGCTCGACACAGCAGACATTATGTGATGGTCGACCGGCCTGAGGTGGTCCTCGCTGCCGTCCAAATCGTAAACAACGATGTAAAAGGTTTGCCCGAGCGCATACAGCCCGGGCGAACTGAATGGCGCTGAGTAGATTACGGTGTCCAAAGACTGAATCGCTCTTGCAAGATCAACTATTACCTGAGCAGTAAGCTCTAAGTCAATCGACTGAGCATGTCAGCAAAGCTTGTTGATTCTGGCTCTGTCTGTCCGCGACCGAAAGCCGGACCAATAGCCATAGCTTCGCGCCCACCCTCAAACCACGCTACGAAAGAACTTTGCGCAGCTCCCGGTAGACGCTGCCCGTTGATCCACGTATAGTAGGCGCCCATGTCGGCATCAATTAACGAGCCTTGCGGATCGAGAACAGTCTGGTGCGGTGCGCCGGAGAGCATCTCCTGCATGGATTCTTCGCGCTGCCGTGGCGCATAGCAGGTGAGTAGCGTCACTGGCTGCGCACGCCGTAAAACCTCTCGCGCTGTCCATTGCACAAAGGTGGTGCTGAAGAGCTGTGTTCCTGAGCCTTCGGTCAGCAGACTCACTTGAAAGCGGCTCAACACTTCGCGATCAGCTCCAGGAGGGAAGCCGATTTGTTCCGGCGACAGTGCCGCCATCATGGTTCTGAGAGTCTCTGGGCCGCCGCCGCCCGGTTGCATGGTCTGGCGCATCTTGCTTACCAGATTTCTTCGAACCGGGTCTAACGCTTGGTACGAGATATTTGACACACCGGCCCGTGCTGCTATCGCCGCCGCTCCATCCACATACCAGTGGGCGAATGACTGCGGTAACTTGCTGGCTCGCTCGGAGACCAAGTTCACAAGAGTCGTTCGTCCCTCGCTCGCTTGCAAATTTGTGAAATACGTTCCGTGTGGGCGCAGCTTGCGAAAGAGCCGGTAGTTATTGTCCGTCACGCCTTGGCCGAGCACAACCATGGTCAAACGCGGCAGCCCGGGAGACTTTACCGCACGCGCCGCGTTCAGTTTGTGCACATAGTCAACCGACGCCGTGCGGAACGCCTCTATCTGATGGGTTGCCCAAAGGTGCGCACTCAGCTGCTCAGAGAACTGTGCTGGAGCGTTTACCCAGTCCACCGCTGCCAGTTCGGGCGAGAGGCGCAGAGCACGAAATGGCTGCATCTCCGAATCGAACTGATCACGACTGAGACCGCGTAAGTATTGAAATTGCTGAGTGAGCTCATCCTGTTCGGCAGGAAATTTCCAATCGAACCCAATTACTTCGCGCAGCAACAACGGAAGAAACGCAAGCGGTAAGCGGCGAAGCAAATCAAGTTGCTCGACGGCTAAACGCCGAGCCTCAGGGGCGTAAGCGGCGAAGTCTTTCGCTTGCAAGTCGCTTGGCTGAAGTGCAGTTACTGCCATTGCTACATCAATTCGACCAGCGGCTTGCCTTGCGATTGGCCCGTCGAGAAATGAAGGCGCGCGCCCAGCGTTGGCACCAGGTCGGTTGTCTCCACAGCGCGGTCGACAACGAAGTTCTGACGGATACCGGCTCCCAACGCCATCATCCACGTTGTGCGGGATAGAGCGTCGCCTGTTCGGTGATGCTGAAATCCATTGCCGCCGGCAGCTTCGTCCGAATCGCGTCCGAAGTCGGGCATGATAAACATCGACGTTCTGCCTGCATACTCCGGATTGCTCCCGATAGCGTTCCACAAATCGGCACACAGTCGGTCAGACCGCTGTATCGCTTCCAGATACAACGAGTAGCTGCCCGAGTGTGCCACATCGATGTCATGCAGCGTGATCCAAAGCAGGCTGGGCGCAAGCTGTTTCATCAGCTGCTTTGCGATAAACACGGACAGCTCATCAGGACTCGATAAACTGCGCGCATGAGCGGTGAAGTCGGCTACCGAAATCTTCAGCAACTCGGCGATCTCATGAAGGCTTAGGCCGTTGCCGCTGAGTTCTGGCGCATACAGCGGAGTCTCATAGTTGTCCCGCAGCAGATGTTCGTAGAGCGCAGAACCACCGGGCGATAACGCGGTGGCAAGCAGGCGCTTGGGCAAGACAACATTCGCCCCAAAGCCCGGACCAAAATTCCGATTGCCGCTTTCGCCAATGCGGTTGAATCCATTGCTGGGCGCCACTACCCAGACATCATTCGACGGCCGCTTCAGATCTTTGCGAAAGTACTCGAAAACAGTGGGATTGGTCGGCGGGACCGCAGCAAAGTTGTTAAATGTTTCGTAGACGCCGGTTGCCAGGCTGGCTGTTGCAACGTAGTGCCCGAGGATGCCGCGATTGACCACTTGCGTATAGAACGTCGACTGCGGAATCAGTTCGCGCATCAGGTGCGGGATGTTCTCCTGCCCGTCTGGCATGAACGTCTCCTCGTCACGCGCACCGCCTCCGAACGTGACAACGATCACCTTGGGATTGCGTTCGGGAGCCAGGTTCGTGCCGCTTCCGTAACCGAGCATTGCGCTCGCCGCAGTTGTCGCGCCGAGCGCCAGACGCAGAAACTCCCGCCGGGAACGCGAGATATCGCAGGCCGTCGCGCGCTGAGATGTAGCGTGCGTACTCGCACCGTCGTTTTCAAAGCTTACTCTCACACTGACCTTCCTATCGGTATCCTTTCTTTCTGCCGTCCAAATATCTATTCAACCAGGGTCTGTGGCCGCGGCTCATTGGTGTTCCGATTCCATTAGATCAGCGATCATAGTAGAAGGTCATGAAAACCGAAATCTCAGAGTCGGTCGAGCTTCTTGAGATTCCTCGAAAAGTATGGACACGTGAGGAATCTCATCTTCTCGTCGAGCTGTGTTTTCCCAACGCCGAGAAGTTGGAACTGGTCGAGGGAGAGTTAATTGACCGGATGGGGAAGAAGCGCCCAGCCAATCCGCAGCCCCAGGACATACTTCTCATAGTTGAGATTTCGGATTCGACGCTTCGTATTGACCTTGAGACGAAAGCCAAACTGTACGCACGCGCGGAGATTGCCGAATATTGGGTGGTCGACATCCCAGGCAAGCAGTTGATTGTTCATCGGGAGCCGAGCCGCGGTAACTATGCCAACATCGTCACTTACTCCTGAAATGATCAAGTCTGTCCGCTTGCGGCACCGAATATGACGTCTAGTTTGGGCCGCCTTTAACTACTTAGTCTGGTGCTTCACACTGGAAAAGCACGGCTTACAGCCCGTGTGTCTCGCCCGGCGTACATGCCGGTCCCACACCAGGATTGCTCTCCGTGTAATAGTATCCCTGCCACAGCATCGGAGCAGTCAAAGGCGTTCCTGACCAGACCGTGAGATGAACGCCATCATCCGCGCTGCAAGAGCGAAACAGTTGGTGCGTGCCGTCCTGCTGAATGTCGGCCTGTACCGTCGTGTTCGTCAGCAGAAAGTTAGTTGCCGGGCCGACCACCGCAATCATCGGCACCAATTTCTGTGTTGATTCCGTGCCGCCGGGCAAATGCAATTCGTAGTTACTCACGTTGCGATCCACATCCTTGGTGATCGGACACGGGCTATCTGAGGTGGATCCAATTTGCGCCTGGGTGAAGGTCTGCGGCAGGTTCGGCATCACAAGAGTTACCGGGCTATTCAAAGCTAGGTTGCCGTTTCGGATAGCCAGACAAGTTCGGCCTGCTGTAGTAACTGCAATACCAACGCGAGGAGCGTAGGCAGCAGCTGCTGCGCCTGGATTTAGGCTGACAGAGTTACTCGATTGGGTTGGCGTTCGCGCACTGCATCCAGCGAGGATCAACACTGCTGATGTTACTGCCCACTTCTTTTGCACATAGCTATCCTAGCCGAATTGACTTACCTGAGAAGTTGCAGGGCCCCGATGCGCACCGCAATGTCGGTTGAGTGATGAACAACCGGCTGGCCCTGCGCTCGAGGTAGCCCAGAGCATTCCACCAAATCCTGTTCCAGGTGCAATAACCGCGCCATCTGCAACGTCCACGGCTCGTGATGGATCTGCGCAAAGACCATTCGTCCCCGCCGCTGAGAGTAAAGACGGTAGCGAGCTGTGAGGTAGTTTTCTAAATCGGTGGACTCAATAGCCGGTCCGGGCTCCACCAGAACGTCCATAAAGCCAGTCCCGAAAGGCCACGCGCGCCGGCTTTGATAGTGAATCCGGGCATCGTTAACCTGAACCCGCATACGCGACCATCGGTAAGGTAATCC
Organism: uncultured Bryobacteraceae bacterium; assembly: GCA_964248065.1. Classification (GTDB taxonomy): domain Bacteria; phylum Acidobacteriota; class Terriglobia; order Bryobacterales; family Bryobacteraceae; genus Bog-105. Next base: position 8,078 of record CAXTWQ010000089.1, on the reverse strand, counting down.
ATATAGCGCGCGTGCTGCTAACACACCGAGTAAGCGATCGGCTTCCAGAGTAAAAAACCAAACCGCGGGCTCGCCATCCGGGCCGCGAACATACGTGCGCACATTTGTTTCAGGAAACCGCGAGATCCACGGCACGGGCGGAGAGAAGGGAAGTCGCAAGCCAGCTAATACGAACGGCGTCAGCCCGACCCAGGCCGAACCATCAAACGTGTCCACTGTTAAGAGTTCCGGCAGAAGCGCCTGTATGATCGCCGCATCGTACCGCCAATGCATGAAGGTCAACCAACGCCAGCGCTGCAGCATGGCTGGGCGGGCAATCTCAATGGGGGCATACGGGCTAATTATTCCCAACCCTCACCGTAACGCAAACTCGCCAACGGCTACCGTAGTAGAAGCATGCAGGTTACTTCATCTAAAGAGATTCTGAAGAATAAGTTATTTTCCGTCGTAGAGGAAGAGGCGCAGGACCCAAGCGGCTTTCACATCAAGCGGTCTATCGTTCGCCACCCTGGCTCGGCTGTAATGATGGCCGTAGATGACCAGAACCGCATTCTGCTCGTTCGCCAATATCGTCTGCCGGCACAGGCCGAACTATGGGAGTTGCCAGCGGGCCGCATCGATCCCGGCGAGGTACCGCTCGAAACCGCCAAACGCGAACTGCACGAGGAAACCGGGTATCAAGCTAAAGAGTGGAAAGAACTGGTTTCTTACTTTCCTACTCCCGGCTATGTCGATGAGCGTATGACGTTGTTCCTGGCGACTCGGTTGACAGCTGGAGAGGCCCAGCCAATGGATGATGAACGGATCGAACAGCGTTGGTTTGGGCGGGATGAGTTGCACAACGAAATCCGCGGGAGAAACATCATTGATGGTAAGACCTTGATTGGATTTTTTATGTTGCTGGATGAGCAACGAACTGGGAAGTAAACCGCTGATTCGTTAGTCCCTTTCGACACTAAGCCGCACTCCGTTTCGACTTTCCATCAGACTCGCGGCGAGCCCGTTCCACTTGTTCCAGATGCTCCTCGGCCCAGATCCAAACGCCGCAAAACGCCGCGCCTAGACTCATCCCGAGCTCGGTCAGTTTGTACTCAACTTTTGGCGGCACGACAGGATGCACTGTTCGTGTAATCAAGCCCTCACGCTCCATATGACGCAGTGTCTGGGTCAGCATCTTCTGGCTGATTCCTTCAACCATTTCGCTTAAACGCGTGAACCGAAGCTCCCCTTTCTCGGCTAAAGCTTCAAGTACAAGCATGGTCCACTTGTCGGCAACACAGCCAATCAGGTTATTGACTAATGTCTCAACGCGTTTATCGACTATGCTGGGCGGCACAGATGCCGCGATCGCTTTCGCCGAGGCAATTTGGTCGTCGGTGAACGGAATGTGGTTGCTCAAAGAACAGCTCCTTCGGTAAGTATGACAACTGAGACTTGCCAGATTTCTGTTCAGAAGCCGCGTTGTTTCGGCCGAGAGCGTAAAGCCAACAGGTTAGCTCTTTGTCCGATAACACATATTATGTAAACTAGCCGACCGATGTTTGGCTGTCTACTTGAAATTCGGTCAATTGGAGCAAACGTCAACAATTCTGGGAAACTGCGAATTATACACTCCCCAACACACTCTGCTTATTGAAGCCGTTCCGCTCATGCAGAATTCGTGTGTTCACACAGCAAGGTGGAGCAGCCGCTTTCCTGGCAGCTACCGCTGTGCTTGCTGGCTGCGGAACCGCTCACTCTTCTGCGAATTCATCTGCGCTCACCACAATCGCTGCCCTTGCTTCTCGGCCAGCTACCGACCTGCAGGATAGCGAAACGGTCCGGACACATGGCGTCCTCACTTTCCTGGAAGGATCTCGCCACATCGCGTTTATCCAAGATGCAACAGGAGGCATTCGGGTGGAAGGCCACGCCTTCGGAAGTAATTTGACCATCGGTCATGCAGTCGATGTGGAAGGCAAGCTGAGTGGAACCTGGCCGAATCTGCTGATTGAGCAAGCCAATCTGACCGACCGTGGACCAGCATCCGCTTCCCAGCTTGTCAGGCCCGGAACTATTCGCGATGAACAAACTATCGGTGCACAAGAGCAATACCACACGGTGGAGATCAGCGGGGTTGTTCAGTCAGCCGGCAATGTCGGAAGCCGCGGCTCCATGGTGGAACTCCGCACTCGCCATCACTCTTACTCTGTTTACCTGGTCAACTACAGCAAGACCCGGGCGCGTGATCTTGTGGATGCCGAGGTCCGGCTTCGAGCAATCGCGGATACCAGCTTCGACATCAATCAACTTCCCGTTAAAACAGTTCTTTGGGCAAATGGCGCTGCCGACATCGACATAGTTAAACCGCAGCCGATATTGGCCGAAACGCCTTTAGTTTCCATTCAACAGGCCGCTGTCAATCGAGCCGACGGCAGCCTGCATCGCGTCCGCGCTATCGGTCAGATTCAGCAAGCGAGCGGCGCGACTCAGTACCGGTTGCAAGCGGGCGGCTCTTCTATCGCAGTGGAGTTTAAGTCAACTGTAAACCCGCGAGAGATGACATCTGCCGTAACAGTCCTCGGCTTTTTAGCCGAAGAACACGGGCATTGGCTGCTGAAAGAAGGGGAGATCGCAGAAGGCGATGGAGGCAATCGCTCCCAGGTACTCAGGACTGCCGCGTCCGTTCATGCTCTCTCGAAGCTTGAAGCAGGCCGGCAGCTCCCAGTTCTGCTACGTGGAGTTGTCACCTTTCTCAATCAAGGCGAACATTTCCTGTTCATTCAGGACGACACTGGAGGAATCTTTGCCTATAGCAGCAGACCTTGGACAACGGCACTGCACATTGGGCAGCTCATAGAACTCGCAGGAGAAACTGATCCAGCCGAGTTTGCTCCTTCCGTACAGGACAGCCGCGTAAAAATAATAGGCGAATCCAGCTTTCCTCCCTTGCCTAAGCTTTCCTTGCTCAGCATCTTTTCTGGAAATCAGGACAGCAACTGGTTGGCATTGGAGGGCATTGTGCAGTCCATTCAGACAGACAACGGGCACATCGTGTTGGGGCTGCAATCGGGCAGCGAACATCTGAGAGCCGATGTGTACGGAACGGCTTCCTTGCCTTCCGGACTGTTCAATTCCAAGGTCCAGGTTCGCGGCGTCTGCGGCTCGTCATTTAACGCCAGCCGCCAATTCACAGGCGTTCGAATGTATGTGCCTGACGCAAGCTTCATCGCCACCGAGCAGCCTCAAGCAGTGGTTCCGCCCGAGCCACGGGCCATTCGCTCTCTGCTGGAGTTTTTTCCTCATCATGAATTCGGACGAGCCGTCAGCGTGCAAGGAACAGTCACTCTCGCCCGCTCTGGCGGACCGACTTACATTCAAGACTCAACAGGTGGATTATCCATTACCAGCGACACCAAGGCTGACCTTAAGCAGGGAGATACCGTAGTCGCAATCGGCTTTGCGCGTCAGGTGGAAGGCAGTCCCTTGCTTGAGAATGCAAGGGTTACAAAGATCTCAGAGGGCATCCCGCTGAACCCGCAACGAATAACCGCCCGAGAGCTGATGGAAGATGAGTTGGACGGCTCGCTTATTCAAATTGATGCAACTGTTCTTGACCACAGCACGAGTGCTTCAGGACAGCGAATCTGGCTGCAAGCCGGCGGCTTATTTGCCGAGGCTAGTCTGGATGACACCCGCCCGCTTAGCTTCCTCGCGCGTGGCGCAATGGTTCGCATCACTGGCGTTGCTTCCCTTCCCGCCAAGGCCAGCCACCATGCCGCAGGTGCTAACCGTCTCCGCATCCTGCTGCGAACGCCGGCTGATATCGTCTGTCTGCGGAATGCTTTCTGGTTGACTCCGATCAGAACCTTGCAGATCTTTGCGGTGCTTGGCGGCGCTTCCTTCCTTGGCTTTCTGTGGGTTCTGCAACTCCGCCGTAAAGTAATCCGGCAGTCCGGGCTGATTGCGTCAAAATTGGCTCGCGAAGAAGAACTTAAGGCTCAAGCCGAAACGGCAAGCCGGTTGAAAAGCGAGTTCCTCGCCAACATGAGCCACGAAATTCGAACGCCCATGAACGGCATTATCGGCATGACAGGTTTGGCTCTTGCGACCGATTTAAGTGTCGAACAGCACGAGTACGTTTCGACGGTCAAAGCTTCCGCTGAGGCGTTGATGACCATCGTGAATGACATTCTTGATTTCTCAAAGGTTGAGGCTGGAAAGCTCTCCTTAGACAGCGTCGAGTTTTGCCTTCCCGATGAACTCGAGATTGTGAGGCGACAAGTAGCCTTCGCGGCTCAGAGTAAGGGCCTGCAGTTATTGTGCGCTATCGCCAGCGATGTTCCAGGATTGCTTGCGGGCGACGCCGTCCGCCTTCGCCAAATACTACTCAATTTGGTTTCTAACGCAATCAAGTTCACTGAATCCGGAGAAGTTGAGCTCTCGGTCTGCTGCCAATCGGCGAGCGCCGAATTCTGCTTGCTCGAGTTCTCGGTTCGAGACACCGGAATCGGCATTCCGCTTGAGCAGCAAAAAGCGATCTTCGAACCTTTTCAGCAGGCAGACGGATCTATAACGCGCAGGTTTGGGGGGACAGGGCTTGGTCTGTCTATCTGCACTCGCTTGACAGCGTTAATGGGAGGCCAGCTTCATTTGCAAAGCTCGCCAGGTTGTGGCAGCACGTTTAGCTTCACAGTTCAATTTCTGCGGCAGCCCGGTCCCGAACAAGCTGGCGGCTCGCAATTGTCAGAGCCCGTTAGCCCAGGTCAATCACGGACCCACTCCTTGCTGCCGGGCACTGACTCCTTCCCTGCTCTGAAGCTTGCCGCAGCCACTAAGTCGCCTGACGAGTCGCACGCAAGCATTGCTCAATCGGTTCCAACAGCAGGTCGACCATCCGGCCTAACTCCACTGAGCATCTTACTGGCAGAAGACAATCTTGTGAATCAGAAGGTCGCTGCCACTATGCTGACCCGAGCCGGCCATCGTGTGCAGGTTGTGGGCAATGGCAAGCAAGCTGTAGACAGATGCCAAAGCGAACCGTTTGATTTGATCCTGATGGACATACAAATGCCCGAGATGGACGGTGTGCAGGCCACTCAAGCCATTCGTGGCAGCGCCGATGAGCGCGTAAGAACGACGAAGATTGTTGCTCTTACTGCTCATGCGATGCAGGGAGCCAAGGAAACCTATCTGGCTTCCGGCATGGACGACTACTTGACAAAGCCGATTGATCGTCGGGAACTCGACCGCATTCTCAATGGCTTGTTTACCCCCCTGGATCAAACTTCGCCTAAGTCGATCATCTCGCCGCGCTAAGCGTGGGCAACGGTGGAAAGCTCTGCTGGTGACGCGGCGAATTGCCATGGAAGCATCACGTGAAAAGTACTGCCGCCGGATTTATTACCCTCGACCCAGATCCTGCCATTCATGAGCTGCGCCAACTGATTGCAGATAGTCAATCCCAGGCCCGCCCCGCCGAATTTACGCGTTGTCGAGTTGTCAACTTGCGAAAACGCTTCAAAGACTTGGAGCCGTTGACTTTCGGGAATGCCGCAGCCAGTGTCCTCGATTGCAATATGAATCGTCGCGATTTGGCCCGTCGTCTCGCTCACCGCGCTTATCGTGACTGAACCCTTGTCCGTGAACTTTATTGCGTTGTAAATCAGATTGGTCAGGATCTGCTGCAAGCGAAGTGTATCTCCAACGACTGGCTCAGAAAACAATGGATCGACAACGACTTGAATCTCTATAGACTTCTCCTTAGCTTTTAGCGAAAGCACCTGAAGACTGCGATCAATACAGTCTTGAAGAAGAAAAGGCTGGTTCTCAATGGTGAGCTTCCGAGCATCCATACGGGAGAGGTCAAGAATGTCGTTGATGACCTGAAGAAGAGACTCGGCCGAAAGCTGTACGTCGCGAAGACACGCCTGAGTTTCAGGAGAGTTCTCATTGCTCATTGCTAAATCAGTCATTCCGAGTACGCCGTGCATTGGTGTTCGAATTTCATGGCTCACGTTGGCGAGAAAATCACTCTTCGCTCGGTTCGCAAATTCTGCCAGTTCTTTTGCCTTTTCCAATTCGACAGTCCGTTCAGCAACACGCTGCTCGAGTTCTCTACGACGCTGCGCAAGCAGGCGAAAGGCGGAGACGCGTTGGAGATACGTGCGATTGAGAATATTACCCTGCCAGAGAAGAAATCCAAGAAAAACGATTGTGATTATAGCGAGGGAACTTCCCGAATAGCCGCCCATTCGCATGTCCACCAGAATCGACGGGGCCAGCAGTAAAACAAGATACGTAATTAGTAAGTACACATTTGGGCTGAATGCAGTGATTGCACCGGTAGTGGTTCCTACAGTGCACATCATAATTAAAACGCTGGCTTGGGAATAAGGACCGTAGAGAAGGAGCGTGACCCCAAAGAACAAGCCCCACGAGAGGGCAGCCGCAAGCAGGACTGATGTAACAGCTTTCTCCCACATCCTGCTTCCAGAAAACCGGGACCGGGGCGAGTATACGAGTACACCTCGAAAAGCACTCTCTAATAACAGCGCAACTGCGAACGACGAAAAGACTTGGGGATGAACGCGTGGGTAATCAGTCGTAGCGGCGGCAACGCAAAGAAAACTAAAATAAAGCCATACACCCGGGCGGGCTGCCCGGCAGGTTTGAAGGTAGCGACTTTTAGTGGAACTAGCCCGGTCAGCGACCGCAGCACGGTCTAACAGGCGCGACAAAACATGCTCTGCCATGGGCTAATGTTCGTACATTATCAGAAAGGCAAGTGCTTTACTGTGATGTGGGGTCGAATAGCTGCTAAGGATCGAAGTTATTGGAAACTGAGGGTAAATCGGCAGCCAGTAGCAAGTGCGGTGGAATCATTATCAACGGCGCGCGAATGATTTGAGAATTTGATCGCCAATGCCGTTCGTTTTCTCAAGAATCGAGAGTTTGATCCTGACTCAGTACTGACCTTGATTGACTCTAGGATTACTTACTAAAGTCAGTGATCAAAGGGAAAGAGTTGGCATAGCTTCCTTACCGGTGATGCCCTTCATGTCCGCCGCCCGAGGAACCCTGCGAGCGGTTTTCTGCGTGTCCCCCGCCCGAGTTACTTCCACTATGACCACCGCCGCTGTAGCTCCCACCTCCGTGCTGCTGCGGAGCTTGCTGATAGTGCGGCTGTGCAGGCGGTTGATACCGCTGCTGCTGCGCAGGTGCCTGATAACGCTGCTGCGGAGCTGCCTGATAACGTTGTGTCTGCTGAGGCGGTGCTGCATACCGCTGCTGCGGAGCCGGTTGATATCTGTTTTGTGAACCTGCCCCCGGACTGCTGAAGGTTCGTTGCTGTGGCGGTGCCTGATAGCGGCTCTGCCCCGGCGCTCCGTATTGGCTCTGGCCTCCTGGCACTGTCCGATCCGGCCGTCCAAACTGATGCCAGCCGCTTTCGCCGTTGCTTCCAGCACTGCCTGAATAGTTCTGCCGATACGAACCGGTCGCCCTTGGGTCACCGAAGTGCTGCCATCCCGTTTGCGCAGGAGCTTGCCGATACTGCTGAGCAGGTGCTGCTCTTAAACTCGACTGCGAGCGATAGCTGCCTGCATAGTTTGAAGAGGCCTGCCCTCTCTGGAAGAATCGCTGTCCGGCCGCGGCAGATAGCCTTGGATTCGCCACTGCCTGCCGATCGCTGAACCGGTAAGCCGCTGAGCTTGGAGTCACCGGCAGTCGCCCGCTAATCGGCGTCGCCCGGGACAGCACATCCCGCGAGCCAAACCCGAATCGCGTACGCGGGCCACCGAACGAATTCACGCCACCTGTGATGATTCCGCCCCGGAACCCGGCATTTCGGTACAAACCCAAAACAGAGCCGCTGTTACCAAACCCGCGACCGAAGCCTCCATACCCCGCACCGCGCCAGCCACCGCCGCCCCACCATGTATGGAAACCCTCATGCGGCCCCAACGCGCCCCACCCTAAACCGCCGCCGCCGAATCCGAAGAAGCCAACAAACGCCGGTCCCCACAGATGCCGTCCCCCGAAGCCTCCACCCGGCCCCCGCCCCCACCCCTGCCCGGCCAAGAGCACAGAGCGATGCG
>CAXTWQ010000088.1:23749-24037 GCA_964248065.1 uncultured Bryobacteraceae bacterium | reverse complement strand
ACAAACTGGGATATATGAGGGGGGTCCTGCAAGTGCTGCCTCTTAATGTCAATAGTGAAAGCACTCACTTGTCCGAGTAGAAATGAAGCGACCGCGTTGCCGCCCACGGATCCCATTCTATTTGTGCCAACAGTATTGAATGTATATGCTCCGGCCGGATTCGGCGGTTGAAGAACATTGAGTGCTTCTCTCCGGATATCGGTCCCGAACTTAAGAGTGTGGTTTCCGCGAACAAGCGAAAGGGTGTCCACGTACTCAGTTACGCTTGTCCTGAACCGGGAGTTAGCA
>CAXTWQ010000088.1:9722-23739 GCA_964248065.1 uncultured Bryobacteraceae bacterium | reverse complement strand
GAAGTGCAGATGAAAAGGAGTTTGTCGGGACACCGGGAACAGTAAGTCCATCGCTTGTCGGGCCGAACTGATTCGAACGCCGTTGCGTATAACCGAACCGCAGCTGGTTAAGTAAGTTGGGCGAAATAGACCACTCATGCTCGGCAACGCCCTGATACCCACGCGTGGACGTCTGGCTTGTAAATCCGGAAGTAAGAGCACCGCTGCCTCCCGGCAGAGGCGAAACCGGCGTATCGTCCTCAAGAAAGCCAGTAAACCTGATGAACGCTCGCTGCTTTTCACCAAAGTAACGATCAAATCTAGTGTCGAACTGGTCCTGGTTATCGGGTTCCACTCCGGTTCGGACGTAGTTGTTTGCTGTTGCCGTCAGATTAGTTGGCAAAGGATAAAGGGACAGCACCTGTTGCGCGACCGGATCGAATCGAGTAATAGGAATCCGATTGCCCGGAAACTGAGTTCGCATGGATGTCGTTGAGGCTGGATCATAAATCGCCGTTGCAAACTGACCAGCCCGCTGGGCCAAGGTTGGAACAGTACTAATTCTGGGAATGCCGGTTCGCAGACGGGTTCCTTGCCAATCTACAAAGAAGAAGGTTTTGTTCCGCTGGATCGGGCCACCTATGGCGAGGCCGTATTGATTTCGGCGAAACTCGGGCTTGGTGTTAGCGGCTGCAAAATAGTTCCGAGCATTCAGGTCTTCGTTACGTAAGAACTCAAACAGAGTACCGTGTAACTCGTTCCCCCCAGCTTTCGTATCAACCAACACTATGCCGCCGTTAGACCGGCCGTACTCAGCTGAGTATGAGTTTACGTCAACTCGAAACTCTTCTATTCCGTCAATAATGGGATAGAAGACTACTTGACCGGGCTCTGGTTGTAGCGCGCTGATGCCGTCATAGATGTACTCATTCGTGCGCGGCCGGCTCCCGTTGATTCTAGGCAGAAGCGAGCCACCTCCGGGCAGCGCAACACCAGGCGACAGAGCGATCAGCGGGATGAAGTTCCTTCCGTCGAGGGGCAAAGTCACTACCCGAGTTTGATCCACTCCGAAATTAACAGAGGAATTTGTTTGAAGAACTGGTGTCTGCCCACTTACTTCTATCGACTGGCTCGAAGCGCCTACTTGCAGCTGGGCATCAATAGAGATCTGGTCCGAGATTCGCAATATCTGATCCGTACGACGGTACGATTCGAAACCGGTTTTCTGTACCGAGACGTTGTAATTACCAGGAGCCAAGCCCAGCAGATGATAGCGTCCATTCTCATCCGTAGTGTCACTGTAAGTCGCGTTGGTAAGGGTCTCTAACGCCGTGACCTGCGCGCCGAAAACTGGTTTCTGGTCGGGGTCGCTGATTAGACCCGATATCTCCGCCTTGCCTGATTGGCCGAAGCAAGGTACTGTACAACACAGTAGGGTTATGAGTGCGAGAACGCGCATGTCAATCTAGATTAACGGATGTAGTGTTTACATGACATTGAAGAGTTCTCAATCCGTCATCAGTTATGTAGCGCAGCGGCGTCAACAGCAGGGGAAAACGGTTGCCGAGCTGGCCGCTGCTGTTGGGGTTACGCGCCAGACCATCTATGCCATGGAGAACGGCAGCTTCGTTCCTAATACAGCCATAGCGTTGCGGCTAGCAACTGTGTTGGGCACTAAAGTAGAGCAACTCTTTCAGCTCTCCTCCGACCCGGTAGATGTGGAGCTACTTCCGAAAGAAGTGGCGTTGGCAGCAGATCAGCCCGTCCAACTGTGCCGCGTCGGTACACGCCTCCTTGCTGTTCCGGCGATCGCCGCTATGCGCTTTCTTCCTTCTGCCGATGCGCTGCTGGGGCAGGTTGAGGAATGGCAGTGCCCTGATAATTCTCTGGTCATCGCAGGCTGTGATCCGGCACTTTCGGTGCTCGCTCGCCATGCCCAGTCTGCGGGCATTCATCTCGTGCTTGTTCATCGAAACAGCTCGAAGGCGTTGGAGCTTCTTAAGGGAGGGTACGTCCATATTGCCGGTACGCACCTGCGTGACCGGAAAACTGGCGAATCAAATTTACCGGCTATTCGCAAGCTATTCAAGACGGGGTCAGTCGCAGCCATTTCGTTCGCCTCGTGGGAACAAGGGATTCTGACCCGGCCCACGAATCCTAAATCGGTCAAGAACCTGACTGATCTTGCCCGCAAAAACGTTCGGCTGGCTAATCGAGACCGAGGCTCGGGTACTCGCGACTATCTGGACCAGGAGTTGAACAAGCTTTCAATCGGGCCTGAGGCGATTCGTGGCTACCAGAACGAACTGGCCGGTCACTTCGCGGTGGCTTTCCAGGTGCAAGAGGGCAAGGCAGACTGCGGTATTGCTACCCGTTCCGCGGCACTGTACACAGGCCTGGAGTTCATTCCGTTGCTGGCCGAGCGCTATGATTTTGTGGTGCACCAGCGCGATCTGAATTTGCCTGCTGTTCAGGCAGTTTTCAATATCTTAAACGACGGACGCTTCCGCCGCGAGTTGCAGATGCTGGCCCGTCACGATGTAACGACGACGGGAAGTCAGGTGCTTTGAGGCACGCCTGTGTTGTTGGAGGTGGTCCATCAGGGCTCGCCGCAGCGATTGCGTTACGCAACGTGGGCTGGTCGGTTACCGTCTTCGACTCCGCGACTCCGCCCATCGACAAGGCTTGCGGAGAAGGCCTGCTGCCGGATAGCTTGCAGGCTCTTCGAAAACTTGGCGTTGAGATCAGCAGAAGCTCAAAGGACATCACCAGCGGATTCCCTTTTCGCGGCATTCGATTCACTGACGAGCATTCGTCCGTTGCGGCCGACTTTCCCTCAGCTCCGGCGCTCGGATTGCGACGTACGGTCCTACACGAGTTGCTGGTTCGGCGCGCCTCTGAATTAGGCGTGGATCTTCGCTGGGGCTGCAAGAGCAACGGTTCCGACGGGCTTTGTGACTTGGTCATCGGCGCTGATGGCGGTCATTCAAACATGCGGCAAAGCATCGGGTTTGGAGATGGACGCTGCACCTCAAAGAGGTATGGCTTTCGGCAGCACTTCAAAGTTGCGCCGTGGTCCGACTACATGGAAATGCACTGGGGGCGTCGCTGCCAGCTTTACATAACTCCTATCGCAGCGGACCAGGTATCGATAGCGGTGGTCTCCAGGGATCAGTCGCTCCGTCTGACAAAGGCACTGGACGAATTTCCTGAGGTTAAGGCTCGTTTGCGAAACCGCAGCCCGATCACTTCCGAACGCGGTTCGCTGTCAATCATGCGACGGCTCAGCCATGTTTGCCGAGGCAACGTTGCGCTGGTGGGTGATGCTTCCGGATCAATAGACGTAATTACTGGTGAGGGTTTAGGACTTGGCTTTCAGCAGGCTCTGGCATTAGCTCAGGCTGCGGAGGCGGGCTCACTCGAGCATTACGAGAGAGCGCATCGGAAGCTGACACGTCGGCCTCGCCTGATGGCTAATCTGCTGTTGAGCTTAGAGGCCAGTCCAGCTATGCGAAGGCTAGCTCTGGGGACCATGGCTGCCTGTCCTCCGATATTCGCATCGCTGCTTGCTACGCACGTCGGCGAGTCCTCACTGCTTTTTCAACCGGTCTGATGAACCGCCGCCTTTCAATACTGAGCGTTGCCTATCCGCTGTTCCCGGTTAGTGCCGATTCAGCTGGTGGTGCTGAGCAAATCCTGTATCTTCTTGAGCGCGGTATTGTGCAAGCCGGGCACCGCTCGTTCGTAATAGCAGCACGCGGATCGCAAATCAGGGGTATGCTCTTTCCAACACGCGCAGCCTCTGCGCAAATCACAGAAGAAGATCGCAGGCAGGCTCAGAGGGAGCATCTCGCCTGCATCGCGCAGGCCATCTCGCAAGAGCAAATCGATCTGATTCACTTTCATGGTCTCGACTTTTGTAGGTACGTGCCTGCAAATTCAACAGGAATGTTGGCGACCCTGCACCTGCCACCGTCGTGGTACTCTGCCGAAACTTTTATTGACCCGAGAATTTCGCTCGCCTGTGTTTCCCAAACACAAGCTGATGCGGCTCCGAAGAGCCGTGAGTATGCGGTGGTGGAGAACGGCATCGATCTCATCGGTGCTTCGCCTCGGCAGCCAACGCGCGAGGGCCTTTTGTGGCTTGGCCGTATCTGCCCTGAGAAAGGAACCGACATTGCTTTGCGAGTCGCCCACAAACTCGGGATGCCCCTGAACGTGGCTGGCCCGGTTCATGGCTTTGCCACACACTTATCCTATTTCGATGATCAGGTGCGGCCGTTGCTCGATTCGCGCAGGTGTTATGTGGGGCCCGTGAGGCGGCCTCAGAAAGTTCAGTTGCTGCAAGAAGCGAAGGCAGTGTTGATTCCCAGTCTTGCCCCGGAAACAAGTTCGCTGGTGACGATGGAAGCGATCAGCGCAGGAACGCCGGTGATTGCGTTTCGAAGCGGTGCGCTGCCGGAAGTAGTCGAGCATGGCAGGACCGGGTTCATCGTCGATTCTGAGGATGAAATGGCAGATGCTGTTTCATCGGTCACTCACATTGATTCGAGGGTATGTCTGGAACAAGCGGCGGCTCGTTTTTCAGCAACCGGCATGGTGGAGCGCTATCTTGCTCTCTATCAGGATCTGGTGATCATGAGGCGGCACTTTTCTATTGGCACTGCGCCCCAGGAGGCTTTGTAAGGTTCGTCGCCTCGCAGGAAATTCCAGCAGTCATAGCCGTGTTCAGATGCATAGCGAAGAGACTGAAATAGCAGGTTGCGACCAAAACCGAGTTCTTCCCACTCCGGATCGAACGCACTCAAGTAGCCGTATAGAACATTAGCTTTGGCCATGCCGAAGATGACTGCGACGGTCTGACCCTTCCAATTCAAGCTGAACAGGCGCAGTGCATCTTTGTTCGAAAGCTGCTCCGCTACATCGCGCAGGAAAGCAGCCGACCGATTAGCCGCAATAGTTCCTGACTCCCCCTGCTTTCGCCATCTCGCCCCATGCAGCTTGATGAGAGCATCCAGCACGGCCGGATTCGCGCGGTTATCGACGCTAAATTGCACAGCACCTTCGGCTTCAGCTTTCCTCGCATAGCGGGCAATATTTCTTCGATGATCGGCGGAACGCTCACGCCAATAGGCATCAAAGTCTTTGTTTAGAGTTATCGCGCTACAAACTGTATCGGCCTGGGCTTGCACATTTAGCTCGACGCAGTCCGAAAGCAATCGAAGAGGGGTCGCTGTACATAAGTCCTGCCAGTTGCAGACGTCCCAAGTCTTGTCGATAGTGAGTATGTATGAAAGTTCCGAAAGAACTTCCAGGGAGGATGTTGGAAGGATGGGAGGATCAAGGTAGTCGCTGATGCCCGAACCAATGAGCGTCAGTTGCCGCCTTTCTTCCCACTCGTGCCGGAAGATCGGGAGGAGTCCAACTAGTTGATCGACGTCACGGAGTGCAAGAGCTTGGAGGTTGCCGCTGCCAAAATGTTTCCACCAAGTCAGCTGCCACTCCGGCGTTTGGAAAGGTGTTGTGCTGCTCAATAGCTCGATCAGCGTTGTCCATTCAAATTGAAGCTGAAACAGCCGTTCAAGGCTGCTGATCAGTTCTACTGTCAAGAGGCCTCAATGTCGGCTTGTGCCCCCAGCAGACGAAGAGCCTCGCGATAACCGTTGAATGTGCCAACGTCCACATACGCTTGGCCCCCCTTGTAGCCGAAAGCGGAACCGCCTGCAGCCAGGTAGGCATTCACCAACGTCCCAAGGTACTCATCCTGGCGGGTCTGCCACAGTGTGTGCAACTCATGCAAGACCGCACCGGGCATCCGCAATGCACCCCAAATCCAATCGGTTTTTGCGTCTGGGCTCTTTACCTGGATTTCGATGACCGCCCCGTCTTGCCCAGTAACTACCGCATCGAATCGTTCCGGGTTGGAGACCGGGAAGAGCAGGAACGAGAGGCGGCCGGCAGGCAGGTAACTCAATGCATCTTTTGGGAACCAGACAGTGTCGGGCAAGCCGATGCAGACTTCTTCATTCGCATCAATCAAGGGAGCAGCACGAAAGAGAGCATCGCACAGACCTGCAGGCTGCGGCTGAACAGCGTAGAAGATACTTGCTGACAAAGCGTGCCCACCGAAGAAGTTGAAGATGTCGGACTTACCAGGCGAGATAACGAAGCAGATCTTATCAACGCCGGCTTTAACCATGCGCTCGATCAGATACTCACTAACAGCGCGCGGCCGTTCCTGCTCACCCTGGAAGTAACTTCCAACCGGCAACAGTTCTTTTGAAAACGCAAGCGGCTGGATGCGACTGCCTGTTCCAGCAGCCGGAATGATGCCCCACATGCTCACAGTGCCTTTGAGACGAGCGCGAGAGGTCGACTTAGGGGCACCTCATCGGGTAAATCAGTGAGTAAGTCGATGAGTCGCCGAGCCCGCATATCAGCGGTGTGGCAAGCGAGTGTTCTCTGCCGTGCGCGTTGCCCAATCGCCCTCAATGAGCCTCGGTCACGAGTCACTGCATCAATCGCCTCGGCTGTTGTGGAAGCGATAAGTATCTCTTCACCTGGTTCAAAGAAAGTGTTTAAGCCAGGCCACCAATCACTAAGAACAGCTGTGCCGCACGCGGCTGCTTCGAATAATCGGCCAGACGGGCAAAAACCCATGGCGGCCATTGACCCTCGGGTCACGTTCAAGGTCAACGGAGATGAGCAATAGAAAGCACTGTGGTCTGGAGGTGCGACGTGATCGAAAACGCGAATGTTGCGGGGCAGGAGAGGGTCGCTGGGATACATTGCACCCCCAACCACAAAGCTGTTGCGGGATAACTGTGCAGCAGGTTCGATGAACAACTGCTGCAATGTTTGCTGACGGTCCTGCGCGTAGGTGCCAAGATACGAGATGTCGGCCGCATACATCGGCGAGAGATCAGTTGGATAGTGCGTCTTTGGGCTAACCCAGCCGTACAGCGGTGCAGTCCGGCGCGCACCCAGCCTCGTCGACAACTGCTCTAACGCAGCACCGCCGGTGTAGCTTAGAACGATATCGAACAGACCAAAGCCGGCTGGTGGCACATAATCTACTGTTTCACCCTGGCCCAATCGGCTCAACGTGACTGGCGTGTCCATGTCATAGAACACTTTTCTCCAGAGCTTGCTGTGTGCCACTAGATCGCAGGCCGCTCGTCCGTCTGGACAGTAGGAAGTTACAATCCCAACATCAGCTCTTGCTAAAGCCTGCTGCGCTTCGGGCCAAACCTCCTCCCAGGTAGCGTAGAGATGGACGTCAGCGTAAGGAAGCGTAGGAGCATCACGGTGGGCAGAGTAGTATTCCGTGTCGCGTTCGAAGAACAAGACCTCATGCCCCTGCTCATGTAGTGCTTCGAAGAGGCTTCGTAGCAGCGTGGCGTGTCCATTGCCCCACGACGATGTGACGGAGAGCCCGAAAAGTACAATCCTCATTTATGTTCGATTGCTTAGGTTAGCGAACCTTGAACTTGTAAAAGAACTGTATGCTGACGTTCCCGTTATAATCCCTGAGGCCAACTGCTGAAAGCTTGGGTGTAAGTGCCCACTCCAACCTGATGATTTGTGAGTTAGTCTGAGTAACATCCGTAATGTAAGTAAAGGTGATATTACTAGCAATCTTCTGCTGGAGGGTGACTTTTGCGCTGGGCTGGCCATTACTTCCGGCAAACGATGGATCGATTTTAAGCGCACTGATTCCAAAGACACGCTGGACCCGACTGGCAAGAGGATTCGCTACAGCTTGGCCGAGAACAGCAGATTCGCCCATTTGACCGAGTGACTGCTGAGCGGGAGCGGGCTGGCGGGCAGCAATCGTCGGATCGTTCGGAGTCGTATTGGTTGCGAGCAACTGGACGATCTGAGAAAAGCTCAGCGGTGGATCAGACCGGTAAGAGAGGTTCAGATTGTTCATTGGGCCGGAAACACCAAGTACGACGTCGACATTTTGTGAAATCGTTTCAAGCGAAACATTCAGCACTGGCTCAATGGCGGTCGGATTATAGAAGTTTACGGTGCCTGTATTTACGTTGTATTGATTCCCGAAAAAGACCAGCTGCCCATCAGTGACCACAACGCGTCCTAACATCCCAGGCGTGGCAGCAGTGCCACGAACGGATAAGTTTGCTTCGACCGCGAGCCGGTCAGCATAGGTAGTGACTACTCGCAAGCTGGGAGAGGTCAGGATACGAATGTCCAGGCGCATTCCGGCAAGCACCGGGTTGGGAGCGCTGGGAGTAATAGGTGGTGTAGAGACACTCGACAGAAACGAACCGGCGTCGCTGGAGCCTCCATAAGCGAGTCGCTCTACCGTTACAGTTCCGTTGAGCAGAGATCGCCTGGTATTTCCAGTGAGCGCGAGAGCAGCATTCGCAGTAACACTCACGCCAGACGAGCGAATACGAACGCGGTCAGCATTGGCACGCAAGTTGAAATTAGCTGCGTTGCTGTTATAGCCAACAAAGCCAGCCATTGTAATTTTGCCGCCGCCACTTTCGGCCGTCAGATTCTGGATGGTTGCATTGGTTCCATTTAACAGAATGGTGCCATTGGCGTTCGATAATCCATTCGGGGCATCGGCATAGTTGACGTTCGCGTTCTTTAACTCGACCTTTCCGTTGACGAGCGGCTGAGCAAAAGTCCCGCGCAGTACGGCGTTGATGCTGAGAGCGCCGGAAGAGTAGAAGTCGCGATCCACATCTTGAAGTACACCCAGATCGGCGTTCGCGTTGATTGTGACGCCGAGTGGAGATCGCTCATTCTTCAGATCCACCCGGCCCCCGACATCGATCGTGGTCCGCGGACCTCGGATGTGGAACTGCTTTACCTGTACGTTGGAGTGATCGAAAGCTACATCGATAGGCCCTTCATTTTGAAAAGCCACAGTTCGGCTTGGGGGCGCCCCCGTGGGTGAACCTGCGGGCTGAGTGCGCATTTCCAAACGGCTTAGCTGTAGTTGAGCTGTAACGTCTTCGGTCTTTAGCAGTGGACCGTCAACCGACGCCTTTCCTTCCACAAGCGCGTCAAAGGCGGGCCGCACCCCTGGATCAGGTTCAATGAACGGCGCCAAATTGGCGTAGCGAATATTCTCGAAAGTTAACGTTCCACGAGTGGGATAGTTTCCGTTCAGCTGAGAGACTCCAGCTGCGTGAATGCGGCTCTTGGCTATATCGGAGTCGAAGCGAAAGTTTAGATCCTGGCCTTTGGTCTGCGCAGTTAGCTCGGCAGCGCCTAAACTCAAACTTCCGACTCGCAGACTTTTTGCAGAAGCATCCGCGGTCAATTGCGAAAACAGCAGCGTTTGCTTGCCCGCCTGTTCGCGTACATCGGCCGCCAAATCGGCAGTCAGTCGCGCTGTTCCGTCGAGACCGGGTTTGACCTGCTGGACGTTCTGCAGCTTGGCTAACCTGATATCGGTGCTGTCTGCCTTCAACCTGAGCGAACCGGTTTGGAGGCTGCCAGCCGGATGCGTGAATGAACCGCTCAAGGTGAGACTACCCGCCGGAACATCGAGCTGTATCGACGGAATATCGATAGCCGTATTGGTGTAGCGAACCTGACCGCCCAGGCGATTCAGCGGCTCCTGATAAACGTTGGCACGGGACAGAGCAAATTGGAGGTTGGCATCGGGCGCGTTAATCGTCCCAGCCATGTGGGCACTGGCAGAAAGCGAACCGCGCACAGGCAAAGTTCCCTGCCCTGCAATCTGCAAAGCTTTCTCTATCAGCAAATTATCGATGCGCGCGTCCGCAGTTGTGGCATAATCTTTGGCCAGTGAGGTATTGCCATTGACCTTGATGTTTGATCCTGCAAAGTTAGAGGCCAGATTATAGTTCACTTGGCCGTTGTTGGTTCGAGCAGTCGCGGTCAGGTCTCCGGCGTCTTGATTCTGAACACGCAAGCCACGCGCGGACAGATCAGCGTTGACGTTGGCGACGCTAAACTCAGTTTGCTTCCCGGATGCCCGCAAGTCGCCAGCGGCATCCGCCGTCAGCTGAATTAATCCAGCCAGACCCGGCGATTTCTGCTGCAAAGGAATGAAGTTTTTGAGCTGCACATTGGTGCTTGCCAGGTGAACCTGGGCGTGGCCGACCGAGAAGCTTTCGCGCGGATGTTGGAAGCTTCCGTTAGCATTGACCCGAGCGTCAGCTGCTGCCAACTCCAAGCGCGATAAGGTGATCAGCTGATCGCCTAGTGTGACATCGGCAAATAGGTGATCTATCGGCTGCCCATACGCGCTCGCGTTTGTCAGCTGTAAGCTGGCGGCGCCAAGCGGATTGCCATAGGTTCCGTTCACATGGACATCGGAATTCAATTTCCCGGTCGCAGGAACAGAGCTTTCGCCAGCCAGTGCCAGCAGATCTGCTAAGTCGCCATTGCGTAAGGCGAGGTTAGCTGTCACGGGCGAACGGGGAAGAGGACTCCACTTATGCAATCCGATATTGGCGTCAAAAGTGGTGGAGAGAGTGCGGCGCCTCAGCAGGCCGTTTTGAACCTGGGCGCCGGAAGGAGACGCGTGCAGATCAAGTGCGAACCGGTCAAAGGATCGCCCTTCCACGGCGAAACGATCAACTGCCAAGTGACTCGCAATGACTGGCGCAGCGAGATTGCCATTGATCTGTGCGACCAGATCTGCGGTCCCGCCCTGTAAACTCACGGGTAGACTGGCCTGAGGCTTGGCTGCACCGAAATTCGCAGCAGGCAGAAAGTCCCGGAGATTACGCGATTGAAGGTGTACATCGAGCCTCCGGTTTAACGAACCACTCATGTCAACCCGCGAGCTTGGCATTGCAATGTAGGAACTGCCGAGGTCAACCGTGTCTCTGAGCCCCGAGTAGTCGGCAGATAGGCGTCCGCTCACAGGGACTCCCGTTCGTCCAGGAATAATCGCCAGGCGGGCAGCAGCTGTGTAGCCGGTTGTGCCTTTGGCTTTTAGATCGCCGCGCGCAGTAATCGTGCCGTTGATGGACCCGTCATACCCGAGCCGCTTGCCAGTGAATGAAGATGTCAGAACCGGCAACGAAAAGTTGCGGAGATTGCCTTCGATACTTACATTCTGGAGCTTTTCCACGAACACCTTTGCGGCGAGCAAACCGCCAAACGCATCGAGCTTGAGACCGTCAAGACTGATCAGGTAAGGGTCCGCATGGAATGGCGAGTTGATGCCGATATTCGAAACCTTCGTAGCGCCACTCCGGATGGACAGACCCCGTGATTGCAAAACGCCGTTAACAGAATAATTGTTCTGTGCGTCAAGCTGCGCGGTCCCGTTGCCATCTAGCGTACCGGCTGCTTGTACGCCTGCGACCTTAAATAAGCTGAGCAGTTCATTCAACGCAAAAGTCGATTTGAATTGAACGGCCGAATTGCGCCCGCGGTCCAGCGATCCATTCGCTTGCACGCCCGACCCTCCTAAACCGATCTGTGAACTGCTGATTTGAACTACATTTGTATTTGTGTCAAGCGCAGCCGTGATGTCCGCAGTCAGCGACTTGGGTGAACTCTTAGCCGCCGTATCGATCGGCAGCGCGAAACTCGCCTGCATCTCAGGCAGAGAAACACTGGCTCTTAGGTGAGCGTTGATCAGCGGTGCCTTCATGTTGCTGATACCGGCATCGACAGTGATCTGTGACTGCGGAGTGTTCAGCGTGATGTTCGAAAGCCGGATTGCATCCCGATCGATCCTGACAGGAACATTGATGTGCACACCCAACGGCGGGTTCGGAGCTGCCGCAAGCAGAAGCGGATCGATGCGTATGTTGCCCTGATATCCCGGGTGAATCGCGTCGTAGTTAAGCAGTAACCGCAAATTTTCACCACGACCGCTAAAGGCGTTTGCCTGCCCCGCATACTGCAAGAGACCGTTATTAATCCTGAACTCTCCAACAGCCAAATTAACTACCGTGTCCAGTCCGTTGCTGCTGCTGGAGGTTTGCTTCTTCACCTTCGGTTCAGGAATATTTGTCCTGCCGTCCGCGAAGGTAATCAGGTTGACCTGTGGCTGTTCTATTCCCAGATAACGAAGATCAACGGCTTTGCTCCATCCTGAAAACAGCTTGAGCCTCAGTTCGAGTGAGGCCGCTCGCGCCAGCGGAGCGCTACCACCAGGTTCAGTTCCATGCAGCACAAAGTTGCGAATCCGCACCGTCATACTGCTCCAATCGAATTGGAAGGAGCCCAGTTCGACACGGCCGCCGGTGGACTCCTCCGCGGTAGATATGATTTTGTTCCGGACGAAGTTAGCAAACCAGCCGCTCTGCAGCGTAAACACAACTGCGACAACCAGCACCAGCAGCAGGCCCACTAAAGCAGCCGCAATTCTCAGGAGCAATCGCGTCCGCTTATTCATCGGAGATCTTCCTCGTGGTATTCAATTTTCTTACTCTTGCGCTGGTCATCGAGCCAAGCGAAAAATTGTTTATTGACCTGTTCACCGGCAAGTATGTCGTGAATCTGGTCGTGTAAATCGTCAAGCGAACTCTTGCCTGGATTCGCCTTGCGCAACGCAGCGGCATGCGCGTCGTAGTACTTCTGAATGTCCTGGTCAGTAATTAGCACGGCCGGCTTGAACCGGAGATCGATGAAGCGTAGAACGGTCAGCTGCCATTGAAATTCAAAGCGCAGATCGGGCTCCACCAGTTCATATTTCTTCAGCGCCTGATCAAACCCCACAGGTGTCTTAAATCGATCCTTCTTGAGCTCAGCTATCTGCTTATCGGCTTCTTCCCAGGTCGCCTGCGGATAGTCGCCAAGCCGTATCTCCTGCCTAATGAACGCCTGGTCGATCAGACGCTGGGCAGCATCGCGCCGCTCACCCTCAGTGATGCTTGGCGGCTTGTCGTTCAAAAACTCCGTGACACGCAGCGACCGCCTGATATCGCTATCTTTCACGATGGCGTTTTCAACACGCACCGCAATGCGATCAAGCACAACGCCATAGGCAAGGCAGAGTGAAAAGATAATGGCCGGTAACCAGCTTCGAAGAGACCTCAAAACGCCTGTCCGATGGAGAAGAAGAATTTGAAATGGCTGAGCCGCTGAGGCGTTGCCGTGCAATTACTCGTGACACCAATCTGTGTTGGCCCGCAGTTAATCAACTGCTGGATGGTCAGGTTCTGGCTGAAACCTTGATAGGCGGTCGGATTTAAAGCATAAGCCAAGTCCAGGCGAACCGGCCCTAGCGGAGTCTTGTAGCGGATGCCGAAGCCCGCAGCCTGCACAGAATAGTTAAAATCCTGGTTGCTGGGCTGGCGGTAACGCAGAGTAATGTCGCCGAAATTATTGAAGACGTTGCCCATATCGTGAAAGAAGACACCAGAGATATTCGGACCGGCAAGGGGGAATCGCAGTTCGATGTTGTTGAAGAACAGGCCATTGCCGCCAATAGGAAAACCGGTCGCGGTTCTGCTTAGCTGGCCGTTAGGCGGAGGCACTTCGGCCGCATACCCGATATCACGCGGCCCTGCCTGGTTATCGCCGAAGCCACGCATGGAGACGCCCCCGCCGCCGAAAAAGCGCTCGGGGAGAGGAATCTCTTCGATTCGAGCGGTGCCTGGAGCAACATTGAAAGGAATAACTCCACCTAGCTGCGTCTGGCGCGCCAAAACCAAGTTGCGGGTGAGCTGAGTATAAGTCGCATTGCGCGCGAGCACGCGGTAAAAACTGCGCTGAGATCCGAAGAATCCCCCCGCTACGCCGGTATCGATAGTGTTCCAGAAACCGTGGTGTGCATCTGCAGGGTTGTCACGATGATCCTGAATGTAACTGGCCGAAAGAATGCCGATGCGGACTGGCTGCAGCAAAGCTGGAATGATTAGAGATGGAATCTCGATGTTACCCGTGCTGACACGCCTATACGCGAAGCGGACCAGCACAGTGGAGGCGCGATTGAACCGTTGAGAAGTCTGCACTGAAGCTTCTGCGCGCCTGGACGAAAACGTTTGAACATCCTGTGTCGTGTTGTAGAGAACTGAAAAAGTAACACTCCCGTCGAAGGAGCCAACGAAAAGCGCCACGAAAT
>CAXTWQ010000088.1:9176-9712 GCA_964248065.1 uncultured Bryobacteraceae bacterium | reverse complement strand
GAATGTCTGCACGTCCTGGGTCGTGTTGTAAAGGACAGAGAAGGTGACTGTCCGATCGTAAGAGCCGAGGAACTGAGGAACGATATAATTCAGCGACTCGCGTTGTTCCAAGGTCGAGTAACGTGTCTGCAGCGAGAGCGTTTGTCCCAAGCCCAGGAAGTTGAGCCGGCTTGCATCGAAAGCAACAATTGGAGAGACTCCTTGAGCACCGCCAGCATTGCTCAAGTTGTTGGTCGTACCGCCGAACTGACCTACTTGCAGTCCGAAGCCAGCGTTGAAGTTGTAGCGTCCTGCCTCGTCGAAATCGAACAGAACTGTTTTATAGCGGTTGGTTCCGTCCGGATCCTGCAAAGCGGTGTTCACGTTCGCAAAGATTCCAAGATCACTAATCTGGCGGGCAATATTGTTCACCTTGATCATGGAAACAGGCTCGCCTTCCCGAATTGCCAGTCGTTTATCAATGAGAGATGACCGAGTCCGGTAAAGCCCGGAAACAATCACCTGGCGGACGAACTGGTGCGGTCCCTCGCGTATCT
>CAXTWQ010000088.1:0-9166 GCA_964248065.1 uncultured Bryobacteraceae bacterium | reverse complement strand
CAGATTAATTGTTTGCGGCTCAGTTCCGGGGTCGGCACTGTAAGTGAACGAAGCAGAAGGAAAGCCGTTCGAGTAGTAGTAGTCGAGAATGCGGTTCCGATCGTTCGCGATATTGACATCCGCATAGGGTTGACCTACCGCCGACGTAAGCTGCTGCTTCTGTACCGTTGTCAGGTCAAGAAGATTTGCGCCCTTGATCTGTAGATCCTTCACGATCCACTGCTTCCCTGGGTTCACGCGAAAGCGCACCGAGAGGTCATTTGGCCTGCCCTTATAACCGGTCTCGACAGAAGAGGTGACTTTCACGTCTCGAAATCCGTTAGCCTGATAAAGGTTTTCTATTGCTTCCTCATCCTTCTTTCGAAAGCTTTCGCTATAGCGGCCGTACCGAAGCACAATCGACTTCGGGCGCAGAAACATTCTTTCATCTAATGTTTCCCTCTCGAAGTAGTTATTACCCAGAATTTCTACGTTCACAAGCCTTCGGCGCGGCCCAGTTGCAATGTAGTAATTGATTATTTGTTGGTCATTGTGCGGTGCTTCAGGGTGGAAAGTCACATCCACATCCGGGTACCCTTTGCCTTGGAAAAAGTCGTGGAGGTTACGTGCTCCCTCCACCAATAGATCGTTGTCAACCGCACCTTCCTGGTAAACAGGAATATACTTCTGAATTTGTGATTTGGAAACTTTCGCTTCCAAAGCCTTAATTGTGATTTTTGGACCTGGCTTGATGCTGAGTGTCGGGGTGGCACTGCGAGTTTCCGGATCGTATTTGAGGGACTCCAACTCGACATCGGCAGTCAGCCGGTTGTCCTTGGCGTACCGTTTCTGGATGTTATCTGTACCTCTATCGGTCAGTGACTGCGTAATTTGACGCCACCGCTTGACCAGCGGAATGTGCCATCCGGTTGCGCGCACGATTGCACTGGTGGGGAGCTTGGTCTCGCCATGTATTACCGGTTCGGCGTACTTGGCACGCGGCCCGGAATCCACTAAGAAACGAATGGTTACCTGATGCGTGTCCGGGTCAGTGATGGTTGTCACGTTGACTTTGGCTTCGTACAACCCGTTGCGCCGCAACTCTTCCTGAATGTTGTGCTCTGCCGTGGCAAGCGCTTCCTCATCGAAAGGAGTGCCGAGGTAGAGCTGCGCGTCGCTGATGACCACCGCACGCGAAGGCGGGTCACTAATCTTTCCTTGAGCGCCAACATGACCGATGAACCGCCGCGCCTTGGTGATGAATGTCACAGCCACACCGCCCGAAGCCGGTTCGACATCCACCTGCAGATCGTCGTAGAGACCGGTTGAGAATAAGCGATCGAGGGTGGCCGCTACCTGCCGCGGGTCGAGCGGCTGATTCGCCTGCACCAATTGCATACGCCCCAGATCTTGGGGAGCGATCGGTTGAGCAGCCGGTTCATAGTGAATGGCTACCACTGTTTGACCCGTGAAGTTTTGCGCTTCAACACCGTGCGGCCAGAGCAGGTGCATGCTTAACAGCAATACCCCAACCTGGTAACGCGAAAATACTTTATTCAACAAGACACAAACATTTCGTTTCTGTTGCAGACCGAAACCCTACTTGCCACCCTGACTTCGCCAAGACTGTACGGTCTTGGACGCTTTCTCAATTTTAGCCGTTCCAAGTGTCTCAAGCGGGCTTAGGACAGAATCTATATTAGTAAGTTTAATTATGCTTTCCGGCAAAGCCATCTGGGAACTCCTAAAATCGACAGCTGCCAAATGGAGCGATAAGAATTCACCCCGCTTAGGTGCGTCCCTCGCCTTTTACATGCTGCTCTCAATGGCACCGTTACTAATACTGGTGGTTGCAATCTGCGGGCTCGTTTTTAGTGAGGCGACTGCGCAGCAGCAGGTTCTGGCGCAAGTGCGGAGTATTGCCGGGGCCACCGGCGAGAAGACAGTCAGCTCTCTGATTCAAAGTGCACACAAGCCATCCAGCGGCATCCTCGCAACAACGGTTGCTTTTATCACCCTGCTGACCGGTGCATCTGGAGTCTTTATGGAGTTGCGCGACTCTCTCAACACAATCTGGGATGCTCCCGCGAGCACCGCCAGTGGTATAGCCGCGATTATCTGGCAGCGCATTGTCTCCTTCGGCATGGTGCTTTCACTCGGTCTCTTACTGTTGGTCTCATTGATTGCCAGTGCTGCGATAGCCCTTGTAGAAAACTTCTTTGCCGATCTTGTACCCATGCACTTTGCGGTCGTCGGGCGCATCGCTGATTTCACTCTCAGTTCGATTGGGATTTTAGTGCTATTCGGGTTGATTTTCAAATACGTTCCCAATATTCGAATTGCCTGGCGGGACGTGGCCATTGGTGCAGTTTTCACTGCAGCATTGTTTATCGTTGGACGCACTTTACTTGGCATTTACATGTTAAAGGTGGGCGTTGGGTCTACCTACGGCGCAGCAGGCTCGCTGGTCGCTCTGGTGGTCTGGGTATATTATTCGGCGCAGATCTTCTTTTTCGGGGCCACGTTCACACGAGTCTATGCCGACCGGTTCGGTTCGCTCAGCAAGCGCAACCCTTCCAAGAGCCCCGAATTTCCAGCCCGGTTGGTTACCAAGAGCCAGGGAGCCTGAGCGGTCTTATCCGTCCCTTTTTGCGCCATTGCGGTGCCACCCCGCCGTGATCTAAACCGCTGTTTGTCACGCGGCTAGCCAAAATGAACTTCACCGTTGCTTTACTTCAGATTGCCCCGACTGGTAACGATGAGAGCAGGAATCTCTCCAAGGGACTGCAATACTGCCGGCAGGCGAAAGCGTTAGGCGCGGATTTGGCCGTGTTCCCCGAACTTTGGAATATCGGATGTACGCAATGTCCAATCGACTCTGCGGGACACCGGTCGTGGACGGCTTCAGCTATCAATCAACGGAGCGAGTTCTTTCAAGTATTCATTGCACTAGCGCGCGAACTGGGCATGAGTATCGCTATTACCTACCTTGAGGCGCATGAGCCCAAGCCGCGCAATACCGTCTCTATCATCAGCAGCATGGGCGAAGTGGCGCTGAACTACTCCAAAGTTTTCATCTGTAACTTTGGTGCAGATGAGCTCCTGAAACCAGACCCAAACGCAACGGAGATCGGGTTTGATGTGAACTGCCATCCTGGCGCATCGTTCCAGGTCTGTACGCTGGCCGGTGCTGAAGGCGAGATCAAAGTTGGAGCCATGATCTGCGCCGACAGAGAGTTTCCAGAACCAGCAACACAACTTATGCTGAATGGCGCAGAATTGATTGTCGTGCCAAACGCTTGTAGC
This sequence comes from uncultured Bryobacteraceae bacterium, assembly GCA_964248065.1. GTDB lineage: Bacteria > Acidobacteriota > Terriglobia > Bryobacterales > Bryobacteraceae > Bog-105. The sequence goes on along the minus strand of CAXTWQ010000088.1, from coordinate 5,881 downwards.
TGGGATGACATTCGAACTGCTGGGCTCAAGACCAGAGCGTTTGAGAATCAACTTGCCGTGGCAATGGCCAACTACCCGGGAGTGGACGGCGGCAGTTCTCAAGCCTATACATGCGTGCCCTGGACGGAAGGCAAGCCGTCGGACATGCTCATTGCAAGGGCCGGCAATGAGGAACAGATTCTGATTGCAAAGTTCGATTTCGACCAGATACGAGCATTCAGGCATGCCGAACGCTGGCGTATGGACCATCGACGCCATTGGGCAGGTGCGGATTTTCGAGAGAAGCACCGAAATGGGTAATGCTTTCGCTGGACGTCGCTAGCTCCAAAGCACGGGCGGGCAGGCTGCGCTGCCGATTAGTTTTAATGGTGCGATCTAAGGCATGTGCCCTGGCCAACTCGAAGCTTAGAGCGCAAAAAAGCCGAATTTTACGTTAAACTGAAGATTCCCCTCCTTTTAATTCCATGATTTCAGTAAGTAACGTCAGCATGCGCTACGGCGGCAAGATTCTCTTCGAGGACGTCTCGACGACATTCCTGTCCGCACGTCGCTACGGTTTAACCGGTCCCAACGGAGCCGGCAAATCCACTTTCATGAAGCTGCTCTCAGGCGAACTGGAGCCGCAAAAAGGCACCGTGGTCCGGCCGAAGAAGCTGGGCATTCTGCGCCAGGATCAGTTTGCGTTCGATGACTATCGTGTCGTTGACACAGTGATCATGGGCAATTTACCGCTCTGGCGCGCCCTGGAAGAACGCGAGCTGCTCTATGCCAAAGCCGATCTCACCGACGAGGATGGTATGCGGCTCGGCGAACTGGAAGGTACTGTCGCCGAAGAAGACGGCTACACGGCTGAGGCGGATGCGGCGGTGCTGCTGGACGGGCTGGATATTCCTGAGCCATTTCACGACCGGAAAATGGGCGAGCTTCAAGGCGGCCAGAAAGTACGCGTGTTGCTCGCGCAGGCGCTGTTCGGTAACCCGGAAGCGCTACTGCTCGATGAGCCGACAAACTATCTCGATCTGGAGTCCATTCACTGGCTCCAAAACTTCCTGAACCACTACAACGGCTCAGTGATCGTGATCTCGCACGATCGCCACTTTCTGAATGGCGTCTGTACGCATATTGCCGATATTGATTACCAGACCATCATCACGTATCCGGGTGGTTATGACGACATGGTACTGCAGAAGACGCAGGTCCGGTCACGCATTGAATCGGAGAACGCTCAGCGCGAAAAGAAAATTTCGCAGCTGAACGAATTTATCGCGCGCTTCTCGGCCGGTACGCGCGCCAGCCAGGTCACTTCGCGCAAGCGGGAAGTGGAGCGCCTACAAACGACCGATCTGGCTCGCTCAAACATTCAACGTCCCTTTATCCGTTTCGAAATGAAGCGGCCGTCCGGGCGTCAGGCGTTAGAAACCATAGGTCTGACAAAGGGCTACGATGGCACCTCGGTAATCAAGAACTTTTCTGCGCGCGTCCAGCGTGGCGAGAAGATCGCTTTGATGGGCCGAAACGGTATGGGAAAGACCACCATGCTCAAGGCTTTGCTTGGCGATGCTCCCGGGGTGGACGATCCGGATGTGGGCCGCGACTCGGGCACGGTTAACTGGGGGCATGAGGTTCAAGTCGGATACTTTGCCCAGGACCATCGGGAGACGATTCGTGGCGGCACAACGGTCGCCGAATGGTTGCATGACTTCGATCCGCAAGCTTCCAAAGAGGAGATTCGCGGTTTGCTGGGTCAGATGCTCTTCAACGGTGAAGAAGGCATGAAGCCGACCGACACGCTTTCAGGCGGCGAAGCGGCACGGCTTATTTTCTGCAAGTTGATGCTGCAGAAACCAAATGTTCTGGTATTTGACGAACCGACCAACCACTTGGACTTGGAAGCTATCAACGCGCTCAATGTTGCGTTACGCAAATTTGAGGGCACAGTGTTGCTGGTGACGCATGACGAAGATTTGGTGGACGAAGTAGCTACTCGCATCTGGCACTTCGACGACGGCCAGGTAGAAGATTTCACCGGCGTGTACGCCGAGTACACAGCGGGTGCGGCGGCTGCTACTGGTCGCCGATAAGCAGGACGGCCGCTTGTGCTTCGCAGGAGCGGCCTTCGCCCACCGGACCCACCTTTTCGGCAGTTTTAAACTTCACCGAAACCACTTCAGCCGGAAGTCCGAGGGCTTCGGCGAGACTCTCGCGGATGGCTCCCCGAAAATCCTTTAGCTTGGGCCGTTCCAAGATGACAGTTGTATCTACATTGACCAGCGAAAAGCTTTTTTCTGCTGCCAGTCGGACTGCATGTTGCAGAAATTGCAAGCTGTTGGCCCCCTTCCACTCCGGGGCAGTATCCGGAAAGTGCATGCCAATGTCCCCAAGCGCCAATGCACCAAGGACAGCGTCAGTTACTGCGTGAAAGAGCACATCGGCATCAGAGTGTCCGGCGAGACCTAACTCGTTCGGAATGGTAACTCCGCCAAGAATCAGCGGACGCCCAGCTTCCAGGCGGTGTGTATCCCAGCCCTGTCCGATGCGGAGTTTCACAACAGATTTAGGGCCGGGGCGGCCTCTAAAGTCAGGTACAGCCGGGCTAGATCCATGTCGCCGGGCCGAGTAATCTTGATATTACGATCGGTGCCGAGCACTACCGAAACCTCCACTTGCTCCAGGCGTTCGACTAGCGACGATTCGTCGGTACCAAGGAACAGATCCTCCCGAGCCTTCTCAAAGGCACGTCGCAGCAGCTTAAGCTTGAAAACTTGGGGAGTTTGGGTAAGCACAAGGCGTTCACGCGGTAACGTGCTTCTCACCTTATTGCGATGAACCTGCTTCACCGTATCTACAGGAACGATGCCAACAATCGCTGCACCGGTCGCGAGTGCTTCCGCCAACACCTTCTCAATTATTTCCCGTTCAACGAAAGGCCGCACAGCATCATGCACCGCCACCAGTTCAACGTCATCGGCGAGAGTTCCCAACGCGTTCTCAACTGATTGCTGACGCGTTTCCCCGCCCTGCACAATCCGCACAATGTGCTTCAGGCTCTCCCGCGCCAGAAGCTCATCTGCCCACACCATATCTTCTTCCCGAAGAGCAACCACAATCTCGGTAACAGACGGCGAAGAAATAAATTTCCGCAACGTATGAATCAGAATCGGCGAGCCGTTCAATAGCATGAATTGCTTGCGGCTGATGCCGGCTGTTTCAGGCGCAGGGCGGCCCATGCGCGTGCCGAGCCCAGCGGCAGGAATGATGACAGAGACTTTCATTGCATTCAAGCAGGCCAGCTACTAAGTGGAGGCCCGCACTCCATGATAAGGGACAGGCTTGAGGTGCTGAAGAACGATTCCTGTTGATCCCATAGCAGATCCGTTGTATAAGAGATTTCTGGACTTTAATCCCGACGAGGAGAGCCCGTGAGAAACGCTGTTACGTGTTTCGTACTTTCGTCCTTATTTTGTCTTGCTCCGGTTGCGGCCGTGGCTGGACCGACAATCATGATGGATGACCCCACAACGGGAACAATCGTCTCAGGAAACACGTTCGGCTTCAACGCAAATGAAACTGGCGGCGGCTTTCTTTCCTTTCTGAATGGCAGCGGAAATATTTGGAGAGCGATTAGCATTGATGTGCTTCAGCCCTCGAACACTGTCATCCATTGCAGTGGCGGACCGTTTTATCAGAGCTGCGCCATCTCTTCCCAGGACTTGGGTAACGGAACTACTGTCTACAGCCTGAATTTCAACGCCCGTTCTAAAACAGGTGGAATCCAGAACCAGGAATCTTTTGAGGTGAATCTGAATGATCCTACAAACATGCTCCAGCCTGCAGATCCGAATGGTGCAGGAAGTTGGGGTTCAGGAGTAAGCTTCAGTGCTGAGGTGACTGAACAAGTAACGGCGACCCCAGAGCCGGGCTCGAGCTATCTTCTCTTTGCAGCATTAGCCGCCGGTTCCGTGCTGGCAGTGTTCCGTCGAACTCTAAAAGCTTCTTGAGCTTATTTTAGAGCCGCTTGGAAACCTGGGTCTGAGCGAAGTGCCGCCAAATCAGGATCGCGGCGCGCCTCCTCGGCAGAGTAGCCGTGTTTCAGGGCTTCCCTTAATGCTTCAACGGCCTCCTGTTTCCGGCCGCCGAGTGCAGCTATTTCGGCCTGAAAATACATAAGCTGGTTGTCGCGATTATCTATTTCACGAGCCTGGGCAATCAAATTTCGGCCTTTCTCCACGCCATCATGGCCGCCTTTCCGCGCGTAAGAGATCGCCAGAAACCCGAGATTCGTCGGGTCCTGCGGATTCGTTTGCAACTGTTCGTAAGCAACCTCGATGGCGCGGTCGTAAGTAGCCTGCACGTTTTCCCACTGCTTTAACTGCCGGTATGCTTCGGCCAGATTGATATAACCGCGCGGCCTATTCTTATTCATTTGAATCGCACTCTGAAATTGCGAAATAGCTTCCGGATAGCGGCCAAGATAAAAGAAAGCCGTTCCAAGATTGGTGTAGATACTCACCGACGGCTTCAGCTTGAGGGCCTTCTGATACTCGGCAATACATTGCGGCCATCGGCTCTGGCGGAAATGGATGTCGCCTATAGACCGAAAGACGGCCGGGTCGCTGGGATTCAACTCAGTGACTCGTTCAAACTGCTTCAGCGCTTCCTCGTTACGACCCAGCTTGAAGTACGCCTTCGCTAACTGGTCGTGGTTGAACCAGTAGTACTCGTTATACCTGATGGCCTGCTTAAATTCCCCAATGGCCCGCTCGCTCTGACCCAGGTTAAGGTAGGCCTTGGCAAGGCGCAGGTGCGTGTCGTCTGACTTCGGTTCGGATTTCAGAACCGACAGCAGCTCCGTTACCGCTTCGGCGTTTTCTCCTCTTTGTTCGTACACGCTGGCCGTTGCGCGCTGCACTTCCGGAAGGGAAGGAGACAACTTGCGGGCTTGATTGGCGGCCATCTGCGCCTGATCGATCAGCGTGCCTTCGTGATTCAACCGGTACAGCTCGAGCTTCGCATCGGCAATGCCTGCCCAGCCAAGAGCGTAGTTGGGGTCTTTCGCGGTTACCTGTGTAAACTTCTGCACCGCAGTTTCTGTGTCTTTCTCGCCAGAGCGGCGATGCAAGAGGCGGCTCGCTTCCGCGTAGAGGTTCATAGCTTCAGCACTGGTCGAAAGGTTTGCAGCCGCGGGGCTCAGGCCTGAAGTGGACGACGAGGAGCTTCGTCTCCAAACGAGAATTCCGATAGCAGACAAGCAAACGAAAATGAGCGCCGCCGCCAGTACCATTGCCCAACGAGGCGTACGAGTCCTCTGCGCGCGGATCGGAATAGCGGAGACAGTTACAGGCTCGCCCGACCTGCGCAGTTCGCGTCCCAGTTCTTCCGCGCTTTGAATTCGCTGAGCCGGATCGATCTCCAGACAGCGCATAACAATCCGATTTAAGTACTCAGGGATTTGGGGGCAAAGTAAACGGGGAGGAACCGGGCACTGCCCGGTACGCTGCATCAACCGCGCCATGGCCGTCTCACCCTTGAAAGGCAGATCGCCCGTGAGCATCTCGTAACAAATCAGTCCCAGGGCGTAGAGATCTGATTGCGGGCTGGCCTGCTGTCCACAGGCTTGCTCGGGTGACATGTAGTCGGGCGTACCTACTGCAAGTCCGGTTTGAGATCCAACCGGTGACTGAAAGCTGCGCGCAAGCCCGAAGTCCAGAATTCGAATTTCCCCGGCAGTATTGATCAGGATGTTTTGCGGCTTCAGGTCTCGATGAACCACTCCTTCGCGGTGAGCAGCGCTAAGACCATCGCAGATCTGGCCGGCAATGGGAACTAATTCTTCCGGCGTCAGTTGGTTGCTGAACGAGTTCTGTGCCCAGCCGCCACCGAA
>CAXTWQ010000087.1:0-24094 GCA_964248065.1 uncultured Bryobacteraceae bacterium | reverse complement strand
TTTCAGATGCTACCGACGGGCGCTGCGAAGCATGCCGCATATCCATGCGTCCGCAGATCTTCCAGGACTTACGGCGCGGAGACAAGATCATTACGTGCGAGAGCTGCGGTCGTTTTCTAACTTACAACCCGGTTGTAGATTTAAGCGGAGATATATCTGCTTCTCAGCAGATTGCGTAAGCCAAGTTAGTCTGCTTTGCATGCATCGTAAATCCGCATTACAGTTTGGAGAGCCAGATAGCCGGCCTGTGCGTTAGAGCTTGGCTCTGTGCCGTCCTGGATGGCACGCGCGAAGTTCATGAACTGGCGCTCGAATGACAGAAGCGAAATTGCCATCGGATTGGATGCTCCTGTCATAACCTCGTTCTGCAGGGGGACCGGATCAATCGAATTTGCTTCCTCGTCGTTTAACACATCCCAAGTCGTCAACCGATCACCGGAAATGACAGCCGTGCCCTTGGTTCCTTGAACCTCTATGCGTTCCGGATATCCAGGCCAGAACGCTGTCGAAGCCTGCAGAACGGCAGTGACACCAGAGTCAAAACGAAGCAGTGCGTTAACGATGTCTTCTGATTCAATGCCATGCCGCGCACCCAGTTGCCACATGCCTTTAATTTTGGAGACGGGCCCGAACAGGTATAGCAGCAGATCCAGCTGATGGATTGCTTGATTGATTAGCGCGCCTCCGCCCTCGGTGGCCCAGCTGCCCTTGATGGAACGTGCATAGTAATCAGGGCTGCGAAACCACTTGACGTAAGCATCGGCTTGCAAGACCTTACCAAGACGACCAGCTCCAAGCGCGCGCTTCAGAAAGATAGTTGAGTCGTCGAACCGGTGCTGGCTGATAACGCTGAGTTTAATTCCTGATACTTGAGCGATTTGAAGAATTTGTTGGCCGACCGGAAGAGTTGTTGCCATAGGCTTTTCGAGTTGGACGGGCCGCCTGATTGAGGCACAAGCTTCCACCGGCTCTAAGCGAAAGTTTGGATAGGTGCAAACGTCGACAAAGTCCAATCCAGGTAGCCTGCAAAGCTCGCGATAGTCGGGAATAAATTGACATTGCCAGCGTGCTGCGAAGTCGTTGCCGCGAGCCGCGCTCTCATTGCAGCAGGCGCGAAGATCAAAACCAAGGCTGCGGTAAGCCTGCGCGTGCTTGTCAGCAATTGCCCCCGTGCCGATGATTCCAACCCTCATGACCGCTGTCCTTTCGGAACACTAGTAGTGTGTCATGCATGAGGGCGTATCAAAACATTGATGGCACTTTCTGTGGTGGGTTGATTAAAATAAACATTATGGCGTTCGGTAAAACGACAAAGAAAAAACAAAACGTAACGGGAAAAGTGCCCCCGTCTGAGACGACGCTGCCTGTTACCGCGTCAAAGGCCAAGGCCAAGCAGACTGGTAAATCTGCGGCAGTAAAGGAAAGTGCTGGTGAAAGTGCACCATTGAAGGTTGCGCGGACGGTGAAGATGACAAGCGTCGCAGCTTCCTCTCACAATCCGGCAGGTGATCAGTCGATCATTGCTCCAACTAAGACAATGGCCGCAGCTGTGGGCGCTCATTCGGGTGAGACCGTGCCTGCTGTGAGCCCTGCAAGTCACAATGCTGGTATGGCGGTAACTCCTCACAACGTGGCGGGAACTTCAGTGCGGCCGTCGCAAGAAGAGATTTCCCGTCGTGCCTACTTCTATTGGGCTGAACGGGGTTTTCAGCACGGTTTTGCAGAGGAAGACTGGGCAAGAGCTGAAGCCGACCTCATCCGATAAGATCCTAATTTGTTGGCACCGGAAATAATCTGCCTTGGCGGACTACCGTCGGTTGTGTGGTACGTCTAATCAGGAACAGGCTTTTACGCTTAATGCGAAAGCCGCTGAAGTTCCGTCTAGTATGAACGAAGAGCAGATTACACAGCATCCTAAAGACATATCTGGTCGGGCATCCGGGTCCGGTACCCGGCAGTTTATTCCGGCTCAGAAGGACTGGTCGCGATCGATACTGTTCACGACTGTCGTTTGGCTTCGTGATCTGCTGCTGTCTGTCCTGATCGCAATACTAGTTATCTTGTTTCTGTATCGTCCCGTGAAGGTAGAAGGAACGAGCATGATGCCCAGTCTTTTCGACCAGGAGCGTCTGTTCATCAATCAGTTTAGTTATAAGTTCAAGCTGGGTGATATCAGGCGGGGAGATACTGTTGTTTTCTGGTATCCGGAAGATACAACCAAATCCTATATAAAACGAGTTATTGGATTGCCGGGCGACACTGTATCGGTAGAAGACGGCATCGCCATCGTAAATGGGAAGAAGTTAGTGGAGAACTACGTTCCACCGGAGTATCGCGATTATCAGAATTACGCATCCCACACGATCCCGCCAGATCAGTACTTCGTGCTTGGAGACCATCGGGTCTCGTCTAACGACAGCCGCGCCTGGGGATTTGTGCCACGCCGGTTTATCTACGGTAAGGCCGTTTTTGTTTTTTGGCCACCGGAGCACATCGGTACCGTTCACTAACTTGCTTACCGTCGAGTAACTGCCCATAGCAGTAACGAGCCAAGGGCGCTGAGCAGCAGGCAAGTGACGATGGGAACATACACAGTTGTGTTGCCACTTCGCCAGGTAATGTCGCCTGGCAGTCGACCGAATGGTAAGTTCAACCTGCCACTCGCCATGACTAACAATCCCATGCAGACGAGCAGCAATCCAGCAGCAACCAGTACGCGTCCAACTCCCATAATGTTCAGTGTATAGGGAAGTCCGCCGTATCTCCGGCGGGAAGTTTGCGTTACACTGACCGCTGAACACCTGCCATGGATGACAGCAAAATGACTGGCGTTAAAGCATTCGATCCGCCTTCAGACTTCGCCTCTCGTGCAAACGTCAAAAATTTGGACGAGTACCGTCGCTTGTACGAATCTGCAAAGGCAGATCCCGAACAATTCTGGGCCGGTTTAGCCCGGACCGAACTAACGTGGTTTCATCCTTTCATCAAAACTCTAGAGTGGGATGCGCCCCGCGCCAAATGGTTCCTGGAAGGGCAGATCAATGCCTGCTACAACTGCGTTGACCGACATCTCAAGACTCCTCGCGAGCATAAGCCGGCAATTGTTTGGGAAGGCGAGCCGGGCGACACGCGTGTTCTTTCTTACCGCGAACTGTACGGTCTGGTCTGTCGTTTTGCGACAACACTCCAGCGTCTCAAAATCAAGACTGGTGACACGGCAGTCATCTACATGCCGATGATTCCTGAGCTGGCCGTTGCGGTACTGGCTTGTGCCCGCATGGGCGTGACGCATAGCGTTGTGTTCGCAGGTTTCTCAGCCGAAGCTCTGAAAACGAGGATTCAGGATCTAAAGGCGAGTGTGGTCATTACTGCCGATGGCGGCTGGCGGCGCGGCAAGGAGATTAAACTCAAGCCGGCCGTTGATGAAGCGTTGACCGAATCCGTGTCCGTCAAGGCTTGCATCGTCTACAAACGTACCGGCGGGGAAGTCTCCATGCAGCCCAATCGCGATGTCTGGTGGCATGAGAACGATAAGGAACTGGACGATTCGCCTGCTCTGCTTTCAATGGCTGAAAGTTCAGACGCACAGCATCTTGAATCGGAACATCCCCTCTTCGTTCTGTATACGTCTGGAACTACCGGCAAACCGAAAGGCATTCTCCATACCACTGCCGGGTACTTGCTGCAGACCAAAATGACCATGAAGTGGGTGTTCGATCTGCAAGAGCACGACGTTTACTGGTGTACGGCCGACATCGGTTGGATCACCGGCCATAGCTACGTCATATACGGACCACTCGCTGCTGGCGCTACGACAGTGATGTACGAAGGTGCGCCGGACTATCCGGCTTACGATAGGTTCTGGCAAATTATCGAGAAGCACAAAGTAAGTATTTTCTATACTTCTCCCACTGCAATTCGGGCACTGGTCAAGCAGGGTGATAAGTGGCCGGATTCGCATAACTTATCTAGCTTGCGCCTGCTCGGCTCAGTGGGTGAACCAATTAACCCGACAGCCTGGGATTGGTATCACCGGGTGATTGGCAAAGGGCGTTGCCCGATTGTAGACACATGGTGGCAGACTGAGACAGGAGCGATTATGATCTCTCCTATGCCCGGTGCTACGCCACTGAAGCCGGGTTCGGCGACACTGCCACTGCCGGGTACGATACCCGATATAGTCGACGCAAACGGACAGCCGGTGCCCGCAGGAACCGAAGGCTTTCTAGTTTTACGCGAGCCTTGGCCCAGCATGACAAGAGATGTTTGGGGTGACTATAAGCGCTTCAAAGAACAGTACTGGTCGCGTGTGCCGGGCGCGTACTTTACAGGTGATGCAGCCCGTCAGGATGCGGACGGATACTACTGGATTCTCGGGCGGGTTGACGACGTAATGAACGTGAGCGGCCATCGACTGAGCACAATGGAGATTGAGTCGGTGCTGGTTCGGCATCCGGCGGTAGCGGAAGCTGCGGTGGTTGCCAAGCCGCACGAGATTACCGGACAGGCAGTTTGTGCATTCGTCAGCCTTAAGGCGGGTGATTGGAATGTTAAGACATTAGGCGATGAACTGCGCCAATGGGTGGGGAAGGAAATTGGACCGTTTGCCCGCCCTGAAGAGGTTCGCTTTGCCGATTCTTTACCGAAGACCCGTAGTGGAAAGATCATGCGCAGACTGCTTCGGGAGTTAGTAACATCCAAGGACGTCAGTGGAGACGTGACTACGCTGGAAGACATGGGCGTCATGCAGCGCCTTGCCGCTCAACACGATCAGGAGTAAGTGCCGCAATCCAAGCAGTTACGGCATTACGATAATCAGTTCGATCCTGGGGTCAGGGAAGTCAGAGGGCACCCAAGTGGCGAAGTTGCGGGCCCGGCGAATCGCTTCCCAACAGGGCCCTTCCTGGTTCAAACTGAAATACTGATAATTCAGCTTTACTGGTATAGCATTAGGCGGCTGCTGAAGGTGTCGCATAGAGAGTCCAGGAAGTGCGTTTCTGACAAGATGTTCCAGGTGATTCGCTGAGCACGGTTTGATTAAGGCAGGTGCTTTGCCGATCAATTCTCCCTCTGGCATCTCAGCTGCAACGGCCAGGTAAAACTTAGTATTCTGCAAATACTTCTCGTCTCCGATTGCAGTTGCATAGATAGATGCACTTGTATTCTTCAGCGGCAACGCAACGAAGTTACTCGGAATTACAGTTTCGAGTAAGTATCTAAGTTTGTCATCCAGGTCAGCCATGCGGCTGCCTAAGTCACGATGATCGTAGAGCGGCAGATCGCGCGGCAGAATCTTGGTTGAGAAAGTAGTAAGTGCTCCAGCCAGGGAATTGAGCATATTGAACATCACTTCCGGATGGCCGCGGCGTACTTCGAACAAATGTCTAAGCGGGGGCAGAGACGTATTGACTGTGTACAGCAACCAGAAGTTAGCAATATCGGAGGCGGAGAAGTCAGCTAATCCCAAGCTCTTCTGGCGCCGCATGCCCGAGAGGATGGCGCTCTTGGAAGTCAGTATCTCAAGGAGTCGCCGAAGGAGCGATAAAAGAACCTCGCTCGCTTGTATGTTCAGTAAGGGCGGAACGAATGAAAAATCAAGCTCTAAGATGCCGCTATCGGTGCGAGTTACTCGAGCTACCCGCATAGCTGGTGTCCCTTCCCGAGCTTCGCTGTCAACGAGCAGGCGGAAGCTCTTTCGGGCGACCTGAACCGGTCGCTCAACTTCAGAAGCATTTTCATCCCGCATGAGCGCAACTTCAGCCAAGTAGCGCGTGTCCGCGTTGGGGTGGGTCGTGGTTGAAACGTTCACATCGCCGCTGCGCCAGGCTGGAACGGCAAGGTAAACGTCGATGGTGTTGCGCGTGGGGTCAAAATAGGAGGCCAGCGGCTTCGGTGCCGGGGCAGGATCGCTCTCCGGTATATCGAAAAGCAACCCGTCAGGCAGGATTCCAGAGGCACGATCAATCGCGAGATTGCCCGCCGCCAGCGCTTCGCGGTCAATCGTGAGCGCGTTAAATCCCCAAGGAAAGTTGCTTAGGGCATCCAGTCGGAATTGCAGCAAATCCTCATGGAAAATGTCTTGGGCTTGCAGGTGCTGAGGCGACAAAAAAGTGCCTTTTGCCCAGATTACTGGCTGCAGTCTTCGCATAACTATTTTGCCCTTAGTTTGGCAGATAGACCTCCATGAGCTACCGCGTCGTCATCTCCGCATTGACGGTTGTCAAACATCGCCCCGATATCATTTAGCCGGGAATGTCCATACGATATCTCGCGTTAGCGGTGATGTTTTGTCTCCGCGTTGCTGCGCAGGAATTTGACGTTACGATTGTGAATGGCAGGGTACTGGATCCCGAATCTGGCCTGGATGCTATCCGAAGTGTCGGGATTAAAAGCGGACGCATTACGGCGATTTCTGAAGTTGCTCTCCCCGCTAAGACCGTCATTAACGCGAAGGGTTTGGTTGTTGCGCCCGGCTTTATCGACTTGCACTCGCACGGTCAGACGCCGGAGAACTACCGCTTCAAAGCGCGCGATGGTGTAACGACGGCGCTCGAACTGGAGGTGGGCGCATGGCCCATTCCCTCCTGGTATGCAGCCCGAACTGGCAAGGCGCTGATCAACTTCGGCGCCAGCAGCGGCCACATCCCTGCCAGCATGGCGGTCATGCACGACTCTGGGACTCTTCTGCCTCGCGACCAGGCAGTGACCCGTGCGCCTACACCCGATGAGCAGCGCCTGATTCTGGAGCACATCAAGGAAGGTCTGAATGACGGTGCACTCGGCGTTGGTATGGGGATCGCTTATGTTCCGAAAGATACGCGCGAACAGATTCTACAAGTCTTCCAGGTGGCCGCTGCGTATAAGCAGCCCTGCTTCGTCCACATCCGAAACGGAGGACCGGTGGAGCCTGGCATCATCGACGCATTGCAGGAAGTGCTGGCCGATGCAGCTGTCACAGGGGCGCCGCTCCACGTGGTACACATCACAAGCATGGCGCTCGGCCAGACGCCTCTCAGCCTCGCGATGATACATGGCGCCCGGGAACACGGCCTGGATGTTACAACCGAAGCCTACTCTTATACGGCAGGCATGACTGACATTTCGTCGGCAGTCTTTGCTCCAGGCTGGCAGCAGCACCAGGGTGGTATCACGTACCAGGATCTGCAATGGGGCGCAACTGGAGAAAGACTCACGGCAGAAAGCTTCGAGCGTTATCGCCGGCAGGGCGGAATGGTGGCGGTGCACAGTATTCCGGAATCAATCGTGAAACTTGCCATGGCAGACCCGGCGGTCATGATTGCCAGCGATGGAATTCTGGAAAACGGCAAGGGTCATCCGCGAGCTGCCGGATGCTATGCCCGGGTTTTGGGCCGCTATGTGCGCGAGCAGCACGCACTTCCGCTGGCCGATGCAGTGCGCAAAATGACGCTGTTGCCGGCTCAGCGGCTTGGGCTATCGAGTAAGGGCCGCATTCGAATTGGAGCGGACGCGGACTTGACAATTTTCGACCCTGCACGTGTCATCGACAGGGCTACTTATGAAAATCCAGCGCAGTATTCCGAAGGGATTCCTTACGTGCTGGTGAACGGAGTTCTCATCGTAAAGGGAGGTATTCTTCAAGCGGACGTAACACCCGGGCGCGGAGTAACACGCACGCTCAACACTCGCTAAACTAGAAGTATTCCGATGGAGGCCAACGAATCCAGTACTGTAGCCGTGCTGGCCGAAAAGCCTTCTGTGGCCCGCGACATCGCTCGCATCCTCGGAGCCACTAAGCAGGGCGATGGCTATCTGCAAGGCAACGGCTACGTTGTTACATGGGCTATCGGTCACCTGGTCGCGCTTGGCCAGCCTCACGACGTCAATCCTGAGTGGCGTCGTTGGCGGCCTGACTTGCTTCCCATGCTGCCCGAGCGCTGGCCGCTTACGGTTTACGACAAGACCAAAGATCAATTTGAAGTCGTTCGTAAAATCATCACATCGCCGCGCGTTTCGCGCGTGGTTTGCGCCACCGACGCTGGCCGTGAAGGCGAACTTATCTTCCGCTATATCTACGAAGCTGCCGACTGCGAAAAGCCTTTCCAGCGGCTTTGGATTTCTTCTCTAACCCCTGAAGCGATCCGCCGCGGCTTCGAAACTCTTCGGCCCGGCTCTGAGTACGACCCGCTTGCAAACGCTGCCACAGGACGCAGTCGCGCTGATTGGCTTGTCGGCATGAATCTTTCGCGCGCCTACTCGCTTGCGTATGGCGAAGAGTTGTCCGTTGGTCGAGTCCAGACGCCTACGCTCGCCATGGTTGTTGAACGCGACTTGGCCATTCGGGACTTTGTCCCGGAAAACTATATCGAGGTCGTCGCAACATTCCACCCCACAGGCACGCCCAAAAAGAACACCTACACCGGCACGTGGTTTCGCAGTAAACCGAACGCATCTCCTGACAGCCCCAATCTTCAGGCAGCCATGCGTCTGCTGCCCGATGGTGAGGAGGCTCGCGCCATTACTGGCCGCGCTAAGACCGGCATCGCGCAGATTGAAAGCATCACCTTCGAAGATCAACGCACCGCACCTCCGCTTCTCTATGACTTAACCGAACTGCAGCGCCATGCGAACCGCCTCTTCGGATTCAGCGCGCAGAAGACTCTCGATCTCGCTCAGGCCCTCTATGAGACTTACAAGCTGATCAGCTATCCGCGCACGGACAGCCGCCATCTCTCAGGTGATGTTGCTGCAACCTTGCCCGGTATTGTCCGCGCTATTGCTGCGCCTTATCGAGAACACCTGGCACCCGGCACCGGCGAACGTCCACTTAGCAAACGCTTTGTAGATGACACCAAAGTTAGCGATCACCATGCTCTTATTCCCACCGCAGTCTCTGTCGATAAAGCCTCGCCACCGCCCGATGAGCGCAAGCTTTACGACCTCATCTGCCGTCGCCTGCTCAGCGCGTGGCACGAAGACTTTATTCTCGCGGTCACTACTGTCATCACCACCATCGCCAACCCAGGCTTCCTCGACCGCTATCACACATCAGGCACTGCAGTTCGGCAGGCCGGCTGGAAAGCACTGGATCCAGTGCCCGAAATTAAGAAGTCGGCACGTACCAAGAACGCTGACACTTTGGACGAGGCCGGTCTTCCAACCGGTTTAGCTAAAGGTCAACAGCAGGACGTGATCAGCAGTGAGGCTCAGGCCAAGAAGACGCGCCCGCCCAAGCGCTTCACCGAAGCAACGCTGCTGACCGCGATGGAAACCGCAGGCAAAACGCTCGAAGAAAAAGAGCTCTCGCAGGCCATGCGCGACTCGGGCCTCGGCACTCCGGCTACCCGCGCCAGCATGATCGAAGTCCTGCTCAAACGTGAATACATCATTCGCGATGGCAAGACTCTCACCGCTACGCCCAAGGGTATTCACTTGATTGAGATCGTGCATCCCGAAGTGAAAAGCCCAGCGATGACGGGGCAGTGGGAAGCCTATCTGCAACGCATTCAGAAGGGCGCATCCCAGCTGCCGCCATTCATGGAAGGTATCGAGGAGTATGTCCGCAAGGTGGTGAATAAGGTCGGGGATGCTCCGCCCGTTCTGTCCTCTAAACCTACGTCGGTCAGCGCTCCTCCAATCGTCACCTCCGGCAAATCACTTGAGCAATTGCTGTCAACAGCCTTCGGCTTCGAATCGTTTCGTCCGAATCAGGAAGCGGTGTGTCGCGCAGCAGTTGCTGGCCAGGATGTGCTGCTGGTGATGCCGACCGGCTCTGGCAAGTCGCTGTGTTACCAACTGCCTGGTCTTGCTCGCGGGGGCACGACACTCGTGATCAGCCCGCTTATCGCACTCATGGATGACCAAGCGGCCAAGCTGAAAGAGCGCGGGTTCGCGGTCGATTGCATCCATTCAGGTCGCGATCGTGAAGCGTCCCGACAAGCCTGTCGAAGCTACCTTGCCGGACATCTGCAGTTTCTTTTCATTGCTCCTGAGCGTCTTCGTGTTACCGGTTTTGCTGAGATGCTGGCTAAACGCAAGCCGTCTCTCATCGCGATTGACGAAGCCCACTGCATTTCGCAATGGGGTCACGATTTCCGCCCTGATTACCGGACGCTTGGCCGCTACTTGCCCGCGCTGCGCCCTGCTCCGGTCATTGCACTTACGGCCACGGCCACGCCGGTGGTTCAAAAAGACATCGCCGCTCAGATCGGGCTCGACAATCCGTCGCTATTCATTCATGGCTTCCGGCGCGACAACATTGCCATCGAAGTGGTCGAGATCAAGCCCGGCGGCCGCATCGCTCTTGCCCGCGAAATTCTTTCGGAGCCGGGTCGCCAGCCTGCCATTATCTACGTTCCTACGCGCAAACAAGCCGAAGCTCTTGCCGCTGAACTCCACTCCGATTGCAAGGTTGCCTCTTATCACGCTGGGCTAGACGCGAAGCATCGCACCAAAGTCCAGGAGGATTTTCTTGCCGGCAAACTCGACGTAATGGTTGCAACCATCGCGTTCGGAATGGGCATCGATAAGCCAGATGTTCGCACCGTGATCCACACGGCGTTGCCGGGCAGCCTCGAAGGCTACTACCAGGAGATTGGCCGCGCTGGGCGCGATGGAAAGCCAAGCCGCGCCGTCCTGATGCACTCCTACGCGGACCGCTACACGCACGACTTCTTCTTCGAACGCGACTATCCCGATGTGGCCATTCTCGATAAAATCTTTGCTCGACTGACCACCGAAGCAATTCCCAAAGCAACTGTGCAGCGTGGACTGCGCATAGATCCCGACATCTTCGACAAAGCACTCGAAAAGCTCTGGACCAATGGCGGCGCGCTTGTTGACTTTGAGGAAAACATCACGCGCGGTGATGAAGGATGGCGTCCTCTTTACCTCGCTCATGGCAAGCAGAAAGGAGCAGGCGTCGAGTTGATGATCCGTTACGCCGAAGGTTTCGACTGCCGTATGTCGAGCCTAGTGCGCCACTTCGGCGATGCTGCAGACGCTCAAAGTGCTTGCGGAATCTGCGATGCCTGCGCGCCTTCGGCCAGCGTTGCTCAGCAGTTTCGTGCCGCTACGGTCAATGAGAGCGTGCTGCTGGGGCGCATCCTGGGCCATCTCGCCGAGAGCCAAACACGTTCTACTGGACGCCTCTACGCCGATCTTTGCCCGGCCGGTGAACTGACCCGTGATGCCTTTGAAGAACTGCTCGGCGCCATGGCTCGTGCTGGCCTCCTCACCCATACCGACGCCACCTTCGAGAAAGACGGCAAGGTGATTCCTTACCGGACCGTCACCCTGACCGACGCTGCATTCAAGATCGTCGACCCGCAAGAAGTGGAGTTAGCCATCCGCAGTACTGAGCCCGCAGCGAAACAGACAAGCCGCCGCAGCAAGCCAAAGAAGGCCGCTACTACCCGGCCAGCTGTCCGCCCTGTGAATGCTACCTCTGACGATAGACTCGAAGCCGGACTCCGCGCCTGGCGTCTTGCAGAAGCGAAGAAGCGTGGCATCCCTGCCTTCCGTATCTTCAGCGATCAGGTTCTTCGCGCAATCGCTTCCGAGCAGCCTACCTCCGACCGCGAACTGCTGGCAATTCCTGGAATCGGCTTGGCGACGGTTCAGAAATACGGCAAGCAACTCTACTCACTGCTCAACTCCTAACCGAAGAGAAGCGACTTACCAGGGCTAGTGGAGTATTCCGCCCTTCATTATTCGCCGGTAACTTTTGGTTGAAGACATCTGATCCGAATAGAAATAATTGTAATGTTCTTTACACAATCGTGAAGCTGGGTATAAGATGTCCGTACAGAAAATCCGATTTGGAGGGTGTGCGGCCCATCCGCTCCACCCTGAGAGGTTGTCATGCTTTTTTCCGTACTTATACCCCGGCGAGCATGTCTCGCACTTTTTGCTTTTCTTATACTTCCCGTTGCTCTTTTTGCTCAGGAGTTTCGGGCCACCGTAACGGGTCAGGTGACCGATCCGTCGGGAGCCACCATCGCCAAGGCGCAGGTGCAGGCGGTTAACAACGTCACGCAGCAGGCGTACAACACAACCACCACCGACAAAGGCGATTACTTTATCCCCTATGTTCTTCCGGGCACTTACACCATAACGGTTACAGCTCCCGGCTTCAAAACGCAGGTGCAGGATGACGTTGTTCTGCAGGCCAGCCAATCGCGAGGCCTGAATTTCAGTCTTATGGTGGGGAGCGCCACTCAAACGGTGGAAGTGACCGGAGCCCCTCCTCTCATCGAGACCGCGAACGGCTCGGGCGGCACGGTGCTGACGGAACGAGAAATCCAAAATGTTCCGCTGAGCGGCCGCCAGATTTACTCGCTGCTAGGCACCACGCCCGGCTCGCAGTTTCTGCAAACGCAATTTGGGTCCACTGGCTACTCCGGCACGCGCGGCTGGGACGTCTCCAACAACTACACTCTCGGCGGTGGGGTGCAAGGGTATCAGCAGTTCACGTTGAACGGCACCAACATCACTTTGCAGAATAACGGTAATCAAGGAACGTGGCAAATCGCCCCCAACGTTGATGCGCTCCAGGAAGTCAATGTGATGACCACTACCTATGACGCGCGCTATGGGAGGACGGGCGGCGGCACGGTTAACATGGTCACCAAGTCTGGGACGAACGGGTTTCATGGAAGCGCGTATGACTACCTGGAAAACGGCGCCCTGAACGCCAACAATTTTGAGAACAACTTAAATGGGGTGCCCCGGCAAAACCTCCATCAAAACCAGTTCGGCGGGACGTTTGGGGGCGCTGTCAGAAAGGACAAGATCTTCTTCTTCGGCAGCTATGAGCAGTACAAAGAAGGCATCCCGTTCACGACAGTGACCAGTGTGCCGGCAGCTTACTTGCGGCCCTCCAGCGCAAACGGGGGCGGGGTCAACTTTTCGCAAACTGGCTACACCATTTACGATCCAAGCACTACGACCTGTACCGTCCCTGGCGGTACCGTTGGCAATTGTCCTGGTAATGCTTATGCCCGCAGCGAGTTCCCGAACAACACCATTCCGGCGAACCGTATCAACCCTATTGGCGCGGCGATACTCAACCTATACCCGCTTCCCAACACCGGCAGCGGTGGTTTGCAGAACAACTACACGGCCAACGTGCCCGATAAATACGACTACTGGCAGCCCATGGTTCGGGTCGACTACGACACCAGCGACAAGACACGCTGGTACAGCATGTTCGCTTTCCAGCACGGCACGGAATTTCGCAATTCGAGCGGGTTTCCGCCTCCGGCTGAAAACGGCAACATCAATACAATGCGCCAGGAGTTGATGGCCAGCCAGGATATGACGCATATTTTTTCGCCTACATTGCTCGCCGACTTTAAGCTGTCTTTCTCCCGATTTCTCGACAGTTTTCCTAATGGCGATCTCAATGCCCAGGTAAGTCCCAGTTCTATTGGGTTGAACATGCCGAACATTCCCACCACGAATCGAAAGTTGCTGCCGCAATTCACTACTGGCGGCAATTTTTATCCGCAAGTGGTGGGTAACAGCGTCAACAACGACACTTACAACACATTCACCTTTGATAATGACTGGACGAAAACCCTGGCCAACCACACTCTTCATTTCGGCGGTGAACTGGGCGAACTGCAATATGCCAATCCGGGTTCAGTCGGCAATCCGAACGGCGCCTTCGCTTTTGGAACCCAGTACACGCAATATAACCCGCTTCAGAGAAATAAATTATCTGGTGTTAACGATGGATTCAGCGTGGCCGATATGCTGCTCGGCTACCCGGACAGCGGAAACGTTAGTTTCAATGACACGCTATTCGAGGGATATCCTACCTGGGCGCTCTATGTTCAAGATGACTGGAAGGTAACGAAGAAACTAACACTCAACATCGGTTTGCGCTACGACGTCCAGATTGGCGTTCGCGAACGTTACAACCGCCTGAATCGAGGCATTTGCTTTACGTGTGTGAATCCGATCACGAACAGCCCTGCCTACCAAGCCAATTTGGCAGCCGATGGACCCGCGCTGGCGGCGGCGGGTATCAATCCAGCCTCGTTATCAACTGTGTATGGCGGCCTGGAATTTCCGGGGGTGAACGGTAACTCGCGCGATGCATACAACACTGACTGGTCGAATCTCCAGCCTCGATTTGGATTTGCCTACGCCGCCGATTCGAAAACGGTCATTCGGGGCGGGTACGGAATTTTCTATACGGTCGGCCTTGAAGGGGGCAGCAATACCGGCTTCAGCATCTCAACGCCTTACATCAGCTCGACTAACGGCAACGTCACGCCTACCAACTACTTTGCGAGTGGCAACCCATTTCCAAATGGCGCGCAAGTGCCGGTGGGGAACTCGCTCGGGCTTTTAACCGCGCTCGGCAACGGAGCGTCCGTCGACTTTCCGGGCCGCCGTATTCCGCGATCCCAAGAATTCTCCTTTGGTTTTCAGCGCGAATTGCCAGGGCAGATGGTACTAGACGCCCGGTATGCCGGCAACTATACGGACCGGCTGCGGGTCTTTGTGTGGGACAACGGAGTTTTGTCTTATTCGCAGTTGCAACAGGGAGTTGCAAATCCCACGCTCTTCAATCAACAGGTCCCAAATCCTTACTACAACGTACCGGGCATTCCGCCCAGCTCCACCTGCGGCTCGAATAAAACAATCTCGCGGATCACTTTGCTGCTGCCTTTATCGCAGTACTGCGGCTTGATTGGGCAATACAACGACCCCCTTGGCCGACAGAATTACAACGGTTTAGAGGTCAAGCTCAACAAGCGCTTCTCTCAGGGGCTAGCCTTTCAACTGTCCTACACGTTTTCGAAAACCATGCAGGCCACCGGTTATCAGAACGGCTGGCCTTATCAGGACCCCGGCCTCAAACATCAGATTGCTGGAAGCGATCGTACGCATGTTTTCAGTGTGACCGGCGAGTGGGCTCTGCCGGTAGGGAAGGGCTCCAAGTACTTTGGGAACGCCCGTGGCGTGCTTGGTCAAGTGATTAATGGATGGAGCGTCAACTACATCGTTTCAGCGCAATCAGGTCTGCCCGTTCAGCTAAACACCGGCTACTACTACAATTGCAACCACAACTACGCCCCGGACGGCGGACCCAGGCTGAACAACTATCTCTATAACAACTACAGCAACGGAAACCCGCTTGGCTGTTATTCGAGCATTCCTCAGTATGGGCTTTCGACTCTGCCTAATCAAATCTCGACACTGCGGCAGCCGAGCATCACGAACCTGGATTTAGGCTTGCATAAAGACTTCGCATTGCGAGAGTCAATGAGATTGCAGTTCCGGGCTGAAGCGCTTAATCTGACCAACACCGTGCTGTTCCCAGGGCCGGATAACAATCCCAGCGACGGGCCTCCCAAGGTGCAAAAGAATGGGACCTACACCGGGTTCGGGACCGTCAATCTGTATCAGCAAAATTTCCCGAGGGTCATTCAGCTCGCTCTGAAGTTTCTATTCTGATATCTGAGGTCTCTACTCTGATATGAAGTCACTCCGTTCTGTCGCGATCTCTCTGCTGCTGGGAACGGCTGCTTTCTCGGCAGCCGCTGTCAGCGACAATCCAGGTGTTACTAAACCTGATCTTTCGAAGCAGCCTACCCTATATCTGGTCGGCTACGCCCATCTCGACACGGAGTGGCGCTGGGAATATCCCCAAGTCATTCGAGAGTTTCTCCCTAAGACCATGGGGGAGAACTTCCGCCTTTTCGAAAAGTACCCGCACTACGTCTTCAACTTCAGCGGCGCCAACCGCTATCGGCTGATCAAGGAATACTATCCTGCCGATTACGAGACCATTCGAAAATACATCGAGGCGGGCCGCTGGTTTCCTGCCGGTTCTTCCATGGAAGAAAGCGACGTCAATGCGCCAAACGCCGAATCCATTCTGCGTCAGGTGCTTTACGGCAATCACTACTTCCAGAAAGAGTTTGGCAAGGCGAGCGCCGAATATATGCTGCCGGATTGTTTCGGCTTTCCCGCCACCCTGCCCAGTCTGCTCGTCCACGCTGGTGTCAAGGGCTTCTCCACCCAGAAGCTGACCTGGGGCTCAGCCGCGCCTGCTGGTGGACCGGCTTCTCCTGAAAAAACTCCCGAGGGAACGCCCTTCAACGTAGGCCTATGGATCGGCCCGGACGGTCACGGCATTCTCGCGGCACTGAACCCCGGCGCTTATGGCGGCCAGATCCATTACGATCTGACCAAAGCTCCACTCGCGCCCGGGGAGGGTGGCCGTCCCGAAGTTGACTGGGTCGGGCGGGTCAACCTGGATGGCCAAGTCTCCGGCCTCTTCGCTGATTATCACTACTACGGTACCGGTGACACGGGCGGTTCGCCGGACGAGGCTTCTGTCCGGTTAGTTGAAGCCATGTTGACCCACAGCCAAACTGTTCTCCCGCCGCCTTCCCATAATCGGTGGGAAGAGCAGCGGCCAGAGTCCCCGGCGGAACCCGCGGTCCAAGCAGGAGACGGCCCGCTTCGGCTTGTTTCTTCCGCCGCCGATCAAATGTTTCTCGATATTCTGGCTACAGGCGGACAGAGCCGTTTGCCTCAGTACACAGGCGATCTTGAATTGACGAATCACTCGGCGGGTTCGCTCACTTCCGAGGCTTATCAGAAGCGTTGGAACCGCCAAAACGAACTGCTGGCCGACGCCGCTGAAAAGGCATCTGTGGCCGCTGCCTGGCTGGGCGCTCGTCCCTACCCGCAGCAGCGCCTGAACGACGCCTGGACCCTTGTCATGGGCGGCCAGTTCCATGACATTATGGCCGGCACCGCTACGCCGAAAGCCTACGAGTTTTCCTGGAACGATGATGCCATTGCGCTGAACCAGTTCGCCTCCGTGCTGACCAGCGCAACCGAAGGCGTGGCTGCCAGTCTCGACACGCAATCGAAAGGCATACCGGTAATCGTCTATAACCCGCTGGCGGTTGCGCGTGAAGACGTGGTGGAAGCAGAAATCCCGTGGGGAAAGACCGCCCCCGGAGCCGTGCGAGTGGTCGGGCCTGACGGCCGCGAAGTCGCCTCGCAAGTTGAGGGTGGCAAAGTTCTTTTCGTAGCCCAAGCGCCTTCAGCCGGATATGCCGTGTATGCGGTTGAGCCAGTCCGCAAGTCTAAATCAACTTCCGAGTTGAAGGTGAGCCAAAACTCGCTCGAAAATGCCCGTTATCGCGTGAGCATCGATCAGAATGGCGATGTCGCCCGGATCTTCGACAAGCAGGTCAATAAAGAACTTCTCTCCGCGCCTTCCCGCCTTGCGTTCCAGACTGAAAAGCCGCAAGAGTGGCCTGCGTGGAACATGGATTGGACCGATCAGCAAAAGCCACCCCGCAGCTATGTGTCCGGACCGGCGCAGGTTCGGGTTGTCGAAAATGGCTCTGTGCGCGTGGCGCTAGCCATTACTCGTCAAACCGAAGGCTCCACTTTCACCCAGATTGTCCGTCTTGCCGCAGGTGATGCCGGTAATCGGGTTGAGTTCGCTAATTCCATTGATTGGAAAAGCAGCAGCGCCGCTCTTAAGGCCACTTTCCCCTTGACCGCTTCGAACCCGGCCGCCACTTACAACTGGGATGTTGCCACAATCAAGCGCACCAATAACGACGAAAAGAAGTTTGAGGTGCCGTCGCATCAATTCATCGATCTAACCGACCGGAACGGCGCGTACGGAGTAACGATTCTTACAGATTGCAAGAACGGTTCCGATAAACCGGCTGACGACCTGCTTCGTTTGACGCTGCTGTACACGCCCGGCATCAGCCCCAACGGTGAAGGCTATAGCGATCAAGCCACCCAGGATTGGGGGCACCACGATTTTGTCTATGGACTGGCGGGTCACCCAGGAGATTGGCGTCAAGCGCAGACTGATTGGCAGGCGCTCCGTTTGAACCAACCGCTCCTCGCCTTTACTGCCTCCCGGCATCCTGGCAAACTAGGCAAGCGTCTCTCGGTCGTTTCTGCCGATAACAGCCGGGTCCGCGTGATGGCTGTGAAGAAAGCGGAAGACAGCGACGCTGCCATCGTGCGTTTGGTGGAAGTGGACGGCAAGCCGCAGGAGAGGGTTCATATCCAGTTCCTGGCTCCGCTCGTCTCGGCCCAGGAAGTGAATGGCCAGGAGCAACCGCTCGGTGACGCACACCTGGAGAGCGGCGCTCTTGTAACCAGCTTTCAGCCTAATCAGATTCGCACGTTTCTAGTGCGGTTGACGCCTGCAGCCTCCGGCCCGCGGAGTCCGGCTTCTACTCCGGTGACCTTAGCTTACGACCAGGCCGTAGCGAGCCGGCATGGCGAGGCGTCGACCAGTGGATTTGATGGCCAGGGCGGCAGTCTGCCGGCGGAAATGCTTCCCCAGACTTTGGCCTATGACGGCGTTCCATTCCAGCTCTCGCCAACCAATGCTCCCAATTCTGAAACAGCCAAGGGACAAACCATTTCTCTTCCAGCTGGTGATTTTAACCGTGTCTATCTGCTCGCGGCTGCCAGCGGCGGAGACCAAGCCGCTACTTTCCAAGTGGGCGCGCAACCGGTCCAGCTCACGGTGGAGCAGGGAGGCGGCTACGTCGGGCAATGGGACAACCGCACTTGGGTCACCCGGACCGTGCCACGTCATTGGCAGCCACTTCCCGCATCAGTCAAACCTGACAGCCCGCGCGGCAAAGCCATCCTGAAATATCAGGCGGAACACCCCACACGTGAGGAGATGGAATACACCGGACTGAAGCCGGGCTTTATAAAACGAGCGTCCATTGCCTGGTATGCCTCCCACCGGCACAACGCGCAGGGAGAGGACGAGCCTTACTCATACTCGTACTTGTTTGCCTATTCACTGACAGTGCCACCCGGAGCGCGCACTGTCACACTGCCGAATAATCCGAATATTCACGTGCTCGCTGCGACAGCGGTTCAGGTTGTCGGCACAGCAGAGCCGGCGCAGCCTCTTTATGACACCTTGCCTGGAAATCCATCATTACCGTTAGCGGCTCGAGACGCTTTTCGATAGAGATGCGTTCCGGTCACCCGCCGCATGATCCTATCAATGGGTGATCTGGCGCCAATATCTCTGTTGATAGCAGCTAACCTTCTAGGCGGCCTGTGCTTTCGTCTGCGTCTTACCCTCATACAGCAGCCGAATCCACTCGGACGGTTTTAGAAAGCCGCCGCCCCACTTCTCGTCGTACATAGCCGTTGGCTTGGCAGCAACGATTTCGTTCAGTGTTCTGCCTTGCTTTATCAGCTTTGAGACCTGCTCATTGCTGCCGCTCAGCATGTCGTGAAAGGCCTGCAAATCTGCTTTAGTTCCTACCGGACCATGCCCGGGAACAATCTTGGTTGACCCATCCACATGGTTCAGCATGGAAGCAGCATTCTGAATCATTCCTTCGATGGATCCGGCGCTTGAGTAATCGATGAAAGGATAGAAGCCGTTAAAGAACAGATCGCCGGTAGTGTAGACGTTAGCTTTCGGAAAGTGAATAGTGATGTCGCCGTCGGTATGGGCAGGTGGAAAGTAATTCAGCTCCAGCTTCTCATCAGCAAAGTCGATCGTCTTTTTGTCGGTGAAGATATTCTTGGGCCGCGCTTCAACGGGCAGGGCCTGCACGTCCCGCTTCATGAAGGTCATGTGCTGTGTCACTGCCAACCGCTTAGCGCACTTCTCCTGTGCAATAATCTGCGCACCGTTCCCTGCGATGACTCCGTTCCCGCCGGTATGGTCGTAATGCCAATGCGTATTGATCAACTGCTGGACAGGAAGCGATGCCGACTCTTTGATCTTTGCAGCCATCGCCGCTGCTGTGTCGGGCAAACCGGAGTCCACCATCAGGATTCCGTCCTTGCCTCGCAGCAGCGTGATGTTTCCACCTGCGCCACTCAGCACCGTAATGTGCTCGCTCAACGGCTGGAGAGTAAGCGCGCCTTGCGCCGTGGCCGGCATTCGAACGGCAAACTGGGCCGCGCCAGCTCCAAGCAACCGCAGAAGTTGTCTTCGATTCATAGCCTCAAGATTACAATCAGGCTTGTCGCTGGACTGCGCACAGTGCCGTGTTTGATGGGCGCATGCAATGATTGCGCGGACGTCACCGACAGCCAACGTAAATCAGTAAGCGATCTGCTCGGCCGAAACATCGTAATCGTAATTTTCGACAATTCGATCGGCGGTGACCCGATAGGCTCACGGAGTCGGAACGCCACTTCATCTTTTCAGGATCACGTTGCACGATAGAACATGGGGAACAATCGGACATTGGGACCAGTCACATTGGGAACAATCAGATTGGGACCAATCGATGTCAGCCAAGCGTTCCCTGCTTCGTCCAGTGTCGCCTAGCTTAAGAACATGCATCGTGCCCGGAAGTTCGCTGCGGATAACTAATCAAATCGCGCGCCCGTTGAAGAACGCATCCTGATTATGCACAATGGAAGGCGGCTCCG
Organism: uncultured Bryobacteraceae bacterium; assembly: GCA_964248065.1. Taxonomy (GTDB): domain Bacteria; phylum Acidobacteriota; class Terriglobia; order Bryobacterales; family Bryobacteraceae; genus Bog-105. The sequence goes on along the minus strand of CAXTWQ010000087.1, from coordinate 3,682 downwards.
AAAGTACGATAGCGATGGTGTCGAAACGTACCTGGTTCCACCCGATACCTGCGCGGGTGCAGTAAGCCCTAGCGGCCTTGGCAATGTTACGCTGCTTTGCTTCGTCGATAGCACGATCAGGCGAGCCAAAATCTGCCCGGCTCCGCGTCTTCACTTCGACAAATACAGTGATGTCTTTGTCACGTGCCACGATATCGACTTCCGCTTCGCCCCCAGCCGGACGATAGTTGCGGGCCAGCACCAGAAAACCGCAATTGCGCAAATAACGGTGCGCCAGGTTCTCACCCCGCTTTCCCAGAGCGGCATCCGGGGTTAGCGTCTGTCGTTCTCGCCTCTCACGGGCCGAGTCGCTCAGCTTCCAAAGCAACTGCTTTGGCGTTATGGACCATCCACCTTTTTCACTGCTTCCAAGTGCCATTCAATGACCTTGCCCCTAACGATGTAGCAAAGGTAAAATTCCCAGAATCGGCGGAAACGCCGCGATGCGTTCACCAGCAATTCGAACCCGAGAAATCTCCATAGAGCCAGTAAGCGCACGTTTGTGGATTTCTCAAGAAATCTCGCCGAAGAGTAGTAGCCGAATCCCGCATTGTCTTCGCCAAAGTAACGGAGCGAAAAGCTGTTCAGATGAGAGCGATGCGTAGGGTCGCAAAAGGAGCTGAAGTCGGTGTAGTGCGGAGTAACAATGACTGCGCGGCCGCCCGGGGCGAGCAAGCGATGAAACTCCTCCACCGTACACCTGGATACTTATTGATGCCGCATCCTACATCCAGGACGGGAAGTGTTTGGCTTACACCTCCAGCAGACGCAGACACTCCTCAAGTGTATCGAGGGCAAAGTCGGCCTGATCGCGGTTAATCACCAGCGGCGGACAGAGCCGGATGCTGTTCGGGCCGCAGCCCAGGATCAGCAAGCCACGATCAAAAGCGAGCATTTCCAAGCGATCTCGCAAGTCAGGAGCGCGCTCTTTCGTAGTCTGGTCGCGCACCATCTCAAAGCCAATCATTAATCCGAGCCCACGCACGTCCCCAACAAAGCGGAATCGCTGAAGCCACGTCCGCATGCGGTCCAACATATAGCTGCCGATCGCTTCGGCATTCGCCATCAAGCTCTCTTCTAAGAGTTCTATAGTTGCAAGCGCTGCGGCAATCGACACTGGATTACCGCCGAAGGTACTGGCGTGTGCGCCCGGTGCCCAATCCATCACGTCGGCTTTCGCGATAGTCGCCGAGAGCGGCATGCCGCTGGCGAGTCCTTTCGCAGTTGTCACGATGTCTGGAGAAACTCCAAAGTGCTCTGACGCAAACATGCGGCCCGTTCTGCCCATGCCAGATTGCACTTCGTCGTGAATGAGCAAGATGCCGTGCCGATCGGCAATCTCGCGCAATCGCTCGTGCACTTTTGCCGGAGGCACAAGATACCCACCCTCGCCTTGAATCGGTTCAACAACGATGGCAGCCACCTCTTCGGCCGGGAGAATGGTGGTGAACAGCCGCTCCTCAATCACGTTCATGCACTCGACCTTGCAGGTGGATGGCTCTTTGCCATATGGGCAGCGATAGCAGTAAGCGTACGGAATGTGCTGGACCGGAAGGGACGGCGCAAACCGGCGGCGCTGTACCACCTTGCTGCCGGTGAGCGAAAGCGCGCCCATGGTGCGGCCGTGAAAGGAACCGAGGAACGCAATGAACTGACTGCGTCCGGAATGGTAACGGGCTAACTTCAACGCAGCTTCAACCGCTTCGGCACCGGAGTTTCCGAAGTAGACTCGCCGGGCAAATCCACCGGGAACCAAGGCGGCCAGCTTTTCTGCTAGCAGCACCATGCCTTCGTAATAGAAGTCCGTTCCGGACATGTGGATGAACTCAGCGGCCTGACGCTGAATGGCTTCCACTACGCGTGGGTGCGCATGGCCGGAAGCAACAACAGCGATGCCGGCATTGAAATCCAGGAAGCGATTGCCATCGACGTCTTCCACTATCGCGCCCGACCCGCGTTTGACAACGAGCGGATAACAACGCGTGTAAGAAGGAGAAAGAACAGCCTGGTCTCGCGCGATCAACGCCTGCGCTTTCGGGCCGGGCAACGCAGTCAGCAACTGCGGAAGGAACTCTTGTGAAACGGTTTGCGTCACGTTTATTACACACCTCTGACAGGGGATTGCGAAATGAAAAGAAAGGAGCCGTGTGACAGCGGCCGGCTAATCGCCAAAAAGTGAAGGGCGGCAGATGGCTGGAATGGCCATGCCTCTACTCTAGTTCAGAAACGCCCGAAAAGGTACGGTGGCCGTTACAATAGTTCGATGCCGGAGGAAGTAAGTCAACCGCCAACGTTCGAGGTAAGCCTGAATGAACTGGAGCGGATCGTCAAAGAACTCGAACGGGGCGATTTGCCCCTAGAAGATAGTCTGCAACTGTTTGAATCCGGCATGCGGTTGAGCTCGGAATGTAAGCGTCAATTGGAAGAGGCCGAAACGCGCGTGGAAGTACTCATCAAAAAGGGTTCGGAAGTGGTTGCGGTTCCTTACAATCCCGATAAGCAGTCAAGATGACGAGCGCACAAAGCCCGTCAACACTGGGGCAGTATCTTGCTGAGCAGGTGCGGGCTGTTGATACTGCTTTGGAGAACTGGCTGCCGGAAGAAAGTGTAGAGCCGGAGTCGATTCACCGGGCGATGCGCTACAGCATCTTCGCAGGTGGGAAGCGTATTCGCCCGGTACTAGCCATGGCTGCAGCAAACGCGGTAGATGCCTCAGTGAAAGGCGTGGAGCATGCGGCGGCAACGCTGGAGTTAATTCACACTTATTCGCTGATTCATGATGACCTTCCCGCGCTGGACAACGATGAACTGCGCCGTGGCCGCCCTACTTGTCACAAAGTGTTTGGCGAGGCAATGGCCATTCTGGCTGGTGATTCGCTTCTAACGCTGGCGTTTGAAGTATTAAGCCGGTTGCCTCATGCGAGCGCCGAGACGCGGATTGTATTGGTCGAAGAACTGTCGCGTGCTGCCGGTACCGTGGGCGGAATGATTGGCGGCCAGGTGCACGACATAGAGGGCGAGCGCAAGGAGCCGACAGCCATGCTGCTTGAGTCCATCCATCGTGCCAAGACTGGCGCTCTGCTGCGGGCCAGTGTTCGCATGGGCGCAATCTATGCGGGCGCAAGTGAGCGTGAACTGTCAGAGCTGTCGCTGTATGGCGAGCATGTCGGCCTTGCTTTTCAGATTATCGATGACGTCTTGGATGTGGAACAGTCGTCTGACACGCTGGGCAAGACGGCGGGTAAAGACGAGGCGCAACAGAAAGTGACGTTCCCGGCGGTCTACGGGCTGGAGCGGTCCCGCGAGATGGCTGAGGCTGAACGCCAAGCTGCTCATGCCGCGCTGGAGAGCTTTGGGCCGCGGGCAGATCGCTTACGCGAGATTGCCGACTTTGTGGTGTTGCGAAAGGCTTGAGTTCGAAGAAACAGCGTCTTGATCTTTTGCTTGTTGAACGCGGCCTGGTTGAAACGCGTGAGAAAGCGCAAGCATTGATCCTGGCCGGTAAGGTATCGGTAGATCACCAGCGCGCAGACAAACCAGGGCGGGCCGTTTTGCCTGATTCATTTCTTGAAGTCGAAGATGCTTTGCGCTACGTCAGCCGCGGTGGGCTGAAACTGGAAGGTGCGCTGACAAGCTTCAAGAT
>CAXTWQ010000086.1:7671-24191 GCA_964248065.1 uncultured Bryobacteraceae bacterium | reverse complement strand
AGGAGCGCACTTCGACTCCTGGCATGGCGGCACGGGCGCAACTGACAATGGAGCCGGGAGCGCGGTGATGATGGAGGCAGTCCGCATTCTCAAATCACTCAAAATGCCCATGGACCGCACCGTCCGAATCGCGCTGTGGGGAGGCGAAGAAGAGGGGCTGCTCGGCTCCCGCGCTTATGTCAAAGAACACTTTGCGGATCGCGAGACGATGAAGCTGACCGCTCAACATGCCAAGCTGGACGGCTACTTCAATCTGGATAACGGCACCGGCAAGATTCGCGGCGTTTACCTGCAGGGCAACGATATGATGCGGCCGATCTTTGAAAGCTGGTTTGTGCCGTTTAAGGACCTGGGGGCGAACACAATTTCAATTCGCAACACCGGCGGCACCGATCATCTTTCGTTCGACGCTGTCGGCCTGCCTGGTTTTCAGTTCATCCAGGACCCCATGGACTATGAAACGCGCACTCACCATTCCAATATGGATGTGTACGACCGCATTCAGCCAAACGACCTGATGCAGGCTTCCGCCATCATTGCGTCTTTTGTATACAACACAGCGACACGGCCCGAGATGCTTCCGCGCAAGCCTCTGCCCGCACCCCAGCCTGCCACGCCCGCGGCTAAGCCTGCTACTTAGATATTCGGCGTTAAGACTTCGGAGCGAATTATTAGCTTTCATTCGCTCCGAAGTGCTTGCACGACATTCATCGTTGCCGAGCGCCATGCCGGAATCACCGCCGCGCTGCAGGCGATCACGCTCAAGAGGGCAATGGCCCCACAGAACGTCAGGGCATCAAGCGATATGTTCTCGATTTGACTCGCAACCGAGTGCACCAATACGGCGGCAAGGGCCGAGCCTATCAGCAATCCTATTGCAGTCAGTCGCAATCCCTGTCCTGCAACGAGAAGAGTTATCTGCCCGCGAGTGGCACCGAGTGCGCAGCGAATCCCGATCTCTTTCGTCCTCTGCCCTGCACCGAAGGTGACCACTCCATACAGTCCAAGTGACGACAGGAGTAAGGCGGCGCAAGCGAATGCCGTCAGAAGCTGCGCTGTGAATTGCTGGGGTCCCAACATGGAAGAGATCCGTTGCGCGGGCGTGACAACGTCGAAGACGGCAATGGAGGAATCAAATCTGTGTACCGAACGTTTTAGGAGAGTCGCGGCCAGGCTTGGGTCACCGGCCATACGCACCACAAAATTCATGTCGGCAGCAGGTTGCTGATAAACCGGCATATAGTAGATGCCGCGCGTATCACCCGGTGAGAAACTGTACGCCCTGACATGGCCAACTACTCCAATCACCGTTGCCCAAGGAGAGTTGTCGCCATTGCGAATAGCTTGGCCGATCGGATCTTTGCCGGGCCAGTACGTTTTTGCAAGATTGACATCAACGATCACCACCGGATGTGAACCTTGCCCGTCAGCTTCTGTGAATACGCGGCCTGCAAGCAGAGGAATCCTGAGCGCCTCGAAGTAGTCTGGACTGACAAAGCCCCGATAGCCATGTGGACCAGGATCGCCTGGCAGTTCCGGCCTGCCCTGAATCTGAAAAGAGCCGGTCCAATGGTCGCCACTGAACGGTACTGGCTTGGCGGCGGCTGCGCTAACCACACCCGGATTTCCTCTCAAGTCGGCCAAAACCGATTGGAACAGCGCGACCTGCTTTTCGTCTTTGCTGTAGCCGGAATCAGGCAGTTCTACAGCTGCCGTCATCACATGCGAGCCATCGAAGCCGAGCTTGGCCGACCGGATTCGGCTGAGACTGTTCAGTAGTACACCGGTTCCTGAGACCAAGATGAGAGCCAAGGCAATTTGTCCTATCACAAGCGCCCCACGCAGGCGTTGCCGACTCGCACTTATGGTGCTTGACCGGTCGCCTTCCCTCAAGGAGGCATACGCTTCGCCTAGCCGCGCCGCCTGCCATGCGGGCACGATTCCAAAGAACAAACAGGAAAGCGCTCCCGCTCCAATTGTGAACAGCCGCACGGTTGTCCCCGGCTCGATTACAAGCCCAGCACTCATTCGCAGAGGAGTAATCCAGAGCAAAGTTTTAAGCAGGATAGGGATGCTGAGCAAGCCCAATAGCGTGCCGGCACTTGCCAGCAGAATAATTTCCGTCATTGCCTGCCAGATTAAGTCGCTCCTGCGCGCTCCCAGCACTCTTCGAATTGCCAGTTCGCGCGTCCGCCCACTGCCCCTTACAAGCATCAGGCCAGCAATATTCGAGCAGGCGATCAACAATACCAGTCCAACCGATGCAGCCAAGATGAAAAGGGGTAGTCGCAGGTCCCCGGAAATCAGTTCTGTAAAAGGTTCTGCCACCATGCTCCACTGTGAGTCATTCGCGTAGCCGCGCACACTCTTGTCACTGGCTTTTACCTGTTCGGTCAGAACGTGCATGCCCTGCTGAAATTGCGCCAGCGACACTCCTGGCTTTAGCCGCGCAACCGTGGTGTAGAACTCGTCAAAGCGGTGTGTTGACGCATAAGCTTGCCTGTGCAATCCAAGCGGAATCCACATATCCGCCTCTCTTGGCCAACGGAAGTCGGCCCGCATCACGCCCACAATCCGGTATGGTTTTCGGTCGAGCTCTACCGTTTGCCCAACGGCTGAGTTCTGCCCTCCAAACATCCTGTTCCATAGGTTGAACGAGAGCACGACGACCTGGTTCGATCCGGGTTGATCGTCTTCCGGCCGAAAGCCGCGGCCCACAATCGGTCTTGCCCCGAAAACGTCAAACCACTCCGAAGAGACAGCCGCACTTTGAATCCGTTGCGGAGCTTTCCCACCGGTGTAGTTCACTCCCGCCACGAGCGACATGGCGGTTTTCGACACCAGTTGCCGGCTGTCCCGAATATCTGCAAAATCAGGAACGGACAGATCAATCCGGTCCAGATGCAACTTTGCGTAAGACACCCGGGGCGCCACAATGCGGTCGGGCTGAGCAACGCCTGCCGGATGGAAAAGCAGGGCATCCACGATGCTGAATATGGCTGCATTTCCTCCGATTCCGAACCCGAGCGAAAGCACAACAACGATTGTGAAAATAGGGCTACGGGTCAGACTCCGAAAAGTGTGGGTAAGCTCTGAGAGGCGAAGCATATGGGTAGGGAAGCAACTACCATGCCAAATTCCGGAACCCGTTTACGCCTTCAAATACCACCCCCTTGATGGTTAAGTCGCTTGCATAGTGTTCAGTATTGAGAATCGTCTTCGCATTCCCGCACGTTTTTCAGCGACCATCAAGCTTCGTCCGGTTCGCCCTCAGGCTTAGGAAGGACATCGTCGACCCCGGCTACCCAGACATAGAGAGTCGGAAGAAGGAAGACACCAAGAAGCAACGCGGCAACCAGACCGCCAACAATCACGATGGCAAAAGGACGCTGAGAGTCAGAGCCGATACCGCGGGAAAGAGCGGCAGGCAATAGCCCAACGCTCGCCACCAACATCGTCATCATAATGGGACGCAGACGGCGGACAGAGCCTTCAACTGCCGCGTTCATGATTGTTTCTCCGCGAGCGCGCAGCTGATTGATGTACTCAAGCATAATGACGCCAGTCTGCACGGAGACTCCAAATAAGGCTAAGAAGCCCACACCGGAAGAAACACTGACATGCGTACCTGTCAGTAACAGGGCGAGCAGCCCACCAATTGGGGCCATTGCTACGTTGGCGATGATCAGGAGCACCCATTTCATGGAGCTGAACATGGTGTACAGGATCATGCAGATGACCAGTAGCGTGATAGGTACGACAATCGCCAGGCGTTTTTGGGACCGCTTGGCGCTCTCATATTCGCCGGACCACTGTAGCTTGTAGCCCACAGGCAATTTCACTTGCTTTTCAACTTTCGTCATCGCTTCTTCAACACCGCTGCCCAGATCGCGGCCAACGATACTGTACTTCAAAGCGACGTAACGCGAGTTTGCTTCCCGATAGATCTCTGAGGCGCCGTCGCGCACACTCACGGCACAAAGCTGTGAGAGTGCAACACGCTCGCCCGATGGGGCAAGGAGGCGAATGTTCTCCACGTCCTGGATGTTCGTGCGGAACGGGGCGTCATAACGCACCACCATGTCGTACCGTTGTTCGCCTTGCAACACCTGTCCAACGGTTTTTCCTCCAATGTCGGTCTCAACCGCATCCTGGATGTCAGATACGTTAAGACCATAGCGCGCTGCTTTTGCCCGATCAATCTTAAACTGCAAGTTGGGCTGACCGATGACGCGAAAGAGACCCAGATCAGCAACGCCGCGGACAGGTCGCATCACATTTATGATTTCCTGACCAATGCTCTCCAGGGTTTTCAGATCCTCACCGTAGATCTTTATGGCAAGCTGTCCTTTGACGCCGCTGACAGCCTCTTCCATGTTGTCGGCAATAGGCTGCGAGTAGTTCCAGAGCGCACCGGGAATTTTGATCAGTTCACGATCTATGGCAGCCACCAACTCTTCTTTGTTCTGGCGAAATACCGGACGCCACTGTTCCTTGGGCTTGAGATCGATAAAGTACTCGGTGTTGAAAAAGCCGGTCGTATCTGTACCGTCATCCGGGCGTCCAACCTGAGAGACTACTTGCTTGACTTCCGGGAAAGTCGCGATGGTGACCCGCGCCCTATCCATAACGTTGATGCCGGAATTCGGACCTGTACTGGGGGCAAGCGTGGCACGAGCCCAGATAGAGCCTTCGTCAAGATGCGGAAGAAACTCGGAGCCGATGATACCGCTCACCATAATCCAGACTGACGCCGCAAACACGCCGGCAGCGACGGCAACTGTAATGTAGCGGAAGCGAATGGCGCGACGCAGTAACCAGAGATAGGCACCCGAGATGGCAGTCATCACAGGGTTGCGCCACTCGCGAACCTGCTTGCCGAAGAGCAAACTGCAGAGCACGGGAGCGATAAGCATGGAAAAGATCAATGCTCCAAGCAGGGCGAAAGAAACAGTCCACGCCATTGGCTTGAAGAGGCGACCCTCTACTCGCTGAAGTGTAAAAATCGGCAGGTAAGCCGTAATGATGATGCCGATGGAATAGAATACAGGCCGCTGCACCTCATGCGCGGCATCGCGGATAGATACAATAGCTGGCTTGCTCTCATTGTTGTGACGCGCCAGATATCGGATAATGTTCTCCACCATTACGACTGCGCCTTCAACTACCATTCCGAAATCCAGAGCCCCTAGGGAAAGAAGGTTGGCGGGGATCTTATTAAGGTCCAGGCAAATGGAGGCGAAGAGAAGAGAGAACGGAATGGTCAACGCCACAATAAAGGCACCTCGGATGTTGCCCAGGAACAGAAATAAGATCAGAGCAACCAGCACGATTCCTTCTGTGAGGTTGTGGAGGACGGTGTGAGTGGTGTAACTGAGCAGGTCACTCCGGTCAAGGTGCGGAATTATCTTGACCCCTGCCGGAAGGATATGGTCGTTCAGTTCATTAACCTTCTCGTGAACTGCTGCCAAGGTGGACTCGGAGTCGGCACCCTTCCGTAAGAGCACGACACCTTCGACAACATCGCGATTATCGATGACCTTGCCATCGGCTCGATGAATGGCCTTAGCGATTTTGCCGAGCCGGATGCGAGGCCCTTGGGACACCGTGGCAATATCTTTTATCCGAAGAGATGCGCCATTTTGAGCTTTGATCAAGGTCTCTTCGATGTCGCTGACATTACCTACCAGGCCGAGTGTGCGAACGTTGATCTGCTGCATGCCGGTTTCGAGAAAACTGCCGCCTGCATTGACATTGTTGTTCAGCAACTGCTGCTCTACCTGGCCGATGCTCAAACCATAAGAGATCAGCTTATTGGGATCGACGCGCACCTGATACTCGCGCGTGCTGCCTCCGAAGCTGCTTACGTCAACAACGTTCGGGACCGACTTAAGCTGTTTTTCAAGTGTCCAATCCTGCAGCGACTTCAACGCCATCAAGTCGTAACTTGGATTGGTGCTGTGGAGCGTGTACCAATAAATCTGCCCGACCGGACTAAAATCAGATCCGATCTGGGCCTGCAAGCCGGCCGGAAGACTGACTTGGGAAAGCCGCTCCAGCACCTTCTGCCGGTTTGTATCGTTTGTGGATTCGTCGTCGAAAACCAGGCTGAGGCTGGAAAGACCGAAAATGGAGATGGACCGTAGGTGATCGAGATGGGGTATGCCGTTAACAGCAATTTCTAAAGGAATTGTGACTTGCTGCTCCACCTCCTCGGCCGCACGGCCCGGCCATTGAGTGATGATCTGGACGTAATTGTTCGCTACGTCAGGATAGGCTTCCACGGGCAGATTGTGGAAGGAGATGGCTCCCCAGATGAGGAGAAAAAGTGCGATCAAAACAATCAAGAACCGATTGTTTAGTGCGAAATCGACTAAGACCCGGATCATAGGCGTGGCTTTAACTTATCACCGTATTACTAACAGTATTGTGGACTGGCGCCCACCAATTACTGCTCGCCATCTCTAATTGCATTACTGATTCGCGCTTGTTTAACCATCCCGAGAAAGCGTCGGGCTAGTTCATTGATCCAGTCGGCGTTCCTGGCCCGGACAGCTTCATGTGGCAGCAGATCATGGCCGATACCGAGCACATCGGCTCCGGCGTGAATATAGTTTGCAGCAGTCTGCTGAGTTACGCCACCGGAGGCCATTAATTTCGTGTCCGGGAATGGGCGTCGGAGAGCACGTATATAGGACGGCCCGCCCACGTTTGAGCATGGGAAGACTTTGACGAAGGCCGCTCCGGCTTTTCTCGCCATCATGACCTCGGTGGGCGTGAGAGCACCGGGAATGATGGCAATATCGTGTTGACGCGAGAACTGGACAAGCTCAGGGTCAAGGCCGGTGCTGGTGAGAAAAGAAGCTCCCGCATCAAGGCAAACTTGGGCGGAATCGAGATCGAGTACGGTTCCTGCCCCGACAACAGCATTGGGATTCGATCTTATCAATCTGGAGATAACGCCAGCGCCATCCGGGGTTGTCATAGTGATTTCGACAATTGGAATACCGCTGTTGAAAACGGCCTCGGATGCGAACAGCGCGTCATCCACGGAGCCAACACTAACCGCTGGAATAATCCCAATTTCCTGGATGCGTGCAAGCATCTCCTGTTTGGTCATGAATCTGCGACTCTACTCTATTCGCTGCGGGCAAAGGAGTGCCTTCAAGCCATATGGAAGGTCAGAGTGCATGTTGTCCCATGCACTCTGAAGCAAAGTGAGCTTGAAACTACAGCCCCTTACTGCTCAGGAACGACACCAGATCTACAACGCGGTTCGAATAACCCCATTCGTTGTCGTACCAGGCAACCACCTTCACTAGCGTCCCGTTCAGAACCTTGGTAAGCTCTGCGTCAACGATCGCGCTGTGCGGATTGTTCAGCATATCGGTCGAGACAACGGGCTCTTCGGTGTATTCCATAATGCCTTTCAGCGAACCGTCAGAGGCTTTCTTCAACTCGGTATTTACCTCAGTAGCAGTCACCTGTTTGCCCAGCACGGCAACAAAGTCCACAACAGACACGTCCGGAGTCGGCACACGCATGGAATAGCCGTCGAGCTTGCCCTTCATTTGGGGCAGCACCAATCCAAGCGCTTTGGCTGCGCCCGTTGAAGTCGGGATCATGTTCAGGGCCGCAGCACGAGCCCTGCGCAGATCTTTATGCGGAAAATCCAACACGTTCTGGTCATTGGTATAGCTGTGAATAGTCGTCATTGTTCCGACCTCCACGCCGAATGCGTCATTCAAAACTTTCACGACAGGAGCGAGGCAGTTAGTAGTACAGGACGCGTTGGAGATAATGTTGTGGCTCTCAGGCTTGTACATGTCGTTGTTCACGCCCAGCACAAGCGTCACGTCCTCATTCTTGGCCGGGGCTGAGATGATCACCTTCTTCACCGAACCACGCAGATGCTTCTTAGCATCGGCAGCTTCGGTAAACCGACCCGTTGACTCCACCACCACCTGGACGCCCAGGCTTGGCCAGTCGATCTCGGCCGGGTCCTTGGTTGCAAAAATCTTGATGGGCTTGCCTGCAACGTGGATGGTGTCTCCGTCCACCCGAATGTCTTCCCTCAATTGACCCAGAATTGAGTCGTACTTCATTAAATGAGCCAGCGTCGCAGTGTCTGTGAGATCGTTGGCGGCGACGAACTCAATGTCCGGATTATGCAGGCCGGCTCTGACCACGTTTCGACCAATACGGCCAAAGCCGTTAATTCCTACCCTAGTTGGCATATTCCTCTAGTTTACGAACGTGCCGAAGCAAGCCCGATGAGCTAGACCAAACTGGAGCTAATGCCGTGTTTTAGCGTGGCGGAGGCAGAGGCGGCGAGGTCATGCCACCGACATTGGCATAGCTTTCGCTGATCTTAACCACCTTGCCTTCGCTGAAGCGCACGAAGGTCATCTTGCCGGGGGGATCGCCGTAAATCCAATCTTCCAGCTCGTCGCCTTGCCCATTCGATTCGCGGCTCTTGTTGCGCGGTTTCCCTAGCGCCAGCAAAACCTGATCTTTGTCCATGCCTTCCAACGCCCGCTGCTCTTTGATGGCTTTTTGCACCGGCGCCGAAAGCTTGTCCATGTACTGCTCAGACGCAGAGTGCTTCTCGAAATCGAATACCGGCCCAAGCATTTGCCTGATCTCGGCTGCTTTTATCGACGGCACACTGCCCGGAAATACCAGGGCAATGTTCGAGCCAGCCGCACCCTGCCCGTTCTGGCCCCTCGACACAGGTGAGGTATTGTTGCCCATGCCGACTTGAACATGGTCGTACCAGTGGCCTGATTTCGTCCCGCCATTCACTTGCAAAACGATCCGGTTGCCCTCAATTTCGACGCTCGTGATTTGCACCTCATCACCTACCCGCGCAGCCGGGCCGTTCTCCTGCATGGCTTTATCCCAGTTACGTTGATCGAAAGAGCCATCGCTCTTAAACACCAGTGCCTTTCTCGACCTGGGCAGAGCCGTTTTCATGGTGGCGAATTCTGCGTTCAAGCCGCGTTCGATCTCCAACCGCTCGTCAAAGCTGAGCTTGTCGGCGCGAAGAGTGAAGGGCACAAGCGCCAGGAGAGAAACCGCAATTGTTCCCGCGGCTAGAACAGATCGTTGACGCTGGGCGCCACCATCGCCGTTTGGGGTTGCACTGGCGCTTTGGCCAAAAAGTAAAACAGCCCAATGCAGAAGATTGTCGCCAGCAATCCCCCTTCGGGCCCGTAATCGCCACCGCTCCAAATTGGCGCAATATCCCATCGGTAAACGTACCTCGTCACCTCGATTGTAAGCCCGCTCAAGTTGACGCCAAAGAGAGGAAGAACGGCATTCCAGCCAAAATGAAGCCCGATGGGCAGCCATAAATCCCGGCTCCGCAGAAAGGCAAACCCGAGCAAAACTCCCCAGATTACCGTGTTGATGATACCCAGATTGGAAGAATTCGGGTTAAAGGCATGAGCTAGGCCGAAGAGAATACCGACTGGGAGAATCGTCGCAAACGGGCCCATCTTTTCTACAAGCAGCTGGAAAGCATAGCCTCTGAAGATGAGTTCCTCGCCAGTAGCAGCTGCCAGCAGCGTTAAGAGAGAGAAGCCAATGGTTGCGCAACGAGATTGATTTCCCGGCCTCAGACCTAAGTGTCCGGTCCCGGCCAGCAACGGCGCCAGCAGCATTAACGTAGCAGCACCTGCGCCATAGAGAACACCCAAGCCCAGATTGCGATTCGACGCCGACGTGATTCCCAGACCGATATCGGACAGCGGCCGCCGGTCAAAGATTCGCATCGTCAATAGGTTTGCCGCGAGCCCGGTCAGACAAAGGCCGACACTGCCGGCAACCACCGGCCCAAACAGCTGCAGCGGCGCCGTCGCAAAAAGCTGCCCAATAATCACCAGAGCCACAAAGAACAGGACTCGGATCACAATGCTGAGTTTGGTTTCGGCCTGCGGCGTGCTCTGCATTTGAGATGTGTGATTCATGTCTATTTCGATGGTTGTTATCCGATACTGGGATCGGGTTTACACTTACACCGTACTGTAACCGAGCGGCTGGTCCTCCGCTCAAGCGGAGAAAGACTACTGTTCTGACGCAAAACTGCCGATGAGAATGGTATGCAAGAACGACGTATTGATAATCGACTTCTCTGTGCCGAACTGGTAGAGGTTTGCTTTGAGCAGGCCGGCCGGTCCCTACGCCGGGTGGCAAATCTGGAGGATATTTCACTTACCGGCGTTTGCCTGCAGATGGAAAAGTCCATCGAACCAGAGACCCGGGTCCAGATTCGGTTTGGAGATGGGGCACTAGTTGGCATAGTCCGGTACTCTGTGTATCGCGAGATGGGCTACTTCATTGGAGTGGAACTGGAGGAAAGCTCCCGTTGGTCAACCCAGCACTTTAAGCCGCAACACCTGTTAGATACGCGTGAACTGCTGCAAAATTCTATGCTTCGCCGATGCGTTTCTTCAGCTAATTGCAACTCGCGGCCTCAGTAGCGCATGGCGCGCGCGAAGGAGCAGGGACCAGTTTCTGGAATCTATGCTGCACTTCTGACCCCCCGCAAAGCGGGAACTGCCGAAGCTGATGCGGCTGCTCTTCTTGATTATCTGGACAGGCCTGTTAACGCGGGCGTTAACGGTTTAGTTCTCTTTGGAAGCACTGGCGAGTTCGTCCACTTCGACGTGTCTGAGCGTGCGCGGGCCACAACGCTCGCCATCCGCCGAAGTCGTGTGCCTGTACTTGTGAACGTATCGCACTCGACAATGACCGGCGCCATTGCACTGGCTGACAGTGCACTCAGGACTGGCGCGGTTGGCCTGCTACTGATGCCGCCCTACTTCTACCGCTACAGCGACGAAGATATTTTCAGCTTCTACTCGTATATGGCCAAATACCTTGACGGGGAAACGCCGCTTTACCTTTACAATCTGCCAGCCTTCACCAACCCGCTCTCGTACGGATTGATTGATCAGTTGCTGAAAGTTCCTGGGATTGCCGGAATTAAAGATTCCAGCGGCGATCCCCAACTGCTCGAAAGCTTGTCGGCGTTGCGTCGGGCTCGTGAATTTCGATGGATGGCTGGCAATGAACGCCTCTACACTTCAGCTCGAGCGTTTGGTGTGGACGGAGCCATTTCAGGAATAGCCGCTGCTCTTCCCGAACTGTTAGTTGCTCTGCAGCAATCTCCTCCAGATGCCACACTGTGCGCTCGCCTTGATGAGTTGCTGGCCTGGGTCGAGCGATTCACTGCGGTAGTTGCGATTCGCGAAATTGCTATCTTTCGAAACTGGATTCAGGCGGAATCCGGCACGCCGCTGTCGCTTGAAACCCAAGGGAGGTTAGCTTCGTTTCGTAGCTGGTTGGCCGATTGGCTTCCAACGGTTCTAACCGAATGCCGGCCTTTTATGCCAGACTCGAAAGAGCGCCGATGACTTCCGCAATCGAAGAGTTCCGACACTCTGCACACCAGCATGCAGACTGGATCTCAGATTACCTGACCAGAGTTCGCGAGTACCCTGTTACGACGAGTCATGAGCCGGGCGATCTGATTGCCGCGCTTCCAGCCAGTGGTCCTGAAATGGGTGAGCCGCTGGAGCAGATTTTTCGCGACTTTCAGTCAACGATTTTGCCTGCTCTGACGCTCTGGAATCATCCGCGGTTTTTTGCGTACTTCTCAGTCTCGTCCACGCCGCCGTCAATCCTTGCCGATTTTTTGGCAGCGACGGTAAACGTAAACGCAATGCTCTGGAAGTCGTCTCCCGGCGCGACCGAACTCGAACAGGTCACCCTTGGCTGGCTGCGTCAATGGCTGGGCTTGGATGACAGTCACTTCGGCATCATTTACGACACGGCGTCAATTGGTGTTCTGCAGGCGATCGGGGCTGCCCGCGAGTGGATTGATCCTGAGTGCCGGACTCGAGGCATGCGGCCGGGCCTGACTGTTTACGTTTCTGAGCATACGCACTCGTCAGCCGAAAAAGCTGCGATTACCTTAGGCTTTGGCCGCGATAACGTCCGGAAGATTGCAGTTGATTCTGACTTCCGGATGCGACTCGACAAGCTGAGAGAAGCACTTGAAGCTGACGTGGCCGCAGGCAAGCGCCCGTGCTGTATCGTTGCCTCGGTTGGCTCCACTTCGACGAGCGCGATTGAGCCTGTGCCAGAGATCGCCGACTTGGCCGAAGAATACCGAGCATGGCTCCATGTGGACGCTGCCTACGGTGGAGCAGCCGCGATGTTGCCTGAGATGCGGCACGTTCTTGCCGGTGTAGATCTCGCTCAATCTTTTGTTATCAATCCTCACAAGTGGCTCTACGTCGCTATTGATTGCAGCGTTCTGTATACTCGCTATCCCGAGATTTTTCGCCGCGCGTCCTCACTTGCGGTCGAGTACCTTCGCACTTCCGAAGACGATCGCGTGGTCAACCTCAACGATTACGGCGTGCAACTCGGCCGCCGGTTTCGTGCGCTGAAACTGTGGTACGTTTTTCGCTATTACGGTCGCGAAGGATTGATGGCGCTCGTTCGCGAATCTATCCGGCTCGCACAAGTTCTGAAAAGCCTGGTTGAGCACACGGATGACTTTGAAGTCTGCGCTCCGGTTCCGCTGTCACTGGTGTGTTTTCGCCATCAAGCTGGCGATCTGTTCAACCAGCAACTGCTTGCAGCCATAAACTCGACAGGCCACGCTTTCTTGTCCCATACAATTCTGAATGGCCGTTTTGTCTTGAGATTCGCCATTGGGAACTTCATGACTAATGAATCAGATATTCGGGACCTGCTTGCCAGGCAAAGCGAGCCTGCGCTCTCTCGCAGTTTGTGACCTCCGCTCGCCTCGCTACAAATTTGTGCGGTATTCCGCTGCGGAATCCAGTGATGGCCGCTTCCGGGACGTTCGGTTATGGCCTGGAGTTCGCTCCTCTTCTGCCGCTCAATCAACTCGGTGCTCTGGTTACCAAGGGCATTTCGCGAGAGCCTATTCGAGGCAACGCGCCACCTCGGCTGTTCCAAACAGATGGAGGGATGATGAACTCCGTGGGCTTGCAGAATGTTGGCGTCCAGGCCTTTATGGCTGACAAACTTCCGCTTCTGCGCAATCACGATGTACCCCTGATTGTGAATGTATTTGGGTATGCAGTCGACGATTATCTGGAGGTTCTGCGCGCTCTTGAGAACGCGGGCGGCATCGCTGCCTACGAATTGAATATCTCCTGCCCAAATACCAAGGAGGGCGGGATTTTCTTTTCCAGTGATCCGCTTGCTGCTGCGAACCTGGTCGGTCGTGCCCGCGCGGTGGTGACACGTCCACTGATTGTGAAGCTCTCGCCAAACGTCGCTGCGATACAACCCCTGGCGCGTGCTGCTGAAGACTCGGGCGCTCACGCTCTTTCGCTGGTGAACACGTTTGTTTCTCTTGCCATAAACCGGGCAACTCGCACAGCGGAGATCGGCAACGGCTTCGGCGGACTTTCCGGCCCAGCCATCAAACCCATTGCTCTCCGGCTGGTTTACGAAACCGCGCAGGCGGTCAGAATTCCCGTAATCGGACTCGGCGGTATCTGCCATGGGCGCGATGCCGCCGATTTTCTGATCGCAGGTGCCAGCGCGGTCCAAATCGGGACCGCGAACTTTGTCCATCCACGCGCACCGATTCAGATTGCACGACAACTTGATCGCATTCTGGCGAAATTGGGCGTTGCAAATGTTGCGTCCCTTATCGGCTCGGTCCGGCTGCCGGGAAAAGCGGCTCTCGAACCAAAACAGCCCGGGTGCAAAATGGAGCGATGAGAGAGATCATTACCTCGCCCAAGGCCCCGAAGGCTGCCGGCCCTTACTCGTCTGCTATTCGACAAAATGGCTTCGTTTTTCTGAGTGGGCAAATTCCGCTGAATCCAGGGACGGGCGAATTAGTAACCGGTTCCATTGAGGAGCAAACAACACAGGTTCTGGAAAACCTGGGATCGGTTCTGGAAGGCGCAGGTCTCTCGCTGGCTGATCTGGTGAAGACCACCGTGTTCTTGAAAGACATGAACAACTTCGCCCGTATGAACGAGACTTACGGGAGGTTCTTTCCTGACCATCCGCCGGCCCGTTCCACGGTTGAAGTAGCTCGCCTGCCTCGCGATGTTGATGTTGAGATTGAGGGTATTGCCGTTGATTCCCGTGCGAGTCGGTTGTAGGGCACTTCTAATTGAAGTGTTGCGTGCCACTGTGTCGGCAGTGTGCTTCCGGCATTTGGCATTTTGACACGCTCTCAGGCTGTCCTCTTCAAGTTTTTCTTTTGCAGACGCGGGAAACCAGGAGCATAAGCTACCAGTCTTTATCCGTGTTCACCGGCGGCTGGGGAATGTTAGAAGTCGCAGGTAAGTTCTGCGTCAGAGGGGCGTTTGCGCCTGAGTCCAAGCGGTGGTTTAATAAGAGAGAAGGGCGAAGGAAAGTGGTGGGCGAAAGCCCACTTTTTTATTGCTCGGGACACGAAAATGCCGTTGGCTGCAAATAAGGAGCTGGAAGCGAAGCTCACCGAACTTGGCGAGGAGGCCGCCCGGGGAACCGGGATCGAGATCGCCGAAGTGCAGGTGCGCGGGGTGGGAAAGGGGCGGCTGGTTCGCGTCTATATTTACAAGCCCGAAGGGGTTACTCACGGCGATTGTGAGACGGTTTCGCAGCGGCTTGGCAACTTATTGGACGAACGCGACACCTTGCTCGAGGAAGGCTACACGCTGGAGGTCAGTTCTCTGGGCGTGGAGCGAGCGCTGACCAAGCCGCGCGATTTCGAACGTGTGATTGGCCAAAAAGTGCTGGTCTCAACACGCGAACCGCAGGATGGAGCGCGTCAGTTCGAAGGCAAGCTGCTGGAGATGAACGATGGCATTTTGCAAATTGAGATAGCCGATCATCAACCGGTCCACATTCCTCTCGACCAAGTGCAGAGAGCAAAGCTCCGGTTCGACTGGTAGCTGGCGCTGCCCAATTCCGTTTCACCCTGACATTCATTGAGTTTTACTGAGAGGTTGTAGACGTGGCTTCTATTTATCAATCCATTGAGATACTAAGTAAAGAGAAGGGCATTGACCCGCAGATTGTGCTTGACGCGGTGAAAGACGCGATGCTGGCGGCTGCGCGCAAGCACTTTAAGAGCCAGGAAGACTTGGTAGCCGATTTTGATGAAGGCACCGGCAACATCCAGATTTATAGCGTCAAGCAAGTGGTTGAGGCGGTAGAAGATCCCTATAGGCAGATCACGCTGTCCGCTGCTCGGAAGCTGAACAACAAAGCCGAAATAGGAAGCGAAGTTCGGGAGCCGAAAGCGACCGATTCGCTGGGTCGGATCTCTGCGCAGACAGCTAAGCAGGTCATCTTGCAGAAGGTGCGCGAGGCTGAGCGCGACAGTGTTTTCTCTGAGTTTCAGGGGCGTTATGGCGAGTTGGTGAACTGCTCGGTGAAGCGCCTGGAAGGCTTGGATTACATTGTCGACATGGGGAAAACTGAGGCGCGGCTGCCCAAAAAAGAGCAGTCCCGTGTTGAAAGTTTTAGTGTGGGCGACCGGGTGCGTTGCGTGATCAAGGGAGTTGACCGCTCTGGAAAGAACTCGGGCGTAATGGTGTCGCGCGCGGCGCCTGAACTGGTGATGCGGCTCTTTGAACAGGAAGTTCCTGAAATCTACGACAACACGGTTGCCATCAAAGCCTGTGCGCGGGAAGCGGGCGAACGAACCAAGATTGCCGTATTCAGCCGCGATCGGGATGTGGACAGCGTGGGCGCGTGCGTGGGCATGAAGGGCATGCGGGTGCAGTCAATTATCCGTGAACTGCGTGGCGAAAAGATCGACATCATTGAATTCTCGGACGACCCGATTCAATATGTGACCAAGGCGCTGAGCCCGGCTAAGATTTCGCGCGTTACTATTGTGGACCCGGCCGACAAGCACATGGAAGTGGTTGTAGATGATCTGCAGCTGTCGCTGGCAATTGGCAAACGCGGACAGAATGTACGGCTGGCAGCCAAGCTGCTGGGCTGGAAAATAGACATCAAGAGCGAAGAAGAGAAGCGGCGGGAGATGGAGGTTCACATGGCAGACATGGTGATTTCGGGTGCGCCAGTATCGGTTCTGATCGACCACGGGCTGGATGAGTCGGTAGTGGAGAAGCTGGTGGCGGCTGACATCGGTACGGTGGAGCGGCTGGGGTCCATGACTCCCGAGCAACTGGAGGCCATCCCACAGATTGACGAATCGATAGTTGAGCAAATTCGTTCATCGGTGGTATCCTTTTACGGCCAGTACGATGAAGAGGAAGAGGCAGCACCGGCAGACGCGGCCAGCATTGAGAGGGTTGTGGATGCATCTTCTTCAGAAGGTGGGGAATCTACTGGGAAGGGTGAGCACGCCGACGCTTTCGAGAATATCGAAACGGGTAACCTTCAGCACGACATAGCTCGTCATGAACAAGCTCCTATAGCCGAGTTGGATGGCTATGAAGTGATTGATCTGGGTCGGGTGGAGGGCTTGTCTGCTGCGCCGTCCAGTCTTCGCC
>CAXTWQ010000086.1:0-7661 GCA_964248065.1 uncultured Bryobacteraceae bacterium | reverse complement strand
GGATCTGGTAGTATTAACAAATTGGACGAGTAGGCCCAAGTCTTGGCGTTTGAAGGAGTTACATAGCAGTCTCTTGTATGAAGAAAATTAGGATTAATGAGCTGGCCAGGAAATTAGAAGTGAAGCCGGGCGTAATACTGGATCTGTTACCGGAACTAGGGGTACAGGAAAAGAAGACGCACTCCAGCTCAGTGGACGAAGAGATTGCGGTAACCCTGCGGGAACGTTTGGCCGAAGCCGGTGCTCTTGGGAGCTATCGGGAGGGCGTACATGGGTACTCCCAGGACGACGAGGACATGGCGGACGATTCACCCTCGACCGAACAGACGGCCAATGAGCCGGCAACACAGCGCGTAGAGCGAAGCCGGGAGACAGCTACGGCTGTCGCCGAGCCACCGCGAGGGTTAGAGGCAGCGGCTCGATTGAGTGATCAGGATCGCCCGGTAGAGCAAGGCAAAGAGCGGCCTGAGACCCCGAGTAGGCTAGGCCAGAACGGCAGTGTGCATCCGCCGTCGGCTAGAGCCGCGAGTACCGAGGCAGGCAGTTCGGCTCCCAGCAGCCCCTCCATCCCGCGTTTCCCGCTGCGGTCTTCTGAAAGCTCGACAGCGCCCGCGACCCCGATACCGCCACGCCGGATAGTGCCGCCACTTGCTTCCCCCAGTGCGCGTGTTACCGAGAAGGCTCCTATGTCCGGTGCACCTTCGGTGCCCTTGACGCCTCCCATCGCCCCCGGTCGGCCGTCTGCCGGCACGGAGACGGAGCGGTCGCCCTCCCGCATTCCGTTGCGTCCGCCTCTAGGCCCAGGCAGCACCTTTCATCCGCCGCTCGCGCCGGCAACCGCGCCTGCCAGTCCAGGACCCGCCGTTTCCCAATCGCCTGTAACTCCGCCTCTCCCTAGCCCGGGTGCTCCTGCGGCTCAGCCTATTACAGCCCCGCCGCCCGTTTCTGCTGGTCCAGTCGCTCCGGCGGCTCGAGAGGCTATCATTGCCCGGCCTGCTCCGGCTATTCCGAGTTCTCCGGCAGCAAATTTGCCTACGCCGGGTACCCCGAACATTGGCGGATCGGCTCCAAGTGCTCCTGCTTCGACCCCTGCCTCACCAAGCGCTTCCGCTGTGAGTGCGCCAAGTTTGCCAAGCAGTTCCGGGCCAGCAAGTCCGGTACCCGGGGTTAGAGCGGTCGCTGTTCCAGCACGACCCCTGCCGCAAGCTCCTGCCGCTGCCGGATCAGCGTCGCCGTCTATGCCTGCCGGTCCGCGCCAGCCTCTGCCCGCTGGCGAAGCTAAACCGAGAACAGGCCCGGGCGCGCCGTTGCGCCAGCCTTCTGTTCCGTCAGCCCCTATTCGATCGTCCGCACCCATAGCTCCGCCGCAGATTCGCTTTCCGCAAGCGCCGCCCACGCACGTGGTTGCTCCCGGTGGGGCCGGCAGCCTGGGTGCGCCCTCTGCTCCCGCCGCATCTGGCGGTGCTGCTCCCGGTTCGCCCATTCCGCCACGTCCCACAGCGCCCCGTCAAGCGTTAACGCCCGGCGCTCCCATTGCGCCACGTCCACCGGCTGCCAATCGTCCGCAATTTGCAGGGCAGCCTGCAGCGCGGCCTGTCGTGCCACCACGTCCGGATCTGGTGCAGCGGCTCAAGCAGCAGACCTTAGTGCGTCCGGCGATCGGTTCCGGTTCTGCTCCTGCACTACCGCCCGGTCCGCGTCCTGGTGCGCCGCCGCCTCCCGCCTCTCTTCGAATGCCTGCTCCCGGGCAGCCACTCTACCGAGGACCCATTCGTCCAGGGCAGCCACTTATGCGCGGTCCTGGTGGACCCGGTTCGCCTGGACCGCCGCCCCCTGGTTTACGCCGGCCGGGAATGCGGCCCATGCATCCGACGTCGCTCCGTCCGGAATCGGCTCAGCCGATCCCGACCGATACGCGTCGCCATCAAGGCAAACCAGTTGGGCGAGGAGGGCCTCGTAAACGCGAGGATATCGAGGAGGGCAATCTTCGCGAACGTGTTTCCAAGCGCCAGGCGTTCTTTGAACCGCCGCCGATAGACCGCGAGATTACCGTTGCAGAAGGCATCACCGTCAAGGAGCTTTCTGAAAAGCTGGGTGTCAAAGCCAATCTTGTAATCAAGAAGCTGGTGGAAAAGAAGATTTTCGCCACCATCAACCAGACCATGGACGTGAAGCTGGCCGAAGAGCTGGCTCGCGACTTCGGGGCATCAACCAATCAGGTCAGCTACGAGGAAGAGACGACGCAGGATGTCGAACTCGCCGAAGTGGATCTGGATCTGGTCAAGCGTGCTCCGGTGGTGACCATCATGGGTCACGTCGACCACGGTAAGACGTCGTTGCTGGATGCGATTCGCTCGACCAGTGTCGCCAAGCGCGAGGCTGGCGGTATCACCCAGCATATCGGTGCCTATTACATCGAGAAGAATAATCGCAAGATCGTGTTTATCGACACTCCGGGCCACCAGGCGTTCACCCGCATGCGTGCCCGTGGAGCTAAGGTAACCGACATTGTGGTGCTAGTTGTATCGGCGGACGATGGCGTGATGCCGCAGACGCTGGAAGCAATTGACCATGCACGTGCGGCTAAGGTGCCGATCATTGTGGCCATCAACAAGATCGATAAGCCCGATGCTCAGCCTGATCGCGTAAAGCAACAACTTTCCGATCGCGGCTTGTTGGCCGAAGACTGGGGAGGCGATACCGTCATGACCCCCGTTTCAGCTAAGACCGGTGAAGGATTAGATCTTCTTTTAGAGTTGATTCTTCTGGTTGCCGATTTGCAAGATCTGAAGGCGAATCCGGGTCGTCCGGCACTGGGCACGGTGCTGGAAGCCAAGCTCGACAAGGGCCGTGGACCGGTAGCAACCATGCTGGTGCGGAACGGTACGTTGAAGGTCGGCGACTTCTTTATCTGCGGTGCGCTGTTCAACAAAGTTCGCGCCATGTTCGACGATCGCGGCAATTCGGTGAAGGAAGCCGAGCCCTCTATGCCGGTCGAAGTCATCGGACTCGAGAGCCTGCCGGAGGTTGGCGATAGCTTCCAGGTTGTCTCTGATACGTCCAAGGCCAAGCAGATCGTAATCTATCGCGAAGCCAAAGCGCGCGATGTCGCCATGGCGAAGGGCGCTCGCGTCGCCACGCTCGATTCGCTCCATCAGCAATTTAAAGAGGGCGAACTCAAAGACCTCAACATTATTATCAAGGCCGACGTCGGCGGTACGGCAGAAGTTCTGTCCGATACACTCCAGCAGCTTTCGAACGAGAAGGTTCGGGTCCGCGTGCTGCGGGCCGGTGTTGGCGCCATTACCGAAGATGACGTGCTGCTGGCTTCGGCTTCAGAAGCGCTTATCATTGGCTTCAACGTCAAGCAGGAGCGCAATGCGGTTTCCACTGCCGAACAGCAGAAGGTCGATATCCGCATCCATAGCATCATCTATGAGCTGATCGATGAGATTCAGCTGGCGATGACCGGACTGCTCGAACCGGTTTACAAAGAGACGATCCTGGGCCATGCCGAAGTGCGGGAAACATTCCGCATCAGCAAAATTGGTACAGTGGCCGGCTGCTTTGTCACCGACGGAACCATTCGGCGCGATGCCCAAATGCGGTTACTGCGTAACGGCGATGTGGTTCATACCGGCAAGGTCGATGCGCTCAAGCGGTTCAAGAACGACGCCAGCGAAGTGAAGAACGGGCTGGAGTGCGGTATTTCGCTCGTTAATTTCCACGCCATCAACGTTGGCGATGTGCTGGAGGCTTTCACCTCTGAGAGAATCGCCGCTGTCCTTCCGCCGCCGCAGTAGTGCCCGTAATCGGGGTTTTGACTCTGGAAATCTACGTGGAGCAGTCCTTTTCATTGAAGGACAAGCGCCACGTAGTGAAGAGTCTTAAGGATCGGTTGCGGGAGAGATTCAACGTTTCCATTGCTGAGATTGATGGACTGGATTCATGGTCTAACTCGACCGTTTCGGTGGTAACAGTCTCAAGCGATCGTGTCTTTGCCGAGCGTGTGCTGCAGGCAGTTGAGAACCATGCAGCAGATCAGCTAGGCGGAGCGCTCAGGAGCACAGTTGTTGAGTGGCTCTAGCTGCTCGGCCTTCGTTTTCCCCCAAGCTTCGCTTCGCTTGCTGAACTTCGACCCGCCGCCCCTCGATGGTCGCCAGTTCAGCCGTTAACTCGTCCCACCAGCGGCCATCGCTGATGAGGCAACACTGTCGGAACCGCCAACTCATGTTTCCTCTTGCGGCACCTCTTATGGGCTGGCGAAGCTTTTTCTCCGACGGAGACTTTCGGGCTGTCCCTTTCACTCCCGCCACTCGGTGATAACGTGTCATCCAAGACAACTGCGATGAACAGATTACCGATGAGTCAAGGGTGCTGGTGCAAGCCACAGAGCAGGGGAAGGCGTGAAATGGTCCTAAAAGGCCTGCCCCAAGGAGAAATGAAATTGAAAGGCACTGATCTTTTGCGTCGTTGCAGTGGCTGTTCCATTGAGGTAATCCTGCTCGGTTCCTTTTAAGCCAAAGAAGCGCGGTGCATCAGGGCTGAGCGAGAAATCAACTCGAACCGGACCTATAGGAGTGCGATATCGAAGGCCGATGCCGGCCGATTGAACCGTATAGTTGAAGTCATGGAAATCTCTCTGGCGGAAGCGAAAGCTGAAATCGCCGAGGCTGGCGTAAACGTTTCCGGCATCGTGGAACAAAACCGCGGCGAGATTGTCGCCATAAAGCGGAAAACGCAGCTCGAAGCTATTGGCAAAAAGAACATTGCCTCCCAAGGGAAACCCAGTGGCAAGATCTCGCGGGCCGGCCTGGAAATCGGGGAAGGCGCGGATAGACGTTGAACCGCCGGAGTAGAAGCGCTCTGCAAGGGGAATCTCCGGGCGGCCACTGAAGCGGCTGATTACCCCGAACTGCGTGCTGCGTGCAAAAACGATCTCGCGGCCCAGGGAGTGGTACGTCGCATTTCGCCCCTGGGCTCGCGTGAAATGAGTCTGTGAACCAAGCACGCCCGGCGCATAGCTGGCCGTAAGTGTCGAGTACACGCCGCGGTGCGCATCGGTGGGGTCATCGCGCTTGTCCTGAATAAAGGACAGCTCGCCCGAGCCGACCGTCTCCGGTTGCGAGAGCAGCGGAACGAGCAGTTGCTGAATCTTCAAATTCGACAAAGTTACATTCCGAAAAACGGCCCGATACTGCACCGTGTAAGCACGGGAAACGCGTTGAGCCAGTTGAACCGAGGCTTCCTTACGTTGCGCGGCAAAGGTTCGAATGTCGGTAGAGTTGTCAAACAGACCAGTGATGGAGAAGCTCAGGTTGTCTTCCGACAAAAACCGCGGAACAAAGTAAGTGATGGAGGCGCGCTGGCGGATGGTAGAGAGCGCTGTTTGAACACCGAGTGTCTGGCCGAGGCCGAACAGATTGAGCCGGGTAACACCAAGTGCCACGCGGGGAGCAAAACCGGTTGTTCCAGCCGGGTTGTCAAGCGTGGTCACGCCGCCGCCAATGCGAGCAATCTGGGCGCCGAACCCCAGGTTTAGCGAGTAGTGCCGAGCTTCTTCAATATCGAAAAGAACGTTCTTGCGCGCTTCGTCGCTTACAGGATTTTGCAATGCAGTGTTCACGCGCGCAAAGATGCCGAGGTCATACAAGCTGCGCTGCGTGCTGGTCTGTGCATTCAAAGAAAGTGGTTCGCCACTTTTTAGCTGAATGCGGCTAAAGAGCAGGCGCGGGTTTGTGGTCTCCAGACCGGACACAAGGACCTGCCGTACAAATTTCTGCTCACCGGCGACAACGTGGTACGCCACTTCGACCTGGTGAGGCGAGTGGCCAGGCGTGATCTGGTAATCAAACGAAGCGTTCAGATAGCCGCGATCGTAGAAGAATGAGAGAATATCTTCCCGGTCGAGAGCGAGGTTGAATTCGCTGAATGGTTGACCGGCGGCCGTCGTTAATCGAGGTGACAGAACATCTCTTTGCGCCGTACTTACACCATTCAGAGCAACTTGAGAGACGAACCATTGCGGACCTTCTGTGATTGAAATGACCACTGCCAGACGGTGCTGGTGTCTGCCGTAGTCGTCGCGGGTATGCGAGGTGACTGAAACATCACGGAAGCCTGCGGATATATATAAGTTACGAATCGCTTGCAGATCGGCTTGCAAATACGCCTCGCTAAAACGGCCTGCGGGAAAGCGGGGGAAAGTGGCAGGCTCAACATAGACGCGCTCGCGAATGGTGCTGTTGAGAAAGTAATGATTGCCAAATATTTGAAGCGAAACAAATCGATGCCGGGTGCCGCGATCAATGGAGTAAGTGACGACTTTTTCCCGAGGTGCAGTACCGTTGCTGATTTCATAACTGACCTGTGCTTCGAAGTAGCCGTCACTTAGCAGATATTGCCGGATGTTCCGTTGGCCTTCAAGCAGAAGATCAGGATCGATTGAGTGCTCCTGGAAAAGTGGAACGAGCTGGCGAATGCGGCCATTGCTGATGCGAGCGCCCAGGACCCGAATAATCACGCGAGGGCCGGCTTGGATATCCACGGTCGGCTTCAGCGTGTTTGCGGATTGGTTAAATTGGAGCCGTGTAAGGGCAACGCGGGAATCGAAGAGGTTGTGTTTCTCGTAGTAGGAACGAACATTTTGCAGCCCGTTTCGGACGCGCGAAGCAGTCACCTGCTGCCACCCAAGCAGGCCGTAAACACGTTGCCAGCGGGTGGCGCGAAGGATGCCGTTCGTGTCGCGCTGCGGGTCACCCGTGATGACGGGCGTTTCGAAGCGCGCCCGCCTGCCCGAATCGACTTCGAAGAGCAAGGAAGCCTGCTGCGAATCACGCTCATAGGCGACAGTGGAGCGCACTTGGGCTCGGTAAAAACCGTTTTGGCGTAATTCGTTTTCGATAGATTCCACGCCTTGCAAACGGAGGGTATCTACATAGCGGCTGCCCAGCGGCAATTTAACGCTTCCAAGAATCTGGCCTGCACTGGGCGGCGCTTTCAGCCCGGTTATTGTGATGCGACCAACAAAGTAGGCGGGTTTGGTTAGGAAGCGCAAAGCAACGCCACTGCCAGTGCGGGCAGCATCAACGGCGAGGTCAGCATAATGACCACTCGAATATAGATTCTGGATGGCGCCAGGCAGGGCAGATGCCTGAAAGCGATCACCTGTGTGGAACGGCAAACGACTGGACAACTCGTCAGCGGCTAGCGGCTGGGAAGACGGGTCGAACGTGATGCTCTCGATCCGTAGGCCTTCGAACTTGCTGGGGTCTTCGTTCGGCGCGAGTGTGCTTTGCGCGTTGCCGCAAATTTGGGCGGCGAACAGCCAGCAGCAGACTGTTAGGATCGACCTATATGCAGGCGGACGGGAACGGGCGATACTCGCGGCAGGTTCTCTTCCCGCCAATTGGGGAGCGCGGGCAGGAGCAAATCCGAGCGGCGACCGTTTGCGTGATTGGCTGCGGTGCTTTAGGAAGTCTGGCAGCAGAGGCGCTGGTGCGCGCAGGCATTGGGCGGCTGCGGGTGATTGATCGCGACTACGTTGACTTTTCAAATCTACAGCGGCAATGGCTCTACGCCGAAGAGGATGCGCAAAACGAGGTTCCAAAAGCGGTGGCGGCGGCAAAGCGTTTACGCCAGTTGAACAGTGAGGTCGTTAT
>CAXTWQ010000085.1:8232-24415 GCA_964248065.1 uncultured Bryobacteraceae bacterium | reverse complement strand
CGCAGTCCCAATGAGCCGCATGCCCTCCCAATGAGCATTTTCAACAAGCTCCTAGTGGTACCTCGAACTCATGTACTTGCGCGGGTTGACCCAAAGAATCTACACCGCCATAGCCATTGAAACCACGAATGGCGTCCTCCTCCAGCCAATCACTTGCAATTGTTGCGAAAGCAGCTAAGCCGATATTTCTGAGTGGCACTTTGTTATCAGCTTGGCGAGCCTTGTTGTAAGCCTCAACCAACGCCTTGAATGCAGAGCTTTTGGCGCACTGTTCTACATATGGCTTCGCGGTCTTGGCCTTGGCCTTGTCCTTATAGACTCTGACTCCCGCCTTGACGTTCTCGCGCCAGTCCCAAATCTCTGCGCGCATCACCCGTGAAGTTCACCTCCACATTCCAAGTGAACTGAATATCCTGACACTTGTTATTTGCCCACGGTTGCAGGGTCATAGTCCCAGGTTTTGCGCCCGGGATCCAATCGCCCATGGTTGCTTTCACTTTAATTTCTGGCATCTTCGGCTCATCCGAGATGAAGAACGTATTCGCCAGAGGAGAGATCAGGTCGAGTTGGATACCACACCCAGCGGCGGACCTGGGCGGCTTGCCCGTCCAGGATGTACAAATTGGTAAAGAACCGTTGGACAATCGCTTTTCCTTGTAAGTTGTTTACAAGAGAGTAGCAAAATAGAGGGGGCGCTCTCGCGGTTTCAGCAGTTCAACAAAATAGATGGATTGATGCTGGCGGAGAGGGGGGGATTCGAACCCCCGGTAGAGTTTTTGACCCTACGACGGTTTAGCAAACCGCTGCTTTCGACCACTCAGCCACCTCTCCGGAAAAAGCGCGGTCTTTTGCAATCCTAACATAGGAATCACGTTTGGCAGGGTCGCCAAGCCGTAGTTACAGCCCTCGCTGCATGGGCATGGCGAAGGGCGGTTCTATCAGGAAATCAGCCGAGCGAATCTCAATCAGCGCGTCGCGGATTGCCTGCTCCCGGGCCGGTTCGGTCGTCACCACAAAGGGCAGGTCCCGCCAATCTTCGCGCGGCAGTTGCAGAACCGCATCGATGCCAATGTTGTGTTTAGCCAAAATAGTCGCCAGTGTCGCGATAATCCCCGCCTTATCTTCCACCCGGAAACGCAGATAATAAGGGAGCTTCTGCGTCGGAATAGGAAGCGGTTTATAGGGGCCCAAGCGCTCATGCGCGAACGGGCTCACCCGGTCTGGACTGCCAAATCGAATCTCCCTGGCTACTCGCATAAGATCGCTAACCACGGCAACACCAGTGGGCTGCGAGCCAGCGCCGCGTCCGTAATAGAACGTATCTTCCCCGTACAGACCTCGAATCCAGATTGCGTTGTAAGCGCCCCTTACATTAGCCAGGATCGTGTCTTGCGGGATCAAACTTGGCCGCACCGAAAGCACCAGACCATCTTCCGTTTGTCGCGCCAGACAGAGCAGCCGAATTGTGTGCTTCAACTGATGAGCATATTGAAAGTCCACAGGAATTACGCGGCGTATGCCTTCGGTGTAAATATCGGACGGCTTTAAGTCTTCTCCGAAAGCTAGAGCGGCCAGGATCGCAAGCTTTGAACGCGCATCCAATCCATCAACGTCAGCCGATGGATCGGCCTCAGCATACCCAAGCTGCTGCGCCTCGGCCAGAACGGAATCGAACGCTGCCTTACTCTTCTCAATCTCAGTAAGAATGAAATTGCTGGTGCCGTTTAGAATGCCGTACAGCTCCACGACCTTGTCGCCAGCAATGCCCTCGCGCAAGACAGTATGTATGGGAATACCCCCAGCCACGCTTGCCTCCATCGCTATGTTCACGCCGTTCGCATTGGCTAGCGACCACAGTTCCGCACCGCGCAACGCCATAAGCTCTTTGTTTGCGGTGACTACTGACTTCTTCTGATTAAGTGCTCCCTCTATAATGGAACGCGCCGTTGCAGTCCCGCCAAGTGCCTCGACGATAATGTCGATACCCGGATTGCCTACCACTTCGCGCCAGTCGGCAGTTCGGATCACGCTGCCGGCACAAGCTAACTTCTTTGTCTCTATCGAGCGGCTGCAAACAGCTACTACGTTGAGCGGGAAGCCCAGCTTCTCAGTAATTGACTTTGCATTCTCGGTAAGAATCTGTAGCGTTCCTCCTCCAACATTGCCTAGTCCAATTAGCCCGACTGTTACTTCCATGCGGTCAGCCCTTTGCCGGCCGTGGTCAAAATCATAAATCGCTTATGATAGCAACCGTATGAGTCTGGGCCGCCGCAATCTCCTACTTACTTTCTTGGCAACCATAGCTGCCAAAGGACAAATCCTCGACCAGGATCCGGCACACCCACATAAGCACGAAACCGATACCAAAGATGAGGCACGTCTGCCCGACGGCAAGTCTCAGAAAGATGCAATTGCCAAACAGGATTACGAGCAGTCGGTAAGAGATGCAAATGCTTTGGTGGCAGCCGCCGAAAGTCTTCGGGACGACCTAAAAAAGGAAGGTAGCCATATTGTGTCAGTTGCAGATGTGCGCAAAACCGAAGAGATCGAAAAGCTTGCCCGGAAAATTCGCGCTCGTCTGAAAGCATAGCCGCCCTTAGCCAGGCACCGTGTTAATCTGGCGTGACGGTCCGCTCTGTTATGCCCAGCCTACGTGATAAAAAGCAGCTGATGAGTGCGTCAGAGATCGATCGTACTCTGGTTCGTCTAGCTCACGAAGTTCTGGAGAAAACCACCGACATTCAGCAGTTGGCTTTTGTAGGCATTAAGCGGCGCGGCGTTCCACTCGCTCAACGGCTTGCTGCCAAGATCCAAAGCTTGGAACAATGCACTATCCCGGTTGGCATTCTGGACATTAATCTTTACCGGGACGATCTCTCAACAGTCGGTGAGCGCCCGGTGGTAAATGCCCGGCAGATAGACTTCTCTATTGTTGGCAGAGACGTAATCCTAATGGACGATGTCCTGTACACGGGCCGCACCATCCGGTCTGCTCTTGATGCGCTTTTTGATCATGGCCGCCCGGCACGGGTTCAATTGTTAGTGCTGATCGACCGAGGACATCGTGAATTGCCGATTGAAGCGCGCTACATCGGACGCATGGTGCAGACAAGCCAGAGCGAAATCATTGAGGTCAAATTTCAGGAGATCGATGGGCAAGAAAAGGTAATGCTGGTAGAACGTGTGGAGGACAGCCCGGATCTAGCTGGCGCAACTCCAGCATGACCAGCAGCGGTCTGCTCGATATCGAGTCGTTGGAACGCGCCGAGATAGATGAAATCCTGACGCGGTCAATCGACTTCCAGCCACCTCGCGGCGAGCCCATAAAAAAGTATGATTACCTGCGCGGCAAGACAGTAGTCAACTTATTCTTTGAAGCTTCTACGCGAACCCGCACCAGCTTCGAGATTGCTGCGAAGCGTCTTGGTGCGGACGTACTTTCCATCACTGCATCTGCATCCAGCATCTCCAAAGGCGAGTCGCTCGTCGATACACTGAACACGCTCGGGGCCATGCGGCCGGATGCAATCGTCATGCGCCACTCAGCATCGGGGGCTCCTCATTTTTTGTCACGCTATCTGCCCATCCCGTTTGTAAATGCTGGCGATGGAACGCACGAGCATCCGACACAAGCCCTGCTGGATGCGCGTACGATTCTTGATCGCCGCGGCACGCTGGAAGGTTTGCGCGTCGCCATCATTGGCGATATTGCGCACAGCCGTGTGGCCCGCTCGAATCTCTTCTTGCTATCCAAGTATGGCGTCAGCATTGTGCTGTGCGGGCCGGCATCTTTGCTCCCTCGCGAGATGAAAGATCTGGCACCCGGCATCGAACTGACCAGTGACATGGTGCAGGCAATTGAAGGTGCCGACGTAATCATGATGCTTCGCGTTCAGCTCGAACGTCAGCACGAGACATCGTTCCCGGCCAACGAATACTTTCAGTTCTTCGGGTTGCGGCCGGAGCATATGGAAAAAGCAAAGCCCGATGTGATTGTGATGCACCCGGGCCCCATTAACCGAGGACGCGAGATCTCTTCCGAGGTTGCCGATTCCCAGCGCTCGGCCATTCTGAATCAAGTAGAGAATGGCGTTGCTGTACGAATGGCAGTGCTCGAACGCGTGCTGCTGCAATGAGCCGGCTTATCATTCGTAACGGACGCGTGATCGATCCGGCGCAGCAGCTCGACCGCGTTTGCGATGTCGCAATTGAAGACGGAGTCATTCGGGCGATTGGTGAAAGCATCATCGATCCTGGTGATAGTGCTGAATACGATGCGAGTGGCTCTGTTGTCTGTCCTGGCCTGATTGACATTCATGTCCACTTGCGTGAGCCGGGTTTCGAACATGCTGAAACTATCGAAAGCGGGTCGCGCTCCGCTGCGGCGGGCGGCTTCACCAGTATCTGTTGCATGCCGAATACTCAGCCAGTTAACGATAACGCAACTGTTACGAACTACATTCGGGCACAAGCCCGTCGATTTGCGGCAGTAAACGTTTACCCCATCGGCGCGATCACCAAAGACAGCGCAGGCGAACAGCTATCTGCCATCGCTTCCATGAAGCAGGCAGGCGCTGTCGCCATTTCCGACGACGGTAAGCCGGTGATGAATGCGCGCATGGTTCGGCGTGCGATGGAGCTGGCTGGTTCCCTCGATATGCCACTCATAGAACATTGTGAGGATCTGCACCTGAGCGCCGGTGGGGACATGCATGAGGGGGTGAAATCGACCCGGCTGGGCCTGCGCGGGATTCCACGTAATTCAGAAGACGTGATGGTCGCGAGGGATTTGATCCTCGCCGAAGTGACCGGATGCCGCTACCACGTTGCCCACATCTCATCAGAGAATGCGGTAGCGATGGTTCGATATGCAAAGTCACGGGGCTTGCGGGTGACAGCAGAAGCTACGCCTCATCACTTTGTCATTGCCGATGAAGACATGCCGCCATACGACAGCAACTATAAAATGAAGCCACCGCTGCGTGACCGGCGCGATGTGGACGCCGTTATCTCAGGCCTGATCGATGGCACGATAGACGCCATCGCGACCGATCATGCGCCGCATCCGGGTGCTGAAAAAATGCAGGAATTTGAGCGCTGCCCGTTTGGCATCATCGGACTTGAAACAGCACTGCCTTTGGCCCTGGAGCGTCTCTTTCACAGCGGCAAAGTAAGCCTCAGAGATCTGGTCGCCATGTTCACGAATAGGCCTGCAAACGTGCTTTCTCTCCCCGGGGGATCACTGCGCGTCGGCGCTCGTGCTGACATAACTGTGTTCGGCCTCGATCACGAATGGACTTACGATCTTGCACGTTCGCCATCAAAGAGTCGGAACAGTCCCTTCGATGGACGTCATTTCCGTGGTGGGCAACTAGCAACCATCGTCGGTGGCGAAATTGTCTGGCGTTTTGAGAGCCATTGACGATTCGCAGTTTGCGAATTCGTTGACAACACCAACCGTCTGGCCCAAGTCGCTACAGTAAAGGACATGAAGGACTGGGAGGGAAACTGCGCCTAATCGTCAGTATCATGTGCCTCGCAGTCGCAGCAGACGCCCAAGCACCAGAACAGCTGGACCTTACCGCTGTTGGGAAAAATCCGCAATGGAAGATTTCTAACCGCACCGCATCTGTTGTGGACGTCAAAGGCAAGCGCGCGCTCAAGTTAAGCGAAGGTGAAGGCATGGGCATAGCTTGGCTCGACGGCTATGACTTCGCTAAAGGAGTAATTGACGTTGACATTCTGGGCCGCAGCCAACCGATACAAGGCAGCTTTGTCGGCATTGCCTTTCGTGTGCTGGATGCGAAAGTTCACGACGCAGTCTATTTCAGGCCGTTCAACTTTCGCGACAGATCCAGAGCGTCACAATCATGCCGTGCAATATGTTTCCGATCCAAAGTGGCCTTGGCAGAGATTGCGGTCGGAACGTCCGGGCGAGTACGAACGCGCGGTGATCCCCGAACTCGATGGCGATCAATGGTTTCACGCCCGTATAGTTGTCGAGCAGCCCAAAGTGAGCGTCTTCGTGAATGGCGCAACGGCACCTTGCCTCGTTGTCAGAGAGCTGGGCGACCGTACGAACGGATCACTCGGGCTCTGGGTTGGGGAGGGTTCGGGCGGATACTTCGCGAACTTGCGTGTGACGCGGTCGCGGTAGGTCACCGGATTAGCATTGCTGGTCCGATAGGTTTGATCAGTTATCACTGGTTGAACCACGGTTTCCTTAAAGGTTAGAGATCCGCCGCTCGTGAGCCTCGGCGATCCGGGCCAGAGCTTGAATGTTCGCGCCATCGACTTCTAACGCGGCAACCATCTTCTGGACTGTTCTGCTTACCTCATGAACGTCAGAGCTCACCTCATGCACGGAGGCTCTCAGTTCATGGACGGAAGCGCTTACCTCGTGCACGCTGGAGTGCAGCGATTCAGTTGACTGTAATAAGAACTCAAGTCGCTCATCGATGGTCATCTTGCGCCAATACGATCATAGGAAAACACGAAGGGCTCTGAGTCAGAGAGCTTGGCACTGCGGTTGCGATAGCTCATCAGAGCCATTAACTGCTGCTAAGATCTCAGCCACCATTGGCGATTCCTCCTCGTCAGCAACTGTACGCATGTCCAGAACGATTCTGCCCGCTTCGATACGAGCTATCACCGGGGTGGCACTGGAACGCAATTTCGCTTCAAATGCGTTCGGCTTCGCAACGGCCAACTCAACCAGCCAGGTCGGCAGAGTCTGGTCGGGAGTAGATCCGCCACCGATTGGTGAAGCACTCTCCCGCATCTGAGCTTTTAATGACTTCAGCTGCTTAGCAATGCGCAGCGCTCGCTCGTGAAGTAGCTCGCTGCTTGCGAAGATCATTTGCAAAGTCGGAATAGCATCCCAGTGTTGCTTGATTAACTCGCGCAACGTGGTCTCGAGCGACTCAATGATCAGCTTGTCGACTCGCATGGCCCGGTACATCGGGTTGTGGCGTACTCGCTCTACCAAGTCCGCATCTCCGCTAATGATGCCGCTTTGCGGACCACCTAGAAGCTTGTCGCAGCTGAAAGACAGAAGATTTATCCCCGCAGTGAACGAATCTTTCACAAGTGGCTCGTTCACTCCCACACTTTGCAGGTCAACCAGGCAACCACTACCTAAGTCCTCGTAAATTGGGATACCGGTTTCGCGACCAAGCACGCAGAGATTCTCCAAATCAGGCCGTGACGTAAACCCCGTAATCTGAAAATTCGAAGGATGAACGCGAAGGATTAGACGAGTCTTCTCATTGATGGCACGCCGGTAATCGTCGAGGCTTGTGCGGTTAGTTGTTCCAACTTCGCGCAACACGGCACCCGATCGCGCCATGATTTCCGGAATACGAAAGCCATCGCCGATCTCGATCAGCTCACCACGAGAAACAATTACTTCAGCCCCAGCCGCGAGTTCATGCAGAACAAGAAAAACCGCGGCTGCGTTATTGTTCACGACAATTGCGGGATGACCAATAAGCCGTTGCAATAGAGCACCAGTATGAACATCGCGCTTGCCGCGCTTGCCGGTTTGGAGATCGTACTCAAGATTTGAGTAACGTCCAATGGGGCTGAATTGAGTCAGCGGTGCGCGCCCAAGATTGGTATGCAGAACGATGCCGGTTGCATTAATGACCGGCCTTAATGATGGCTGAAGCAGGAGGGACAGGCGCTCGCGAACTTGGTCCGCTATAGATTGGTCAGGAGCTCCCTCGCCAGCCCGCAACTGTTGTCGCTGGTAAGCCAGAACGCTACGGATCTCCACGGAAACCAGGCTCCCAGGCAGATCGCGAACATCACAGAGCGCGCGCAGGACTCGATGGACCGACGGCAGTTCGCGAAGGCTGGCCGTCACGCAATGGCACGCTGTGCAAGCACCTGCTTCAGATACTTGCCCGTGTATGATTCCGGGACCGAGGCAAGCGACTCCGGCGGTCCCACAGCAACAACTCGCCCACCGGCTTCCCCGCCCTCCGGACCCAAATCGATCACCCAATCAGCGGCACTGATCAACTCCAGATTGTGCTCGATAATCAGAATGCTTCCACCGTTGTGAATCAGCCGCTCGAAGGACTGCAGAAGTTTGGCGATGTCGTCGAAGTGCAATCCCGTGGTTGGCTCGTCGAACAGAAACAGCGTGCCTTCGCAACTGGCCTGTGCTAAGTGAGCAGCAAGCTTTACGCGCTGAGCTTCCCCGCCGCTTAACGTCGTAGCAGATTGCCCAAGCCGCAGGTAACCCAAGCCGACATCAGCCAGGACCTTCAACCGTGCCGCCACTTTCGGTGCCTCGGCAAAGAACGAAAGCGCCTCCCGCACGGTGAGTTGTAACACCTCATGAATGTTCAGGTTCTTGTACTGAATATCAAGCACCGACTGCTTGTAGCGAGTCCCCTTGCACTCTTCACAGATCAACTCAACGTCTGCAAGGAACTGCATCTCAACGGTAACCGTGCCGTCGCCCTGACAAGTTTCGCAACGCCCACCAGGAATATTGAATGAAAAATGGCCGGCAGTGTAGCCGCGGCGCTCTGCTTCCGGTGTACAGGCAAATAAGTCCCGGATAAGCTCAAACGCTTTCACGTATGTGACCGGGTTGGAACGCGGCGTACGGCCAATCGGCGACTGATCCACCATCACTACGCCGGTCAGCAGATCAGCCCGCTCAACACGCTTGAGCGGAATCTTGCGGGCAGGCGCCTCATCCGGTTCAGGCGCCTTGCTCACCTTGCCCGACGCGGCGAGTTTTTTGCGATCAGTGTTGACCTGGTGATCAAGAGCGCGATAAATACATTCGTGCACCAAGCTCGATTTGCCTGATCCGGAAACACCGGTGATCGCAACCATCATGCCAAGCGGAATCTCGACATCCACATTCTTCAAGTTATTAGCTCGCGCACCAAAGAAGCGGATTGTCCGTTTCCCATTGACCTTACGCCGGTCCAGTGAGCGAGTGACGTTCAACTCGCCTCGCAGATACTTACCAGTGAGCGAACCAGGCTCGCGGTCCCGTGCCGAAAACGGGGCCAGCAGTTGCTGGTAAGAGCCTGTGAATGTCACTCGCCCGCCATTCTCCCCTGCTCCCGGCCCCATGTCGATAATGTGGTCGGCCTCGGCCATAATCTCCGGGTCGTGCTCCACGACAATAATGGTGTTGCCCAGTTCGCGCAAGTTGTGCAGGATGTGGACGAGCCGGGCTGTATCCCGGCTATGAAGCCCAATAGATGGCTCGTCCAGAACGTAAATAGCGCCAACGAGCCGCGAACCCAGACATGTCGCCAGCTGAATGCGCTGCGCTTCCCCACCAGACAAAGTAGCCGAAAGACGGTCAAGCGTCAGGTACTCAAGACCGACATCGATGAGAAACCGGCAGCGTTGGCGTATCTCGTCCAGAACTTTACTGGCAATGTCAGCCTCTTCCGGGCTCAGTTCCAGACCATCGAAAAAGCCCTGCGCCCGAGCGATGTTCATCTTGCTTACGGCTGCAATATCGCAATTTGCCAAACGAACCCAAAGCGCCTGGGGCCGGAGCCGTGCCCCACGGCAAGCCGGACACTCAGTGTAAGCGCGATATCTGCTGAGGAACACGCGCACATGAACCTTGTACTTTTTCTTCTCTACTTCACCGAAGAAACGCAATACGTGCTTACGGACAAACTCTTTCTCATCCCCCCGTAGCTCGTTGTACGGAACGTTCTGCCGCACCTTGCCGGCGGACTTCGGTAGAAAGAATTCATCGAAGTACCAGGAATATTGCGGTTTCGTCCATGGATCGATTGCGCCTTCCTGGATCGACAGCGTCGGATCAGGAACGATGAGGTCGAAATCGTAGTCAACTGTGTTGCCGAATCCCTGACAAGTGGGACAGGCGCCCATCGGATTGTTAAAGCTGAAGAGCGACGGCTCAGGCTGAGACGCCTCCTGTCCACAGACTTTGCAGGCGAACTTTTCCGAAAAGTGCAAGACAGCCGGATCAGCCACTCCCGCAGCTTCAAAGAAAATCTCCCCAGCTTCGCGGTAGCAAACTTCAACCGTATCGACCAGACGCCCGTGCGAATCAGGGCGTACGACCAGGCGGTCCGCAAGAACGAAGAGCGGCTTGGCAAAGTCGATGTCAAGAAGGGACTCAGGAGTGGAAAACTCAAAGGTTTGCCCACCCTGGAACAGGCGCGTGAATCCGCGCTTACGCAAGTCGAATAGCCGGTCGCGCAAAGCGGCAGCGTCCACCGCGGCACCCGAAGCTCTTACCGGAAACAGTGCGTACCAGCGCGACCCTTCCTCCTGCGAGAGCATTCGTTCGGCAACTTGATCCACACTGTCGCGCTCAATGCGTGTGCCGTCGTTGGGGCAGTACGTGCGTCCAGCTCGGGCCCAGAGAAGGCGCATGAAGTCGTACAACTCGGTTGCGGTCGCGACCGTTGATCGCGGATTGCGGGTCTGATTCTTCTGCTTGATCGCTATCGGTGGCGCAATGCCGAGAATCTCGTCGACATCCGGCTTTTCCATTCGCTCCAGGAACTGCCGCGCATATGCTGACAAAGACTCCACATACCGGCGCTGGCCCTCAGCGTAGATAGTGTCGAAGACCAGAGACGATTTACCTGAGCCGGAAACACCGGTCACAACGGTAATCAGGTCGTGTGGAATGTCGACACTGACATTCTTCAGGTTATGAACCCGCGCTCCATGAATAGCAAGCACCGGCCTGGCAATAGCCGCGTTTGATCCATGGGCTAGATCTAAGGAAGATAAGCTGTTGTTATCCGGCATGAGCGCCACAATGGCAGCAGTTTCGAACAGAGTAGTACTCAGGAGCTCTGGGGAGGTAACTCCATTATAAGTGCCCGCTTCCGACATGCTGTCCACCGCCGAGATTAAGAGCTTCCGAAAACAACTGCTCGCTTGGTTCTACATCTATAAGCGTGACCTGCCCTGGCGTAGAACAAAGGATCCATATGCAATCTGGATCTCTGAGGTGATGCTGCAGCAGACTCGGGTTGCAGCAGCTACTCCGTATTATGAGCGATTCCTTCGGCGCTTTCCGGACTTCCGCGCTCTTGCCGAGGCGCCAGAGTCAGACCTGCTGGCACACTGGGCGGGACTGGGTTACTACTATCGAGCGCGAAACTTGCAGAAAGCGGCACAGAAGATGGCGGATGCGGGAGAGTTTCCTGCGACTCACGCGGCCATACTGGCCCTTCCTGGCATTGGCGACTACACTGCTGCCGCAGTTGCTAGCATTGGCTTCGACCAGCCGCATGCTGTCCTGGACGGAAATGTCTATCGGGTTCTGAGCCGTGTGCTTGCCGACGGTACGAACATCGCAAGTAGTCAAGCCCGGAAGCATTTCGCACCGATGGCACAGGCCCTGCTCGACGCAGCTTCGCCCGGCGACTACAACCAGGCCCTAATGGAGTTAGGTGCGACTGTCTGCCTGCCTCGCAATCCACAGTGCCTTGTCTGCCCGGTAGCAAGCCTTTGCCGCGCACGTGCAAACGGTCGACAGGGTGATTTTCCGGTCAAAATTAAGCCGAAGAAGAGGGTGGAGCAGACCCGCGTGCTCTTCTGGGTGCAAGACAATGGCGCATTGCTACTGTGGCAGCGCCCGGTCACTTCTCGCTTGATGCCTGGATTTTGGGAACTGCCTGAACACCACCAGCTTCCGACCGCAGAGGCGGGTTCTACTTTGGCTGAGTTCTCCCATGGAATCACGTTTCATGACTACCGTTTTCAGGTTTCAGAGGCGAATCCGCCAACCGATTTAGGTGTTTGCAAGTGGTTGACGGCATATCAGTTAACGGCCTTCCCATTGAGTACGATTGTGCGAAAAGCGATGACGGCGGTGGCACGAAGCAAAGCGCGTAGTGGAACCGCGTTAGGCGCTACAGCGTCTTCCTAGTAGCGTCGAGTTACTTTCGTCGTTACACTTTCTTTTGGGGATTTACGCATGCTGATTCGTGGCTTATCGCAATTCTTGTTGGCAGGGGGACTTGTGTTCGCTCAGAACAGTGCCAACCCGACGTCCTCTCCGGCACCGTCCGCGCCCGGCCAAAGTGAATTAAAGCAGCGGAACGAACCCGAGCTTACGAGCGTTCATGCAGTTCCGCCCGGCACGCATATATTGCTTAATATGATCAACAGCGTCAGCACAAAGCAGGCGCAAATCGGTGACCGTATTTATCTGGAGACGGCCTTCCCTGTTTTATCTAACGGCAAGATTGTCATACCCCAAGGCAGTTGGGTAACTGGAACCATCACTGGAGTCGTTCGGCCAGGTAGGGTAAAAGGGCGAGGCGGACTACAAGTTCGGTTCGACTCATTAACGCTGCCAAACGGAGTTTCCCGTGATTTCCGGGCTGATTTGGGTGCAATAGATGCGCGAGATAACCAGAGCCTGCAGCGGGAAGGCAGCACAATCAAGGGCGCAGGTGATAAAGGAAACGACGCTGGGACTGTGATTCGGACCACAACAAGCGGCACAGTAATCGGC
The DNA here is from genome assembly GCA_964248065.1 of uncultured Bryobacteraceae bacterium. GTDB lineage: Bacteria > Acidobacteriota > Terriglobia > Bryobacterales > Bryobacteraceae > Bog-105. The sequence goes on along the minus strand of CAXTWQ010000085.1, from coordinate 11,916 downwards.
GCAGGAATTGGCGAAGCAGCTGGAAACCTCGGACGCGGTTCGCTGATCGGCGTAGCCGGTGGTGCTGCGGCAGGCTTAGCCACGGTTCTCTTGACTCGCGGCCCGGATGCCACGCTCAGCAAGGGATCAACGGTCGAGATGGTTCTTGACCGGTCCCTTTCTTATACTGACGACGATCTGAATTTTCGTGATGCTCCGCCTCATGCGCCATTGAGCCAGGGCAGTTCACCTGCTCCTCAGAGCCGCAGTCGCCTTCCCTTCTAGTTCCCGTTGGAGTCTGACTTTGCAGGAAGAGGAGATTCCGCTACAGATTCAGATTGGTGATGTCTTCGATCTGCACAGTTTTGCACCTCGCGACACCCTTTCGGCAACCGAGGCTTACCTGGAAGCAGCACACGAGCTTGGATTGACAGCTCTGCGCATCATCCATGGGCGCGGCATAGGAGCGCAGCGTGAAATAGTCCGTAAGGTGCTGGCCCGGACGCTATTTGTGCAGGCGTTCTCAGACGCACCTGCCGAAGCAGGTGGCTGGGGCGCGACGGTTGTGACTCTCCGCCGTTAAAGTCTGTTACTCCACAGCAGTTTCGCTCGGCTCACCCTCGTGTAAAACAGGTTTGCCGTCTGCTGAGTAGTAGTAATCGTGATAGTAGGTGTATTTGCTATACAGTTCGCCGCGGCGCGCTCCGTTAACGACTACACCGAGCACGTTGTTCTCGCATAGTGACTGCAGGGCGCGGGTTACTGATTCAAACGTTGTTGTGCCTATCCGGACAACCAGGATTGTCCCGTCGCACATGGTAGAGAGCAAATTGCCATCCGCTGCGAAGAGCAGAGGCGGGCTGTCTAGAATAACCCAGTCAAAGTGGTTGCGCAGTTCGCCAATCAGCGACTTACATTCCTTGAGGTTCAGCAACTCCAATGGGTTTGGAACTGCTTCGCCTGCGGGCAGCACATAGAGGTTTGTGTCACCGACCCGGCACATCACTTCACTGAGCCGGGCTTTACCTGTCAGATAATCCGTAATGCCTGGGCAGCAAGGCATCTGAAACAGATTGTGAACTGTTGGGCGGCGGAAATCGAAGTCAGCCAGCAGCACTCGTTTATCAGCCAGTTGCGCTTGCGTGATCGCCAAGTTGGTAGCTGTGAACGATTTGCCTTCGGCCGGAGAGGCGCTGGTAACTACCAGCGTGTGCAAAGGCTGTAACGACTGCATGTGATTGAGCCGTGTCCGAAGAGTCTTAAACTCCTCAGCGGGGGCTTCGCGCGGTCGAAGCAGATTGACTACCAAGGCGTCCCGAAGCGGCCGGTACTCGATAGACCTGGCATTTAAGATGATCGATTCCAGATCATCCGATTCTGGCTGCTCGACCGGATAGTTCGGACGAGGCGCTACCATGACGCGCGTGGACGTATACTCCTCCTCAGGAGCGTACGAGTTGCTGACCGAAGGCGGTGGCGGAGGCGGCATTTCAGCACGCGCTGGGTTTTCGGTGCGGGCAGTAACGCTGTTGACACGTCCTGACCGGCGTGGCTCAGGAGTTTCCTGGGTCGCCTTACGCAATGCGTCGTGAACTCGGCTCATGTCCTTATCCTTTGGCCAGGTAGTAGCGCGCTACCGAACCGGCAATTATCAATAATCCAGCAATGGTTGCTGTTGCCCATCCAACCCACATCATCTGTTTACGCCGCTGAACCACGACATCGTTTTCCAACAGCGGCACGCTGCCGAGAATGTCTAGTTGCGTATAGAGGCGTGCGTCTTTCAGGCTCTTAAGGGACGTGTCCTTCACCTCGCGAATTGCGACAACCACGATTCCCAAGCCTAACCCTGCAACAAGGCCAACCGGCAACATGGATCCACGCTTCGGCGCGGCGGGAGCTGTAGGCAAGGAAGCAGAATCGATTACTTCCAGGTTCTGACCCAACTTGCGATCTTCTGTCTCGCCGGAGAATTTAGCTACCTCGTGCGTTCCTTGCAGCCCCAGGTACTTCTGCCGGGCGAGGTCCACTTGGCGTTGTATGTCGTCGTACTCTTTTTGATTGCTTGGCAGACCGACCAGCCTTCCCTCATAGGTCTTCAGAGCCGCAGATACGCCCGCAATATCTCTCCGATACTGCGCCGCCTCCATAGAGAGGGCGCTCAATTGAGTATTGATATTAGCTATGCTGTCTTCGGCATTCATCCGATCAGCGGTGGCAGTAGTCGGATCGTACTTCGAATCATTCACAACTGGCTTAGCTTTCAGAGCTAAATCGCGCTGCTTAGTTAAAAACGCCAGCTGTTCCCGAGCCGAAATCAAATCCGGGTGATCATCCGTGTACCGATCTTTCAAGCGCAGAATCTGCAACTCCAGCGACTCAATCTGCCCGTTTAGGCTATTCACCTTGTCGTTATGTGCAACTACCTCTGGCGGCTTCACGGCGGACAAGTGGCTTTTCGCTTGTGCCAGTGATTGTTCCAGAATCATCCGCCTTTCACCGTTCTGATTCATCAGTTGGCTCAGATTCCCGAGTTGGCCGTTAAGAGCATTCACCTGCTGCATGTTCATCGTCATCTCTTCAGGAAGATGTCCAGCATTCTTGTTCCGGAAGTCGACAACCTTCTGTTCGGCCGCGTCCAAATCAGCTTTAGCCTGATTCAACTCATCATTGATGAAGGAATCGGTTTCCTGACGTCCCTCGGCCATAGTAGAGGCACTCAGGTCCATGAAACGCGATACCAGATCCTGACAAACCTTCTGAGCAGTGTACTTGTCCGTGTAAGCGAATGACACTGCCATGGCAGGTAGTACGCGGCCACCAACGGCTACTCCTTCCCTCATGTTGATACCAATCTTGGTCCGCATCTTCTCGACCACGTCTTCCATCGGCATCTTGGCGACGTCTTTTTTGAAGAGACCCTCTGAAGTGATGATCCCGGCAAGCACCTGACGGCTCATAATCTTCTGAGCCATGCTATTGATCCGGTCGGCAACATCTTGCGTCGAGATCGTGCCGACAACTTTGTCTGAGATTTGCTGCGGTGTAACACGGATGAGCGCGCCCGAGACGTAGGTGTCCTCCATAGAGAACGCGATAACTGTGGCGATGATCAGACCCAGAAAAGCCGGCGCAATCAGCCAAACGAAATTTCGACGCAGAATGTCGATATAGTCTTCGAAATCGTAAGAACGGCGAGGAACAGTAATGCTGTCGAGCATAGATTTATAAAAGGATTCTTTCTATACCGGCTAGGGAACCACGATATGATCGCCGGGTTTCAGTGGAATATCCTGGGCCATATTCTTGCCCTTTAATACCTGCTTATAGTTGAAGAAAATTCGCTTGTCTCCACGAAGAACGTAGATTTTCTTTGAATTAGCAAACTCCCCGATTCCACCCGCTCTGCTGATTGCTTCAAAAACAGTGGTGGGAGTAACAAGCTGGAATTCACCAGGGTGCGGCACCTGGCCATCGAGATAGTAACGTTTGCTGCCAACCGCTTGGACCGTAACGGTTACCAGCGGCCTCACTATGACCTTTGTGAGGGCTTTAGCTACCACGTCCTGCACTTCGTTAGGGGTCTTATTGCCCGCATCAAGATCGCCTACCAGCGGCATCGTAAATTTGCCATCCTGGTGAACGGCAAACTGCCCGGAAAAAGGTGCCTCATTCCAGACGCTCACGTTCAGAACGTCACTTGGG
>CAXTWQ010000085.1:0-8222 GCA_964248065.1 uncultured Bryobacteraceae bacterium | reverse complement strand
AATTCCCTTGGCAGGTGCCGGTGCGGTAGCAGCTGCATCGGCAGCTTGTGATGTTGCCGGTGAAGCCGGAGCAGCGGGGGTTGTCTGATCGCCTTGCGTCGGGACCTGCCCAAACGCTGGGTTCAAACCTAAAAAGCCAATAAATAAAGCAGCAAAGCACGGCACCGCAGACGCAATCTGACGTCGGGTAGGTCGTGGAATCGTCAACGGAGTTGCCAAATCTGTAGGTTGTATACTCACAATTTTACACTTTTTAGGGCGCTTGTACGGGTACAATCCATTTACTGCCCGCTATGCCGATCTAAAAGCGCGGCGCTTGCTATAGGCGGAACAGCTTCCCCTTTACCGGTCGCAATAGGGACCCAAACTTCCATGGGAGTCGTCTCCCGGTTACCGATGGTGTAGTAAGGCAGAAAAGTCAACATAGCTGGATGCCTGGGCCGGTTAGCGGCAATCGAATAGGCCTGATACAACGGCTCCTCCACAGATGATTTGTCGGCAGCAAAGCCCGGAAACTTTATGGTTGTAATTCCGCCGAGGAAATCTTTTCTTATTTCAGGGGTACTAGCGGTTCCAGGGCGCAATGACAGGTCAGGAAGGGCCACGCCACCCTGATCAATTTGCTCCAAAGCGTAAACAAGGGGTCCGCGTTGCAATGCCACCTTACCGTAAGTGTCCGATAGCCTGGCATTCGACATCATCGGAACATTCTGAAGGGGAAAACTGATAGTGACCGAGTCGCCTCGGGCCCAGCTTCGCGAAACAGCGATGTACTGCCCGCGTTGGCCGGGATCAACATTGATCCTCTGTCCATTAACCTGAACATCTGCCGTTGCCGCCCAATTCGGCCACCGCAGGTTTAGCGTGAAGTCAGATGTTCGCTCCGGTTCTACAGTAAACCTGACATCGCCAGCCCAGGGGTAAGCCGTTTTTTCGGAAAGCTTTAGCTCAACCCCATCCTCCAGGTGCCACGCCAGATCAGCCGAGTGATACAGGTTTACATAGACTCCGTCGCGGCTTGTTGAAAAAAAATACCCGGGGAGTGATTCGAACAGCCTCTCAATGTTTGGCGGGCAGCAGGTCGTGTCGTACCAGGCACTCCTGAGCTTTTCACCGTTCGAAGCCAGCGGATTGCGATAACAGTAAAGGTTTCCACTGAGTGATAAGCCAGAATTTACGCCGTTGTACAGCGTGCGTTCCAGCACGTCCGTGTATCGCGCATCGCCGGTAATGCTCAGCATGCGGTAATTCCACATCACGTTCGCAATAGCAGCACAGGTTTCGGCGTAGGCTCCCTCACTCGGTAAATCATACGGATCACCGAAGCCTTCTATTCCCGCCCTGGAGCCGACACCGCCTGTTATGTACATCTTGCGAGTCGTTAAGTCGTTCCAGAGCAAGTCCAGCGTTTGCTTGAATGCTGGATCGCCGGATTCTGCAAAATAGTCCGTAGCGCCCGAGGCGGCATAGAGGGCGCGAACAGCATGCCCCTCAAATTCTGTGTGCGAAGTGAACGGCTTACCACTGAACATGTACTTGACATCAGCATCTTTCAGCTTGAGGCGATCACGCTCGACGCCGCTGAACAGGTACCGGACGAACTCGAGATATCGAGTGTCGCCGGTCGTTCTATAGAGCTCAACAAGCGCCATCTCTAATTCGGGATGACCGGTTACGAACGGGCGCTTGGTTGGCCCAAAGTTATCGGTAATGTAGTTAGCGAAGCGAATTCCGACATCCAGCAGGCTCCGGTTTCCAGTTGCGCGGTAGTAAGCAATGCCAGCCTGAAGTAAGTGGCCCAGGCAGTAATCTTCGTGCGAGCGATATAGCTCAGTGAACCGCAACCGCGCTTTGTCCCCAACATAGTACGTATTCAGATACCCACTTGGTTCCTGGGCAGCTGCAATATCGCCGGTCAAGGAATCAATCTCAGCTCGAAAGTGCTGCTTGTCAGTCTCCGAAGTTTCGTTAGAAGCAATCGCCCAGGATGCGCCTTCCATCCACTTGTAAATGTCCGAGTCTGTGTAGACCGGGCCTCGCCTGGGAACATTCTTGCGCCCGGAGAGGCGGCGGAAATTATCCACCACCCCATGGTCTTCCAGCAAGGCAAGCATTGTTGGCAAGCTGCGCTCGGTAGTCACTTTGCGGCGAGCTGTCCAGAAGCCGTCTCCCACGTGTACGGCTTGTACCGGGACCGAATGCAGACGCGCGTTCACTGAACGGCTCAAATACACGGTGCCTTGCGAGTGCCAATCACCGACTGGCTGCGCGCCATAAAGAACAATAACGGCGCCCAGGATTGATCCTAACGCCGCAATACCTCTAATTGTCATTCCGTACTCGTTGGCTGCTTACTTGCTGCGCAATCTCCCAAAGACATGTTTAGCTTTCGAAGGTGTCCGTACACTAATGAGATAGGCAGGCCCACAACATTGTGGTAGCAGCCGTTGATTCTCTCCACAAAACGGGACGCGCACCCCTGGATTGCGTAGGCGCCAGCTTTGTCCCAAGTCTCCCCGCTTCGAGTGTACTCCTCAATCTCCCCTTCGGCGAGAGTGCAAAACCAGACTTCGGTGGTGCAGATGTCAACCAGAACGCGACTGCTGGTACGGAGGCAGATTCCGGTGTGAACAAAATGTGAACGCCCCGACAAGTGGCTGAGCATACGCCTTGCACTTGCTAGATCCTCTGGCTTGCCGAAGATTTCATCATCGCAGCAGACGACCGTGTCAGCGGCCAGAATCACATCATCGTCATTCACCGGAAATGGTGCGGCTTTTTCTCGCGCAAGTCTTTGCACCAGCATTTGAGGCGACTCTCCAGCGCGACGCTGCTCTGGTACATTCGTTGGCCGCACAACGTGAGGAATACCTGCATTGAGCAGCAGTTGATGACGGCGCGGCGAAGCAGAAGCGAGAATAATCAAACAGTCTTAAAGATAGCCGGTTCGACCGCTCTCGAATGCTGAGAACTATGGGTGAACTGAAGCCGGCTCTCCCCAACATCTTGTATCGCGGCTTCTGGCGGCGATGTCAATCTTGAAGGTCAAATGACGGTTCCGGATAATGTGTAAGCTACGGCTTTTACGACGGCTGGCAGCCAACGGAACCAGCACGGCCGTGCACGGGTCTTCATGCACAGAAAGCTGACACGGCAAAACTCTATGAGCTATTAACCGTGCGAATCCGATATTTGAAGCTGGCCGTAAGTTACCTGGCGGGAATACGACTTATAATCGTAGGCATGAATCGCCACGAGTGGTCTCAGTCCCGTCTCAGCGACCCAATCCGTACTCAGATCCACTACGCCCGCAAAGGGGAGATCACGGGGGAGATGGAGTTTGTCGCCAGGCGCGAAGACCTCAGCGCGGAACTGGTGCGGGAAGAAGTGGCTGCCGGGCGGATGATCATTCCCGCCAACATTCATCACCACTCCCTGGAGCCCATGTGCATCGGCGTGGCTTCAAAGTGCAAGATCAACGCCAACATAGGTAATTCGGCGACAACGTCCAACATCGACGAGGAGTTAGCCAAGCTTTCTTATGCTGTGAAGTTCGGCGCCGATACGGTGATGGATCTTTCTACCGGTGGCGATATTCCAACCATCCGCAAAGCGATCATTGAAGCATCACCGGTGCCCATTGGAACCGTGCCGATTTACGAAGCCCTGAATCGGGTACGCCGGGTCGAAGATTTGAACCTGGCGGTCATGCTTGAAGTGATAGAAGAGCAGGCTGAGCAGGGTGTGGATTACATGACAATCCATGCAGGCGTGCTGGTCCAGTATGTTCCGTTGACGCGGAACCGCATCACGGGAATTGTGAGCCGGGGCGGGGCGATTCTAGCTGAGTGGATGGTGAAGAACCATCGCCAAAACTTCTTGTACGAGCACTTCGATGAAATCTGTAAGATATTTCAGAAGCATGATGTCAGCTTTTCGCTAGGTGATGGCCTGCGCCCGGGTTGTCTGGCTGACGCCAGTGATGCCGCACAATTCGCAGAACTAAAGACATTGGGAGAGCTCACCAAGAAGGCCTGGGAGTACGACGGTCAGGTAATGATTGAAGGGCCGGGTCACATTACGCGTGATCAAATTGCTCTTCAGGTTGAAAAAGAAAAGGCGCTTTGCTACGAAGCTCCGTTCTATACACTGGGCCCGCTTGTCACCGATATCGCGCCCGGCTATGACCACATCACGTCAGCGATTGGCGCGGCGATGATTGGGTGGCATGGGGCATCAATGCTTTGCTACGTGACTCCTAAAGAACACCTTGGACTGCCTAACCGCGAAGACGTCAAGCAAGGCATTATCGCGTATAAAATAGCGGCACACGCGGCGGATATTGCCCGTCACCGTAAGGGCGCACGCGACCGTGATGATCAACTCTCACGCGCACGCTTTAACTTCGATTGGCGCGAGCAGTTTGCCTTGTCGCTCGATCCTGAAACTGCTCAAGCCATGCACGACGAGACTTTGCCTGAAGAAGGTTTTAAAGATGCAGCGTTCTGCTCCATGTGCGGGCCGAAGTTTTGCTCCATGAATCACTCGGCCAAAACGCAAGAGTTTTCCGAAGCCGATGCAGCTGCGGTGCTGGCAGGTGCTGAGGCTGATCCGCTGGTCAAAATCTCGTAGTTTGACTTTGGCGGTCAGGCGTCGGAAAGGCTTGTGGTTCGCGCGTCGATATAAGCTGCTGCGCCTGGTTCCGCTTCTAACAACTGCAGTTTCCGCACAAACAGATCTGCCAAGCGTCATTGCAGCACTCAGGGCGCATGATTATCAGCAAGCATTAACTCTTGCCAAAGAGTTAGACAAGAGTAACTCCGGTGATCCCCGTCTGCCTTTCCTGGAAGGCATGGCAAATGAGGGATTGAATCATAAGCTGGAGGCACTTCGCGACTACCGGGCTGCGCTGAAGATCAAGCCTGACTTCCTGCCTGCGCTCAAAGCCGAAGCGCAGATAGAGTATGCAGACGGCGCGCTTTCGGCCAGCAATACGGTCGAACGGATTATTAAGCTCGATCCCACAGATCAGGTTAGCCATGCAATGCTGGCTGCGCTTTTCTATAAGGCGGGCAACTGCGGGCTGGCCGTGACGCACTATCGGCAGAGTGCGGCGATCATCTCGACTAAGCCGGATGCCTTGACTCAATACGGAGAGTGTCTGCTCCGGCAGAATCAGCCCGATGATGCTGTAGCTGCTTTAACTGAAGCGGCTGTTCTGGAGCCGGGGCAGTGGTGGTCTCACTACAATCTTGCAGCGGCTGAGCTATCCCGAAAGAAGCCTCAAGCTGCGATCAAGGCTTTGGAACCGCTGTTGAGGACCGAGGAAGTCCAACCACAAGTGCTCGATCTGGCTGCTGCGGCTTACGAAGCTTCGGGCAATACTCCCAAGGCAGTTGAGTTACTGCGTGGCGCAATCCTAGGGGCGCCTGACAATGAAAGCTACTACCTGCATTTCGCCAATCTAAGCTTCGATCATCAATCATTTCAGGTCGGGGTCGATATGATCAACGCCGGCTTAACCCGTCTGCCCAAGTCGGCAAGGCTCTATTTAGCGAGAGGGATCCTGTTTGGTCAATTAGGCGACTTTGGAAGAGCAGAAAGTGACTTCGATAAAGCTGATCAGTTTAGCGGGGGCGAAGCAATTGCCGGAGCCGCTACCAGCTTGGCCGAGTTGCAGAATAGCAATCTCGACAAAGCTTTACAGCTGTCACGCGCGAAGCTGAAAAGCACTCCTCAGGATCCGATGCTGAACTATGTGCGAGCGGAAACCCTAAAGCAAATGGGGGTTGCTCCAGGCTCGCCGGAGTTCCGGGAAGCTTTGCAGTCGGCCTCGACGGCAGTTCGACTGAAGCCTGATTTTGCAGCCGCACGAAATCTACTCGGCAGCTTGTATATGCAGGAAGAAAAGCTACCGCTTGCTACCGAGCAATTCACGGCGGTGTTGAAGCAGGATAGTGCTGATCAGACTGCCCTCTATCACTTGCTTCAGATTGCAAGAAGGTCGGGAAAAAGCGAAGACGTACCGCGCCTGATGAGAGAACTTGCTCAGGCCAAGACAGTTCAGCGACAGAGGGACCAAGCAACCGGGCAGTATCGTTTAATAGAGACGCAACCGGGCAGATAGGGAAGGGTTTGTTGTGTATGGCCCGGAACATAGGTGACACTTCGGTCCCAGAACACAGGTAGCGGTCCTTTCGGTCCTTCTTCAGTGTCGCAGGAGCGGTGTCGCGGCGCCGGAGGCGGAGCGACACTGCTCCCTAGTTTCCGGATCGCCGACAATCCAGGAGCTGAGCTAACGTGACCGGTTGAGCCTAGCCCTACCGACATGGGCGTTCTGGCGCGACGTTGAGTTCTCAATCTACGAGATGCGCGTTATACGGCAACTTGCAACGCGAAGCCACTGATTTGCCGCCCAGCCCGCGTAACTCGTTTGCTCATTCCAGTTGCCTCCAGTGCAGCCGGTCGAAAGCCTACGCCCGCTCCGCTGAAGCAAAGCGCGTCGTACGGACAAGAAACGGATTCCAGGCGAAGCGGACCAGCGGAACTCCCCTTCCGTATCCAGCTAACACCGTTCTTGCGCGAATCGCTTTCACAGCCCTATGTGCCGCCCCAGACTACCCCAAGCAAGCCGGGGCGCTCGCCGCGCCTATCTTGCACCCCAAAGTAGGTGAGCTAGTGCTCGATGTTCGCCGCGGGCAGCTTCCATGGTTTTGAGGTGGCTCTAGGTTTCATCTGAAAAAGAATGAACGCAGCAATGGTCACGGATAAGGAGATGAAGCAGCATACCCATGTTGCTATCAATCCTATCCTCACATAGGTGATTGAGGAAAGCGTCCATAAGCGTTCGGCATCATATTCTGCAGTGTTCAGTTCATCCATACCCAGGTTGGGGCATTTCGCGGGAAAGAGTTGTTTCGCATCCGCCGTGCATACCAGTCCTTTGACGAAGCGAGCGTGTGTTACGGGCGTCTCGTAGACAAGCTGAGAATATGCAATGAGGTAGATTATCCCGAGGCCGAGTAGCAGCGCCCCAGCTACGAGCATCACCTTGCTAACTTTTTTCCTGGCAGACGACCGCAAGAACTGAAAGGCAAAGATCAGGGTCAGCAACTCGATAAGCGAAGTTACGGTCGTGATTGCGCGCGGCCAGGGCGGAGAAATCGAAAGAAGAGAGCCGACGTAGGGAACTGCCAAACCTCCGACAGCCCACTTTGACAAGCCGCGAAATTCGATGAGAAAACGCTTAAAGTCCTGTAGAGGCTCAGGCAATGCTCGATCACCGTTTGAGAACTATGTTTGTCTCAAGATCGTTGGAAAAGCGTGAAGCGTCTATCCTGCCTTCCGTTGAGGTGCCATCAGGCCATCTGACCGTATAAACATAGCCCCCGGAAACGGGCTCTTCCGTCGTGACGACGTCGTGCCATTTGTTGCAAGTCTTAGGATTAGACGGGTCTATTTTGCTTGCCTCACAAAGCATGTACCAGAACTGAGGAATGATGGAAATGCGCCCCCCGGGCGGCTCGGTTGAAAAGCGGACGGAGAAGGCGCCCGCTCCGCATTCCCCTTCGACAATCGCTTTCGGAAAACCCGGATGCGTTTGAGCGTAACCATTCAGGCTTTGGGCGAGCTGCTTAGCGAAATTCCTGTAAACTTGGCCGTTTTGCGTGTCGAGCTTGCCGCTTTGAGTCGCTATCGCAATCTGTTGATCCTCAAATCGAATAAGCATCGGACGCCAGACGTTCTCGGGATAGCCAATCTGCCGCAATTGCCAACGCCACTGGACGATCTCAGCAGCCAAGTCAGCAAACTGTTTGGCTAATTCATTCCCGGTCGGTTCGGCAGCCAAGAACTCTGAACCCCTTTCGCAGCTCTCCAGGTCCACCTCCTTTGGTTGAGTCGTGCCGGGAGCCGATTTGGGAGGGGCAGATGGTTGCCAAAACTGCACATACAATCTCTTGACATTGTAGTAGGCGGTTTTAGGATCTTGCCTAATGGCGGTAGAGATGTCCTGCTGGGATTCCTGAGGTATCCCCAGAGATGGCAGACATAACAGGGTGAGAAGCTTCAGGGATCGCATAGGACGGCTTGAACTCAAGACGTCCTATTCTCCCAAATGACCTTCTAGGGCTGGGAAACGTACTTCACTCGTGGAATCCACCTGGACGTATAGACTTCTGAGTCCAAGAGTCAACCTGTTAGAGCACACTTTTTCACAGATG
>CAXTWQ010000084.1:0-24574 GCA_964248065.1 uncultured Bryobacteraceae bacterium | reverse complement strand
GTCAGTGATGGTGGTGCCGTTTATCGTTTCGGTATCGCGCGAAGTTTTACTCGCTGTTCCGCGAGACCAACGGGAAGCATCGCTCGCCTTAGGAACAACGAAGTGGGAGACCACGTGGCAGATTGTCATACCAAATGCCAGTACCGGAATTATGGGCTCTATATTTTTGGCCCTGGCCCGCGCGCTTGGCGAAACCATGGCCGTCACCATGGTGATCGGCAATACTCCGAAGATTACAGCGTCTCTGCTCTCGCCCGGTTACTCCATCGCAGCTGTCATCGCCAACGAGTTTGCGGAAGCGAGTGGTTCCCTCTATGTCTCTTCGCTGATTTTTCTCGGGCTGGTGCTCTTTGGATTGACGATTGTCATCAACGCTCTCGCCCGGGTGTTCATTCTTACAACTCACAGGAGAGGGTCTTGAAGACCCGAAAGCAACCCTGATGATGGTCGAAATCTCACGACGGCGCAAGATTGTTAACTCCGTCATGCTCTCGTTATCCGGCGTTTGCACGGTTGTTGTGATCGGCGTTCTGTTTTTTATTCTCGGATACTTACTCTGGCATGGAGTTAGCTCGCTGAATCTAGCCTTTTTCACAAAGCTGCCGAAACCCTCTGGCGAGACTGGGGGCGGAATGGCAAATGCGATCATTGGAAGCGGCAAGGTGCTTCTGCTGGCTACTGCAATCGGCGTACCGATCGGTTTCCTGGCTGGCGTTTACCTGGCCGAGTATAGCGGCAGAACATTCGCCTTTATCCTGAAATATGTTGTCGATCTGTTGAACGGGGTTCCCTCCATCGTGATCGGGATCGTCGCATATGCGGTCGTGGTCAGACCGATGCGGCATTACTCAACATTTGCTGGAGGGGTAGCGTTGGGAATTATGATGATTCCCATCGCTGTGCGGACAACAGAAGAGTTTCTGCGAGCTATTCCAAACTCGATGCGCGAGGGTGCGCTGGCACTAGGGGCGACAAAAGCCAAGTCGATTTTCACGGTAGTTGTACCTGCAGCTATCTCAGGACTGGTTTCGGGCATGATGCTGAATCTGGCGCGGGTTGCCGGCGAGACAGCGCCACTGCTGTTTACGGCACTCGGCAATATGTTCTGGAGTAAGGGCTGGATGGCACCCACAGCCACATTGCCGGTAATGATCTACAACTATGCCATTGCTCCGGAAGAGGATTTGCATAAGCAGGCGTGGGCTGCCGGGTTCGTGTTACTGACGCTAGTGCTGCTAATCAACGTCACGGCGCGCATGATCATCGCTCGGGGCCCGGCGTCAGCAAGGAGATAATCTGTGATTACACACCACAACAACAATCGCTTGGACAGATGGAAGTAATGGCGCCTATTGGTATTCAGTCAAGTAAGCCTTCAGCCATGGCGAAGCTGCGAGTGAAGGATTTGAACTTTTTCTATGGTTCGTTTCAGGCTCTCCATGACATCAACATGGAGATTCAGCCCAATAAGATTACAGCTTTCATAGGACCTTCGGGCTGCGGTAAATCCACCTTTCTCCGAACGATGAACCGGATGAATGAAACAGTGCGCAACACCAAGGTGGAAGGCGAGCTACTGCTTGATAACGAGAACCTTCTTTCAATGGATGTCACCAATGTCCGGCGGCGCGTGGGCATGGTATTTCAGAAGTCGAATCCATTCCCGAAAAGTATCTTCGACAACGTTGCGTATGGCTTGCACGTCAACGGCATTCGGAAGAAGTCGGTGATCGATGAAGCCGTTCAGCGAAGTCTGGAGCACGCCGCGCTCTGGACCGAGGTGAAAGACACGCTCAATCGACCAGCTTCCGCGCTCTCCGGTGGTCAGCAGCAGCGGCTCTGCATTGCTCGTGCTCTAGCAGTTGAACCGGAAGTGTTGCTACTGGATGAGCCTTGCTCTGCGCTGGACCCGATTGCCACTCTTAAAATTGAGGAGTTGTTGTTCCAGTTAAAGAGCCTTACTACAATTGTTATCGTTACGCACAACATGCAGCAGGCAGCGCGTTTGGCCGATTCAACCGGATTCTTTCTCTTAGGTAAGCTGATTGAGTTCGACGATACGCGGAAAATTTTCCAAAATCCTGGAAAGAAAGAAACAGAAGATTATGTTACAGGCCGGTTCGGTTGATTGCCGAAGCCGAAATGCCTGTCGAGGAACCCGTGCGTCACTTTGATAACGAATTAGAACAGCTGAAAGGCAAACTGCTCGAGATGAGCGCACTGGTAGAGAGCGCCGTCTATCGGAGCGTACAGGGCGTTGTCGAAAAGAACCACGAACTGGCCGAGCAGGTAGTTAAGAACGAGCGCCGCATCAATGAACTCGAGATTGAAATTGATGATATGGCGATTAGTCTTCTTGCTTTGCAGGCGCCACGTGCGGCTGATCTGCGGCTGGTAACTGCCGCTATCAAGATAAACAACGACTTGGAGCGGATGGGCGATCTGTCAGCCAGCATTGCCCAGAGTGCGCTGGCTCTGATGAAAGAGCCCATTATTCAGCCACTGATTGATATACCGCATATTGCCGGTCTTGCCCAGAGCATGGTGCGAAAGGCGCTGGATGCCTTCGTCAGCCGCGATGCGGAACTGGCACGCAGCGTTCTGGCCTCAGATGATGCGGTGGATAATATGCGCACAGCTAGTTACCATGAGCTGATCAGTTTCATGGAGAAGAACCCGCAGCATATTTCGCAGGCTCTTTACCTTCTATCTACAGTGCGCAACCTTGAGCGCATTGCCGACCATGCGACTAACATCGCCGAAGATGTCCTGTACTTGGTAAAGGGCATTGACGTCCGTCATCATAATGAGGATCGCTCAGCACTGATGCAATCGTCCTAAGCCAGCTTCTCCTTCAGAATCTCGTTGGCAGAAGCAGGGTTTGCTTGGCCGCGGCTCGCTTTCATCAATTGCCCGACTAAGAAACCGAGTAGTGCGACCTTGCCGGCACGATACTGCTCCACTTGCTTCGGATTGGCCGCAATTACCTCGTCCGCAAGCTTTTCCAGAGCGCCGGAGTCGGAGATCTGCTTCAGGCCTTCACGCTCGACAATGGCAATTGCAGTTTCCCCCGAGTTGAACATCTTGGGCAAAATGTCCTTGGCCAGCTTACCCGATAACTCACCCTTGCTAATCAGAGCGATGAGTTCGCCCAGATTCTCCGCTGTAACCGGCGAGTCTTCGATTGACTTGCCCCCTGCCTTCAGCAATGCCATCAAGTCGCCAACCACCCAGTTAGCCGTGAGCCGGCCATCACCGCTCGGCTTAACTGCACGCTCGAAGTAGTCACCTGTCGCGCGCTCCAGGCTTAGCACCTGCGCATCATACTCACGCAATCCATACTCGGTGACAAACCGCGCGCGGCGAGCAGCCGGCAACTCCGGCAATCGCGATTGCACCTGATGCAGCCAGTGTTGGCTCACGCGCAGAGGCACCAGATCCGGCTCGGGAAAGTAGCGGTAGTCGTGCGCCTGCTCTTTACTTCGCATCGCAACAGTCCGTCCGCTCTCGACGTTGTATAGACGCGACTCTTGCGCTACCCGACCGCCTGACTCGATCAACTCCGTCTGGCGCTCAACCTCATATTCCAAAGCCATCTTGAGATATCGAAAAGAGTTGAGGTTTTTGACTTCGGCTTTGGTGCCGAACTTTTCGGCGCCCCGCAGACGAATGCTGACATTCGCGTCGCACCGCAGCTGGCCTTTTTCCATGTCGCAATCCGAGACGCCGATGTACTGCATGATCTGTTTGACTTCGGTGAGGTACGCGTACGCCTCGTCAGAGGAGCGCATGTCAGGCTCACTCACAATCTCAATCAACGGCGTGCCGGATCGGTTCAGATCAACGTATGTGAAGCGGTCAGAATCACGGAAGCCGTCGTGGATACTTTTACCAGCATCATCCTCCATGTGCACGCGAGTAACGCCAACGCGTTTCTTCAACCCATCAACCTCGATGCCGACCGCCCCGAACTCTGCCAGGGGCTGGTCATACTGCGAGATTTGGTAACCCTTGGGCAAGTCCGGATAGAAGTAATTCTTGCGGGCAAATTGCGAATGTGAATTAACGCGGCACCCCAATGCGAGAGCGGCGCTAATGGCAGACTCCACAGCTTGCCGGCTCATGACAGGCAAAGCACCGGGTAGACCGAGACAGACCGGGCACACGTTGGTGTTTGGATGGCTACCGAATTCGACTGGACAGGAACAAAATATCTTGGTCTTAGTGCCGAGCTGGACATGAACTTCCAGGCCAATAACCGTTTCGTATTTGGTGCGAAGGAGATCCGGAACTGCCGTAGCGGACATTTTTCGATTGTAGACTGGCCTTGCTTAGTTATAGATCTTCTGGAACAAGCCTGAAAGATTTCGCGACTCGGGCTAGCATCTTAGGCCCGATTTCGGCCGAATCGTGGAAAGACCAAGTTACCTCGTTCCGGTCAGGGTGATCGGGATGGATCTGCTTGTGCCATCCACCTTTACTTTGTTTTACAATCCAGCCGTTGCGACAAATAGCCGCGAAAACGCGCTTAGCTTTGCAGGCTGGCCATCTACTCACGCGTATACAAAAGAAACCTGACCGGTAGCGATCTTACTCTCTTCGATTTGATCAGCGATCACCCTAAAAGCGATAGCTTCGGCATTGGCGATTGCTTCCTCGCGCGTATCGCCGTACGCTAAAACTCCGGGTAGGTCAAGTATTTCAGCAATCCACCGGTCATCGTCTTCTTGCTCAGTTTCGATCCTATAGTTTTGCTTCGGCATAGAGTTTGCGCAGTGTATCCATGTACGTTGAGCCCATGTAAAGGAGCCGTCTGCCTGAGCTCGGTCAAGAGGTGCTTTTGACAGCCGTATCGAACAGAACTATACTAATCCTTTGGGCGGTAGTGGCGGACAGGTTTCCTGCGCGCCTACTCTGATTATCCCGCAAGTCTCAGTCAGTAAGGATCTAGAATGCCGAAACGTACTTTTCAGCCTAATAACCGCAAGCGCGCCAAGACCCATGGCTTTCGTGTGCGCATGAAGACGGCTGATGGTCGGGCTGTTCTGGCACGTCGTCGTGCCAAGGGCCGTCATAAGTTAACCGTTAGCGATGAGCGCGCCGTGCGCGAATCTCGATAATTTTTCGCTTTAGCTTGCTCCGCTGTCTCTCCCCAAAGCAAACCGCGTTACCCGGTCGGCCGAATTCCGGTCCACTTACCAGACAGGTGTTCGCATTACGAGTCGCTTCTTTGTCGCTTTTTGCAGGGCGACGGAGGAGGGATATATGCCAACGCGCTTTGGCTTTACATGTCCGCGCGCGCTTGGCAAGGCAGTTACCCGCAACCGCATCAAACGTCGTATGCGGGAGTCTGTCCGCATGCATCAGTCAACTCTCACGAACGGCTGGATCGTTGTTTTCAATCCCAGGCGTACCGTTCTCGAAGCCGACTTTTCTGACCTCTGCCGGGAGATAGTCCGGGTACTCGTGAAATGTCACAGCTCCTCATCGCTATCCTAAAAGGGTACAAGCTGTTCATCTCTCCTGCTTTGCCATCAGCTTGCCGTTTCTATCCGACCTGCTCCGAGTACATGATGGAAGCGGTTAGCAAACACGGCTGTTGGAAGGGCGTCTGGTTGGGCATGCTTCGGCTGGGTCGCTGTCATCCGTTTCATGAGGGCGGACACGATCCGGTTCGTTAACGTCCGAAACACAGGTTTGAAGTTTTAATATGTCTACTAATCCCGGCGGCCTGCCTGCCAAGCCGCCCTCCCTGGAAAAGCGCCTTCCGCTCGCCTTAGCACTGATGATGCTGGTACTCCTTGTCTCCCAGTACCTGTTTAAGCCAGCGCCCGGGCCCAAGCCTCTGACCAAAGTCGACAAGAAAGAAGCAGCGGTTGTCACGCAGCAGCCTGCAAGCTCCTCAGCAACGGCGCCCTTGCCTGCTTTTAAATCGGTTGGGCAGATTCAAGGCACGGCGGAATCCACCTTTGATGTGGATACGGCGGTGTACCACGTGATCATCTCCAATCGTGGTGGGGTGGTGAAGCGCTGGGTTTTGAAGAAGTATCAGGACAACACTGGCAAGCCTTTGGAGCTAATCAACAACGCTGCTAAAGACGTTCCGCCGGCGTTTGCCATCCAGATTAAAGACCAGAAAATCACGACCGACCCGAACACAGTGTTGTACCAGGCAAAGCCGGCAGCCGATGGACTAGGTATTGATTACGAATACTCGGACGGCCAAACTACTATTCGAAAGTCCTTTGCTTTCGGCCCCAATACCTATCTCGCTGATGTGAAGTCGCAGGTCCTGCTGAACAGCAACCCGGTCCAGCACTTTCTAATGTGGCGCGCCGGATTCGGAGATCAGAAGGTCCGTAACGCATCCCAAAACGAGCACACTGTTCGCTACGATGCAAGCGCGGGAAAGCTGGTGACGAAGGTACCGAAGGACGCTAAGAATGGGCCTATTACCGATTCAGGCAATTACACATTCGCGGGCCTGGAAGATAATTTCTTCGCTGCCGTTGGGCTGCCTAGTGACCCCGGCTCGTTAGAGATTCGTACCTATAGCGACGACGTAAAGATGCCTGGATCAGACAAGCCGGAAGCTTTCGTTGGAGCGGGCCTCGCAACCGGTTCTCAAAACAGCTTCTCGCTTTTTGTGGGTCCCAAAGACATTGACATTCTCAACAAGGTGAATCCCAAGCTCGGGCAAATTGTTGACTGGGGCTTCTTTGGCATACTCGCTAAACCGCTGTTCCTCTGGTTGAACTGGGTGAACGATCATGTAACGGGCAACTTCGGTTGGGCCATTATCGTCGTCACGCTGATCATCAATCTCGCCCTGTTTCCGTTCCGGCTTTCCAGCCTGAAGTCTGCCCGGAAAATGCAGAAGCTGCAGCCGCAGATCCAGGCGATCAATGCCAAATACAAGAACATCAGCATTCGTGATCCGAAGAAGTCGGAACAGAACCAGGAGGTCATGGACCTTTACAAGAAGGAAGGTGTCAATCCTGTTGGCGGTTGCCTGCCTATGGTGATTCAGCTTCCCTTCTTTTATGCGTTCTACCGCGTGTTGAGCATCGCCATTGAGCTTCGCCATGCGCCCTGGTTATGGGTGCCGGATTTATCTTCGCCCGAGAGCCTTCCCATTCATCTTCTGCCGATCATTCTCATTGCTACGCAATTCCTGACACAGCGCATGACTCCAGCCGCCGGTGTAGATCCGAGCCAGCAGCGCATGATGATGATGATGCCGCTGTTCTTCGGTTTCATGTTCTACTATGCATCAGCTGGCCTTGTACTATATTGGTTGACCGGAAACCTGGTGGGAATCGCGCAACAGTTGTTAATCAATCGGATGATGCCCGCGCCTGTACCTCCGCCACTGCCGGTTAGTAAAGCACCGGTCCGGAAGGTTGTGAAGAAATAGGCTGATGAAGTACACAGTCAACGCGTTGCAGCCCAAACTTGATGCCTTCCTGTTGCCGCTTTTAAAGCATGCCGGGTTTGCACTTTCGTACAGCCTGCAGACGCTCACCAACCCTCACCCGGAAGTAGAAAACCCTGAAGTGACTGTCTCCTTTGATGGGGACGATATTGATCTGCTACTGGCGAATCGGGCTGAACTCCTACTTTCGCTCGAGCACCTTTCGATGGAAGCTTTGCGGATGCCGTCTGAGGACCATGGGCTGATCTCTTTCGACGCAAACAATTACCGCCTGCTTCGTGTGGAAGAGCTTCGGTTATCGGCTCTTGCCGCGGCCGACAAAGTGAAGCGCACACACACGCCGTTTCACTTCAACCCCATGACCAGCCGTGAGCGTCGCGTGATTCATTTGGCTTTACGCGAGGAGACAGAGCTTCGGAGCGAAAGTGTTGGCTTAGGACCAGCCCGTGCCGTGGTGCTTGTTCCATCCGATATGCCGACACCACCTGCGTTGCCTGCTCCGCCGCGTGGACCTCGATCAGATAGCTTCAACCGAAGCGATGATCGTCGAGCTGGAGGCGGCCGTCCCGGTTTCAGCCGCGGTTCTCGAAGCGATCGTCCCCGCCCTCCTCGTTAGTTGATGAATGCACGCGACACGATCGTCGCACTCTCCACGCCTCCAGGTCGCGGCGGGCTTGGCGTCATTCGATTATCAGGGCGTGCGGCTCGCGAAATTGCCGAGCACATTCTTCAGTTCTCTCAACCAGTTCGTTGGGAGAGTTGGCGTTCGCAACTAGCTCAGTTGACTGATGAGGGCGGTTCATCCATCGACACTGTTGTCGTGACATTCTTCCAATCGCCACGTTCCTATACTGCCGAAGATGTAATCGAGATAAGCTGTCACGGCGCGCCCATAGTTCTTACTCATTGCCTTGAACGAGCGGTAGAGTTTGGAGCACGTCTCGCAGAACCCGGCGAATTTAGTTTGCGAGCATATTTGAATGGCAGGCTCGATCTGCCTCGCGCAGAAGCAGTCAGGGATCTGATCGAGTCGACCACGCTGTACCAGGCAAGAGTGGCAGCGCAGCAAATGGAGGGTTCGGTCTCGCGCCGTATTGAGCCGGTTAAAGAACAGCTGCTCCAGCTGATTTCACTGCTTGAAGCCGGTATCGACTTCGCCGAAGATGATGTTAGCGTGGCGCCCTGGTCAGAACTTTCGAACCGTCTTGCGCCAATCATAAGGCAACTGTCAGAGCTTGCCGGCAGTTTCAAGAGCGGCGCACTTGTCTTTCAAGGGTTCACGCTCGCTCTTGCCGGTCTGCCTAACGTTGGCAAGAGTAGCTTATTCAATCGGCTGCTTGAGCAAAATCGCGCCATTGTTACTCATATCCCAGGGACAACGCGAGACACCGTTTCAGAAAGCTTTTCATTGAACGGAATCCCTGTGCGACTGGTCGATACTGCCGGTATTCGTCAAGGTGAAGACTTGGTAGAGAGTCTCGGCATTGAGCGGAGTTACCAGGCAATGGCTGACGCCGATTTAACTCTTATAGTCATTGATCTCTCCGTGGACGTAACCGAAGACGAGCTTGCGCTCCAGGCAAAACTCGCCGAGCGTCGGCCACTGATGGTCGGCAACAAGGCTGATTTACCGCGCCATCCGCATCAACCTGTAATGGCGGCAGTTGTCTCTGCCGAAACCGGCGAAGGCATTGAAGATTTACGCCAAGCTATCCTACAGCGGCTCGCACCGAATGGACTGGCAGCGCCGGAAGATGGCAGCATTACTAATATCCGGCAAGCTAACCTGCTTCGGGAAAGCCTGGAGGCGCTCGAGAATGCAAGGCGAGCAATTGAATTTCAGATACCGCACGAAATGGTTCTGATTGATCTGTATGCAGCGCTTCGCCCGATTGACGCTGTGACTGGCGCGACAACTGCCGACGACATTCTCGGCCGAATCTTCAGCACTTTCTGTATCGGAAAATGACCGACGAATCAGGCGAGTGCCAGCGAGAACTTCATTGATTGCTTGTCGTATGTGATTGGGATGCCGGAGTCCTTTGCGGAACAATAACGCTCCGCGATCGCCCACGGAATGATGCGCTCGGTGTTATCTTCCGAGTCGGTCATCTCTATGAACTTGTTTTGTTTTCCGAGCTCGTCCATCAGCACAGCCGAGCGATCCAATCCAAGCAGTTCTTTGATCTTGAATGCTTTGGCCTGTGAATCGAGACCGGGTGGAACGGCAATATTGCTGATGAAGATCCGCTTCAAAGGCATACTACTCGCAACAACTAAAAGAACACCTTGAGCACCGGCGCCCGGGGCTTCCGAAGGCTCAATGTAACCCAGCGAGTGTTCAGGGCCTGACCCCAGATAAAACGCCTTCCAATCGGCAAGATAACCATTTTGCGATTGACGCTTAATCCCAGTTAAGATCTGCTTGGCAGCAGCAGCCGAACAACCATGGAAGCCCAGTTCACCCGGGTTCACAGTTTGCTCTACAACCATAGTTGAAGCTCTGACAGCCGCCTGCGCTCCATCCGGCATGACATCTTTTACGCGAAGCCATTCCATTTGGCTCATGTTCAGAAAGACGCTTCTGAATTGCTTGAGAGATTTGCTCCACAAAACCAAATCGTTGATGCGTGGAGCGGACCATTGCTTTGGGTTGTGGTCCGTCATCTGCTTCAGTTCCAATTTCTCAATTGGTTTCAGATTCGCTTGATTCAAGTGGCAGCCCTCCTTAGGTTCGGCACTTCATTCTACGACTAGTCTGTGATCGGGCTTACGCGAGCAGTTGCTGTCGAACCAGGTCGGCGATAGCGACAGTTACTGGTCCTCTGAGTCACCAGACTCTTCCCCTATGGTCACGATGACGGAGGTACCTTTCGGAGCAAGAAGTAGAGAGCTTTCGTATTTGTCTCGAGTGTTTGGATCCCGAAGGTCGTCCCTCCGTTGGTAACGCGTGTTCTGCACCTGCGTTAACGAGTCCTCTTGCCTTCTCAACTCGGTTCGGCGTTCATCGCGATACCATTCGAGGTGCAGCATGGCTCGGCTGGCGTGTAAACGCTTACCCACTTCGGCATCGATTTTGATCTTACAATCCCCTCCAGTTCAAGCCTTCATTGCCGGTTCTAATCTTTAAACAGCGAGGAAGAATTTGGGGCAGATATGCAACAAGCGCCGGTGAGCCCTAAATTAAGCTTCTGCGCCAGCGCTCAGGGTCTGTCGGCGTACAGCGTCCAGCATTCCGTTGATAAACGAAACCGACTCATCGTTAGAAAACTGCCGGGCTAATTCCATTGCCTCATCAATCACAATCGGAGCAGGAATTGAGTTCAAGCTCAATTCGTAAATAGCAAGGCGAAGAATATTTCTGTCCACAACAGCCATGCGTGAAAGCCGCCAGTTTTCTGCTTTCTGCTGAATCTGCTTGTCGATCTTCTCGATGTTGCTGACAGTGCCGCGCGCCAGTTGCTCCATAAACACATCCGGCTTCAGGCGCTTTTCGCTCTCGCTCTCGCCCTCTTCCTCGGTGTGCAACGTCTCGTAGTAGTGCGCTATAGCGCGGTCGATAGGCTCTCGCCGCATGTCCCACTCGAACAATACTTGCAACGCACGCTTTCTGGAACGGTGTCGAGCGGCCATGCTACTGAGTTTCCCGCAATTGGCGAAGCAGGTTCGCTAGTTCGATTGCGACTTCGGCCGCTTCTGAACCTTTATTGCCGCTCTTGCCGCCTGCGCGATCCATTGCCTGCTGCATGTCGTTGGTTGTGAGAAGGCCGAAAGCGATGGGAACTCCGGTGTCGAGGCTCACTCGATTTAGCCCGTCATTGGCGCCCGTGCACACATATTCGAAATGCGGAGTATCGCCGCGCACAACAGCACCTAACGCAACCACCGCGTCGCACCTTGGAGCGAGCGCCTTGGCGGCTATGGCAAGTTCCCAAGCGCCTGGAACCTTGACGAGGCTGATGTTGCTCTGCTGGCAACCATGCTTTTCGAGAACCTGCAACGCACCAATCGCTAATTGCTCAGTAATGAATTCGTTGAAACGGCTCACCACAATGCCGATGCGCAAGTCTCGCGCGTCCATGGTTCCTTGGAAAGTTCTGTAGGGCATTGAGGTGAGCAGGCGCAGAGGTGCGCTCGCTATGGGATAATTCGGTTTACCCCTCAGTCTACCTCACACACATGGAGCCCCGTTTTATCCGCAATTTCAGCATTATTGCGCACATCGACCACGGGAAATCCACTCTCGCCGATCGTCTGCTTGAATTCACCGGCGCGCTTTCCCAGCGCGAAATGATGGAGCAGGTTCTGGACAGCATGGATCTGGAACGCGAACGCGGAATCACAATCAAAGCCCACGCCGTTCGGCTGGAATACAAAGCGCTGGATGGGCAACTGTACCAGCTGAATTTGATCGATACCCCTGGTCATGTCGACTTCACCTACGAAGTCTCGCGCAGCCTACAAGCTTGCGAAGGCACGCTGCTGGTGGTGGATGCGTCACAGGGCGTAGAAGCCCAAACGCTTGCCAATACTTACCTCGCGGTCAACCATAATCTTGAAATTATTCCGGTCATTAACAAAATCGATCTGCCCTCTGCCGAGCCGGAACGCATTCGCGAACAAATAGAACAGCTTGTCGGAATCGATGCAACAGACGCTGTGCTGGCCAGCGCCAAGAACGGCATAGGCATCCAGGAAGTTCTGGAAGCCGTTGTTCATCGGGTGCCGGCGCCCACCGGCGACCCGAACGCTCCGCTGCGCGCGCTCATCTTCGATTCCTGGTTCGATCCTTACCGCGGTGTGATCATTCTTACCCGCATCGTGGACGGCACCCTTCGCAAGGGACAGAAGATCCGTCTGTTTGCCAATGGTAGTGTTCATGAAGTGGAGGGGCTCGGCTTTCAATCGCCGAAACCAGTCCCCTGCGACCAGCTCAGCGCAGGCGAAGCGGGCTTTATCTTTGCCAATATCAAGACTGTTTCTGATGCCAAAATCGGCGACACGATTACCGAGCTGGAGCATCCGGCACTTGAACCGCTGCCTGGCTTTCAAGAGATCAAACCACTCGTCTTTGCTGGCCTCTATCCGGTTGAGTCGCATGAGCACGGCCTGTTGCGCGACGCTTTGGAAAAGCTTCGGCTGAATGACAGCGCTTTTAATTTCGAGCCAGAGAACTCGGCTGCTCTCGGCTTCGGTTTTCGTTGTGGCTTCCTAGGGTTGCTGCATTTGGAGATCATTCAGGAACGGCTGGAGCGCGAGTTCCAGATCGACCTGATCACGACAGCGCCCAGCGTACGCTTTCGTGTAACAACGACCGCGGGCGAAATCATTGAAGTCGATAACCCGCAGAAGTTCCCAGACCCGTCCTCCATTGGACAAATTGAAGAGCCCATCATTGACGCAACCGTCATTACGCAGGAGGAGTATATTGGCGAAATCCTCAAGCTGCTGGAAGAGAAACGCGGAACGCAAAAGAAGTTCGAGTACCTCGGCGGTAATCGGGTGATGCTGCTGTACGAAATGCCGCTGAATGAGATCGTTCTGGATTTCTATGATCGACTAAAATCAGCTTCGCGCGGCTATGCGTCGCTTGATTACCAGCTCTCTGGCCATCGTGTTTCACCTATGCAGAAGCTCGACGTACTGGTGGCAGGCGAACCGGTAGATGCGCTCTCGCTGATTGTTCATCGCGACTTCGCTTTTGAGCGTGGCAAGGGCCTGATCGAACGACTGCGCAAACTGATTCCGCGGCAGATGTTCGAGGTCGCCCTGCAGGCTGCGATTGGGAACAAGATCATAGCGCGGGAAACCATTTCAGCCATCCGCAAAAATGTTTTGGCCAAGTGCTATGGCGGCGATATCTCGCGTAAACGCAAGCTTCTGGAAAAGCAGAAGGAAGGCAAGCGGCGGATGAAGCGAGTTGGCCGTGTCGAGATCCCGCAGGAAGCTTTCCTGGCCGTGCTTAAAGTAGGCTCAGACTCGGGCAACTGAGAAGAACTGTTCGGCACCGCGATCAAAATGCTCAGATATCGTCGAGGCCTGCTTGCCATCGCTGTGGCTGTCTATACCGCGCTGCCGCACATCGCTTACAGCCAGGGAACTGCGGTAATTGACCTGAATACCCGCTATCAGACTTTTGAGGGCTGGGGAACTTCGCTTGCCTGGTGGGCCAACGTTGTCGGCGGCTACCCTGAACCGATACGTTCCGAATATATAGATAAATTCTTCGACCCCTCCGAGGGGCTTGGCCTCAACATTGTTCGTTACAACATCGGTGGAGGTGAGAACCCTTCTTTCCTGCCGCCGAATCGTACGTTCTTAGAATTTCGCGCGCGCGTTCCCGGCTTTGCAGCGACTTCCGGAAATTATGACTGGACGCAAGATGCCAACCAGCGATATGTACTGGCAGAAGCCATCAAGAAGGGCGTCACAATTGAAGAGGCCTTCTCTAACTCCCCACCTTACTGGATGACCATTAGCGGCAGTGTAAGTGGGGGAGTTAACGCTTCAGATAACCTTCGTCGGGATGCGTACCCCGGCTTTGCTGATTACCTGACTGCGGTAGTTCAGCACTTTCACGATGCATGGGGCGTTACCTTCCGGACGGTAACTGCGTTAAATGAGCCTGCATCAGGTTACTGGCATTTCGGTAATCGGCAGGAGGGATGCGGTTTTTCTCCCATTAATCAGAACGAGATGATCAAGCAGCTCGGTGCCTCACTAACCAAAAAGGGCATGACTTACACGAGTGTGAGTGGTCCGGAAGAAACGAATATTGACACTAGCGTTTCCAGCTTGGCGGCTTACGATAGCACCGCGCGCGCATATCTTTCACAAGTTAATACCCACACCTATGGAGGGTCGCAACGATCCGCTCTACAGGCCGCGACCAATGCCATGGGGAAACGGCTGTGGATGTCCGAGATAGGGGATGGCGATGCAACCGGCTTGAGAATGGCTCGTGGCATTATCGCTGACCTGCGTGAGATGAAGGCAAACGCCTGGGTTTACTGGCAGGCAGTGGATAACGGCAGTGGTTGGGGTTTGTTTGCTAATCCGCTGAACGGAACTTCTCCCTACAGCTACACAGTTAATCGCAAGTATTACTCGCTCGCTCAATTTTCTAAGTTCATCAGGCCGGGTTATCAATTCGTAGCTGTAAGTGAAAAGAACTCGGTGGCTGCTTACGACGGCAACAGTAATCTTGTGATGGTAACGCTGTCGCAAGGCTCAGAAGGACAGAACATTACTTATCAGGTGGACAATTTGCCGGCCGGTTCTTGGCAAATCACTCCTTATCGTACGTCTGCAACAGACAACCTGACTCAGCTTCTAAGTTTCCCGCTTACAGGGAATCGCTTTGGTTTTCTGATTGAGCCGTCCTCGATAACGACCTTCGTCATCAAGAAGCAGCCTCCGGGTACAATTGTCGCCGGCGAAAGACATCGACCTGGAAAGCGGCACTCTCCGGCAGAAGCAGAATGAATGGCGGAGTATTCTCACCAGTAACCTGCAATCTGGTTGTCGGCACGGCCGGCCATATCGATCACGGCAAGACCACCCTGATACATGCCCTGACCAGGACTGACACCGATCGTCTAGCTGAAGAGAAACGCCGCGGTATCTCCATTGACCTTGGCTTCGCTCACGTCGGGTTGCCGGGTGAAGTCAGCATTAGCTTTATTGATGTTCCTGGTCACGAGCGCTTCGTCAAGAATATGCTTGCAGGGGCAGGTGGCATTGGTGCGGTCATGCTGATTGTGGCGGCTGACGAAGGCATCAAACCGCAAACGCGTGAGCACTTTGAGATCTGCCGCCTGCTGGGAATTCCAAGTGGTCTCCTAGTGATCACAAAAATTGACATAGCCAGCCCTGATCAATTGCAACAGACTACCGAAGCTATCAAGGTGCTGGTAGCCGGATCGTTTCTTCAGCAGTCTCTGATTTTGCCCGTCAGTGCGCGTACTCAGCACGGCCTGCCTGCTTTACGGAACGCCCTTGCTCAACTAGCCCGGGAGACAACTGCCCACGGCGCTAACGGGCTGGCCAGGCTTGCTATAGATCGAACTTTCGCGGCCAAGGGCTTTGGCACGGTCGTTACGGGAACATTGACCGGCGGGGCAGTGCAGGTTGGAGACACAGTCCGGTTTTATCCGGGCGATAAGAACGGCCGCATCCGCGCATTGCAGGTGCATGGCCGGCCAGTCACGAAGGCTCAACCTGGCGAACGCACGGCGATGAATTTGACTGGTGTCGATCACCTGGAGTTGGAGCGAGGCTTCGTTGTGACTCACGAAAATGATCTTGCGCCCACAACGATTTTTGATTCTGAAGTCGAATGGTTGAGTGATGTGAGCGTTCCCCAAAAGCGGGAGCACTTCCTGTTACACGTCGGCACAACGGAGATTCAGGCTCATCTGAAAGTGTTTGGCCCAGCTGCGGATGGCAAACCATCTCGCTCTTTTGCTCGAATCTCCCTGACAACTCCCGCGCTGTTATTGCCCGGTGATCGCTTTATTCTACGGCGTCCTTCCCCGGCTGCGACAGTTGCGGGCGGAGTGGTAGTAGATCCTTTTCCACCCGTGCGATTGAATCGTTCCCGCACGATTGCAAGGCTTTCCTCTCTCGCTTCCGCTGATCCTCTGCAACGGATTGAATTGCTTGTGGGCGAGAGCTCGAATGGAAAGAAAATCTCTGACTTGGTGCGCCGCACCGGCATGCCTCTTGCAAGCCTTATTAAGACAAGTAAAGCCACTAGCAATCTGTTGTTCGTCGAAGCGGCAAATAAGATTTTCACTACCGCGTGGCTTGCGGCTGCGCGGGCTCGTCTGCTTCTGTGGTTGAAGACCTATCACACTCAGCACCCGCAATCTGCTGGCGCTCCTATCGCGCAAGCACGTCTCACTCTGGAACCCGCTATAGCCGCCGCCGTCTTCTCCGGTATGCCGGAGTTACGCATTACCGGCGATCTAATCTCGCTGGTCAGCCACAAGGTTCAAGCCGATCCGGAACAGAGTAAGCTGCTGTCGCAAATCGAGTACGCATTTCGCCAGGCTGGTTTTCAGCCGCCTGCACCAGCCGGAGTTCTGCAGCAGGCCGGGGCCGACCAGATAAAGGGCCGGGCGTTGCTGGAAGCCCTGATCAAGGCGCAGCGGCTTGTGCGGATTTCCGACACGGTCATCTTTCACATCGACGTCCTGAACCACATTCGAAATTCATTGGCTCTTCATAAGGGCCGCAAGTTCTCAATACCTGAATTTAAGGAGTGGACGCAAGTCTCGCGTAGATATGCGGTGCCCTTGCTCGAATATTTAGATCGCCAACATGTCACGCGACGCGAGGGCGACGCTCGCGTGATTCTCTAAAGCACTTGCAGCAGGAGACACTTTAAATAGTGAGTCTCCGGCACGGTGAGAAGAATGGGGTGATCCTGCGCCTGTGTTCGGCGCTCCAGCACGCGCAACTGCTTGCCGGAATCGAGCGCCGCAGCAGCGACTATCTCCAACAGGTGCGCCTCGCTCATGTGATGCGAGCAGGAACACGTTACCAGTACGCCCCCTTTACTGAGTAACCGCAGTGCGCGCAGATTGAGTTCCTTGTAACCACGAGCTGCGCCCTCCACCGCAGAGCGCGACTTGGTAAACGCAGGCGGATCAACAACTACCAAATCAAAAGTGCGCCGGCTTGCCACCATGTTGGGAAGGTATTCCATCACGTTGCTCTCGCGGAACTCAATATTTGCTAGTCCGTTGAGTGATGCATTCGCTTTGGCTCCGGCGATGGCTGCTGCCGAACTATCGACGGCCTCTACGGATTCACAAACCGAGGCAAGGTGGAGCGCAAAGCCGCCTGATCCCGTGAAGCAATCGAGGGCGCGCCCTTGCCCCCACCGCCGAGCAGCCAAATAGTTTTCGCGCTGGTCAAGATAGACGCCGGTTTTCTGACCGCCTATTAGATCGGCCTGCAGTTGCAGTCCATTCATGTGAATCGGCACCGTTGGCGGAACCTCGCCTCTCAGTACCTTGATGTCAAGCGGCAGATTTTCTTTAGCGCGCATGGGCGCATCGTTACGCGCAACAATTCCCTTCGGCTGGTATAGCTCTTCAAGAACTTCAGTGATTTCACTGGCAAGGCTGTCCATGCCTTGATCCAGCAACTGTAGGGAGAACCAGTCTCCATACCGATCAATGATCAGACCCGGCAGCAGATCGCCTTCGGCATGCACGAGGCGATACGAATTGGTATCGGAGACCACCCGACGCCGCAGCTCCGCAGCGTTCATGATACGGCCTTTGAGAAAGGCTCTGTCGACCACTTCAGCCTGACGGCTTAACAGGCGCAACGTGATCTGCGAAGTCGAACTATAGTGAGCGGTTCCCAGCGTCTTGCTGCGATGGTCCAACACCCGAACCGCGGAGCCGGGCATAGCCTCTCCGCGGTCGAGTATATCGCTGGCAAAAATCCAGGGATGGCCGGACTCTACGCGGTCTGCTGCTTTCCGGTTCACTCGAACCGTAATCCCGGTCGACATTGCGTTATCCCAGTTGCCAGTCTAGGTTAATTGAGTGCCGCAGACCTACACATCGAGATTGCGTACATCGAGTGCATTGTCTTCGATGAACTTGCGCCGGCTCTCTACATCCTCACCCATGAGCGTGGAAAAGATTGGCTCCGATTCAGCGAAGTCTTTCAGGTCTACTTGCAGCATTGTGCGCGTGTCGGCATTCATCGTGGTGGCCCAGAGTTGTTCGGCATTCATCTCGCCCAGCCCTTTATAGCGCTGTACGTTCACTTCCCGCGTGCCGTCTGATTTCACGGTGTTGAGTAAGTCACGCCAGTTCGGTATCACGTCGCGACGCGAATCTTTCACCAGCGTGAAAGGTGGAATATTGAACTTCGCAACCTGCTTGACCAGGGCCCGCAGCTTACGAAACTCCGGCATGCTGAGGAACTCTGTATTGATGTAACGAGTTGCATTAGTCGGATCTTTGTAGCCGACCATCCAGGCCGAATGCTCCTCCTCGCGTTCCATCACCACTTCAAGTTTGGCTGCTCGCAGACGCTCTGCCAAAAGCTTCACGTTGTCTTCGCTCTGCAAATCTGTTTTGACATCAACAGGCAGCGAGCTGTCGGACAGCACGTCAACAACCCGCGGGTCTCGAACGCGCCGCTCCAGCCGTTTTGCAATCTGGGCCAAGTCATCGAGCGACATCAAAAATGCGCGTAAATCAGCACCATCCACAGTTGTTGCAACACCGTCCTGCGCTTCCTTGCCATGGTTACCGAGTTCTACCGATAAGTTCTCGGTCGCACGCCGCAGAATCTCGCGCGTGAACTCTTTATCGTCTTTGATGTACTTCTCGCTCTTGCCTTTTTTGATGCGATAGAGCGGCGGCTGGGCAACGTACACTTTTCCGCGCGTAATTAATTGCTGCATATGACGGAAGAAGAACGTCAGCAGCAGCGTACGAATATGCGAGCCGTCGACATCAGCATCCGTCATGATGATGATCTTGCCGTAGCGCAGCTTGGCTAAATCGAAGTCCTCGCCCTTGCCGATGCCGGTACCAATTGCTGTGATCATGGCACGAATTTCATCGTGTCCCAGCATCTTGTCATAGCGGGCTTTTTCGACATTCAGGATTTTGCCCTTGAGTGGCAGAATAGCCTGATAGCGTCGGTCGCGGCCTGATTTAGCCGTGCCGCCGGCCGATTCGCCCTCGACAAGGAATAACTCGCAGCGATCGGGATCCTTCTCCTGACAATCAGCTAACTTACCTGGCAGTCCACCGGAATCGAGCGCACCCTTGCGCCGCGTCAGATCTCGCGCTTTGCGTGCAGCTTCGCGCGCTCTCGAAGCTTCAATTGCTTTCCCGATAACCTTCTTGGTCACAACAGGATTCTTTTCGAAGTACTCCCCCAGCTTTTCATTTACCAGCTGCACTACATAGCCCTGGATATCAGAGTTGAGCTTGCCCTTGGTTTGCCCTTCGAACTGAGGCTGCGGCAATTTGACACTTACCACTGCTGTTAAGCCTTCGCGAACATCATCACCAGTCAGATTGTCTTTCTGGTCTTTGATCAAACCTGCTTGCGTACCGGCAGCATTCACAGTTCGGGTCAGTGCGCTTCGAAATCCGCTTAGATGTGTCCCGCCGTCAACAGTGTTGATGTTGTTGGCAAAGCTGAACACCATCTCCGAATACAAATCGTTGTACTGCAGAGCTACTTCAATTGTGATGGCGCCACCATTCGGTAGATCGCGCTGCCCTTCCAGATGAATGGGATGCTCATGCAGCACTGCCTTGCCGCGGTTAAGATGCTTGATGAACTCCGAGATACCGCCGCTAAAAAAGAATTCTTCGGTTCGGATATCTTCGCCACGCTCATCGCAGAGAATAATCTTAAGGCCACGATTTAGAAACGCTAACTGCCTCAGGCGATTCGCCAGTGTGTCGAAATTGTACTCACTGACATCCATGATGGTCGGGTCGGCTTTGAAGGTGATCTTGGTTCCGGTTTTCGAAGCCTTGCCAGTTCGGGCTAAGGGCGCCTTCGGCACGCCTTTTTCGTAATCCTGCTCCCAGGTGCCGCCCTTCTTCCAAACTTCCAGATGCAGAGTTTCCGATAGCGCGTTTACACAGCTCACGCCGACCCCGTGCAAGCCGCCGGAAACTTTGTAAGTATTGGAATCGAACTTACCACCGGCATGCAGCTTGGTCAGCACCACCTGCGCCGCCGAAACTCCCTCGGCTTCATGAATGTCAACCGGAATGCCGCGGCCATTATCGACGATAGTGATTGAGTTATCGATGTGGATCGTAACGCTGATCTCTGAACAATAACCAGCTAACGCTTCATCCACTGAGTTGTCTACAACTTCGTAGACCAGATGGTGCAACCCCATCTCACCGGTTGATCCGATGTACATTGCAGGGCGCAACCGCACCGCTTCCAGACCTTCCAAGACCTTGATATTAGTGGAATCGTAATTATCAACTTCAAGCATCGTAGCTACCTTCCAGGCACAGCTTTCCAGAGGGCTTCGATAAAGTCTCCAGTAACCTGCCTTCCAAAAACTCTCTTGGTTGTGTTATCTGCCTGCGTCAGATGCGCATAGGCATTACCACATACCGGTACACCGTCTCAGGCGCACCACCATGCGGGCGGAGCTCGCCGGCACTGTTTGCATCTTTAAAATGAAACGCAATCTCACTCTGATCGACTGACCGCATGAAGTCGATCAGATACTGTGCGTTGAAACCAATCTCTACATCCGGTCCGCTGTAGTCAACCGGAATGGTTTCTTCACTCTCACCCGTTTCTGAGATGGAGGAGTGAACTTTTAACTCATTATTCAAGACCTGGAGCTTGATTGCCTTCGAGCGCTCATCTGCAAACTGCGCCACGCGCTCGATGGCGGACTTCAGTTCGTCTTTCTGCAGCACCAGGACATGCGGATGCTCTTTGGGAAGCACCCGTTCATAATCAGGGAAATTGCCGGTCAACTTGCGGCTGAGCAGCAGCCTTCCATCAATCTTGAAGAAGAGGTGATTATCGTTGCCGGAAAACTCAGCTTTCCGCGTCGGGTCATCACTCGGGAGCTTCTGAATTTCACTCATCGCCTTCTTCGGCAGCAGCGCCCGGAACGATGAGGTGAGACCTGGCAACTCCACGCGCTTTTCCACCAAGGCAAGCCGATGCCCATCGGTGGCGACCATTACCAGACCAGTCGGGTTGAGAATTAGCAGCGCGCCGTTCAGCGTGAACCGCGACTCTTCCGCTGAGATGGCAAAAATGGTGTTTGAGATCATCTGCGACAGCAAGCTGAGCGGGATCTCAGCCAGCGTCTCAGGCATCTGCGGCAGCTCTGGGAAACTTTCACGCGACATGCCGGCAATGCGCGTCCGTGAGCGCCCGCACACGAAGTTTGCCCACTGGTTCTCACCCAGCTTGACGCTTACCTCGGCGTCCGGCAGCAGACGGACATAGTCCAGGAGGCGCCGGGCTGGAATCGTGCCCGCCCCCTCTTTCTTGATCCGGGCCGGGCACGCGCACTTGATTCCCAACTCCAGGTCCGTCGCCGTCAGCCAAATCTTGTCCCCGTCGGTCTCCACCAGAATGTTGGACAGAATCGGGATCGTGGTCTTCTTCTCCACTACGCCTTGTGTGAGGCCAAGCTCCCTTACCAGATCAGACTTACTTACTGCGAATTCCATAAAAGATATATCGAGAGCTCCTTTAGCTCCCTCCCACTTACTACTCCGAGACAGGTCTTATATAGCTATTACAGAGAACCGCATTAGTAAGGCTTGTGGAAATGTTGATTTCTCTGTAAGTATAGCAAAAAAATAGGCTTGTGTGTTTAGCTGCCTGTGCAAAACAGAGCTTTGCTCCACGGAAATACAGGCAAGCGCCGGATTGTTCACAGCTCCCACCACGCGACTCCATCGGTCTCTGTGCAAAATTTTCATGACCCTAATGCAATGAGTCACTTACCGATTGAATAAGGTTGTTCAAACTCTCGTCATGCTGCCGCATCTCTTCAATTTTTTGTATGGAGTGCAGAACGGTGGTGTGATGTTTTCCACCGAAATATCGACCGATCTCTGGTAGCGACGCATGAGTCAGATCCTTTACGATGTACATCGCAATCTGCCGGGGATACGCAATCTGCCGGGTGTTGCTCTTGAGCTTCAGTTGGGCTGGCTGCAGATTAAAGCGCTCGGCGACGGTACGGATGATGGACTCGACCGAGATCTTCTTTTCAGGCCCTGCACTGAGGTGCTTTAGCGTCTGGTGAGCCATGGCCATGGTGATCGGCTGGCCGGTGACCGAGGACACAGCAATCAACCGCGTCAGCGCCCCTTCCAGCTCCCGCACGTTGCTTTTGGTCTTGGTAGCGATGAAGATGCGCACATCTTGCGGCAGTGTTACACCTTCTGATTCTGCTCGCTTATCGAGAATCGCCATCTTTGTTTCCAGGTCCGGCGCCTGCACGTCTACCAGCAAACCCCACTCGAACCGTGAACGCAGCCGTTCTACCAAGCCAGGCAGCTGGTTCGGCGCAGAATCACTCGAAAGCACCAGCTGCTTCTGATGGTCGTAGAGTTCATTGAAGGTATGGAAGAACTCTTCCTGAGTCCGCTCCTTGCCGGCAATGATGTGAATATCGTCAATCAGCAGCACGTCGGCGGTCCGGTAATGGCGGTGAAAGAGCGACATCCGGTCCAGCTTGATGGACGTAATCATCTCATTCATGAACCGCTCGCTGGAGGTGTAAACCACGTTCAGTCCCGCGAAATTATCCAGCAGGCTGCGTCCGATGGCGTGCATCAGGTGGGTCTTGCCGATACCGACACCGCCGTAAATAAACAGCGGATTGTAGCTGCGGGAAGGCATCTTTGCCACGGCCTGTGCCGCGGCATGGGCCAACTGATTCGAGGAGCCAACAACGTATGTATCGAAGGTAAGCCGAGGATTCAGCCAGCTTGCCGTTTTCTCAAAAAACGGCTCAGCCATTTGAAGGCCCCCATTGCTGCCCACACTGCTACCGCTTACCCCGGCTTGAGCCGAAGACAAACCCGCAGAGGCCGCGGTCGCCATTTCGTCAATCTGGTAAGAAACGCGACGGATGGGGAGCTTTAACTCCTCAATTGCGTTACGGATCTGCGACGAATACTCCTGGCGTATCCAGGTTTCGGTGGTGCTATCGGGTACGCGTACGGTAAGTTCACCATCCCGCAAGAACCCAAGCGTGGTTCGCGATATCCAATTTTGATATGCGCTTCCGCCTAACTTGATCGCCAGCCAGCCCTTGATTTGTTCCCAAGCGTCACCCAACCCCTACACTCCTTCCGAATCAACCGGCAAAGCTTTCCCACACCTTTTCCACGTCTGTGGAAAACTCTAATAACGCGGTGGATGAGTTGGTTTGCGCTCAGTTGAAAGAGGAGCAAACTGCAAGTAGGGGGCTGGCTCCGAGTCTTCGGAAACCTCAGTCTAGCATAGGAAATCGGAGATAAAGAATAAATCAATAGTTAATTTAAGGTGTTTAGATTCTTACACTTAGGGACGTTTGTACCAGACGTTTGAGGCTTAATCCCTCTAATTTCTGAACAGCCCGAAGCTCCTAAACACCGCCGTTGCAATCACATGAATTGACTTAAGTGACATGTTCGTACGAGAATGTCACTTGAGACTCCTAAGCGGGAGTAACTCAGCTGGTAGAGTGCAACCTTGCCAAGGTTGATGTCGCGGGTTCGAATCCCGTCTCCCGCTCCATTGTTCAACAACTTAGACGTTGCTGGGCAAATTCCCACATTGCTTAACGAACTAATCGAACTTTCAAAAAGCTCCTTAAGCTGCTGCGACTACAAATGATTGTTGCAAGATCGCCAACGCCGTACGCTGGCATTCCGTAATCACTAGCGAATTCCCTACCGGCTTGTTTCGTATCAGTAATCAGTCGCCGATGGCGCTGCCGCTTTCTGGTTTCAATGTTCCGTCATAACAGCGGGCGAGAGCTGTTTTGTGTCAATCAGCAAGGCTGCGCTGAGGCATCCTGCGACAGACAATACACTCGCAAGGAAAGCGACCGAGCGAAATCCCGCCAAGAAAGAATGGGGGGGAAATTACTTTGGGTGTGAACCAGTCTCTGTGACGACGATCGGGCGATCATCTCTTGACAGCTCAGGAGCATTTGAACGAGTATCTGGAATTCTGGGTCCGAGCATAAGACAGTTTGACAAGGAGGAGCCACTTGGGTTACGAACACGACACAATCGAAGCCCAGGAGAATCTACTTCCAGAGCCGGAGCCATTCGCGCTGCACTGAAAGCGCCGAGTGATCTGATGCCTGCCATCGCCTTGCGAGCCCTGCCAAGCGGTTCAACCAAATTCGTCAATGGGTATGAAGACAACACAGACAACGGCGCTCGCAGTCTGGGCTTAGCAAGAAGTGAGATGACAGCCTGCATCCCGGCCCTCTATGTGTCGGGGAACAGCACGACTCGAATACTTTGACCAGATGGATGTAAGCGGGCAATACAATTAAATCGATGAGGGAAAAAAGCGGGAACTCTGAAGAAGCGGAAGGAGCTCACGTTTTCCTGGTCGTTTGGAAAACCTATCGGGCCT
>CAXTWQ010000083.1:20692-24607 GCA_964248065.1 uncultured Bryobacteraceae bacterium | reverse complement strand
GTCCCATGCTGCCCTCCCGCCCTCATAGATGTTAGAGCTTCAACCCACGTTCCTTGCAATAGGGGTCGGCGAACAATCCTGAATCAAAATTAACGGTTCAGCGTGGCAAAGTAAATCAGCCTCGGAACATGCTTGGGACTAGGTAGTCCTAAGGGTGCTCAGTTATCTTAGTCAGTCAGAAAAGCGGTCGTCTTAATGCCCGATACCTCGAAAGCGCGTCGGCATCGGGCATTCTTGCACGACGTTTTATCGTCGAGAAGAACCATATAGCTCGCGGCTTTGGCGAACTTGGCACGATCCCGTTCATCGCCGCCCCTTGGCAGGCGATCTACCTTTCGACGCAGCAGCCAGCGTAGTTCATACGTGTCGGAGTTGCGGCAGTACGGGCAATTCAAAGTAGCGGGCTTGGTAACTTGCGATTCCCGGAAAAATGAACGTTCATCAACAGCCATACATTTACCTTAGCGAGACGTCCCGCTCGTCGCCTAGTGGTTAGAAAACTTGAAATCGGACACCGCCACTTCATCACTACCCGGGATGTAGAAGCCTACCTTGTCCTGAGTAAAATCGCGTCCCGGACTGGTCACAGCATCCAGCTCTTTCCAGCCACTCTCCTGTGTCTTAACCCGGGCTCGAATAGTGTTAGCCTTCACCGATAGATCCACCTGGACCCACTGGTTCACCTCGAGTTCAAACGACGTCTTGCTCAGATCACTTGTCTGTCCGTTGCGGGTTTCACGGATTATCGCGCGTTTGCCGTCCAGCACGAAAAGTACAAAATTCGAACTGTCCCGATAACCGGCATACCACTGGAGTTTGGGGCGCTTGAATATGCCACTCTTTCGGGCTTGAGCCTGAAACGAGTACCGGCCAGCTGCTTTTGGCGTGTGATACGGGACGAATCCGCCACCTCTGCGCACCTGCTCGCCTTCCACCTGTACGGTATTTGGTTCTGGCACAACCGGCGCAGGAACAGGTGCTGGAGGAGCAACGGGCTTCGATTCCACCACAACCTTATCGAGCGTGACATCGGGACCCGAGAGCACCACCACTTCGCCTGTTCGGAATGTTCGCTCGTAATGCTTTGGCAGCGCCTGCTCGCGCCGCAGCTCTACCACATGATCCCCCGGCTTTACAGTTGAAATGCTAGCGTTTCCATCGTTGCCGATTGCAGCCGCGAGCTCTTTGTCGAGGTAAACCATGGTGCCGGGAAGTGCTCCTTTGATTTGGAGCGTGGCGATTTCAGGCGATGGTTCAAGCTTGAATTCAACTGCTGATTCCTCGCTCTTCTTGACTGTCACTGTCTGAGCCGCAGGGTCAATGAAGCCCGCTTTATGAATGCGAATTGCGTACTCGCCCACCTTCAGGGGAACACGGACTTGACCCCGGTCGGTTTTGCGGCGATACGGCTTGTCGTTAATGAAAACATCCGCACCATCCTGTCCAGCCATAATGACCACCGTGCCCGCATTGGGATCAGATTTCACGTAGACGGTCAGCGCAGGAGCAGGCGTATAGGTGAGGACAAAGCGCTGCCGGTCTTTGTCTTCGCTGACTTGCAGGTCGTGGTCGGCGGTCCCTAAATCGTCCAGCGTAACTCCACCAGCATCGGCAGGTTCGGCCGGCTTACCATCAACCAGCACCGTCGGATGTTCCTCATTCGTAATGAGCAGGCCCTTTCCATCCTGCGTGGAAACCAGCACGGCCATGGCGTTGGAGGCGATCGGTGCGCCTACTACACGAGGCGCCGTCTTTTCAGCAATATCGAAGCTGAAAGCAGAGTTGCCGTTGCGGCCTACGACTTTGAGCGAGTGCCGCCCGGGCTCCAATTTGTCCAGGATCAGCTCGCCATCCTTCAAATCTTCGGGTTCCTTTTCGTCGATAGTCACGGTCCCGGGGATCAGGTCAGTGTAGAGGCGCAATGTGGGCACCACCGGCACTGGCGGCGTCTCCGGCTTAGCCGTGGTTTCCTGTAACGGCGATTGCGGCTTGTTATTCGAATTGGAAGCGGCAGTCTGTTCACGTGCAACCTCATTCGGGGTCAGGTTCAAGCGGCGCGCAGACTGGATCAAATAGAAAAAGGCGGCGAATAGCAGCACTGCAAAGAACAAGGCCAGATAGGTGGCCAGTTGCCACGTTTTCGCATCCAGCTTTTGAACATTGGGCGGAACTTCCGTGTTGCCGCCAGACTCTCCTGCAGCGACCCCGGTACCAGCCTCTTCAGCACCGATCGAAACGGGTATAGTAGCGATCGGCTCAGGAATAATTTGCGGCTGTTCCAGGTCACGCAACCGGCGCGCGTAATCGATAATCTCGTCATGCACGCGCGCAATTTCAATTTGGAGCTCGAAATCGTCCTCGTTGGTACGCCGCAATTCCTGCACACGCTCGAAGTAGTAGCGCAGGTGCTCGAGTTTATTGGTGTTTCGCGCCTCATACTGGATCTGTCTCAAGTCATCCAGAGTTGACGAATTATTCTGAGACCGGTCCACCGGGTGCTGTGCTCTCTAGTGGATTATAGCGAGAGGAACTAATTACGCTTCACGAGCGGCGTAATTCAGTTCATAAAAGCGCCGATATTCCCCGCTTTTTACACGCGATACCCACTCGGTATTCTCCCGATACCAATTGACAGTCTGGGTTAGTCCTTCGGCAAAGCTCACCCTTGGCATCCAACCGGTTTGCGCCGTCAGCTTTTCGTTGGTCAAGGCGTAGCGAACATCGTGACCGGGGCGGTCGGCCACTCGCGTAATCAGCGACTCCGGTTTATCAGTGGCCTTCAAGATGCGCTTAACCACTTCCAGATTCGGCAAAGAACAATGGCCACCGATGTTATAGACCTCTCCCGCTTCGCCTTTCTCGAGCACGGTCCGAATGGCCCGGCAATGATCCTCCACATATAACCAGTCGCGAATCTGCTGACCATCGCCATAGACCGGCAGCGGCTTATCATCCAGCGCATTCGAGATCATCAGCGGAATCAATTTCTCGGGAAACTGATAAGGTCCATAGTTATTCGAAGCGCGCGTGACTGAGACACTCAGTTTGTAAGTGGTGACGTAAGAAAGCGCCAGCAGGTCGGATGCGGCTTTGGAGGCAGAGTATGGACTACTGGCCCGAAGCGGGTAGGATTCGTCGGCCTCATAAGGTGAAGGAATGCTGCCGTACACTTCGTCAGTCGACACATGAACGAAGCGTGCCACCTTATTCTGGCGAGCCGCCTCCAGCAGAACGAAAGTTCCTGTGAAGTTTGTTGCGATAGCTGCGGCAGGAGAGTGAATACTGCGATCAACGTGCGACTCGGCTGCAAAGTGCACGACCGCATCCGGCTTCTCGTTCGCAAACAAGTCTGTGATTCCCGGCTGGTCGCAGATATCAATTTCCGCAAACCTGTAACCCGGATGCTTTTCCACTGCTGCAAGATTGTCCAGATTGCCTGCGTAGCTAAGCTTGTCGACGTTGATTACGTGCTCAATCCAACCTTCGGCAAGAGCTTGACGAATAAAGGAGGAGCCAATAAACCCAGCCCCTCCAGTGACCACGACTTTCATTTGTGCTGCAGCTCCCAGTCATAGGCAATGGCAGTGTCGTTATAAGCGATGCGCCCCTCGTCAGCTGGATTGTAAGTGCGGTTCGTAACGTACACCAGCACGGACGGCTGCTCCCCGATCACTTTGTAGCCATGAGCGACACCCGGCGGAATCAGCAGTTGCCAAGGGCGAAGCGCGCCCACGTACAGTGTGTTCTTGACGCTGTAGGTTGGGGAACCAAGTCTCAAATCCACCAGCACCACTTGAAGCAAGCCTGCCGCAGGAACCCAGAAGTCTGTCTGATGTTTGTGAAAGTGAAACGCCTTGATTATGCCGGGGTAGTTCAGCGCTGTTGAAACTTGGGTGCTGCGAACCGGAAAATCAG
>CAXTWQ010000083.1:0-20682 GCA_964248065.1 uncultured Bryobacteraceae bacterium | reverse complement strand
ACTTCCAGAAAGTAGCCGCGATCATCGGGCCATACCGGGAAAGGCTTGACCTGCACGTCTGCAATTAGGTCGGGCGATGTTGGTGACAGGATGACTTTGCCAATACCTGGCGAACACGTTGGGATATTGATCTCAATACCGGATTCAAGGGTGCCCAATGCAGCCGTGCTCATTCTTCCATTCCTCCAGCGAGTACCGGTGCACCTTTCGACTCGGACTTGGTTTCCTTCACCAGGTTTGCTGCGCGCAGTAGCGACTCGAAAGTTCCAGCATCCGTCCACCAGCCTTCCAGATAGTTGAACGACATAGTGCCTTCATTGATGTAGGCGTTGTTAACGTCGGTAATTTCCAGCTCGCCTCGAGCCGATGGCTTCAGATTGCGAGTCTTCGCAAAAACGCTCTCGTCGTACATATATATACCGGTGACGGCGTAATTGGACTTAGGCTTCGCCGGTTTCTCTTCAATCCCGATGATGCGGTCGCCTTGTATCTCGGCTACTCCAAAACGCTCTGCGTCATGCACCTGCTTCAGAAGAATTTTAGCGCCGCGTTCTTGCTTCTTGAAATCGGCCACTGCCTGAGCGATTGAGCCCTCTATGATGTTGTCGCCCAGCACCACGCAGATCCGGCTGCCCTCTGCAAAGTGCTCGGCCAGCGCCAAAGCTTCTGCGATACCACCTTCGCCTTCCTGATAAGCGTAGTTGATATGCTTCAAGCCAAACTCTTTCCCATTTGCCAGCAACCGGAGGAAGTCGCCCGAGTTCCGCCCTCCTGTCACCACCAGCAAATCTTTGATACCGGCTTCCACAAGCGCCTGAATCGGGTAGTAAATCATCGGCTTGTCGTATATCGGCAGCAGATGTTTGTTGGTGATCTTAGTGAGTGGAAAGAGCCGGCTTCCTGTACCGCCGGCTAATACAATGCCCTTCATAAACACTCGATGGTAACAGTTAGGGCCTCGGTACCGTACGTCTACCGATGAGCCGCGGCGATGCCATCGAGGGCTCCTTGAGAACTTCCCGAAGGCGAGATGCCAGGCGGTTGTGTGCGCTCGAATCGTCATCACTCAGCCAGTCATGGCCAATGCGATCCCAGTCGGGATCGTTTGTATCGATGGTCAGGAACTCGAGCATGCTGCCTTCGCAAACCACAAAATGGGTCCGGTAAGGAAAGAGGAACCGATCAGGATGCTCCGTCAAGGCCGCTTTAGCTTCGTCGTACGTCCGGTACCAGAGATTAAGGAAGGCCGCTGTCCGGCGTGGAAACAGGCGCGTAGTATCGAATTCTTTCTCAACCGAATTGGAGGAGGTCTCGTTCATGGCTCAATCCAAATGAAGTTGCGATTGCGGGTCGGGCTCGGCTGCACGCAGGCGTTTGCCTTTGGAGCGGCGGCTCACCTGTCGGCCGACCAGAAATACCACAGCCACGCCGATAGCGACCTTGGAGTAAGCCGAGGGCTCTAACCCACCGTTCAGATGAAGAATGACCAGCACTACCACAATCAACGCTAGTCCGGCAGTCCACAGTGATCTTGTGCTGCTCGTTCGCGTCTCGCCTGTGCCTTTCCTATTGCGGATCATATTGCACGCTGTTCCTTTCAGTTTACTGCTGGGCAATCAATGCAGCCCTTGAGCGCCTGGCTGGATTCAGCCTGTTCAAGCTGGTACTCTCCTCAGCTTCCCCTTTCAATGAAGGTTGTTTCTATTCTGTAATTCATTATTCTGTTACGCTGGTGTAACACAACAGCCGTTACTATGTCCTTGAGAACTCTTCAAACATGAGAAAAATTGCCTTGGTCGAAGACGACGCTGATTTGTACGCCTTGGTGAAGTACAACCTTGAGAAGGAATCCTTCTCCGTTGTAGGCGCACAAACGGGCAGAGGCGTAATTGATTTATTCAGACGGGAACGTCCCGATTTGATTTTGTTGGACATCATGCTGCCTGATTCAGACGGCCTGGAAATCTGCAAAGCGGTCCGGCAACATTCGGAACTGGCCCACATTCCGGTCATCTTTCTAACAGCGCGTGCTTCGGAGACAGATCGTATCGTTGGTTTGGAGCTGGGGGCGAACGATTACATTGTCAAGCCGTTCTTCGTTCGGGAGCTAATCGCACGCATCAAGATTCAGTTTCGCGGACAAACGACGGCTACCCGTGTTCTAAAAGCAGCGACGCTGGAGTTGGATCGAAGCCGCTGTGAAGCCAGATTAGGCGGCAATGCGCTTACGCTGACCGCTACCGAATTCCGGCTACTTGAGTTTTTGATGAGCCGCCCGGGTGTGGTGTTCAGCCGCGAGCAGTTGCTTGACGCAGTATGGGGCCATGACCGGGCTGTGACGGATCGAACCGTCGATGTTTATATCCTGCGCTTACGCCAGAAGATCGAGTCTGATCCGGCCAACCCGCTCTTTATTCGGTCCGTTCGCGGGTTCGGCTATAGCTTTAATAACGCTGTCCAAATAGAGAGTTCTCAATCGATGACTCCATCGGTCTCAGCCCCGGTTACCACGGCAGCAAGCGCTTAATGGCGCTTTCCCGAATTTAGCGGATTCGAAATCCGGACTCTGTTCCGACGGGCGCGTCTTGTTGTTCCACATGTCTGACGCTTGCCATCTGGGGTCCCGTATGAAGCGCTGCTGCTAAGTCATCCAGCCTTTCCGGCAAGCCGCATGCGTACACCTCGACCGTGCCGTCGTCTAGATTGCGAGCCCAGCCTGTTAACCCCAGCGTGGTCGCCTTATGCTGCACGAAAAACCGGAACCCAACGCCCTGAACCGTTCCGCTGACCAGCCATCGGCGGGCCAATTGTTTCTTCATTGTTCCAGTGTGCCGGAAGCGCTTAAAGCCACTCTGGGTAGTTCCGTTTCGCGCTGCGACTGTGCGCTACGTCAAAAGCCGGTGGCTTTTAAAAGCATGCGTATCATACTTACTGATATCGTGAGCGGTGCCACTACGCGCCACTAGCTTTACCATAGGGATCTACGTGGACGGCCCGTCTCTAGAGACAAGGAACAATGATGAAAACAATACCAGTGACAATGTTGGCGGTCGGGCTTTGGGGAGTATCAGCCTTCTCGGCAGAAGACCTGAAGAAAGCAGTGGACGGCTCGGTAAAGAAAATCGACTCGGGCACTAAGACCGTGGTCGTCACTACAGCAGATGGGACAGATCACACATTTCACTATCTTGAGCGCACAACAGTTCACGGAACTGAAGCGGCCGACAAAGAAGGCAAGAAAGCGCTACACGGCTTAGCCGAGGGTAGCGAAGTCGCGGTGTACCACACAAAGCGAGGCGCGGTAGACACAGCTGACGAGATCGACCACATTGGCAAGGATGGACTGAAGGCGAGCGAGGGAACTATGCAGAGCATTGATCGCGGTGGTAAGAAGCTGACCATTATGGCGGCTGACGGAAGCAAGCAGACGTTCCACCTGGCGGATCATGCGGCAGTAGATGCAGGAA
This sequence comes from uncultured Bryobacteraceae bacterium, assembly GCA_964248065.1. Taxonomy (GTDB): domain Bacteria; phylum Acidobacteriota; class Terriglobia; order Bryobacterales; family Bryobacteraceae; genus Bog-105. The sequence goes on along the minus strand of CAXTWQ010000083.1, from coordinate 17,215 downwards.
AAGATATCGAAAAAGGAAGTGAGAAGTCGGCGAAAGTCACGGTTTACTACTCGGAGAAGGCCGGCGAAAAAGTCGCTCACTTCTTTAAAAAGTCGGTGTGAGAGAGGTAATAGCCACATCCGACCGAAAACCTCCGTTTAAAGATTAAGCTGATTGCTGATTGGTCTTGGCGGAATTTCCCTTTATAGTTTGGATTGTCAACAGCAGGGCGCGCGTTTCAGCAACGATGCGGTCCTGAAACTTCGGGTCACGCACCTGCGCAGAGCCGAGCATCGGATGGCCTTTCTCGTCGTAGTAGATGCCAGTTTCACCTGATTCATTGAGCAGCAAAGTGGTGATCATGGGCGCAGTGAGCTTCGGGGTACTCCAGTACTTGATGTGAGGAGCAAGCAACGAAAGGACGTGTTTGCCAAAGAAACGCAGGAAGGCATTGGCATCGCGCCCGAGATCGGTGGACGGACTGAATCCCGATTCGACTGCATTGACGTGCAACCTCGGAGTCTCGCGAGCGAATGCCAGCGCTGTTGCAAGGACGCACTGTTTCGATGTCGCATAGGCGTCCGCGCCTGGCATCTTTGATCCGCCAACTTCCCACTCGCCGCGGGAGCTCGCCTCCGCGGAGATGTATCGGCCGCCACGGAAGCCCGCCATCCTCGCCGGCTTGCGCTCTGGATCTTCCACGCCTGAAGCTACGAAGACCACGTTCGCGCCGTCCGGCAGATGCGGGATGAGCGCTTCGGTCAGCACGAATGGTCCGACGTGGTTTGTCGCGAAGGAGTTATCCCAACCCAGCTGATTTCTGGTGGCGCTCATTTGGAAGATCCCGGCGTTGTTGAGCAGCCCCACAATCGGAAAATTGAGCGCGATGATCTCCGCAGCCGCGCGCCGTATACTGGCAAGATCCGACAAGTCGCACACGACCGACGTCGCGCGGCCGCCCTTCTGGCCGATCTCCTTCTGTAACTGGTTGAGCTTTTCGCGGTTGCGTCCTACCAGCACAACCCTGCCGTGCTTAATCACTTCCAGTGTCGTAGCTCGTCCTATCCCAGAGGTTGGGCGGTGATGACATAAATCTTGTCTTCGGATACATTGTGCATAAAAAATTTATTTGGCATTGTTAAACTGCTTGGCTGTCTGTCTAGTCAGTCATCAGCAGCCCCGATATCAGGCCACCACACGCCACAAAGCCTCGAATCCCTCTTTGCTGTGCTTCTTTGCATGGGCTGAATCCTCAGTCATGAAATCTATCGTCGCCTCAGCGAGAGAGTTCATGATCACGAGGACAAAACCCATCGGAGCCTTACGCATCGGCCCGCTAGCGCGAATCTGTTCGAGCAGTTCTGCAACGCCTGCCATGGTCTTGTGGGCTGCCGTACGGGTCTCCGGCGTGATCTCGTCGGAAACCCCAAGCTGTGCCAACGCTCGCCTCTTCTCGGGGTAGGAAACCGCCCAATCCATCCAGTGGTGCCAGAGTCGCGAGAGCTGCTCACGCGGTTCTGCCCCGACACGGAGGTCCTCCATAGCAGCCGACGCCATCTCTGTCTTCAGCTCAAGATAAAGCTGGTTGAAGAGGTCCGCTTTCGTTTCGAAGTAGGTGAAGAGCGATCCGTTGGCAAGGCCGGCCTCTTTGGCGATGCCCGCCGTCGGCGCGCTCAGGCCCTGCGTAACGATGGTGCGCGTCGCTGCCGCCAAAATCGCGCCTCTCTTCTCGTCGCTCTTCGGCCTCGGCATGAATCAGGAGTATAGGTAAACGTCTGGACAGTCAACTATCTAAGATCTTTTTAGTTCGCCCGAGGCGAAGTTCCAAACGGGCCAAATGCGTGCTCAGCCACCGAAAGCGCAGTTTTCCTTGGGCTTGCCGTCATCGTTTCCGAAACGGTCCGGCTCTGGCGCAAGCGTCATTTGGGCTATAACGAGACTCAGTATGTCGTTGAGCAAGCTCGCTGGCGTTTAAAGCTGCAGCCACAGACCACTCGTCGGAAAACCGTGGACCGCTTCGACCAGGCTGAATTCGAATGGCTTATCCCGCGAGTTATCAATTTCACAACAAGTACGGCCTAATAATGACGACGCTGTTCTTGAGCGGGGCGCGAGTGGAGGAGTTCGTTCACATCCAAGTGGAAGATTACACCTGGACACCGATCCGCCGTAATCTTATATCCCCTACGGCAAGGAGACACCTACAGCTGCTCGACCACTCGGATCTATGCCGAGACGAGCATTCGCACCCTGCACGGAAACTATCTACGAGTTCTCGGGAGGAGTAAACAAATGAATGCCATTGCTGTTTCTCTGAACGACGCTGGCCTCTTTCAGCCGAGAGAACAGCAGGAGCAGCTGCCAGGCGCACTAGATGAGGAGAGGCTCAACGGAGGTTTTCGGCTGGATGTGGCTACTACCCCTAAAGAGGCAAATACTTTAATGTTGGGCGTAGGAGTCTGGTTGTCGAGTGGGCCTGCTGCTCTTCAGCGTGAGAGATCTTGATGACTATCAAATCATCTTCCAAGGCGTATAGTAGTTCCGCTGCGCGAAGCCCTTGTATACCAGCGCGCTAACGGGACCCGATCGAAGCGCGAAATTACTTTGCCAAACTGGAATCGTAAGTCTCATGGCTTTTCCTGTTGAGCGTCCACGCCGGCTTCGGTCCACACCTGCCATTCGATCGTTAGTGCGGGAGACCCGCCTGGCTCCGGACCAGTTCATTCTTCCGTTGTTTGTCTGTCCAGGGGAGGGAATTCGTCGGCCCATCGCCTCCATGCCTGGGAATGCGCAGTTATCGATTGACTTGCTGTTACACGAGGCGGACGAGTGCCTCAGTCTCGGTCTGGGCGGCATCCTACTCTTTGGCATTCCTGAGACAAAGGATGAATCGGCAACGCAAGCGTATGCGCCGGACGGAATTGTTCAGCAGGCTGTGCGAGCGTTAAAGCGACATGCGCCGAATCTACTGGTGATCACGGACGTTTGCAACTGTGAGTACACCAGTCACGGTCACTGCGGGCTAGTGAGGAATGGCGATGTTGATAACGACGCTACCCTTGCCTGGCTTGCGCAGACTGCCGTGTCACACGCTGCGGCGGGGGCAGACATTGTTGCGCCGAGTGACATGATGGATGGCCGCGTCCATGCTATTCGCGCTGCTCTCGACAATGCCAATTTCACCAATACGCCCATCCTGTCGTACGCAGCCAAGTATGCTTCGGTGTTTTATGGACCGTTTCGTGAAGCTGCCGGATCGACACCGCAGTTTGGAGACCGCCGCAGCTATCAGATGGACCCCGCAAACGCTCGTGAGGCGATGCGGGAGATCGCGCTGGATCTGGAAGAAGGCGCCGATATGATTATGGTCAAGCCAGCCATGGCTTATCTGGATATCATTCGCGAGGCCCGGCTGCAGTTCGACGCGCCACTAGGCGCCTATCAGGTCAGCGGCGAGTTCAGCATGATTATGGCTGCTTCCGAACGGGGCTGGCTTGATCTGGATCGCGCGGTGCTGGAATCGCTTACTGCCATTCGCCGTGCCGGCGCAGACTTCACGCTGACTTACTTTGCAAAGCACGCAGCCAAGCTGCTCGCCTAAGGCTCGGGCAAGCGCCCAGACAAGTAGTACCGCTGAGGCGATGTATGACGGGAGCTGCCAGAGCTCGCCATTGTACTTCCGCGCACCACATGCATCGCCACCGCCTGTCCCGGCTTCAGCGCCGATTGCAGACGCATCACGTCATCCGGCGAACCCACCGGCTGGCGGTTGATAGATAGAATCGCGTCGCCCTCTGCCATCCCGATGTCATCAGCAAACGACCCGGGATCGATGGACACAACCTTGACTCCATCTTTCGCTTCGATGGCCATGTCTTTGCGCTCGCGCTGGGTTAGCCGCATGATTGTGATGCCAAACTTAACGGGCGCAATCCCAGCCATTGAGGAGGGCGCTGGTGCAACCCGACTCTCGCTCACCTGCGGCTCATTCTGCCAAACCCGCGAGCGATCCTCTACAACTACTTTGAAATCCATCCGCTTTCCGTTCCGGTCAACGTTGAACACCGCTGCCGAACGGATTGGCATCTCGGCCACTTTGTTCACCAGTTCCTGACCATCGCGTACCGGCTTCTCATTCAATGCAAGAACAATATCGTCCGCCTTAATCCCAGCCCTGCCCGCAGGTCCGTCTGGTGCCACCGACTCCACCAAAACTCCATGGTCAAGCCCGAAGGCGCGCAGGGTATCGCCGTCGTTGTTGTTGCGCGTCCACCGGATGCCAATGGAACCCCGCACCACTCGCCCTGACTTGATGATGTCGTTATAAACCTTCACCGCCATGTTCGACGGCAGAGCGAATCCGATGCCTTCGTAAGACCCGCTATGGGTGGCAATCATCGTGTTTACGCCAATGACTTCGCCTCGCACATTCAGCAGCGGACCGCCGCTGTTTCCAGGGTTGATTGCCGCATCAGTCTGCAGGAAATTCTGGAACTGGCCCGCGCCAGGCAAATCGCGGCTTGTCCGTTCAGCACTCACGATCCCCGCCGTTACTGTTGCCTGCAAGCCGAAAGGCGAACCGATCGCAATTACCCAGTCGCACACTTGAACACTTTCTGAGTTGCCAATCTGAACCGGTACCAAAGGCTGCTTAACATCAATCTTCAGCACGGCCAGATCTGTTTCTTTGTCAAAACCAATCACGCGGCCGCGATAGTCCAACTCTTCGCCCGCCAGCCGCACTTTGATACGGTCTGCCTTCTCCACTACGTGATGGTTTGTGATGATGTAGCCATTTTTATCGACGATGAAGCCGGTACCGCTGCCTTCGGTCCGGTACGATCGGTTCTCGCTTGGGCCGGAGAAGCGCTTGAGGGTATCGGAAGGGTCGTTATTGCGTGGGTCATCAGGATCGTTCGACTCGTCCGGCGCTCCATCGTTCTCGCCGTGGCGCGTCCGCTTCCCAGGCTTTGCCAGATAATCGGACTCAATGTAAACCACCGAGGGCTCAACCCGCTTAGTAAGTTTCGTGAAGTCGTTGGCAATGGGAATTGCTTCAGGAATGACCAGAGGGGACGCGTCAGGAGCACCGCTGCCACCTGCTACATGGCTCGATTGCTGCCGATTTGCCTTCACGCCCGTGTTCATCACCGTTCCGATCACGATGCCAATCGCCAACGTGAGGAAAAGAAGACCGAAGCTGAGCAGCTTTTGCCGCTTCAGGTTAGGAAGAAACAGCATGGAGGAGGATGCGGCCTTTCAAACTGGATGCTACCAGTATATGTAAGCAATAAGGACTGTGCAGTTACCGTTCAGAGATTCTCTTGCGTGAGCTCGCGGGCTGTCCATGGTTTTAGCTCGACCACTAAGATTCCCGCAAGAATTAGAGTTCCACCAACCAGTGCTTCCCTTGTCAGAGCTTGGCTGCCGCTCCAGACAGCTGTGGCGAGAGCAAAGACCGGTTCCAGCGAGAATATGACTGCCGTCCGGGTGACGCTGGTGTACTGTTGAGCCCATGTCTGCAAAGTAAAAGCCAGTGCAGTCGCAAAAATGCCGGTCACCAAGATTGCAGCAAAAACTGGACGACTCCATAATGCGTGTGCCGGCTCAAAGAGGAGCGCACCGAAGGAGAGCAGCGCGGTGCAGGCAATTTGTCCAACTGCGACTGCAGCAAATGCTTCTCGCGCCGAGAAGTAGCTGAGTGTGAGCAAGTGAAAAGCGAATGCCACAGCACAAGCCAGCGTTAGTACATCTCCCTTGTTGAACTGAAAGCGTTGATTCCTTGGAGGTGCCATCAGGACCGCCATACCCACTGCTGCGACGATTACTCCGATCAGCTCGGTCGGAAGCGGCTTGCGGCGATAAACGACGGCACCGATCAGCGGCACAAACGGGACGTATAGGCCGGTGATGAATCCGGAGTTCCCGGCCGTGGTGTAGTGCAAGCCGAAGGTCTGAAGAACATAGCCGAGCCATAAAAACAGTCCTGCAATGGCACCGCTGCGCAGACCCGGCCAGAGCCTGGCACGTTCATTTCTCCAGACCGGAATGAGAAGCGGCAACATGCACGCGCTCGCCAGAGAGAAGCGTAGCGCAAGGAAGTACATCGTCGAGATCTCGTTGAGAGCTGCCTTCACCATAACGAAGGTGGTTCCCCACATGAGGGCGACGATTAACAGGCTGCCGTCAGCCTTCCAGTGGGTGCGAGTTGCCGCAACTAGCTCAGGGGGTGCAGCGCTCACGCCGCCCCGGAACCGTTCAACTCTGCTGGCGGGTTCATCGTATCGGCTAAGCTTGCAAGAACCAACAGAACGCGGCGCAAGCCCAACTCTCTGCCATCCGCTTGGTACCACTCATCGGTGGTGTGCGCTCCCCCGCCATGACCGCCTGCCCCAATTGAGACTGCCGGTAACCCGAGCGAAAGCGGCACATTGGCGTCGGTCGATGCGCAGTCTACCCGTGAACGAATATTGAGAAATGCATCCACAGCCTGAATTGCTTGCAGCAGAGGCGATTCGTCAGGCAGCTTGCCTCCTGGGCGAGAACCGAGATCACGGATCTTAGCTGTAAGCCGGGAGCCCCGGGCACTTCGGTTTTCGCCCTCAAGCGCGCGTTCGACCGCAACGCTTAATAAGGCGGTCAACTCTTCCAGCATGCCTGGATCTTCTGAACGAAGATCGAGCTTGGCACGGGCCATTGACGGAATGGAGTTGATGCTGCTTCCGCCATCCACTAAGCCAAAGTTGTAGGAGCACCGGGCACGACGTTCCCCAGCTATGCGGGCTTCTGCAGACTCAGTGAAACTGGCAATCACGCGTCCAATAGCGTGCACCGGATTCGGAGTTCCAGAGTCGTTCCAGCTATGCCCACCGGGTCCGTTGAATGTCACCTCGAAGCGGCGGCTCGCTAAGGCCTGAACGGTAATGTGGTCCGTTGAGGGCCCGTCCAGAACCAGGAAGGCACTAATGCCTGCCAACTGCGACGAAGGCCGGCACAAGTAGCGCATGCCGCTTAGATTCCCTTCGCCTTCTTCACCAACATTGGCAACCAGCGTGACTAAGCCCGCTAGCTCTTGCAGTTCGGGTTCGCTTTTTAAAACACGAGCCAATGCAAGTATTGCAGCCAACCCGGAACCGTTGTCTGAGACTCCGGGACCGCTGAGCCGCCCATCGGAAGTGAGTCGCACGTCTTCGGGACGGCTTGGGGCGAACACGGTGTCCAGGTGAGCTGATACGACAAACGGCCGAGGCGCTTCGTCATCGCTGCTTGCCGCCAACACATTACCGGCGCGATCTATCCGCGCACACCAGCCCAACGTTTCCATTTGCAAGCGGAACCAGGCAGCACGCTGTCCCTCAAAAAATGTGGGTGCCGCAATCCGGCATAGCTGTAAATGCTGTTCGCTGATCCAGGACCGTTCGCGCGCAAACCAACGCTGGGCCTGAGTCAGGGCTGGCTCAGCCGCTAACTGCCCGATCCGGCGAAGATGTGGAGAGGTACGCCCTAGCGGTGACAGATGTTTGAGGGAGGTGGCCAACTTATGTTCTGCTCCTTCAAGTTTACTGTGCAAATAAGATGATCGCGAACGGGCGGGCTATTTAGTTAAACAGAACTTTGTCTTCCAACGTCAGGGGGCAAGGAAAAGCAGCAGCGACACGAACTATGGATGCATTATCGGTTGAGGACTTATTGCAGTGGATCAAACGAAGAAACTCATCAATCGCACGATCGGGCTATGGGCTTAGCGCGTGCGCTGCCGGCTGACAACGCCTACCCGTGTGAGGAAGAAATCAAATCCAAGACTTCATCTGCCAGCTAGAAGACGGCCGGTCAGCAGGGTGCGAAGCCGTATTAGCCCATAGACCATCTGTTTATGGAAGCCCGGCCAGCACAGTTTTCGAACTAGGCGCGGGCCACAACTACAACGCCGGCAAAGATCAACAATCCCCCAAGCACTTTGGGCCAGGTCAACGCTTCGCCCAAGAACAAAGCGCTGCACAGAATCACCAGCACCACGCTCAGCTTGTCCACAGGCGCAACGCGGCTTGCTGGACCTATCTGCAGAGCGTGAAAGTAGCAAAGCCAGGACAAGCCCGTGGCGATTCCCGACAGCCCTAGAAACAGCCACGTCTTGCCGGATGGACTTACGAACGAAGAAGAGCCGCGGGTTGCAAATGCAATTGCCCAGGTAAACACAACGACAACAGAGGTGCGAATTGCCGTCGCATAATTGGAATCGATTCCGGCTACTCCAATTTTTGCCAAGATCGCGGTTCCGGCTGCAAAGAGCGCGGAAAGGAGTGCCCAGAAAACCCAGCTCATCTCCTTAGTCTCGGCTATTGGGGCGTCCGAGCTGTTCCCCTTCCGTTGGAGGACGTTATCAACTGTTAAACAAGGCCCCGCTGCATAGCATAACGAGTCATCAATGCTGTTGAATGCATTCCGAGCCGCTCCATAATCGCGGCCCGATGAAACTCTGCCGTCCTTACAGAAATGTCGAGATTGGTAGCGATCTCTTTTGCCGAAAATCCAAGAGCGATCAGGCGCAGCACTTGCCTTTGCCGTTCCGTCAAGAGAGGTGATGAAGTTGCGCTTTCGTCTGCAGACTGCGGTTCAGAATGAAAATATCGGCCTCCACTGAGAACTGTTCCAATAGCCTGCAAGAGACTTTGGGATGAGGCCCGCTTGGGAAGAAAGGCATGGGCACCAACCTCGCTCGCCCGCCGCGCTAAGGTAGCATCGCTTTGCATCGAAAGAAATATCACTTTTAGGCCAGGCCGCCTACGCAGCAGGCGCTGCACCGTTCCAATTGCATTACCCTCCGGCATCGAATTATCGAAAATGACAACGTTGGGTAGAAACGTATCAAGTGCCTCTTCGAGCCGGGGAAGAGAGTCTATGGTCTGCGTATCGTAAGCAGGAGCTAAGACAAACGTAAGAGCGTCTAAAAGTACATGATGGTCGTCAACCACCAGGATTCTTGGCCGACTTGCCACCGGTTCCCATACGGGTACTGCTGCTGTCATATCCTATTGCTTTCCCTAATCCAGAGATTTGTTTCTTTCTTGAGATGACAGAAAAAAGTGGAAAGTGGAGGGAATGCGCCCAGGAGTTATTCGAGCAAGCAGAGCGATTACGCGTCAACATGGACGTGCACCAAGCGGCTCGGCTGTATCAGTGTGCTGAGCAGGCCGGATTCGATCCAGATCAGTGTTCGGCGGCAAAATGGACGTGCTACATGCTTGGAGGGCAGTGGGCCCGCGCCTGGAGCGAAAGCGACGCGATCACAGCGCGTGGCACACCGGACCCGCATCGATTCTGGGATGGTCGTTCATGGGAAGGTAAGCACGTTCTCATCCGCTGTCTGCATGGTCTGGGCGACACGATCCAATTCATCCGATACGCAGAGCTCTTGCGTGCTCGGGCACGAAGCCTTACGGTCGAGGCGCAACCCAAGTTGAAGGACTTACTTCTATGTTCCGAAATTGCAGACTCGGTAATAACCTGGGGCGAAACAGAACCTGCATGGGATGTACAAATGGAAGTAAACGAACTACCGCGAGTGTTCCGCAGCTTACCTGAAACTGTTCCAAGCCGTGTGCCTTATCTTTGGACGACTTCTTGCCTGCCCAACTCGCGTACAAACGGGACAGCGGGAAGTTATGGGGGCAAGCTGCGTGTTGGCTTCGTTTGGCAAGCGAGCAGCTTTGATCCCTCCCGAAATATCTCGCTTCGCTTGCTGGAACCGCTGCTTCAGAAGACTGAGATCTCATTCTTCAGTTTGCAAGCCGGCGAATCCTGGAGTGATCCACTGCCCCCCCAAGTCACCCGCTTGGGCGGCCTAGATCCGGACGTGCTCCAAACCGCAGATCAAATGTCGACTCTCGATCTTGTGATAAGCGTTGACACTATGACCGCGCATTTGGCTGGTGCCATGGGTCTGAAAACCTGGACCGCCCTGCCCTTCCAATGCGATTGGCGTTGGATGGAAAGCGGCAACAGAACTCCCTGGTACCCGACGATGCGCTTATTCCGGCAATCAAACCCGAGCGATTGGAGTTCAGTTATGCAGGAGTTAGGGGTGGCAGTCGATGAATTAAGTCGTAATACGATCACCCGTTTATGATTTGGGTCATGCCAAGTAAGTCGGACACCTAGTAATAATATTTTCTAAAAGGATGACATGAATTTCAGCGGGTTCGGTCAGACCTTGCGGAGTAACCAAATTATGAAAAAAGTAATGCAGTCACTAATACTTGCTGGCATCTCACTGCCCCTAATCGCTGCGGGCATTCCGCAATCGGGTTCGGGCAGCTCGTCCGGCCAGTCTGGTAGCAGCAGCGGTTCGGGTAGCTCTTCCGGTGGCGGTGCGGGCTCTGCCGGTCAGTCAGGCAGCGGCTCATCCGGTTCGGGCTCTGCCGGTCAGTCGGGCAGCGGTTCATCCGGCAGTGGTTCATCCGGCAGTTCATCCGGTTCGGGGAGCATGGGCAGCAGCACTGGCAGCATGGGTAGTGATAGCGGTAGCATGGGCAGCACTGGAAAGTCCAAGCACCACAAGAGCAAAAAAGGCGGTTCAGGTTCCAGCGGTAGCGCAGGCTCATCCACAGGGAGCATGGGTTCGTCTACTGGCACAGGCACCACCCGTTAGTTAGTTGCACCAATCCGGGATCGCTGGGATGTTAATCCTTGCGATCCCGCTTTTTTTGGCCCGTACTTCTCGTTCGCCAACCTGCTGAACTGGTGGGAATTCCCTCAGTGTGAGGGTGGCTTGCTGGGAGTCGCAGCAGGATCCGCGGCTGGTGGATTAGTTGCAGGCGATGCTGGTGCTGCTGCTCCAGTTGGTGCATTCGTTCCAGCAGCAGGACTTCCACCTGACACCACCCCTTGATTTATCAGCACAGTCACTTCCACCCGCCGGTTTAACTTTCGACCCTCTTCGGTTGAGTTGTCTGCAGCTTCGTGCGTGGTACCCATTCCGGCCGGGGTCAGGATGCGGTGGATGGGAATACTTCCAACCTGTTCTAAATAGCGGACCACTGCTTCGGCGCGCTGTTCGCTAAGAGTCTGATTGAGCGCCGCTTTACCCGTCTTATCAGCAAAGCCCGCTACTTCTATCGCGTAACCTTTCTCGTCCTTTGTCTGAGCAATAACGGTATCAAGCTTGGCCTTTTCCGGTTCTTCCAGAACCACGCTGTTCAGCTTAAAATACACCGTTTCTTTGTACTTCTCTTGATAGTTGTCCAGATTGGAAACGCGCTGGTTGACGCTGCCCACTCCACGGTTAGCCTGGTCGGCAACTTCGCCCACCTGACCAACTTTCTGGTCAGTCTGCTTCTGCGCTGACTCTAAGTCTCCCTGGCGGCCTTCCACTCGCCCCGTGCGGCTCTCAAGGCCATCCGCGCGCGATTCCAGGGGAGAGACACGCGTATCGATCTGACGTGACGCCTTCATAGAGCTAGGGTCAAACACGATTCGATCGGCCACCAGTTCACCCTTATCGTTGCCCTGACCAGTTGCTTCGACACGCAGTCCTGAGACAAGCGAATCGGAATTCATCGCGGCCTTGCGCCGCAGCACACCGTGCTTAAGCTGGATGCGCGTATCGTCGGTCAGGTCAATTGTTCCCACCGAATTATCGTCGCTGCGAAGTTTCAAGACGGCGCCCACGCGCGAGATGATCACCCCATCCACCTTGACCTGCTGCCCGGCGCCAAAAGTTCGAACAGTCGGTTCCACCCCGAAAAGGGCCGTTGCCGGCAACAAAACAGTTCCGCCAAGAACGAACATTGTCCGCAGTGTTCTGCTGTTTGGAAGTTTTTTCATATGACCATTACAACCCTATTCAGTGTAGATGCGCTATCTATGCATCTGTAACTTCGATTCTCCCGACCAGTACCAGCCTCGGACAGAAGATTATGGTTAGCAGTACCTGGCCAAGCGCGTGCGGCCCGCCATATCTGGCCGGAGCATTCGGAGTTAAATCCGGCCTTGACTTACAGCAGCTCTTCGCGGTTCTTAGCGTCAAGCTGCTTAACTAGCTTGCTCACGTCTTGCGAGCGGGTGCGGCTGACTATCAGTAGCGCATCTGGGGTATCAACGACTACGAGATCGTCAACGCCCACCAGGGCCACTGGCTTGGTTGCACTAACGTAATTTCCGCTGCTGCCTTCTAGGAAGATCTCTCCGGTGGAAGCGTTTCCGTTCTCATCTTTCGCTGTAAGCTCGTACACTGCTTCCCAGCTGCCCACATCGTTCCAGCCGATGTCGTCCAAGGCAAAGCCGACAACACCCTTTGCTTTCTCGATGATGGCGTAATCCACAGAGATGTTTTCACACAAGGGATAAATCTCTTTGAGCTTCGAGGTAAAGTTGCGGCTGGTAACTGGCGGCAGACTGGCAAGCAGAGTCGCGGTCTTGGGCTGATGCTCACGCATCAAGTCCAGCACCACTGAAGCGCGCCAGAAGAACATGCCGGCATTCCAGAAGAAGTTGCCGGCTTTCAGGAATTTGGTTGCGGTCTTGCTGTCCGGCTTTTCGCGGAACTTGCTCACCTTTCGAGTTTCCATTTTGCCCGGCTTCACGTCTTTAGGAAACTCGATATAGCCGTAACCTGTTTCGGCCCAGCGCGGTTGAATGCCTAACACCACTACGTTCTGTGTTTCAGCCGCTCCGTAGGCAGCTTCGACGAACTCGCGGAAGTGATTTTCCTTGACGATCAAGTGGTCCGCAGGAAAGACGCCCATGACCGCATCCGGGGAAAGCCCCGACAGAATCTGCGCAGTCAGCGCGATGCAAGGCGCTGTGTTTTGCTGGGAAGGCTCGGCGATGATTTGATTTTTGGGCACCGCTGGCAACTGCTTGCGGATCTCGGCCTGTAGAAAACCGTTGGTGAGAATCCAGATGTTTTCGGGCGGAACAACACCAGTTAGGCGATCAACTGCCTGCTGTATCAGTGTGCGTTCGCCGAAGAACCGCAGCACTTGTTTGGCATTGCGTTTCCGGCTGCGCGGCCAAAACCGGGTTCCGCGTCCACCGGCCATGATAAGGGCGTAACGTTGTGTCGCCATGAATTCTTCGAGTGCCGGGAGAACGCCGATCCTCGCAGAAAATCTGCATAGAACGGCGATAACCTACGGCTGAGCTCAGCAAAGAGAAGGTATAGCAGGACAGTTGCTCAACTTTCAGGTTTGCGTCAAAACGACTGACCACTGCCCGACCCGAATGGTTGCCCGTAGAACAGGTAAGGGCGAGCCGTGGTGAGGTAAGGAGTAGCGTTCAAGACCTGACCGAAGGGGAGCGAGCAGGAAAATAGGGAATCCCCTGGCTAAACGGTCTGGTGCGCTTCGGCTATGCGGGTCACCATGGAATAGTTTTGTTTTCCCAGGCTGTGAACGTGCCTGTCGGACCCTCTGGGCCGAGTAGGGCAACGCGCACGACCTCGCGAGAGCCATCCTCAACAGACTCGGTGCCTGCATATCCGTTAAGGTTTGTCTTGGTGAAGGCCGGGGAGACCAAATTGACTTTGATCCCGGTCGATTCCAATTCGATCATCATTGCCAGCGTTATCGCATTGAGAGCCGCTTTGGAAGCGGGGTATATCGGACTGTAGAACGCACGGTACTGGAAAGCCGGGTCTGCGTTTGCCGTCAGCGACCCGACTCCGCTAGACACGTTGACGATGCGGGCGTCCGACGACTCGCGAAGCAGCGGTAGCATGGCCTGATATACCGCGAGGACGCCAAACACGTTGGTCTCCCACACTGCGCGTACCTCGTGGAGAGAAGCGTTGCTGGCAAGGGTCCTCTTGGCGTACTCCTGGAGCGATAATTCGCCCTTGCTCGTATTGGAGATAGCGGCGTTATTGACGAGTAGGTCGAGGCGGCCGAACTCGTTGCGTATGCGTTCCGCCGCGGCATGGATCGAGGTCTGGTCCGTTACGTCGAGTTGGAGAGCGGTGGCGCCCGATCCAATCTCGTTGGCTGCAGCCTCGCCGCGCGCGAAATTGCGCGAACCAACAAGCACCGTGACGCCGTTCGCCACGAGTTCTTTGGCAACCTGTAAACCGACGCCTTGATTTGCCCCGGTAACCAGGGCGACGCGTTCGTTCGGCATGATGTTCCCCTTTAAGAACGGTAGTAGCCCGCTATCGGTAAAGCGAAGCCGGAACCCTGTTCCACATATTAGCGGAACATTGTTCCGTATGCAAACCGGCCCATAAAGCACCTATGGGAAAACGAGCGGACGCGCAAAAACTCGAAGTGTTGGGAAGGCGGGAATTGGCCTTGATAGAGTGTCTCGTCGACTTCGCGGGCTCGAATTCCCTTAGGGGTTTGCCAAACCAGTTTGCAGCGGCAGCGGCTGGTTCTTTAACTCCGAATCAGGGAAGCCTCGAATGACACGCAAGGTGCGATCCCACCGGGTGCGCGAGAAGAAATGCTGCCCCAGATCAATGAAGTGGGTCAGCATAGAACCGACTGAGGAACCGGTTAAGTCTTCTGTGGAAGCCCTATAAGACCAATAGATAATCAGCGGCTTGCCGATGATATTCTCACGTGGAACAAAGCCCCAGTAACGGCTGTCGAGTGAGTTATCGCGATTGTCCCCCATTGCGAAGTACATCCCAGGAGGCACGATGATCTCGCCATCTTTCACGTAATTGTCGAGCATCTCCCGCTGTAGCTGTGCCTGCATTCCATCGGCGTATGTGGAGGGCTCACCCGGAAAGTTGTCACGGCTGGGTTCGTAAGGCAGCTTGTGATACGTGTAGGGCTCATTCAGCCGGACTCCGTTCCGGTACACGATGCGGTTGATCATCTTTAACCGGTCTCCAGGAACTCCGATCACGCGCTTAACGAAGGTCGAAGCGATATCTACCGGATAACGGAAAACGATGATGTCGCCATGCTTAGGTTCTTCGTACGGCAGCAGATACTTGCTGATAGCACCCGGCGGGGCATAAGCTAATTTGTCAACCAGCAGATGGTCGCCGATCCGGAGCGTATCTTCCATCGAACCAGTTGGAATAACAAAAGCCTGTACCAGAGTTGTGGTGCCAAACAACAGCAGCAGGATTGTAACGGCCCATTCGGCGACGCTGTTCCTCCCTGGTTCGGACTTTGCCTCCGGCTCAGCGGGCAACGGTCCATTTACGACATCAACGGTTTGTTTCGACATGCGAGTTCTCTACGTGTATCCGCTTTGCGACCCAGCCCTGCCTTTCACAACGCACACGGGGCTGTGTAAGTTCAATCATATCGTTGGAGTGGCAGCCGCGGCCCCGAGTCCCTTAAATCAAGTTACGATGAAGCATGACAGTTGAACAAAGAGAGAAGATTCAGCACGCCATTCAAGCACTAATAGATGTGGAGAGCGTGCTGGTTCATGTGGGACGCGAGAGCAGCCCGGAGATTCTAGAAGTACAAGGCAAGCTGCACGAAGCACGTCTCTCGCTGATTCAGCTCAATGCGCCGGATTATAACTGATTGCTGGAACTTGATTTCGCAGGTCGGAATCACACTGTTTTGGAGGACAAATGAATAAATTAAGAGCGTCGCTTTTGACGGTTGGCATCTTGTCGGTTTTGTCTGTTGGTTGTGCAAACAAAGCCACCCTCAGCGATGCGCAGATCACCACCGACATTCAGTCAAAGCTGTACTCTGACGCTTCAACGCGGCAGGCCAACGTGGCTGTTGCCGTGAAAGATGGGGCTGTGACACTAAGCGGGGATGTGCCGAACTCTGACGTGGAACTAGCCGCCATGAAGATTGCAAACGGCACCAATGGTGTCCACGGCGTTGCCGACCAGATGAAAGTGAACGCTGCAGCCGTTGTTCCTGCTCCGGCACCTGAGGCAGCTCCGGCGAACAATCTCGCGAGTGCTCCCAAGGCTGCGCCGGAGATGGCGAGACGTTCCCAGCCCAGATATCCTCCTGTGACCGCTCCAGCCAGGACTGACGCGTCCGCGCCTGTGGCGGTTGCGACTCCTGATGGGACGGCTGCCAACACCTCTGCACCTATGACTTCTTCTGCGCCTCCACCGGCTCCTGAAGCACGGCCCGCCGTTCCCGAATCGGTCACGATTCCCGCTGGAGACCGATTGTCAGTGCGGACCATTGACGCTATCGATTCGGGCAAAGTGTCCGAAGGCCAGGATCTACGGGCTTCTCTGGAAGCGCCGTTAACGGCAAACGGCCAAGTGATCGTGCCGGCGGGGGCACCTGTCACTTTGCAGATCAGCAGTGTCAAGGGTGCGTCGCGCGTTAAGGGCCAGAGCGAATTATCGCTTCGGGCTACGAGCGTTCAATACCGGGGCCGCAGTTTTCCTATTACTTCAAGCGTGTATTCAGATGAGGGTAACGCTCGTGGTAAGAACACGGCGCTGAAAACCGGTTTAGGCGCTGCTGCGGGCGCTTTGATTGGCGGATTGGCTGGTGGTGGCAAAGGGGCAGGCATCGGTGCCGCTGCCGGTGGCGGAGCCGGCTTCGGCTACAACGCGATAACTCATGGTCAGCAGGTGAAAATTCCTGCCGAAACTGTGCTGAGCTTCCGGTTAGAGAACTCGCTGACAGTTCCTGCGCCTCGGCAATGACCCGCCGTTCGCAAGCACTAGTGCAATAAGACAGTAAGTTTGCCAAAATAATGGGCGCCTCTATGTGGGCGCCCGTTTTCCTTTGATCGACTCCCTCTCGGGCGCTCAGGCTGTTCTAATGCCGATCTGTCCTGCTTGCCTAACGCCGAACCCGGACCGAGTTACTGCATGCAGCAGCTGCCGAGTCTCGTTTACCGAAGATTCTGGTTCGCGAGAGAACAAGACTCAGCTTCGGCAGAGCCAACTGACTATCGCCGCAGTGTTCACCGAACCGGTGAACGTCGATTCTCCAGTCGCGTCCGCAACAGGCTCAGGAGCAGCCGCTGCCCAGCGAGCGTTTCAGATCGGCTTGCATCCTGGGGACGTCATTGCTGACCGGTACGAGATTGGCGTCAGCCTCGGTGAGGGCGGTATGGGCCGTGTCTACAAAGCCTTCGACCGCGAACTGGAGCACGACGTTGCTCTTAAAACAATAAGACCCGATTTGGCCTGCAGCGCTTCGGTGCTCCATCGTTTTAAGCAGGAGATTCTGCTTGCGCGCGAGATATCTCATCGGAACGTAATCCGGACATTCGACCTTGGGGTTCACGGACCCTTGCGCTTTATCACTATGGAGTTCTTCGATGGCGAAGACTTGTGCGCCTACCT
>CAXTWQ010000082.1:14122-24852 GCA_964248065.1 uncultured Bryobacteraceae bacterium | reverse complement strand
GGACCGGGTCTCAACGGGCGAGCAATACGACTGGAGTTCGGGTGTCGATCCGGTGTCGCCCTCTGACCGGCGGATTAGCGTTGCCGGCATCGAACCGGCCCAGCATGTGGTGGCTTACGACTATGGCATTAAACGCAATATTCTACGGCACCTGGTGGAGATCGGTTCACGCGTGACGGTAGTCCCGGCGGCTACCAGCAGCGAGGACGTGCTGGCTCTGAAGCCAGACGGAGTCTTTCTTTCGAATGGTCCGGGCGATCCCGAGCCGCTTTATCGGCAAGCATCCGAGGTGAAGAAATTGATCGGCAAGGTGCCGATATTCGGCATCTGTTTAGGGCACCAGATACTTGGGCTCGCGCTTGGCGGAACGACTTACAAACTGAAGTTCGGTCACCATGGCGCCAACCATCCGGTGCTGAACAAGAGAACGCAGCGTGTGGAGATCACTAGCCAGAACCACGGATTTTGTGTTGACCCGGACTCTCTGCGCGACGCAGACATGGAGATTACGCACGTGAACCTGAATGACCAAACGGTAGAAGGCCTGCGGCATCGAAGCGAGCCTGTGTTCTGCGTGCAGTATCATCCGGAAGCGGCACCGGGCCCGCATGATTCGCACTACCTCTTTCAGGATTTTGCAGCGTTGATGAAGGAAGGCAAGCGCTAATGCCGAAGCGTACCGATATTCAACGAATCATGATTATCGGCTCGGGTCCGATCGTCATTGGGCAGGCTTGCGAGTTTGACTACTCCGGCACTCAGGCTTGTAAGGCGCTGCGGCAGGAAGGCTATGAGGTGGTGCTGATTAATTCGAATCCGGCCACCATCATGACCGACCCGGAGTTGGCGGACCGTACCTATGTTGAGCCTTTGAGCCTGGCGTATGCGACAGAGGTTATCCGGCGCGAGCGGCCCCAGGCGGTACTTTCGACCGTTGGCGGCCAGACTGCCCTGAACCTTGCAATTGAGCTGGCCGAAGCAGGCGTTCTGGAGCAGTATGGCGTCGAGTTGATCGGGGCGAAAATCGACGCAATCAAAAAGGCTGAAGATCGGCTGCTGTTCAAAGATGCGATGCGCAAGATCGGCTTGGACATGACGCAATCGCAGCTGGTCAACAACGTGGAAGACGGGCTTGGGTTTGCAGAGCGCATCGGCTATCCGCTCATTTTGCGGGCCAGTTTCACAATGGGCGGTACCGGTGGTGGCATTGCGTACAACCGTGAAGAATTAGTAGAGACGCTAGAGCGAGGCCTCGACCTCTCGCCAGTGCACGAAGTGCTGGTAGAAGAGAGCGTTCTGGGTTGGAAAGAATTCGAACTGGAGGTAATGCGGGACGCGGCCGGTAACGGAATCATTGTTTGCTCGATTGAGAATTTTGACCCGATGGGCGTGCATACCGGAGACTCCATCACGGTCGCGCCGGCGCAGACGCTGACTGACCGCGAATATCAAATTATGCGCGATGCGGCGCTTCGATGCCTGAATGAAATCGGGGTGGATACGGGCGGCTCGAATGTGCAGTTTGCCATCAATCCTGAGAACGGGCGCATGGTGATTGTGGAGATGAATCCGAGGGTGTCGCGAAGTTCGGCGCTCGCGTCGAAAGCTACTGGATTTCCCATTGCGAAGATCGCCGCCAAGCTGGCCGTAGGCTACCGGCTGGATGAAATCAACAACGACATAACGCGTGCGACGCCGGCTTGTTTTGAGCCGACC
Organism: uncultured Bryobacteraceae bacterium; assembly: GCA_964248065.1. Classification (GTDB taxonomy): domain Bacteria; phylum Acidobacteriota; class Terriglobia; order Bryobacterales; family Bryobacteraceae; genus Bog-105. The sequence goes on along the minus strand of CAXTWQ010000082.1, from coordinate 23,136 downwards.
ATCGATTACGTGGTGGTGAAGATTCCGCGCTGGCAATTCGAGAAGTTTCCGGGCGCCCAGCCGGTGCTGGGAACACAGATGAAGTCAGTGGGCGAGGCTATGGCCATCGGCCGCACCTTTAAGCAGGCATTGGGCAAAGGCTTACGCAGCCTGGAGACGGGCAAAGCGGCCGGTAATAAGTCGCTGGTGAAAGAGCTGATTCCGCAGCGGCTGATCACTCCGAACCCGGAGCGGCTGGACTACATCCGCTTTGCATTTGAGAACGGCTACGACGTTGAGCAAGTGTATGAGATGACGGCCGTTGACCGCTGGTTCCTTCAGCAGGTATGGGAGACGGTGGAGTTGGAAGGTTCACTTGAAGGCCGAACGCTGCAGAGCATCACAGGACGCGAGTTCCGCAAATTCAAGCGGGACGGGCTTGGCGATACGCAAATGAGTTTGCGCATTCAGGCGGACTCCTCCCAGGTGCGCGAGGCGCGAAAGAAGCTAGGCGTTCATGCGGTGTTCAACCGGGTAGATACATGCGCGGCAGAATTTGAAAGCTTCACTCCGTACATGTATTCGAGCTACGAATCGGAGGACGAAGCAGCGCCGACCGATCGCAAGAAAGTCATGATTCTGGGTAGCGGTCCAAACCGGATCGGGCAGGGTATTGAGTTCGATTACTGCTGCTGCCATGCTTCATTCGCTTTGCAGGAATTTGGCTACGAGTCGATCATGGTGAACTGCAATCCGGAGACCGTATCGACCGACTATGACACTAGTGATCGGCTCTACTTCGAACCGCTGACGCAGGAAGAAGTGCTCAACATTGCCGATGTCGAGAAACCGGACGGACTCATTGTGCAGTTTGGAGGGCAGACTCCGCTCAATCTTGCGCTGCCGCTGCAAACTTCAGGGCTGCCCATTATCGGCACGGACCCGAACAATATCGACTTAGCAGAAGACCGCAAGCGTTTCGGTGCTTTGCTGGAAGAGTTAGCGATTCCTTCGCCTCCCAATGGTGCTGCCACGAGTGTGGATGAAGCAATTGCAGTGGCCCAGCGACTCGGGTTTCCGGTGCTCGTGCGGCCCTCGTACGTGCTGGGCGGTCGCGCGATGGTGATTGCATATACCGAAGAAACAGTCCGGCGTTACATGCAGGAAGCGGTGAGCTTTTCAGTAAAGAGGCCAGTGCTGATTGACCGTTTTCTGGAAGACGCAACTGAGGTGGACGTAGACGCCTTGTGTGACGGCGAGAATGTACTGATCGCCGGCATTATGGAGCACATTGAAGAGGCTGGCGTGCACTCGGGAGACAGCTCCTGCGTGCTACCTCCGATCTCGCTCGATGCTAAGACGCTGGCAACCATCGAGGAGTATACGGGCAAGCTCGCACGGGCGCTGAACGTGATTGGGCTGATGAATGTGCAGTATGCGCTAAAGGGCAGGGACGTGTATGTACTGGAAGTAAACCCGAGAGCCTCGCGCACCGTGCCGTTTGTAAGTAAGGCGACGGGCGTTCCTCTGCCCAAGATCGCAGTGGGGCTGATGCTGGGAAAGAAGCTTTCTGAGTTGGCGCACTTGACTCAGGGAATGACGAGTGGCGTCTTGCAGGTGCCCAGCTATTTTGTAAAGAGCCCGGTATTTCCGTTTGCGAAGTTTCCGGGTGTCGATCCGGCGCTGGGGCCGGAAATGCGCTCGACTGGTGAAGTGATGGGCGTCGGCGAAAGCTTTGGGGAAGCGTTTGGAAAGGCGCAACTAGCGGCTGGAACTCCGATTCCCGACCACGGTGCATTGTTCATCAGCGTGAATGATCGCGACAAGCCAGGCGCTGTTCCGGTGGCGGCCCGGTTTCACGAATTTGGATTTGAAATTTTTGCGACACGAGGAACAGCCGCTGCTTTAAGAGCGGCAGGCATACCTTGCAAGACGGTGTTCAAAGTGAATGAAGGCCGACCCAACGCGGTTGATTGGTTGAAAGCGGGCAAGCTGAACTTGGTGATTTACACCACCACAGGTAGCCACTCGTTTCCCGATGAGCAGATTATTCGCCGCAATGCCGTGACATACCGGATCGCCTGTATCACGACAATGAGCGGGGCCAGAGCAGCGGCGGAGGCGATTGTGTCGCGAAGGCGCGATCCGATTCGTGTGTGGAGTTTGCAGGAGCTGCACGCACCGCAACCGATGCCGGTGTAACACGCTAAACGGTGCATTTCACATTCGGTGCTCATTGATTAAAGCGCCCGAGAAAGTCACCTTAGTAGTGTGCCATTGAGCAGCGCGGCACCAGCAGCGCTGCAGAAACTGACAGAGGCTCCTAGCCAAATCTCTAAAGAAGCCAAGCGGAGACTCGCAGGCCAAGCACCTGCTCCCGAAAAAGGCTGAGCAGGCTGGGAAAGAGGTGATGTACGAAACGCCAGAATTATTGGCTGCAGACCTAGGCTTGAAGGAACGACCATATACCGACAGCAAGAAACAGCAATGCGGCGATCTGGAAGAGTCCGGCTGCCCTGGGTGCTTTATTAAACTCCCTCCAGAGCAATAAACCAAGTACAACGGGTATAAGAATGGACGCAAGCGGCAAACTACTAAGCCCTAAACCTGCAGCGGCCGCGGTATTGGTTGTGGGCGTTCGCGTCAGTGCGACCGCAAGTGCTCCGGCTGCCCAAATGATTCCGCCTACTATTCCCGCCAAATGTTTGCCCGGCCACCCCTTCAGGTAACTGCGAAGCGGCAGGGCAGCCCCGTCTAGCGCGATGTTGAAAAAGTAGAGGCAAAAGATCAAATTCCCAATCAAGACTCCGAGGCTGAACAGGAAAAGTCCAGCATAAGGGCCCATGCCGAAATCGTCGAAGATTCCACGTATCGCTATGGGATAGAAAACCCCGAGGGTGAAACCGCTTAGGACGCCAACCAGGATACCTTTCGTGCTGCGGCGGAATCTTCTGGCTTTGGGCTGATAGTTGGATCTGGGAACGCTTGGCGGATCAGGCACTCTGGCCTCCCGATTTGTGCAGGCAAGTGCGCTGAGCACCGCGGCGAACAGAAACAGAGCAGCGGCAATCCAAACGGTTACGGGGCTACCTCCGCTTACTCGAATAACAGCACTGACCAGGAGCGCCACTCCACCGCTGATCGCGAAGGCACCGGCCACGCCCACCAGGGAAACCGAACCCAGCAGCAGAGTGTTTCCAACACCAAAGATAAATCCGCTGGCAAGCATCATGACCTGTGCCGTTTTGCTGGAGACAAGCAACCGGTCGCTGAAGGGAAGGTCGGTACCGAAGTTACCCAAAATTAGGACGGCAGGCAGCGCGAAAAGAAAGGTACCCAGCGCGAAGTCAACGGCAAATAGTTCAAAGCGCCAAGCCTTCCGGACTGCCTGGAATGTAACAATCCAAAATCCAAGTGAGGCAAAGGCAAACACCACCAGGGCGAGATGGAGAGTGGGGTCGATAAAAGAAGTCAAAACGCCTTAGTGTTCCATCGAAACCAGGGCCGTCGAAGGTGCCTGCCCGTCAAAAGCAAAGTAGTGCTGGGCAGATAAATTGTGATAAACATTACCCGCGACGCCAGAGGCAATGGGTCCGCTAATTCCGCGTCCACCAGTGAGCAGAACCACTACGCTGAGTCGGTTCTTTGCCATGTCATTGAATGATCCAAACCAGCCCAGGTGAACGCCCGGTTGAGCAGTATCGGTGCATGTGCCGGTCTTGCCAAGGATGGTGTCAGACCCGTTTGCACTGGCCCGGCGCGCTGTTCCAAATTCGGTAGCTCCTAACATGCCGGCGCGCAATTGGGGCAGGAACGGCGATATATTCAGACTGCGCTTAATTCGCGGAACAAACCTGGCGGCATCCTCCTGGCTTTTCGGGTATTGCAGGTAGTACATGGTGCCACCATTGGCAACAGTGTTGACGATGCTGGCCAATTCCAGAGGTGTTATCCGGATGCCGTCTCCGAAACTCGTCATCATCCCCACCCCCGTCTCGGGCGGAGTGTCGGTCACATAACCGGGCTCTTCGGCCGGTATATCGAGGCCAGCCTTTTCACCGAGCCCATACAGATGCGCGTAATGCAGAACCCGGTCGAAACCCAACTGCTGGCCAAGCTTGGCAAAGTAGAGGTTATTCGAGTGCGCCAGCGCTTGCGTCATATCCATGCTGTAGCGCCGCGTCAAGCTGATATTTGAATTTCCGTCGACGATGCCCTCTGAGAGTGAGGCCAGCGAGACCACAACCTTTACAGTCGAACAGGGCTGGTAAGCGCCTTTAAAAGCAAGCTTCTGGTTGACGACGGTGAGAATGCGTCCTGTTTGCGGATCGGATACCACCACCGTACCGTTAAACGGGCCCAGCGCGTCCACCGCTGCTTTGCGAACGGCAAGATCCTCTCCGTCTACGTTGTCGCCAACGGTGGAATCGGCGTAGGTTGGTTCGGTCCAGGGATTAAAAAATGGGTGGCCAAAGCGATGACGACGACCCAGACCGACCCGCAAAGCGGTCCGGGTATGAATGACCGCAGCCCGCGTACTTGTCCGCAGACCAGTGCGCAACCTTACGGACTGTCTTGCAACTGCTGATTTAGATGAGGGCTGAGGCGCCGCTGCCCGGTTGGCCTTTTTCTTCCTATGATGAGCGGCCGGTTGAGCAATCGCCGCTTGAGCAATAAACGCGGTACCCGGAAGCAGCAAGGCAAACGCCATTGCTAGCCGAGGTAACAGGCGAACTGTCACCGAACCGTCCGTATTGTAAAGCTCATAGAAACCATTGAATAGTCTAAAAAGAGATAGTGCAGGGAGAGAGGCTGTTTAATCAGACTACTTATATCGTAAGTAGTCGCCCATTGCGCGTCAACTAAAACATTTCAGTATATCTGTGCAATTCTCAAGCCGCGGTTAATCCGCCATCAATAGTAATGACCGAGCCGGTAACGAAAGCAGCAGCCGGTGAGCATAAATACAGAGCAAGTGCGGCAACTTCGTCGGGCGTTCCGAGGCGACCTAAGGGTTGCCTGCCGGCCAATTCGGTGCGAACCTTTTCTTTTTCGTGCCGGTGATATTTTTCCAGATACGCCTCAACAAACGGGCTGTCAACGGTTCCCGGCGCAATGCAATTTGCCCGAAGCGTCGTCGGGTATTCGACCGCAAGTTGCCTTGTCATAGCAATCACTGCGCCCTTTGAGGAGCAGTAAGCAAAGCGCCTTTTGAAGCCGACCAGACCTGCGACTGAGCCCATATTAAGAACGACTCCATGCGACTGCAGTAGCAGCGGGAGTGCGGCGCGGGTGGTCAGAAAAGTACCTTCCACGTTCACCTGGTGAACTCGGCGGAACTCTTCGAGTGACGTCTCCTCTACGCTGCCGACCAATCCTATACAGGAACAATTCACCAGAATGTCCAGGACAGTCAGGGCTGAAAAGGCCGTGGTGACCGCTTCTTCATTGGTGATATCGCAGACCTGCGGAACAATGCCCGGAAGACTCGACTTGAGTTCGTCAAGGCGGGCGAGATTGGCATCGAGCGCGACAACCGAAGCCCCAGCTGAGCTAAACAAACGTACGATCGATTCGCCAATTCCGCTTGCGCCGCCTGTCACCAGAGCGGTCTTGCCGTTGAGATCGAAGAGGGACGTGGGCATCAGAATTAGTGTAGGCCCAAGCGCCCCGGCTCATGCGTGGTGATAGTGTCCTAACTCGCCGGTCTTTTCCTTAAAACAGAAATTTCAGACTCAGCTGAAGAATGCGAGGATTATGCGCGCCGCTCGGATGAAGGAAGGTCTGACTGCTGATGCAGCTTGGGTCACCAGCCGAGTAGTTCGACCCGCCATAACAGGAGGCCGTTCCATAGACTCCGTTCCATTGCGTGTGATTGAACACGTTAAATCCCTCGGCACGGAACTCGAAGCTGCGCGTTTCGCTTCGTACAGGAAAACGCTTGAACAGACCCATGTCGAAGTTGGTGCGGGCTGGATTGTTTAAGATGTTCCGACCTGCATCGCCAAAAGTTAAGCCGGTAGGTTCGGCAAAAGCAGCGGGATTGTAAAGCACTGGACCTAGTACGCCCACGGTCTGCTTTTGGGATGGAGTTGAGTGCGGATCACCGATGACATCGACGTACGACCCTGTGCCGACACCGTTACCCACGCCGGCATTATCTCCAATGCCGTTGTTAATCACGCTAAAGGGCGTTCCCGTCTGAAAAGTGACCAGGCCTGACCACTGCCATGCACCCAGTAAGGTATGCATGACCCCTGGCCGGGTAAAGAATGGCAGGTCGTACACATAGCTCATGTTGAACAGGTGCCGCTGGTCGAAGTTCGAACTGGACCGAGTCGCTTCCAGGTTGTATGAGTTCACGAAGTTGACATCGCCGCCATCAGAGGCGTCGTCCAAAGAGTGGCTCCAGGTGTAAGCAACGCTCAGTTGCAGGTGTCCTACGTTCCGCCTGGCGGAGACTTGCAGAGAGTTGTAGCTGGAGTTGGCCTGAAATTCTCTCAACCCAATGTTGCCGTATCCAGGCAAAGGACGGTACAGGTCAGGAGAAGCAATTCCGCACGCCACACTTAAGTTGTTCGCAACAGCTCCAGTGACCGGGTTGCCATTCACGCTAAGAGGCGAGCAATCAGTACTTGTATTAATCACCTGACCAACTGAATAGGGATTCTGCGACGCCCCTATGGGGTAAATCTGATTGAGATCGCGCCGGTCAGAGAGATGCGTTCCTTTGCTTCCGGCATAAGCGACTGTTAATACCGTATTGCTTGGCAGCTGCCGCTGCACATTGAAATTCCACTGCTGGACGTAGGGCCAGATAGCTTTGGTTGGAATAGCGACCACATTCAGTGGACCTACTCCGCTGCCCCCTGCTCCTATGCTTGTATAACTCGGAATGTTGAACACGGTCGTGTCCTGAACGAGCGGCGGACTGCCTTCCAAAGACTCTGTATTACCTTCATTGCCATTGGTATGTTCGAAGAAAATGCCATAACCGCCGCGGATGGAGGTCTTGCCATCCCCAACTGGATCAAAGGCGAAACCTACCCGGGGAGCGGGATTGAAGAGATGTCCAGTTTGACAGCCGGCAGGAACACCAGGAGCACCACACTGCACCATCCCAGAAAAACGATTGCCGCTGACCGAGTCAGTACTTGAATCTAGAAATATCTGTGATGGGTTATAAGCGCTCGGCTCGAAGTTGTAAGCCTGTTTGTATTTCTCGCGATACGTCCCGAACAGACTGACTCGAAGACCGAGATTCAGCGTGAGCTTTTTGGTCACGTGCCAGTCATCCTGAATATACGGCTCCACAATCTTATAGCGGTTGTAGTACTTGGGCAACTGGTTGGATTGCTCGAAGGAATAGATGTTCCCGGTCAGGAAGTCAGCAAAAGCATTGCCGCTACTCCCCTGAGCGGTCCCGTTGAAGGTAAGAGTGCCTTGCGCCGCTTGGAAGACGCCACTGTCTTCATTCTTTTGAGCAGCGATAAAAGAACCTCCGAATGAAAGGTTATGCTTGCCGATTATCTTGGTCAGATTGTCTTTGTACGTGTAGCTTGGATTCGAATTGTGCCAGGGAAAGTAACCTGTTCCAGCAGTAAAACCACTGCCGTATTCGCCAGAATTCTGGATGACGACATTGGGCAGTAGCCCGCGCCCTCCGTTGTCGAAGATCCCGGGTAAGTTGAAGTTGCTCGGGCGTGCAGCGTTGCCATTGGCAGTCAGCGAGATGTGGTTGGTTGTATAGCTGAACACAAACTCATTCAACAAGGTTGGTGAGACGGTAGACGTCAGATTAGCCACCATGCTGACGCCGGGTCCTACGAAGTTTGTGCCAACTGTCGGGAAGCTTCCAGCAGCCCAGAGTGGAGTCGGCGTGGCAGTGCTCCAGGAATCATGGATGAAGCGATAGAAGAAGCGTTCCTTATCCGAAAAGTTCTGGTCAATGCGAACGAGCTCCTCGCGGTAGCTGGTCTTCTGAGCAGGCGCTGCATTGAAGAAAGAAGCCGCTCCAGAGCCGCTGTTTGGCGCAGGAATCAACGACAGAAGCGTTTGTGCCTGCGGTGTGACCGGAACTTGGTAGTTCGGATAGTATTGACCTGTTCCTGGCATTACTGGACAGTTCGCACCGGGGCAGGTGTCTGAGAAATCCCCTGTCCGCTCCGCGTTAGATGGCACCTGATTGTTGAAGCTTTGTCCGGGAACAAGCTCTCTGCGCCACTCCTCAGAGAAAAAGAAAAACGTTTTTGTTCGGTCGGTGTTGTAAATCTTTGGAATGAAAAGCGGCCCTCCCACTGTGTAGCCGAAGTCATGCTTCTTGTATTCGGGACGGGTGTTCTGGAAGAAGTTCCTGGCGTTGAAATCTTCATTGCGAAGAAACTCAAACGCGTCACCGTGAAAGTCGCGCGTACCTGATTTCGTGATCGTCTCAATAGTGGCCGAGCCGTTGCGCCCGTATTGTGCGCCGTAGTTGGAGGTCAATACCTTGACTTCGGCAATTGCATCCACGTTGGGGTAAGTATTCAACGTAGCGTTGCTGCCGTTATCCATGTTGTCGCCGCCGTCTAGTTCCCAGTTGTTGTACTCTGTCCGGCCGCCATTCACGCTGAACGAGACGTTGCCGTACACGCCCACAGTGCCTTCATCCTGACCTGTCTGGTTGCTAACGCCTGGAATCAACGTAACTAGCTGAGTGAAATTGCGGCCATTCAGAACGAGTTGATCAATCTGCTTGTTGGTGATGGTGCCGGAGAGCTCGGAGGTCTCTGTCTGCACCTGCGCCACATTCGCGCCTGCTACTGTCACCTCAGAGTTCACCTGGCCGACGGTGAGGGTGGCGTCGGCGCGAGCCTTATCTGCCACCCGAAGCACCAGATCCTTCACCTCATACTGTGTGAAGCCAGGAACTCTGACATTCAAGTCATAGTTGCCGGCTGGCAAACCGGAAATTAGGTAGTCGCCACTTGCGTTGGTGGTGACCGTTCGCGTGAGAGCCAGCTGCCCGCTGCTGGCGGTGACGGTTGCGTCCGGAA
>CAXTWQ010000082.1:8718-14112 GCA_964248065.1 uncultured Bryobacteraceae bacterium | reverse complement strand
AGCTGCGCCCGATACGTCATGTACCGACCCGGTAATCGAGCTATCCTGGGCCAGACAATTGGCCGCACTCAGAATCAGAATTGTGAATAAAACAGGGAACAGCTTTAACATTGACTCCAGAAATCTCCTTTTTCGGATCCGCAACAGGATCCTTGCATACAGAATTGATGGTCCTGTAACAACATGGTTGAAGGAGCTATGTGCACGGACTATATTAGTTTTTCTCCACCTGTGTCAAGGAAACTCAGTCAGATTGAGTTTACGGATGCCAACTGGGGCTTGCTGCTGAGTGCAGGGGCAGAATGAATCCTCTCTGCGCAAAGTTAATTGGCTTCGTCGGTGGCCTGCTGCTTTTATGCTCGATATGCCGCGGGCAGGACGCTCGTGACATTTTCGAAGGAGGCGAGACAGCACTGGCACGGGGAGACCTGCGAGCAGCCGAACTCGCCTTTCAGAGCGTGCTTCGGATTGAGCCGAGCTCCGTCCCGGCGCTGGCCAATCTCGGCGTTGTCTATATGCGGCAGAGATTGTGGATGCGGGCGCTCCAGCAGTTCCAGATGGCAGAGCACCTTGCTCCGCATAATGCCGGCCTAGAACTTAATATCGGATTGGCGGAGTTCCGGCAAGGGGAGTACGCAGCTGCTCAATCGGCCTTTCAGGAAGCCTTGCGTACTACGCCTTCGTCTGTGCAGGCCCAATATTTACTTGCACTCAGCTACTTCGCAGAACAGAAGTATGGCGAAGCAGCCGGGAACTTCGAGCCGCTCTGGGCGCAGGAGAACACGAGCATGCCCTACCTGTACGTATTGGCGCTTTCCGCCAATAAAGCAGGTCAGCAAAAGTGGGAACAGCAGGCTGTTCAGCGTATGTTTGAGATCGGCCAGAACACCGCCGCGTATCACCTTTTCCTGGGGAGAGCGTGGCTGCTTCGTCAGCGTGATAGCGAGGCTCTAAAGGAACTACGTCAAGCCGAGCAGCTGGATCCGAAGCTTCCCTTCGTGCACTTCAGCCTAGGAACCATTTATGCGGCAGCCGGGAATTATCTTGGAGCCAAAGCTGAGTTCGAAGCCGATGCTGCGCTTGAACCTGACCTGGCCGACAATCAGGAACAGTTGGCCGAGCTATCGCTAAAACTCGACAGGCCGCAAGAAGCTGAACAGCAATTCCGCAAGTCGGTGAAGTTAAATCCTCGCTCTGCACGCAGTTACCTAGGGCTGGCAAAGATTGAGAAAGCGAATGGCCAGTATTCTGAAGCACTCAGCGATGTGAGTATGGCTTGTCAACTGGACGGGGAAAGTGCAAGCGCCCATTACCTTCGCGCTCAAATTTTGACGTCGCTAGAACGCTCTGCTGAAGCGGAGGTGGACTTTGCTACCTCCACACGACTACGGCAATCAACCCGTGACCAACTTCAGCAGGAGATTACCGGACGCCCAACTCTGGATGTGCAAATTGCGCTCCCGCAGTAAGCACAGAGTTCACAAAAGAGCTTAGTAAATGGGAAGAGCCTCCAGGGCATTAACACGCTGGAGGCTTCCTGACGTCACGACCTATTTACTGGCGAAAAGCCCCGTGATCAGGACCGGACTTGCCATCCTGTACGGTGTAATCGGAAGGCACCTGAAACAGGCTAGCCGGCGGCTCAGCGCGCTGAATGTTGGTCAGAGCGTACGTGGACTGCCCCATCCGCGGGTCACTGTGTTTGGCCTGCACGACAATTTGTAGATCGGGCGAGTACCAGACTTCACCGCTTGACACGATCGGCTGCGCATTCCCCATGGCACCTGCAGGCACGGTGTGCGTGATGCTTTTGCCTTGTGCGCTCACTCCGCCGATCACCTGTGTACCAAGGTCAGCAGTCTGCGCGTTACCACCGTCACGACCAGCTCCGAAACCGCGCGGACCTCCTGCCTGCGCTGCGCCATTCGGAGACGCGGGAGGAACCCTCAGCGGCGTTCTGGTCGCCACTTTGGTGCTGGCGTTCAAGCGATACATGAACCCAGTAACCGGATCGGAGATAAACATGACGGTGACCGGGCCACTAGCTCCCATAAATCCACCCGCGATGGTCTCTTGCGTATAGGTTCGGCCCTGGCTATCGCGTGCTACGTGACTGGTGGTAGTGCGCGAGATGGTGTTGCCGTCGGCGAGCGTCTGAAGCGACTGGCTGCTTGCATCAGCAGAGTACGGTACCCCCGTCACCAGCTTATGACCACCGCCTCCTCCAAAGTGACCAGCACCCATTGGGCCGCCGGGCATACCCATCGGAGGCCGCCCATCCTGTGCAATCGCACCCACAGAGGTCAACAACCCGATCGCTATCGCCATCTTCAATCTATTTTTCACAATTTCTCCTGAATCTGTAACTCACCCAAAATTTATTTGTTCGGCTCAATCAGCGCTGAGTACGTGAACCCCAATTGGCTGGCCATCCATGCCGAGCAGAACATCGGCCAATACGGCGCGGTCCGGAGTTGCCATCCGATTTTGAATCGGTTCCACAAAAACGCCTGCATCGGCCAGCGAAGAAAGAGGCACCCGCATCTGTACAACGTGCGAACCACCGGCCGGAAGGTCCGGGTTGGAATAGGGCAGATAAAAAAACGTCTCGCCATCCACCTCAAACGGTGAACCCGCTTGCGCTATTCGCGTCTCTGTAGCCGGGGAGGCTGTGACCCTCGCCTTGGTTAAAGGCAGATAAGCCAGACCAACCGCCAGGGAAGCGGCTGCCGCCAAAGCCCAGCCAAATCGCGCCAGAGTCCTGCCCAGCGGCAACGAGTTCGGGCCGCGAGCAGCCTGAAGGCGCGACACAAGTTGGCTTCGTTCCCCAGCGGAGGCAACCGGGCTCACCGTGCGCACCGCCTGTTCTAAACCAATTGAGACACTTTGAAGCCCCATCTGCTGACTCCGGCATACCAGGCACGCCTGCAGATGAGTCTCAACCGACGCTGCTTCCGAAGGCGTCAATTCGCCGTCCAATGAGCGGACCAGAAGATCGTTCGACAAATGATTTGGTTCGTAAGGGCCGATCCTCATACCAACTCCTTCAATTTTTCGAGCCCGCGTGTGACGTTCTCTCCCACCGTCGAGACCGATAGGTGCAGCACTTCCGCGATCTCCCGATATTTCATACCCTCAGTCCTGAGCAGCAGGCAGCCCCTCTGCGCCGGACTCAGTTGTTTCAACGCGGCGTGATACCGCGCATGTCTTTCAGCTTCGAGCAAAGTGTCCTCTGCTGAGGCATTGCTGACGGCCAGACTGCCGGTCTCCAAATCGGAAACGTACTCGGTTCGCGCAATGCGGAACGATGCTTGAATGTTTCGGGCCAGATTGTGCGAGACGCGGTACAACCACGCCCGCAAATTGGTCCGGTCACCGCCCGCCAGCAGATGCTCCTGTAATTTGAGAAAGCTCTCCTGCACAATCTCCTGTCCAGTCTCTCGATCAACTCCCAAAAACGACAGATATCGTCCAAGAGGCCCACGCTCCCGGTCGTACTGCTCCAGTAAAACCTTCTCTAAGTTGGCGGTTTCCAGCGACTCTTTGTCGCGGCCGGCTTGAGCCAACCGTAAGGCTTCCGCGTGACTCATGGCCGCTACTCTACGTCCAGGCAGAGTGCGCCTAAAAAGAGGATGAAGCTCTGGAAGATTAAGCCAGCATGCGCCGCAAGAGGGTTTTGGGGAGTTGCACTTGGGGTTGGGGACCCCTCTTGCGGCCTGCTGTCTCGCATACTACTTGCCTATGAAACAGAGTAAGGCTGCATTTTTTCGGTTCGCCGCAAAAATTTGCGAGTGAAAAATTGGCTTCCGCCTTGGGCGAAGCCACGGAAACCCTCAGTCAACGACCGAATGGATCCAGGAGGATAGTTAGACTCTGAGCGTGGCTTGCAGACGCAAGTACGAACACCGCGAGAAGGCCCAGGAGGAACCGGATCATGCAAAAATACTATCAGGTTCTTTCTGAGACGTAACCGGTGTGTAACAACGCCGATTACTGTCACCTTTCATAACGTTGTAGAATCGAAGATTAGAGGCATTCGCAAGGAGATTTTTGAATGATTCAATTAACTGAAACTGCTGTCGGTAAGGTGAGCGAAATTCTGGGAATGCAAGATCCAAAGCCAGCTGGTCTCCGGATCTCAGTTGTTGGTGGCGGCTGCTCGGGCTTCAGCTACTCGATGGCTTTCGAAAACCAGCCCAATATGCTGGACAAGACTTACACGTTCGAGGGCCTCAAAGTCTTCATCGATCAGGCCAGCATGCTGTACTTAGATGGCGCTGAGGTTGATTATGTCGAGACCTTGGAAGGTTCGGGATTCAAGTTCAGCAATCCGCAAGTGAAATCGACTTGCGGTTGCGGTAGCTCGTTCAGCGTCTAATCGTAAGGCCAAGCTTAGAGGAAGGCCGGAGGGCACAGGCTCTTCCGGCCTTTTTCGTTTGGAAGAAACAGTGCAATCCCTTACAACAGAGGCGTCTTACCCGGGCTCCAGCTCCATCGACACTCTTCCAACCGAAGAAGCGCTGCGCATCATCAATGCAGCTGATCAGGAAGTGGCGCGTTCGGTTGAGTTGGTGATACCCTCTATCGCTCAAGCCGTCGATAGAATTTCAGAAGTGCTGGCCGAGGGTGGAAGCTGTTTCTATCTCGGCGCTGGAACTTCAGGGCGATTGGGTGTGCTGGATGCTTCCGAGTGTCCGCCCACATTCAACGTTCCTGCCACCATGGTCCAGGGCATTATTGCCGGTGGGGACTCAGCTTTGCGCGTTTCTTCCGAAAAAGCCGAAGACGATCCGGCGCAAGGCGCAGCGGATTTACGAGATCGCGAGTTCACCGACGGCGACGTGCTGGTCGGGATTGCGGCTAGCGGCCGGACGCCTTATGTACTTGGCGCACTCAAGTATGCTCGCGGGTTGGGCGCTCTCACCATCGGCATCAGTTGCACGAACGATTCAGAATTGGCGGCCAACTGCGATATCGCAATTACCCCTATCCCTGGTCCTGAAGTCATCACCGGGTCTACCAGAATGCGGGCGGGCACGGCCACCAAGCTTGTTCTGAATATGATCAGCACCGGGGTGATGATTCGTCTCGGCATGGTGTACGGCAATCTGATGGTGAATGTGCAGCCGACCAACGATAAGCTCGTTGACCGTGCACGCCGTATTCTGGTCTCCGTTGCGGGCCTTTCTTATGAGGCCGCGGCTAAGCTGCTCGATGCGGCAGGCGGGTCGGTTCGGACTGCCATTCTGATGAGCAAGGGCAATCTTTCCCGCAACGATGCTGAGGTTCGTCTGGCCAGGACGAATGGGCGTCTGCGCGAAGCTCTAACGTAAGGGCAAGGGCCTTCGCGCCTTTTGCAAGCGCCCGATAAACTTTTTCGACAATGGATAAATT
>CAXTWQ010000082.1:0-8708 GCA_964248065.1 uncultured Bryobacteraceae bacterium | reverse complement strand
ATCACCGGAGGCACGCCGCTTTCCGGCGAAGTTTCCGTAAGTGGGTCCAAGAACTCCGCGCTGCCGGCGCTTGCGGCCTGCCTTCTTACCGCCGAGCCAGTCACGCTCCATCGCATTCCAAAGGTGAAGGACATCCTCACCATGCAGAAACTTGTGGAGTACACAGGCGCTGCATTGACGGCAGAGAACGGAACGGTAAAAATTGAAGCTGCGTCGCTTGACCGGCCTGAAGCTCCCTATGACGTTGTTAAAACAATGCGTGCTTCGAGTCTGGTGCTTGGTCCGTTGGTGGCGCGCACGGGCCGAGCCCGTGTGTCCATGCCTGGCGGTTGCGCGATTGGGGCTCGACCCATTAACCTTCACGTACTGGCACTGGAGCAGCTCGGCGCACACATTGAGCAGACCCATGGATATGTGGAAGCGCAGGCTCCGGACGGTTTGCGCGGGGGCTCTATTCACTTTGACCGGATTACGGTCACCGGCACCGAAGACATTCTGATGGCTGCCGTGCTGGCGCGTGGTGAGACAACCATTACCAATGCTGCCCGCGAGCCAGAGGTGGAAGATCTCGCTCATCTTTTAATCAAGATGGGTGCAAAAATCGAAGGCGCTGGCACCTCCAACATCACCGTCCAGGGCATTGAGCGGCTGAGCGGTACCGAGCATACGATCATCCCCGATCGCATCGAAGCCGGAACCTTTCTTCTGGCTGGTGCCATTTCGCAGGGTGATTTGGTGGTCACCGGTTGCATTCCCGAACATGTTGGAACCCTTCTCATCAAGATGACGCAGGCTGGCGCCGAGATCACCGAGACTGACGGTGCGCTGCGTGTACGGTGCGGGCAACGGCCTAAGGCGGTGGATGTGACCACCGAGGAATACCCTGGTTTTGCAACAGATTTGCAGGCTCAATATCTGGCGTGGATGACAGTGGCGCAAGGAATCAGCTTCGTGACTGAGACGATCTTCGAGAATCGGTTTATGCACACGCAAGAGCTGGCGCGCATGGGCGCCAATATTCGGATTGAAGGGCGCCAGGCTATTGTCGCCGGAGAGGATCGGTTGACCGGTGCGCAGGTAATTGCATCCGATCTCCGCGCTAGTGCCTCGCTTGTGTTGGCTGCATTAGTGGCGCAGGGAGAGACGGTCGTCGATCGTGTCTATCATATGGATCGCGGCTATGAACAGTTTGAGCAGAAACTGGCTGGGATAGGCGCGAAGATTGAGCGGGTGCGGTAAACCTTTAACGTGACTCGCACATACACCCTTGCGATGGAAGGTGAGGCAGGCGCATATAGCGCATATATACCTGAACTGCCTACAATCTTAGTGACTGTAGACTCTCCAGAAGAAGTCACCTTGCTTGCTAAAGAGGCAATAGGTTTGTATTGGGAGGAACTGCGTGCCCATCAACCTTCAGACGTTACTTTACGTGAGATTCAAGTTGAATTACCCGCCTGACGCTTTTTATCGCTGCTATAAATAGCCGCTGTCGTTTGGCCACTTCGTGTGAACCGCTACGATACAAAACATGAGTGCGCCGCATAAACAGCACAGCCCGGGATTCGTATCGCTGGTCAACGAGGCCCGGAGCCGGATTCGCGAAATCGATATTAACGAGTACAAGCGCATGCGCGATGCAAACGAGGCCGGGCAGTTGATTGACGTCCGCGAGGAGAGTGAATACAGCACGCTCCATGCTGCCGGGGCCAAGCACATGAGCAAGGGTACGATTGAGCGCGATATTGAAGAGGCTTTTCCCGATAAGGCAACCAAGCTGGTTCTGTACTGTGGCGGCGGGTTTCGTTCCGCTCTGGCAACCGACAACCTGACCAAGATGGGTTACAGCAACGCCGTCTCACTTGACGGCGGATGGCGCGCGATTGAGCCTTCCGGTTTACCGCTCGAGAAGTAGTTCGAGAGCCCGCCCAAATTGCAGCAGTCTCGCTTCGGCAAACGGCTTCGCAATCACCTGTAATCCAACTGGCAAACCGCTCCGGTCTTTTCCGCACGGCATCGACAGCGCCGGTTCACCCGTCAGGTTCAATGACCGCACCAACGAGGTGGAAGCTAACCGTACATCCATGCGATACGAGCCCACTTGCACCTGCTCTTCGCTCAGTAACGGAGCCGTTACAGGCGTTGTCGGCGTCAGTAGAAAGTCGACCTGCTTCCAGAGCGAATCAAAGGCCTGCCGGTAAAGCGTCCGGAGCCGCTGCGCATTAACGTACTCGTGGGCCGCAATGGTTCGGCCGCTCTCAATCAATGCCCAGACATCAGACCCGAACTCAGCTGCATCGTGCCGGTCAGCGTAGAGGGCCGCGGTCTCCGACATCTGGACCAGCCGCGAAACGGCGTTCAGCTCTTCCAGGTCTGGCGTTTGTACATCCTGCACTTTGACGCCTGCATTTCCCAGCAGAGCCAGTGTCGATTCAACCGTATCGGCAACGCTACCTTCCAGCTTGGCGAAGTACGTCGCGCGGGGTACGCCCACCCGCACGGTCCGGAGATCCAGCGGCTTGTGGCTCAGTTCTGAACCGGTCATCACCTGTAACGCCAGCGCACAATCGTCTATGCAGGTAGCTAAGGGACCGGCGCAATCCAAACTGAACGACAGAGGCAGCAATCCTCGACGGCTGACGCGGCCGTACGTCGGCTTCAATCCGATAATGCCGCAGTAAGAGGCTGGCACCCGGATGCTGCCACCCGTATCGCTACCGGTTGCTACTGGGATCAGGCCCTGTGCCACCAGAGCCGCCGAACCACCGCTCGATCCACCAGCGATACGCTCGTGATCGTGCGGATTTAGAACGGAGCCATAGTGCGGGTTCTTGGAAGTTATACCGAAGGCCAGCTCATGCATGTTCGTTTTACCGATGCAAATCGCGCCTGCTTCGCGAAATCGCGTAACGACATCAGCATCGAACTCAGGAACAAAATGACGGAAAACCAATGAGCCGGCGGTGGTGCGCACTCCTTTGGTATAGAAGTTGTCTTTGTGAGCGATCGGGATTCCGTGAAACGGTCCGCGATGGTGGCCGCTTCGAAGTTCGCGATCACTGACCCGAGCCTCTTCGATTGCCTCGCCAGCCATGGAAGTAATCACGCTGTTGCAGCGGTCGCCAGCAGTAACAGCTGCGAGGGTCCGCTCTGTCAGCTCAACACAAGAGAACTCACCTGAGCGAAGCGATCGCCCAAGTTCGGCAAGCGTCACTCCCGGTCTTCCTCCACCTCGATGGTGAACGTCAAGGCGGGCTCTACTTCGGGCGTAAGCTGTACGGTGCAACCCGCCAGAGTTTCACGCAACTGCTCGGCCGTACGGTTGATTTCCGGCTCACTCATTTGGGAGCCGGTCCACGCACAATCTGGACCATACTGCTGGGGTCCACATACTTGGCAAAAGCTGTACGCACTTCGCCGGCCGTCATGTTGAAGTAGCGATCAGCCGCGCGGAATGGCTCGTCCAGAGGTAGTCCGACACGCGAGCGGGCAATCATACCGCTGGCTACTGCATCTTCGCTTGCCTCCGCTAGCGGGATCTGCCGCAGCAGCAGTGCCTTGGCTTGCTGAAGCTCAGTGGGCGTCACGTCGAACTCCCGCATGGCCCGCAATTCTCCCTCGGCCAAAGTGCGTGCTTTTGAGACATTCTCCGCGTCGCAACCATAGGTTAGCGAGTAGTTGGCGCGAGTCTCACTGGCATGCAACGAGACGTCCACGTTGTAGACGTAGCCTGCTTTCTGGCGTAGATCGCGATAGAGCCGAGTGGCATAAAAGCCGCCGCCCAGCACGTGATTTCCCAGCTGCAGCGGATAGTAGTCGGGGCTGAAGCGATTCATCTCCAGCTCCTGCGAAAGCGTTACGGAGGATTGCACTTCGCTCGGGTCAGGAACATTCACCGCATTTGCCTTGCTGGCGGGAACAGGCGGCAGCACCACGTTGGGGGCCGGCCCGGTTGCCTTCCACCCTCCGAATGATTTTTCAATCGCAGCCCGCGCGTCTTCAACCGTAATGTCCCCAATCACGACAACGGTGGTCAGGTCTGGCCGGTAATTCTTGGCGAAGTATCCGGTGATGTCTTCGTACTTGAGCCCGGAGATAGTCTTTGGCGTTGCTTCGCGCAGCAGTGGATCGTTAGCTGGCAGCAAAGCATGCGTAAGGGCTCGCTCAGTCCTATAGCGCGGAGTCTGCAACTCGCCCGCCTGCAGTTGTGCTGTCTGCTCCTGGACAATTTTGAAAGCTTCCGAGGGCAGGGCAGGGTGCAGTTCGTTATCGGCCAGGAGCTCTATACCGCGGTTGAAATCTGCTTTCAGAACCTTCAGGCTGAAGTTCGACCCGGCCGATTCAGAGGCTGCTATGTCGTCCAATGCTTTCTGGAATGCCAGGCGATCCAGTGTCTTGGTTCCATACGTAAACAGTTGATCGAGTACATCTGAAACGCCATCTTTTCCGACCGGCGTCTGCAATTCCGCTTGCGACTTGATGGACCCGAGAACCGTCACTGTGGGGCTGGTCTTCTCAGGCTGCACAATCAGCCGGATGCCGTTCGACAATTTCAGATCGGTCGGATGCAAGGTGGCACGCGGCACCCGTAAAGACTTGATCGCCGCCTCAGCCCAGTCCGGTATCGCTACAGGCTTGGTTGGTGTGTTGGTGGCTTTTTCGGTTCCACCGAATCCTTTGGCCGCGGCAGCTTCGCCAGCTTTGGTCGGCTTCAAAACGGTGTCGATAGTGGGCTGTTGCAAGTACTGCTTTGCAACCCGATTCACGTCGGCAAGCGTGACCTGGCTTAAGGCATCAACAAATTCCTGGGGAGAATTTCGGCCCTCTCCCGCCAGCGATTGCGACCACAGCGTGGCCAGGTTTGAAATGGAGTTACGGCCGAACTCAGCGCCAGCCAATTCGCCTTTCTTTGCAGCTTCTACCAGGTCCGCCGGTACACCGTTAGCTGCGTAGTCGGCAATGATCTTCTTCACCTCGGCGGTAATTGCAGTCGTGTCGGCCCCTGCAGGAACGGCAACAATTCCCAGAGCTGCACTGGCTTTCGGATAGGTTTCAAATAACGAGAAATCGGCAAACAGCGCTTTGCCTTGCGGGACCAGTGCATAGAGATTTCCGCGCTGGCTTGAAAGAACATCGGCCAGAATGCGGGTAGCAGCGAAATCTTTGCTGTCCGAGCCCGGGAAGCGGAACGAGATGATGGACGCCAGGTAAGGAAGGTTGCTGTCAAGGCTAAAGGATTGCGCTTTTACCGGCTGCAAATTCACGGCCGGGTGCGCGGGCAGATCGTGGCGTGCGATACAGCCGTAAAAGGTCTTGATCTTTGCAAGCGTTGCGGGCGCATCCACATCCCCTGCAATTACGAGAATCGAGTTGTTTGGCGCGTACCAGCTTTCGTAGAAAGTCTTGAGCATGGCTCCGGTTGTTTTCTCGAAAGATTCCTTGCTGCCCAGTGGATCATGGGCATACGGAGTGCCTGCGAACAGCTCACCATTCAGCCGTGCGATGAATTTGTAGATCGGATTCGAAAGGTCGCGCGAGACCTCCTGATCCAGGGCGCCGCGCTCTTTGACCCATTCGTCCTGGTTGTCTTCGGCGCCTTCCATGCAGGCCGCGTCCACTCGCAATGCAACGTCCAGATCCTGCGCGGGAACCGTTACAAAGTATTGCGTGATGTTCTGCTGCGTATCGGCATTGGAGGTGCCGCCCAGCTGCGCGTAAATGGCGGCAATCTGGTCGCCGGTCAGATTCTTGCAGCCGCGAAACGACATGTGTTCCTGGGCGTGCGCCATACCAGGGAAGCCGGCCGGGGTTTCGTCTCCACCCACCAGATAGTTGTTCATCACCGTAACCACTGGCGCCAGCGGGTTACGGATGATCACCACCCGCATGCCGTTGTCCAGCGTTGCTCGCGTGACGTCAGGGGCAGAAGTGGCCTGTGCGAGACTGCTGCATGGCAGCGAAACACCCACTAACAGGCCAGCTAGGAAGAGCTTAAGCGGAAACATTGTTCTTTACCCCTAGGGTAAGGCAGAGCCACAGAGCACAAGCTTCCGGTGCTTCGTTTGCCAGGAAGTTTAGAGGATCAGAGTGTCTGTAATGCCTTGAAAATGCCCGCACTAACACCATTCCTACTCTGCGGTTCCCAGTTTTATCGCTTCTCTTTTTATTCGTATCAGAGGCTGAAGGCCGTGCATGTCCCGGGTATCGATTTTCGGGCCAACGTTACTTTGAAACCCGCCCCTTCTGCCTGCAATGCGGCCCTTACCGCATGTCGAGTAAGCGTCAGTATCATAGGCGCAATGGCTGTTGTTTCCGCTAGCCCTGCCGCTCCCATTCCGCTGTCGGTCCTGAGTGAGGAGGAGCGGCTTTTTCAAGATTCGATTCGGCGATTCGCCCGCGAGCGTCTGCAGCCACACGTTCGCCACATGGACGAAGAAGGCAAGTTCCGCCCGGAACTCCTTGGCGAGATGTTCCAGCTGGGTCTGTTTGGCATCGATGTGAAAGAAGAGTACGGTGGGCAGGACGGCACCTTTTTTCAATCCGTGCTGGCCATCGAAGAGTTGGCCAAAGTAGACCCGGCGGCTTCGGTCATTGCCGATGTTCAGAATACTCTCGTCAACAATGCAATAGGGCAGTGGGGCACCGAGACACAGAAGCGGCACTACCTGCCGAAGCTGGCTAACTCGGTTCTGGGTGCCTATGCACTGTCAGAGGCCGGTTCCGGATCGGATGCATTTGCCTTAGTCACTCGGGCGGTTGCAGATGGCGAAGGCTATCGCATCTCGGGTCGCAAGCTCTGGATCACCAACGCTTCGGAGGCCGACATCTTTTTGGTCTTTGCGACTGTGGACGCCAGTGCGGGCTACAAAGGCATTACCTGTTTCCTCGTGGATCGCCAAACTCCCGGGTTGCTGGTTGGCAAGAAAGAAGACAAGCTTGGCATTCGTGCTTCCTCCACCTGCGAACTCGTCTTGGATGAGGTGGCGGTCAGCCGTGATGCTGTGCTCTGGCAGGTCGGCAAGGGATACAAAATCGCAATTGAGACACTGAATGAAGGGCGCATAGGGATCGCTGCGCAGTTAGTTGGTTTGGCGCAAGGAGCCCTGGATCATGCCATCACCTATGCAAAGACCCGCAAGCAGTTCGGCAAGCGGATTGGTGATTTCCAGGGTGTGCAATTTCAGCTGGCGGAGATGGCGACGCGCGTGGAAGCTGGACGTCTGCTGGTCTATAACGCAGCCCGCTTGCGAGACGCCGGACAGCCGTTCGTCACCGAGGCAGCCATGGCGAAGTATTTCTGCTCTGTGGCGGCTGAGGATGTTGCCTCGCAAGCGGTAGAAATTTTTGGCGGGGCTGGCTTTTCGAAAGACTATCCGATCGAAAAGCTCTACCGTGATTCCAAAATTGGCCGCATCTACGAGGGAACCAGCAACATGCAGCGGCTGACCATTGCCAAGGCTTTGCTCGGTGATTGACTTCTGTAACCGCCGCGCAAGGTGCATTCGTCTAACCGTTGCTGGACAATAAGAATTAACGATGCGTTCGCATGTTCCTGCCATCACCATTCTCCTGTTAAGCTGCATCCCGCTTGCGACGGCCGGAGTCGATATCAAATCGGATCCAAAGCCCGAGGAGATTCCTCAAATCATCAAGGCTTTCACCCAGAAAGAAACTGAGTTTGCGGCCGCCCGGGAAAGCTACACCTACCGGCAAACCAGCAAGATTTCTGAAACTGAGCCTGCCGGGGGTAATTACACGATTGTCGAGGAAGTTAGTTTCGATAACCGGAACCGGCGAACTTCTCACGTCCTGCATGCGCCGGTATCTTCGCTTCAGAATATTTTGATGACTGCCGAAGACGAGCAGGATATGCGGAACGTCATGCCCTTCGTGATGACCAATGCGACTGCAGATGAGTACAACGTCAAGTATTTACGCCGCGAGAAGGTAGACGAAATCCCCTGTTATGTTTTCTCGGTCCAGCCTAAAACGCTTACGCGCGATCGCAAACGCTACTTCGATGGCGAGATCTGGGTGGATGATCAGGACCTGCAAATTGTGAAAACATTTGGGCGGGCAACCGGGCATTTGCGCAAGGGTGAGGACCAGCAATTTCCCAAGTTTGAGACCTACCGTGAGCAGATCGACGGCAAGTACTGGTTTCCCACCTACACCTATGGCGACGACACGCTCGTTTTCAAGGACGGACCGTCGCAGCGCATCAAGGAAGTAATCAAATACGACCAGTACAAGAAATTTGAGTTCAAGACTGAGTCGACAATTAAATACGGTGCTGAAGACACCGGCGCTCCGGCAAACTCAAATTCTCCCGCTAAGCCGCCGGCAACTGTGCCTCCCAAGCCGCCTCAGCCTTGAGCTGCGCTGGCCTGATACCCGAGAGCACCATCTAGTATCATCGGCTCTCGTACTTTTGCGTCTACGAGGAGTGTCTCCGCAAATCGTCTCATAGGCAGAGGACCATCGAAAATGTACTTCTGTGATGCACGATTGCAATATCCTGTGCGGGTGGAAAAGCCGAACCCGTTGTACGCCAAGATGCTTCAGCAGGCTCTGGGCGGAGTGGAAGGCGAGATGCGAGTTTGCCTGCAATATTTCTTTCAGGCCTGGGGCTCGCGCGGACCGAAGAAATATCGTGACATGTTGCTGCAAACCGCGACCGAAGAGATCGGTCACATTGAAATGCTGGC
>CAXTWQ010000081.1:13968-25224 GCA_964248065.1 uncultured Bryobacteraceae bacterium | reverse complement strand
CTGAGCACAACACAGTTCGCAACAACAATGGCGTCCTCACGCTCGCGCAAGGTCTTCAGCCGGTACGCTCCAACATTCGTGCCGACTTCAATGGCGACAAACGCGAAGACTTTGCGCGACTGCTGCCCGATGGCTCGCTCCACCTTTTCACAAATAACTCGCCGGCTCAACACTGGCTCACAGTGAAATTGGAAGGTGTAAAAAACCTCAAGGGTGCAGCCGACGCTACGGTCGAAGTCAAATCCGGGGCTTTTTATGAGAAGCGTCTCTACGATAACGCCTCACTTGCTTTCGCCACCGATGGCCGCACCGATGTGGACGCCATCCGCATCACCTGGCCGAACGGACTCATTCAGAACGAAACCGGCAAGAAGAGCGGGGAAGCACTCACCATTCCGGAAGCCCAGCGGCTCTCCGGTTCCTGCCCCATGATCTTTACCTGGAACGGCCACGCATTCCAGTTCATTACCGATGTCCTCGGCGTTGCGCCGCTCGGAGCCAGTTCCGGCGACGGCCACTACTTTCCCGTCGATCACGACGAGTACATCCAGATCCCCGGTGCGTCGCTGCAGCCGCAAAACGGTCGCTACCAGATCCACATCACCGAAGAACTGCATGAGGTTTCGTACCTTGACAAGATCCAGTTGATCGCCGTCGATCATCCATCTCAAACCGGCATCTACACGAACGACAAGTTCAAGTCGCCGCCTTACCCCGAGTTCCGCTTATTTGGGGGCGAGAAAAAGATTCATCCCACCCGCGCCCTCGACGGCGCCACACATGATGCCGTCGCCAGCCTTTCCGCTACCGATGGAAAGTACCCGGATTCCTTCCCGCACGATTCAGCCGGCGTTGCTGCCCTGCATACGCTCGATCTCGATTTTGGTAAAGCCGCGCTTGATAATCGCGCCGTCCTGGTCCTGAATGGTTGGGTGGATTGGGCCGACGGCAGCACCTTCCTTGGCGCTTCTCAAAACGGCAACGGCGGGCTTGTCTTTCCGTCGCTCCAGGTCAAGAACCAAGCCGGCCAGTGGCAAACGGTAGTCGCCGATATGGGTATCCCGTCCGGCAAACCGAAAACCATCTCGGTCGATCTCACTGGCAAATTCCTCTCGTCGTCACGCGAGGTCCGCATCATTACAAACCTCTGCGTCTACTGGGATGAGATTTTCCTGCTTGAAAACTCAAGGCCGCCGCAGGTTCGCCTTACTCCCTTGAACGCGGTCGCCGCCGATCTGCACTACCGCGGCTTCTCGCGCCTGCAAGTTGATCCGCGACGCCAGCAGCCTGAACGCTTCTTCTACGACGACGTCCAGCCGCTCTCCAATTGGAACCCGACCGAAGGCTTCTATACCCGCTACGGAGATGTTCAACCGCTGGTGCGCGACGTCGATGATCAACTGCTCATTATGGGCTCCGGCGACGAAGTTAAACTTGAGTACCCCGCCGCCAATCTTCCGGCGCTGCCCACCGGCTGGTCTCGCGACTACTTGTTGCTTGTCGATGGCTGGGCCAAAGACGCCGACGCCAATACCGCCTTCAGCACCAGCGTCCTGCCTCTGCCGTTTCATAGCATGAGCGCCTATACTTACAAGCCCGAAGAGCAGTTTCCAGCCGACGCGAAGCATCGGCAGTACATACACGATTACCTGACCCGGCCCGCGCTCCATCTGATTCGCCCTTTAACCAGCACCAACTAAGTACTTCATGTCTTCCAAAGCTTTTCTGCCGCAGCTCTCTGCTGCTTTCGCCCTGGTTGCCGCCACCGCCGCTACGGTACCTAATAAAGTTCATTTCACCGAAGCCGCTCTCAAATCGGGGCTCCACTTTCACTACAACAATGGCGCTACCGGCAAGCGTTACCTGCCCGAGACGATGGGCGCTGGCTGCGCTTTCATTGACCTGGACGGCGATGGCTGGCAGGACATTCTGCTGGTCAACGGGCACGACTTCGGCCCGCATACCACCCGCTCGCTTCCTGCGCTCTATCGCAATAATAAGGACACCACCTTCACCGACGTCACCAAAGGCAGCGGCCTCGATGTCGAACTCTATGGCATGGGCGTCGCCGTCGCTGATTACGACAACGACGGTCTCCCCGACATCTACATCACTGCGCTTGAAGGTGATCGCCTCTTTCATAACGAAGGCCATGGCCACTTCCGCGACGTCACTTCTTCGAGCGGCATCCGCAATGCCAACTTC
Organism: uncultured Bryobacteraceae bacterium; assembly: GCA_964248065.1. Lineage (GTDB taxonomy): Bacteria > Acidobacteriota > Terriglobia > Bryobacterales > Bryobacteraceae > Bog-105. Next base: position 23,019 of record CAXTWQ010000081.1, on the reverse strand, counting down.
GGCACCAGCGCCGCCTGGCTCGACTACGACCGCGATGGCAAAGCCGACCTGTTCGTTGCCAATTACGCTGCCTGGAGTCAGAAGTCTGATGCCTGGTGCTCGCTCGATGGCAACAGCAAGAGTTACTGTACGCCCGAGTCTTACTCCGGCACGTCCTCCAAGCTGTTCCGCAATCTCGGCAACGGCAAATTCCAGGACGTCACAGAAAAAGCTGGCCTGGGCGACAAAAGCAGCAAGTCGCTCGGCGTGTTGACCTTCGACTACAACGGCGACGGCTGGACCGATTTGCTCATCACCAACGACACACAGCCCAACAAGCTCTATCGCAACAACGGTAACGGAACCTTCACTGAAGAAGGTATGCAGTCCGGTGTTGCCTACGCAGAGGACGGCGTTGCGCGCGGAGCTATGGGCGTCGATGCCTCTGACTACGACCGCTCGGGACGTCCGCACGTGCTCATCGGCAACTTCGCCAATCAAATGATGGGGCTCTATCACAACGAAGGCAAAGGTATCTTCGTCGACCAGGCGCCCTCCACCGTCATTGGCCGAGACACCCGCCTCGCGCTGACCTTCGGCGCTTTCTTTTTCGACTTCGATCTCGACGGCTATCCCGACATCTTCGCCGTGAATGGTCACATCGAACCCGACATCGCCAAGGTCCAGCCGAAAATGCAGTTTCGCCAGCCGCCGCTTCTCTTCCGTAATGTCGGCAACGGCAAATTTGAGAATGCCAGCGATGCTGTTGGCCCGGATTTCCGCAAACCCGTTCTCGGACGCGGCGGCGCTTACGCTGACTTCGATCACGACGGCGATCTCGATGTCTTGGTCAGCAGCAATGACGGCCCACCTGCGCTATACGTGAACGAAGGCGGCAATAAGAATAATTGGGTTGCTGTCCGCCTGATCGGCACCAAATCCAATCGCAGCGCGCTAGGCACCGTGGTCCGCGTTGAAAGCGCAGGTGGCAAGCAGTGGCAAACCGTTCATAGCGGCTCCAGCTACTGCTCTCAGAGCGATCTCGCGCTGACCTTCGGTTTGGGTTCCAATGCCCTCATTTCCGCCCTCGATATAGAATGGCCCAGCGGGACGCATCAGCAGTTCAAGAACGTTGCCCCGAACCGCTCGCTTACTATCGATGAATCACGAGGCTTGTTGATCAAATGAAGCTCACCTGTTCACTGCTGTTTGTAGCCGCCGGCTTTGCGGCTTCAGCGCACGGAGCCACTGCACGCGAGATTATTGCTCTTATCAACGCTCACGTTGGCAGCCCCGCGCCCGCCGACACCGTCGATACCTTCAAAGCCGGCAACCCCGACGAGACTGTTACCGGCATTGCGGTCACCATGATGGCCACTTACGATGTGCTTGAGCAAGCTGCCAAAGCTGGGGACAATCTGGTCATCACCCACGAACCCACGTTCTACAATCATTTGGACACCACCGCTGCTCTGTCTGCTAAAAACGATGCGGTACTCGCAGCCAAACAGGCCTTCATCCGTGATCATCACTTGGTCGTCTGGCGCTTTCACGATGGCTGGCACCGGCATCAACCCGATGGCATTCTGACCGGGATGGAGCGCGCGCTCGGCTGGCTTCAGTATCAGAGTTCTACGGACAATCGCCTGCTGACTATACCGCAAACAACCTTGAACGATTTGGCCTCGACGATCCAATCGAAGCTCAACATCCACGTTATGCGCATTGTCGGCGATCGCGCCATGTCCATCACCAAGATTGGATTTATTCCAGGTGCGGCTGGCTCAGCTAGACAGATCGCAATGCTGGAACAACCGGAGGTGGAGGCTCTGCTGATCGGCGAAACTCCGGAGTGGGAAACAGTCGAGTATGTTGCTGACGCTGTTAGTCAGGGCAAGCGGAAGGCCCTGGTCATCTTCGGTCACATTCCTTCCGAGCAAGCCGGCATGCAAGAGTGCGCCACCTGGCTGCGCACATTCATTGCTAATACGCCGGTTCACTTCACTCCCGCCAAGGAACCTTTCTGGACGCCTATCTCCCACTAACCTGCTGACTGCGCCCTCGCCCGTCGCGGCAAAGTCTGGTCCTGTTCCATAAATACGTAATACGAGCTGCCCTCACAGGCAATCCGTTTGGTGTGCTCATCGAACCCATCTCCAGTGACTTCGACGCTTGCTCCACCCGGTAGCTGAATCAGGGTTCCGAGCCGGATTCCTCCACTAGAGTCCAAGAAAATCTGTATGGCAGCGGTATTTTCTGGCAAGGTAAATATCGCTTTGGCCGAATCGGCCTGTACTGCAGGGGTCGTTCTGAACACGGGAAGCACCTCCAGGTACTTGGAGTTTATACGTAAGTAATCATACGGTCAAGCGCTGAAACATTCTGCCCTGAACTGAATCAGGTATTTTGAACAGTGATGAAAAAACTGCGTTTCGTAAGTCCGTTGATCTTCGCCGTTTGTGTGGCTGCAGCCCCCGTCAAGGTAATCATGAGAACGGCAACCGGCGGTGATGCTGGAACCGCCACTATCACCCCAGCGGGGAAGAAGACCGCTCAAGGCGTGAATATCAAGCTCAACTTTAGGAACATGCCTCCCGGTGAACATGCCATCCACATTCACCAGAATGCAAAGTGCGAAGGTCCTGAATTCACCTCTGCCGGCGGCCACTTTAATCCCACAGGCAAGAAGCATGGATCGCAGAACCCGGATGGTCCGCATGCAGGGGACATGATGAACTTCACCGTCCTGCCCAACGGCACGGCCAAGACAACGGTTACTGACGCGAATGTATCGCTCGGCAGTGGGGCTAATTCGATTTTTACAAACGGTGGAACTGCCCTTATGGTCCATGAAAAGGCTGACGATATGAAGACCGATCCGGCCGGCAACGCTGGCAAACGCATTGCTTGCGGCGTGATCACTCAGTAATTCAGGCACGGATTGTTCGATACACTAAGCCACGGCATGAAATCTTCGTACTCTCTAGCGCTGTTCGCTGCTGTCATTCTTGTTCCGGCGTCTCCGGCCGGTCAGACCGCCAACCCGCCCTCGCTTACTGGCCTGTGGGACCTTACCATTACCACCTCTTCTGAAAGCTATCCATCATGGCTCGATATCGCCGAGAATGGCGGCCAGCCGCACGTTCGCATTGGCGGGCGCGTAGCCAGCGTTCATCCCGCAGACCAAGCTTCGTTGGATAACGGCCAGCTTACTTTTATGAGTCATGAATACATTCATGGCGAGCAACCGGTTATTTGGGAAGTGCACATGAAAGACGGTCGCCTGATGGGTACACAAAGGCTCAAAGATGGCACAACCGGGAAGATTGTCGGTGACCCTTCGCCGGCTCTTGATCGCCCTATGCCCGCCAGTTGGTCCAAGCCCGAGCCGCTTTTCAACGGAAAAGATTTAACCGGCTGGGAACCATTCTTGCAGGAGCCCGGCAAGTCGCCGGTCAACCACTATGTTGCACGGAACGGAGAACTGGTGAACGAGGCACCTGGCGCCAACATCAAGACTACTCGCAAGTTCAATGACTTCAAGCTGCACATTGAATACAACTGTCCGAACAAAGGAAATAGCGGCGTTTATCTTCGCGGTCGCTACGAGCTGCAGGTTGAGTATGAGGGAGAAACCCCGACGCACAATATGGGCTCAATCTACGGTTTCCTGGCGCCGTCTCAAGCTTTGCCGCCCAAGCCGGGCGAGTGGGAAAGCTTCGACGTTACCCTTGTAGGCCGTATTGTCACGGTGGTTCGTGACGGCAAAACCATCATCGACCGTGAGGTCATTCCGGGCATCACTGGTGGCGCTCTTGATAGCCATGAAGCGGAGCCCGGACCCATCTACATTCAGGGCGATCACACCGGCGGCATGAAGTATCGCAACATCACGATCTCCGTGCCGCAGCAGTAGCCCGACCGAAGGCTCAACGCTTACACATCTGGGGATACTGCTTTTTCAGCGCCGATAACTTCGGAAGATCGTTGTACACGATGTAGGGCTGATCAGGGTGGTTCTCCAGATACTTCTGGTGGTAGCTCTCTGCCGCGTAGAAGCCGTTAAGCGGAACTACCTTGGTCGCAATCGGGCTGGAGAAAGTCTTACTGTCGTTCAGTTGCTTGATGTAAGCTTCCGCGACCTTCTTTTGTTCGTCGTTAGTATAGAAGATCGACGATCGGTACTGGGTGCCCGAATCCGGTCCTTGGCGGTTCACTTCGGTCGGATCGTGGGCCACCGAGAAATATACCTTCAGCAGTTGTCCGTATGTGATCTGCGACGGATCGAAGGTAATCTTGACTGATTCAGCATGCCCCGTCGTTCCGGTACTGACGTCCTCGTAATGAGCCGTGTTCTTCTGGCCACCGGCAAACCCGGAGACCGCATCCGTAACGCCCTTGACGTGGTCGAAGACTGCCTCAACACCCCAGAAGCATCCGCCCGCAAGCACGGCCGTCTCTTTGGCCGGAGCAGGGGCCTTCGCTTCATCGACGAGCGCATCCGGAAACGGCGCCCTAGGACCAGCAAACAGCAAAGATGCAGCGATGACCGCAATCGGCACCGCGGCAAGAGATAACGTTTTTTTCACTCTGGACTCCATTCGTTAGACACCTGTTATTCGAGCGGCGGTGCGGAAAGGTTACGAAGCCGCTACTTCCACTCCGGGTTCTTGCTCAAGCTAACCAGATTTGCCAGAATTCTGTACGCACCGGGAACGCCCGCCGGCAACTGGCGATACAACGCATACGCATCGTAAACGTAAAAGCCTTTCCCGTAGCGGGCCACTAACAAACCTCCGGCTTGCGGCTTCTGTCCGGTATCATGCGTCTCAATCAGCGCCTTATAGTGATCGTCCCACTTCTGTAGAAACCCGTGGCCGCGCTCTTCTTCCCAACCTTTAAAATCAAGAGCCGAGATCCGATTCGGCCACAGCAGCGCCGGGTTTGACGGATCCAGAAAAACCATCTTAGAGTCTTCCTGAACCACCTTCTCCGGATTCTGCCCCAGTGAAAACGGAAACGGTCCATAGTTGCGGTCAAAATTCTGAACGTTGTACTGCACCACCAGCGTGCCCCCGTTCTGAACATAAGAGATCAGACGCGAATTGGCCGAACGTAATTCTGGACGGACAGCGTAAGCTCGAACTCCCAGCACTATCGCGTCGAACCTGGATAGATCTCCGGCTTCGATGTCAGAAGAAGACAGCACTTGCACCGGTACCTGCAAGTCATGCAGCGCCTGCGGAACGTCATCTCCAGTTCCGGGTATATACGCCAGGTGCAGACCAGGTGCAGCTGTCACGTCCACGCCCGCCGCCTTGTACACCGCATCGCGGTAATACGGAAACGAGCGCAATCCCGGATAGCCCACCATTCGATACCCTTCGGCATACGTCTTCCCCGCATACTCGGCAACAGCGCGAATGGTATAACTCTCCGGCTTGATCCCGTGAGGGGTCACCTGAAACGAAACCGTCTGGTTCTCACCATCGCCCCCTAGAGAGAACGGATACTGCTCGGGATTGGACTGCCATCCGGGTGGCAAGTGTAGACGAAGGGTGCCTTTTGCCGCCCCTTTCACATTGTTGTGGAGGCTGCACGTGAACTCAAACTCTTTGCTGGTGAGAGGCACTGCACCAGCACCGGGCTCAACCGTGACTCCGATCGCGGGAGCTACCAGCAACGGATTTTCCAGCAGCCCGATCCCTTCCACCCGGCTATACGCTCCTACAACTCTCTGAAGCTCGATAGGTTCGCCTCGGTACACCACCGTTGCGCTGGCAACTAGCGGATAAGGAGCTGTGGAACGGTTGCGAGATCCGGCATCAATCAGGTCATAGTAGGCCTGCTCCTGGTTCGGTCGCGTGTAGTAGGGCCGCGTCAACGGCGCACCCGCCGGAACCGTGATCTGCGACTTCACCTTTAGGTCCTTGTGAGCGGCCACAACAGGGCTTGGAACCGGATCGGTCTTGATATCCCAAGCTGGGCCTTCCGTTCCGCTTACGTTCAGCTTCGCGATGTCCCAGCCCTCATCGCCCAAGTTCATCAAAGACAGCTGCACACGAAAACTTTGCCCAGCTATAACAGTGCCGAACGTGGGCTGTGGGCCTGCAAACGCCGCAAAGGGACCAGTCGGCTCCTTTTCGGGCGCAACTGCAGCATCGAACGAGATTCCCAATGCAAGCGTCAGCGCGTTCTGGCACTGCTCTTCTTTCACCTTGAGCTCAAACAACACATCGCTCTTGCCCGGTTCCGGTAGCGCGCTCTTTCGCACCTGCAATGAAAGTGCCCGAACCTGCTTCAACCCCTGAGCCAGATCCGGCGCAATCGTATTTGGAGTCCCCACCCGGTAATGCTCGTTTGCTTCGGCAACAGTTTGCGCAAACCGAGCTAGTCCTGTTTGCAGGAAGCCCGTGTCGCCCTTTGCCAAGGTGGCAATGCCAGGCACAGATATGTCGATTCCGTCGTAGTACGAACTCTCTTTGCCAGTGACCTTCACCCGGGACCCGTAACGGTGATAATCGACCGAAGAAGGCGCTGGCTGGGGCAGCGTTCCGCCTCCGTTCTGGCTCTTTTGAAAACCCCAACCCTCCCTGCCAATTTGTGCAAACGTCAACCCGGCTGCCGGATCATAAGCGTCTTCCTGAACGGTCACATCAGTCGAGGGCTTTTGCGTCAGCCACGCCTTGTTCACATAATCGAAGAAGCGCAAAGGCACGTATTGGTCGGTTGCGTAGTCGTACACCGTACCTTCTTTGGTCGGCGTGAAAAACGGCACGCGCGCATATACCTTCAGCGGAGCCCACGGGCGCAGGCCTTCCGCAAGTTGCTCTGGGAATTGCTTCGGGTCAGCCGCAGCCAGAAACGCTTCCTGGGCCATCTGCCCTGATACCTGGTGATTGCCATGGCCATCGGTCGACGCGCCTGCAAACGTTGAGGTGATGATTAATGGACGTACCATCCGAATCACCCGCACCGTGTCAGAGAGCGTTCGCTGCTCGCCCCACTTTTCGAGCGCCTCCTCCCGGGTTTTCGAGAAGCCATAATCGATTTCGCTTCCCCAAAACTGGTCCACACCGTAGTAGCGGTCGGCCTGTAACAGCTCTTGCGTTCGCAGCAGACCGAGCGCGTCATACATGTCGCTCGACATGGCGTTCTGGCCGCCCTCGCCGCGTGTCAGCGTCAGCAGAGCCCCACGCGCACCCAGCCCGCGCGTCTGCTGGGCCAGCATGCCCCCATCCTCATCATCAGGATGCGCCACCACCACAAGTACACTGGCGCGTGTATTTAACGCGGCTAACCACCGCGACATACCAGCCGCTCCCCGGTCCAGGTACACACTCTGGCTATTCGCATCCAGCTCACCAAACAAGCCCGAGGCGTGAAGGACAGCCCCCGCCATGGCACTTATCAGCAGGGCCAGCGCGGCCACTGCATTCCTTTGACTGACTCGACCCACCATGAAAGTATTTACCCTACTTTCGCAGACTCGGCTCGGTCAGCTTATAATCTCTACTAACTTGATCGGCTTCGAAAGCAGGTCTTTGGGGGAGCGTAGATGAGTACTCGTGTCAAGATTGCGGTGTTGTGTCAGTTGCTTTCTGCTCTTGTGTCGTCCGGCGGCTTGTACGCGCAAAGCCAGGCCATCAATGGCAGTATCAGAGGCCAGGTGCAGGACCAAAGCTCTTCGCCGCTGCCTGGCGCTACCGTTAAGATCGAAAACACAGCGACGGGCTTCAGTCGTTCGGAATCGACGGGCGACGACGGCTATTATGTCAGCCCTAACCTCCCCTTAGGCGAGTATGTGGTCACGGTCTCTAAGGATGGTTTTGCGCCCGAACGCCACAGCCAAATCGTTCTGAATGCGGGAACAGTTGCCGTTATCAACGCTCAGCTGCGTTTAGGCGCGACTACGACTGCAGTTGAGGTCAGCGGCGGCGCTCCGGTGGTCGATCCATCCCGCACCGACGTCGGCCGCACCATTAGCCACGCCGAAGTGGACAACTTGCCGTTGACCTCGCGAAATCCGTATAACTTCATCATCTTCCAGCCAGGTGTCAGCGGGCATCCCAATGCTGAGCTCGGCATCCCGCGCACGGTAAACACCAATGGCCTCCTCGACCGTATCAACTATCAGATGGATGGCATGGTGGACACCGAGAGCGATCGCTACGGAGTTCGCCTGTTTCCCATTGCTAACATCTACGTAGGCGAAGTACAAACCATCTCCAGCAGCTTTGCGCCTGAGTTCGGCATGACCTCCGGCGACATCTATAACGTCATTACAGGCTCAGGCACCAACACCCTGCATGGGCAGTTCTTCTATGTGGGTCGACCTACTGACGCGAGTGCCCGCCCTATTCTGCTTGGTACCAAACCCAAGCCTGACTTAACACTGAATGACTTTGCTGTGAATGCCGGAGGTCCCATTATCAAAGACCGCCTATTTGTTTTTGGCGCATACGAGCATTTGACTCGCGGCCTGCCGCAGCCAGATGTTATCAGTCCCACAGCAGCAGCTCAACTCGGCATTCCGTCCAGCAATCTGGCCACTGCGCCTAGCATTCAGCACGCTCAATTCATAGACTTTCGAGCTGATTGGCAAATCTCGGCAAAGCATCAGTTCTTTGTTCGCTTGAATTACTTCCAGAACAACTATCCGTTCAACACGAACGTGGGCGGCCTATTCGCGCTTGATACCGCCTCTGACTTCCGGGATCGTGCCTACATTGGCGGAGCGCAACTGCTTTCCACCTTCTCGCCGAACCTGCTGAACGAACTGCGCTTTTCCGACCCGTACCGCAACGAGCGCCATGTCGCGAACGCGCTGGACGGCCCGGGCCCGGTGATTGCTATTTCGGGGGTTGCCACTTTTAATGGCTCTAATGCAGTAGGTGATGTCTTCGCCGAGAAAGTGCCAAGCCTGAACGATAACGTCACCTTCATCAAGGGCAGCCACACTCTCAAGTTCGGCGGCGCTTTCCAGCAGATCATTGATGTTCAGTACGGGGATACATACAGCCTTTATCAGTTTTCGACCATCAACAATTACCTGCTTGCCAAGTCTGGCGT
>CAXTWQ010000081.1:0-13958 GCA_964248065.1 uncultured Bryobacteraceae bacterium | reverse complement strand
GAGCAATAGGTGCTGGCTACCACTCGTTTTTCTGGGATGCGTTCGGGCAGGATACATGGCAGGTTCGTCCCAACCTGCTGGTGACGTACGGCGTTCGTTACGACAAATTTCAGTCGCCAAATGCGCCGGCTACTCAGCCGTTCGTCTATTCAACTCACTTTCGAGTTCCCGGCGCAGACTTTGCACCACGCCTTGGTATTGCCTGGAACCTGACGCCTAAGACAGTCATTCGCGCCAGTTCCGGCATTTTCTACGAAGCGCCCGCCACGAACCTTTGGTACAACACGCTCTATAACAATGGTTCAAACACAGCCTTTGTCGCCAACATCGGACCGAGATCACCCTTTGCTCCAGCTTTCCCGCAGGTGTTCAATGCCGTGGGCGCGAATTTCAGCCGCACTCCTGATATCACGACGCTGACGCCCAACTACAAGAACGCTTACACGATTAACTCGAGCTTTCAAATCACGCAGGAGTTAACCGGCAGCGATGCTTTGACGGTGGGCTTTGTCAACACAGGCGCACGCAACCAGGTGTTCCTCCGCAACTTGAATCTCACCAATCCCGTAAGCTTCCTAGCCGACGGACGCCCGGTATTTGGCTCAGCCCGCGTCTATCCTCAGTTCGGCAATATCAATTTTCAAGATGTTGGCGCAATTGCGTCCTACAACGCACTGATCACCCATTACGTGCACCGGTTTGCGCAAGGCGTGCAAGTGGATGCCTCTTACACCTGGTCTCATTCAATTAGCGATGCTCCTGACGTCAATAGTTATGAACAGACCCTACCCATCGAAGACCCGACTAGTCGGAGCCGGGATCGCGGCAACAGTGTCATCAACCGGCCGCACGCCTTTACCGCTTCAGCTGTTCTTGCGCCGAAGTTCCCCATCGGTAACCGGATGCTACGAACGGTGGCAAATGGAAATCAACTCACAATACTCGCCAATCTGTCTTCCGGAGATGCCCAAAACATAGTTGCTAACCAAATCCTGAATGGCGATGCCACCACCGGTGGGGTTACTCGTCCGCTGTTTGTGGGCCGCTACACAGCTCGCGCGCCCCGCATCTATCAGGTGGACCTACGCTACACCCGCACTCTGTTTACGGTGTTCGAGCGCGTTCAGCCTAAATTCTTCGCCGAGGTAAGTAATGTGGGGAATCATCCCAACATCACGACCATCAACACCACTGCCCAGGTCAATGCTGCTGGTGCAATTACTACGGGTCCAAGCTTTGCTCCGCAGTCAACCACTCTGGAAGGCCGAATCATACAGCTTGGCTTCCGCTGCGACTGGTAGGTAAAACAGCTTTAATGTGCCGAACGTATCGAAGCGTTCTTCCCGAACGTCTTATTAGCAGACACGGAATTGCTATGCGATCACGTTTGACTTCAGCTATGGCACTGTTTGTAGGATGTTCGGTACTTTATCCTGCGGTTGGTTCAGCCCAGTACCCGACAAATCAGGGAAGCTATCCGCCTCCGCAGCAGCAGTATCCGCCACAGGGCCAGTATCCTCAACAAAGCCAGTATCCGCCGTCACAGGGTCAATACCCGCCGCCGCAAGGACAGTATCCTCCTCAGCAGGGCCAATATCCACCATCGCAGGGCCAGTATCCGCAACAGCCTTATCCGGCTACGGGTCAGTATCCACCTCCGAATTATCCGCAGCCAGTCCCGGTGCCGCCACAGCAACTCGATTCGCTTGTCTCGCGGATCGCTTTGTACCCGGACGGCTTGTTGGCACAGGTGTTAACCGCTTCTACCTACGGGAACGAAATACCGGACGCTGCCACTTGGGCTCTTCAACATCAAGGCATGCCAAGTGACCAGCTGGCGCGAGCTATCTCTGATGACCGGCTGCCTTTCGACCCCAGCGTTCTTGCCTTGCTACCATTTCCTTCAATCCTCGACCAGATGGCACGTGATCCGAACTGGACGCAACAGTTAGGCAATGCCGTGCTCGTGCAGCGCAACGATCTTATGGATGCCGTGCAGCGCCTGCGGGAGCAGGCTTATCAGTACGGGTATTTACGAAGCAATCCCTACGAGAGCGTCATCTACAACCCCGGTTATATTGCGATTGAGCCAGTGAATCCGGGCGCCTACTACGTGCCTTACTACGATCCACTGATCGTCTATCGTCGCCCGCGTCCAGGCTTCTTTGTTGGCAGTGCAATCCGTTTTGGGCCTGCGATTACGATCGGTGTTGGCTTTACTCCATTTGGTTGGGCCGGGGCCGGCTTCGGGTGGAGGGAACACAACATCCTCATTGACCGCCGCCCCTGGGTTCGAACCTGGTCGAATCGCGGAGCCTACGTGCCACCGGCCGCTTACGCCCGCCCGCGCTATGACGGACCACGTGTTGAGCGCCATGAGGTTCCTGACCGGGGCCGAGAGTTCCACGACCGCGACGGCCGCGAACGCGGGCATGAGCGGTAAACCTCCGGAAAGATTATCATCGGGCTATGGCGAGCGAATACTTCTTTGGAGATGATTTCAACACTGCGGTTCGGCTTGCCGGGGGCCGTGCGCGGGCTGAGACTCTTGAAGCCGGTGTTCCGGTTTTCTACCGTGATACCAAGCGAGACCTTGACATTATGGAGCAGCCTGACGGTCGCAAATTTGAGATCTGTTTCATTCCTGGCGAATCACGTGAGAACAATTATAGGATCCTGCGCGAGCTCGATGGAGGAGTGGCTTATTAGTTGCCTGTCTTGACCGTGTTCGCGGGGCCGAACGGTTCAGGAAAGAGCAGCATACATCAGGCTTTGGACTTTGATGGCAAAGAGCATTTATTGGAGACGGACGCGATTGCTAAGCGCTTGAACATGATTGATCCACGCCAGGCAGCGATAGCAGCTGGTCGGCAAGTGCTTCTACAAGCCAACGAGTATCTTCGGATCGGCCAAGATTTTGGGCTTGAGACAACCTTAGCCGGCAATTGGACGATCTCTGTCATCAAAGCCGCGCTAATGCGGAGCTTCTTTGTTCGGTTAGTCTTTGTATGTGTGGATACTCCTGAGCTCAGCATTCAGCGGGTTCGCCAGCGTGTAGCTCAAGGTGGCCATGATGTTCCCGAGATTGATATTCGTCGGCGCTACGCACGAAGCTTGCTGAAGCTTCGAAGGGTGCTAGGCATTGTGGATCAGGCAAGGATTTACGACAATTCAGCTGCGGAGCCTAGGCTTCTTCTCGAAGTCAGGTCCGGTGGTGTTGTCGCAAAGTCAGCTGACCTGCCTTACTGGGCAGAAAACTTGCTTGGCGCTCTTTCATGAACACCGGCTCCAAGCAAAAGATTCAGTCCTTCTTGTACTTAGGAAAGGTATGTTATGTCGTGATCCGAATGCGACAAGTTTCTGAAGTTAGCAATTAACGGCAAAGCAACTGTAACCGTTGCGGGTGACAAGGACCTGCTTTCAATTGGCAGCTTCACGCAATTCCGACTCGGACCCAGCGGGGTTCATAGCACTCTAACCTTGTCGCGACGTATGCCAGCCACTGCTGAATCAGACTCTAATCCAGATCAAACGGGCGTTTCGGGCGAGCTCCCGTATCATCTTGCTTGGCCTGTTTCAGCAACTCCTCAAACTTCCGCTCACGGGTTTGTTCGCCAGTCTTATGTGACGTGAAGCTCTTCTCGAAGATGTCGTTGCGACGCTGTTCCTCTCCCTTTAAGCCCTGAACAGCTGCCCGCAGATCTTCGATTATTGGCTTCTTCTCCACTTCTTTATGATTTAAGATCAGCTGTGTTTCACTATCGATCTGCAGCACGGCATCGCAGCAGGGACACTTCACCTCAAAGACCATCCCGGAACGTTTCGACATACCGGAATCGTAACAAGCTCTACCTGCTATGCTGCGAGTTCCTGACGGATGGATGCCTTAATTCACTGGATCTCGCTTTACGGCTACCCAGGATTAACGGCCTTACTCATGTTAGGAATCGTCGGACTTCCCATACCTGATGAAACGCTGCTGGTGTTCGCAGGGTTCTTGATTTCGCAGGGTAAATTAAGTCCAGCGCCTACGTTTCTGGCTGGATTTGCAGGAGCGGTCAGCGGCATTAGTCTGAGCTATCTCTTGGGCCGAATTTTAGGCCGAACGGTAGTGGACCGCTACGGGCGCTATCTGCATTTGACGCACGAGCGCCTAAGCCGCATCGAGTGCTGGTTCGAGCGTGCCGGTGACTGGCTGCTGCCGCTCGGTTACTTTATTCCAGGCGTTCGCCACTTCACCGCATTGACGGCCGGTATTGTCCGGCTGCCATACCCACGCTTCAGTTTGTTCGCTTATACGGGCGCAGCGCTTTGGGTGGCCGCGTTTCTCACCTTGGGCTTCTTTGTGGGCGACCATTGGCGCGATGCCATGTCCTACATCCATCGCTATACATGGTGGTTCGTAGTCGCTATAGCGGTTGCCGGGTCTGCCACCTTGTTTTTTCAAAGGCGCTTGCATGGGTCAAAGTAGTAGGCCCGGTTACAATCGCAATTTCCCCTATGCACAATTCCTTTCGAATGATCGTAGCGGCTCTTGGCCTCTCTGCCGCCGCTCTTGCCCAGACGACTTCTTCGGAAAGCGGAGTCGATCTAAAAGCGATCGACAAGACGGCCGACCCCTGCCAAAACTTCTTTCAGTACGCTTGCGGCAATTGGGTCAAGTCGAATCCGATTCCGCCAGAGTATCCGCGGTGGGGACGATTCAACGAACTGCTGGATCGCAATCAGGCTGTTCTTCGCGAAATCCTGGAGGACTCGGCAAAGCGCGAAGACCGGTCACCTGTTGATCAGCAGATCGGTGGCTTGTACGCCAGTTGCATGGACGAAGCGGCTGTCGACAAGGCTGGTTACCAGCCAATTAAGCCGGCGCTCGATCGTATCGCTGCCCTACAAGACAAACCGGCGCTGGCTGCGGAAGTAGCCCGACTCCATAACGAGGGCGTGCCCGTGCTGTTCGCGTTGTCCGCCCGGCCGGACCCCGACAAATCAACTGTCAATATCGCCAACGCCGGGCAGGGCGGATTAGGGCTGCCCGACAAGAGCTACTATCTGGGCGACAAGGACGTAAAAACGCGCGAGAAGTATGTCGAGCATATTACGCGTATGTTTCAGCTGATCGGCGTTCCGCAAACAGAAGCAGGGCAGAAGGCAAAAGCAGTGCTTGCGATTGAGACCGCCTTAGCCACTGGTTCCATGGATCGCGTGATGATGCGGAATCCGGACAACACACACCATAAGATGGATGTCCAGCAGTGGGAAGCTTTAACACCGGCTGCAGACTTCAATCTGAAAGCATACTTGGCTGCTCGCAACGTACCTGCGTTTACATCAATGAACGTCTCGCAGCCGGAGTTCTTCAAAGCGCTCGATAACGTTGTTACTTCCGGCAGCTTCGAGGACGTGAAGAGCTACCTGACCTGGCACGTCCTATCAACCAGTGCGCCTTATTTAAGCAAGCCGTTCGTCGACGAGAACTTCGATTTCTATACTCGCTTTCTGACTGGAGCGAAGCAGTTGCGGCCCCGCTGGAAAAGGTGCGTCGAGCTAACGGACCGGAGCCTGGGCGAAGCGCTTGGCCGCAAGTATGTGGAGAAGGAATTCGGCAGCGCTTCGAAGGAGAAGACACAGCAGTTGGTAGCCATCATCGAGAAAGAGATGGCGGCCGATATCGATTCTCTGCAGTGGATGAGCGCCGCCACCAAACAAGAGGCTTTGGCCAAGCTGAAGGGAGTTACTAACAAGATCGGCTATCCGGAGCGGTGGCGCGATTACTCCAGCGTAACGATTCGCAATGGCGACCTGATTGGCGACGAGGAACGCGCCAGAGCATTTGAGATTCGACGCAACTTGAATAAGATCGGCCAGCCCGTGGACCGGAAGGAGTTCAACATGACTCCGCCGACGGTAAATGCTTACTATAGTCCGTTTGAAAACAACATCAATTTTCCGGCCGGCATATTGCAGCCGCCGTTCTATAACAAGTCGGCAGATATGGCAGTGAACTTAGGCGCCATTGGGGTTGTAGTCGGGCACGAGTTGACCCATGGCTTTGACGATCAGGGCCGCCGCTATGACGCGGACGGTAATCTGCGCGATTGGTGGACGCAGCAAGATGCGGCCGAGTTCAAACAACGAGCCGATTGCATTGTGAAGGAATACTCGCAGTTCTCTCCAGTGGAGGGAGTGAATCTAAACGGGCAATTAACCTTGGGTGAGAACGGTGCCGATAACGCGGGCATTCAGCTGGCGTATATGGCGCTTCTTGGCGGTCTGGAGAACAAGACTGTGAACAGCGAGAAACTGGATGGCTACACACCGCAACAGCGCTTCTTCCTAGGCTTTGCACAGATCTGGTGTGAGAGTGCGCGGCCGGAGTATTCGCGCCAGGATGTTCGTACTGACCCACATTCGCCGGGACAGTTCCGAGTGATTGGAACCGTGCAGAACATCTCCCAATTCGGGCAGGCATTCGGCTGCTCGGCGGGCAGCCCAATGGCCCCCGCAAAAGGCTGTCGCGTCTGGTAGCGGCGCAGGGTTCTTCTGTTGCGAACTGTTTACACTCAGGTAGATGACCATTGCTTCATTCACTCGGGTTGCGCTGGGGTTGACCGTTGCAGCAGCTTTGTTGCCTGCGCAGTCGGGAACCGTGGAACCGGGCAAAAGTGGGCTGGATCTAACCGCGATCGATCGATCTGCCAACCCGTGTCAGGACTTTTATCAATATGCTTGCGGCAGTTGGCTGACCCACCACCCGATACCGGGAGATGAGAGTTCATGGTCAAGTTTCAGCCTGCTGTTTCAAAGAAACCAGGAGGCGTTACGACAGATTCTGGAGGACTCGGCAGCTCACCAGAACCGGTCGGCGCTAGACGGAAAGATCGGCGGTTTCTACCACGCTTGCATGAACGAGACGGAGATCGACAAGCGCGGTTCTGAGCCTCTGCGATCCGAGTTGGAGCGCATCGAGCACATTGCGTCAAAGACCGACCTAACGGATGAAGTAGCGCGGCTGCAGCGCCAGCAAGTGTCGGCCTTTTTTTCTTTTAGCAGTTCGCCTGATCCAAAAGATGCGCGGATGGAGATTGCGGACCTGGATCAAGGGGGTCTTGGTCTGCCTGAGAAGGAATACTATACCCGGACGGACCCTAAATCCGAGGAGCTGCGGCACCAATACGTTGCGCATATAGCGAAGATGCTGGCTCTGAGCGGAGTTTCGGAATCAGACGCGCAAGCGGCTGCTCAGAAGGTGATGGCGCTGGAGACAACGCTGGCTAAGGCCTCGCTGGATATCACATCGCGCCGGGACCCTAATTTGCTGGTACATAAGTTGTCTAAAGAAGAGCTGGCTGGGCTAAGCGGCGGGTTCCACTTCGACGAATTCTTTACCAAAGTCGACGCGCCACAATTCGCAACGCTCAATGTAGACGTGCCCGCCTTCACCAAAGCGTTTGGTGACATGGTGCAGAACGGAGACATGGGCGACCTAAAGACTTACCTGCGCTGGCAATACGTGAGCGCGATGGCCCCGACGCTACCCAAGGCTTTTGTGGACGAGAACTTTGCCTTTTACGGAAAGATTCTGCAAGGGACAGAGACGCTGCGTCCCCGATGGAAGCGCTGCGTCTCGGCTACCGACAGCGAGTTGGGCGAAGCGTTAGGACGCAAATTTGTGGAGAAGACATTTGGAGAGCAGGGCAAGCAGCGAACGCTGGAACTAGTGGGCGAAATTGAGACGCAAATGGCGAACGATATCAACTCGCTTACCTGGATGAGCGCAGGGACAAAGAAAGAAGCGTTGGTGAAGCTGCATGCGGTAGCAAACAAGATTGGGTATCCGGAGAAGTGGCGTGACTACTCGGCGGTAACTGTTATGCCTGAGGACTACTTCGGCAATGTGATCCGTGCTAACGAGTTCGAGGCTAAACGGCAATTGAGCAAGATCGGAAAGCCGGTGGATCGTCAGGAGTGGAATATGACCCCGCCAACAGTTAACGCCTACTACAATCCGCAGGAAAACAATATCAATTTTCCTGCTGGTATCTTGCAGCCGCCGTTCTATTCGAATGCAGCCAGCGATGCGGTGAATTATGGCGCGGTAGGAGTGGTAGTGGGACACGAGTTGACCCACGGCTTTGACGATCAAGGCAGGAAATTCGACGCTGATGGCAACCTGAAAGACTGGTGGCAGAAGAGCGATGCGGCCAAGTATCAGAAGCTCTCCGATTGCCTGGTTAATCAATACGGCAAATATAGTCCGGTTCCGGGCGTGCAGGTAAATGGCAAGTTGACGCTGGGCGAGAACACGGCTGACAACGGAGGGATTCGGTTGGCCTATCTGGCGCTAATGGACGACCTGGCGCGTAAGAGCATTCGCAGGGACGAGAAAGCCGACGGGTACACGCCGGCACAGCAGTTCTTTCTTGGGTATGCGCAAGTCTGGTGTGAAAACGTTCGGCCGGAGCGAGCCCGATTATCCGCCCAGACCGATCCCCACTCCCCTGGGAAGTACCGGACCATTGGTGCCGTGTCCAACTCGCCTGAGTTCGATAAAGCTTTCGGATGCAAAGCAGGCGACGACATGTACGTGGCAAGAGGCTGCCGTGTCTGGTAGCGCCGCAACGTGACTGCCTCTTTGCGAAAAGGAATTTCTAATAGACATGGTTGAAGAACAAATCTTGGCAGATAGCCCGCTGCTGGTTCAGCAGTTGCCGATTGACTTTGCGGCCGTGACGGCTGAAAGCATTGAGCCGGCGGTGGCAAAGCTGCTCGAGCAGACAAAAGAGCGAGTGGACCAGATCAGTCATTCGCACGAACCACGTACTTATGCAAACGTGTTGGCGCCGCTGGACACAGTTACTGAGCCGCTTGACTTTGCGGTCTCGATCGTTCGGCATTTAGAAAGCGTTGCGACTACGCCGGAGTTGCGCGCGGCCCACAATGCCATTCAGGAGCCGGTCAGCATGTTTTATACGGCCATCCCATTGGACCCCGAGCTGTGGCAAGCAGTGAAAGCTGTTGCAGACAATGTGAGTGAAGCCGAGCATCTGAATCCCGTGCAGAAGCGCTTCCTGAAGAAGACTGTCTCGGGCTTTCGGCGTGCCGGCGCGGATCTTGATGGGGAAGGAAAGCGGCGTCTGGAAGATCTGGACGTAGAGCTAACAAAGATCACCACCAAGTTTGCTGAAAACGTTTTGGACGCAACCAATGCTTTTGAGAAGGTGATAGGGAACGAAGGGCTGCTTGCCGGGTTGCCGGAATCAGCCCGGGCAGCGGCGCGGCAGAATGCAGCGGCTAAGGGCGTTGAAGGCTGGCGATTCACATTGCAGGCGCCCAGTCTCGCACCGCTGATGACGTACCTGGAAGATCGGGACATCCGGCGTGAGATGTGGGAAGCTTCGAACCATCGCGCGACCGAGGGCGAGTTTGACAATCGCGAGTTAATTGCGACCATTCTGCGACTGCGAAAAGAGAAGGCTCAACTGCTGGGCTATGCCGACTTTGCGGACTTGGTTTTGGAAGAGCGCATGGCTCATACAGGTGCGCAGGCGCAGGCCTTCATAGAGGGACTAAAGCAGAAAACCGAGCCGTTCTTCTTGAAGGAGAACCAGAGCCTGCGGGAGTGGGGCAGGGAACTCGGTTATCAGGACGTGCAGCCTTGGGATGTAGCGTTTCTAGCCGAGAAACAGCGGCAGGCGCTTTATCAATTCGATGAAGAGGAACTGCGGCCGTACTTCGAACTCGACCGCGTAGTGGCTGGCATGTTCGATATTTTCAGCCGCGTGCTGGGCATTCAGGTGATTGAGGAGCCTGGCGTTTCCGGCTGGGATGCGGCCGTGAAGTATTACCGTGTGCAGGACGGAGGCACGGGCGAGCTGTTAGGCGGCTTCTACTCCGATTGGTTTCCGCGCGAGAACAAGCGCGGTGGTGCCTGGATGGATTCGCTGGTCACTGGAGACCCAAGCTCTGGGCTACCGCACGTAGGTTTGATCTGCGGCAACCTGACGCCGCCGGTTGACGACAAGCCTTCGTTGTTAACTTTTCGTGAAGTAGAAACGATCTTTCACGAGTTTGGCCATTTGCTGCACCACGTTCTAAGCCGCGTCCAAGTCCGTAGTTTGTCCGGAACGAATGTGCCATGGGACTTTGTGGAACTGCCATCGCAAATCATGGAAAACTGGTGCAACCAACGCGAGTCGCTCAATATGTTTGCAAGGCATTATCAGACTGGCGAAGCAATTCCTGAGGAGCTCTTTGCAAAAATGAAGCGGGCGCGAACGTTCCGGAGTGCGAACGGACAAATGAGGCAGCTTGGTTTCAGCATGATGGACCTGGCGCTGCATCGCCAGTTCACTGGCAACACGGGCGAAGAGGCCATGGCGTTTGCGCGGGAGATTTTGCGCGCTTACTCACCAGCGCCGTTGCCCAATGATTACGGGATGGCAGCCAGCTTCACGCATTTATTTGCGAGCCCGGTGGCTTATGGGGCCGGCTACTATTCGTACAAGTGGGCAGAGGTGCTGGATGCCGATGCATTCACCCGGTTCCGCAAAGAAGGAATTTTCAATGCTCAAACGGGAAGCGCCTATCGCAAGAACATTCTGGAGCGCGGCGACAGCGATGATCCGCTGAATCTGTATCGAGGTTTTATGGGTCGCGACCCGGACGCTAATGCGTTGCTTGAGCGTCTGGAATTGACAACGGCATAAACTCTTTAGCATGGGTCCACAGGAGAAGATGGACTCGGAATCCGCAAGTCTGGAACAGCGCCTGGCCGAGGCACAGGAGCGCATCTCGGAACTGCAAGGCGCTCTGGAGAGAAGTCTGGCAGCAGAGGGAAAAGCGGAGCGGAGATCCGAACTGAATCTAGAAAAGGCGCAGGTGGCTCAGAGAGAGTCCGAAGCGTTCGCGTATGCCATTGGCCACGATTTACGACAGCCTTTACGCAGCATTCTAACCAACGCACAACTGCTTGATCGACGTCACTCCGAAGTAGGACAGGTAAAGGAGTTTGCTTCCTACATCGTAGACGGAGCGAACGAAATCAATCTGCTAGTGGAGAGCCTGGTCCGCTACTTTCGTGCCGGGTCTTCCTTGCGGCGTAGCGAGCTTAGCCTGAGGCTACCGCTCGATCTTGCGACATACAAATTACAGACGCTGCTGAAGGATAGCGGAAGTGCGCTCACCATCGGTGAGCTTCCAACTGTGAATATTGACGAGGGCCAGTTCACCGCAGTGTTCGAGCATTTACTAACCAATGCCGTGCGATATCGGCGTGAAGGGCAAGCTGCGGACATTCATGTCAGGGCCGAAGAGGACAGCGCTGAGTGGATTGTCTCGGTAACTGATAATGGCCCGGGGATCGAGGGCAAGTACCATGAACAGGTTTTCGAACCATTGAAGCGTTTGCATGGCAAGCAGATTCCGGGTGTGGGGTTAGGGCTGTCGATTTGCCGCAAAATTGTAGGTGCGCATGGCGGAAAGATATGGGTGGAGAGCAACGGCGAGCACGGCTCGGAGTTTAAGTTTACTGTTCCCATGTAATTACAGGGTTGCCCCGAAGGCAGAGAATCAATGGAGCACTCTGGGACGCGCCGGCCTGCCATCTACCGACTAAATTTCAGCTGGTTCACCCTCGTCCTCATGGGCTTGCCATACTGCGTGGCTGCTCAAGACCTGGCCGTTACAGGTGTCAAGGTGTATGCAAGCCTGACGCTCATCCTAGCGGCGCAACGACCATCCTGATCCATGCGGGGAAGATCGCCAGTGTTGGCCAGAACCTTCGCATCCCAGCGAATACGCCGACACTTCCTTGTGTCAACTGTGTTGCCTACGCAGGCTTTTGGAATTGCCACGTCCATTTTACAGAGACCAAATGGGAGGACGCAGCTCATCAGTCCTCAAATAAGCTAACGGAGCAGATGAGGGAAATGCTCTCGCGCTCCGGGTTCACAACCGTAGTTGACACCTCTTCAGACCCCGGCAATACCTCTGCTCTGCGCCGTCGAATCGAAAGCGGGGAAGTGAACGGTCCACGCATATACACCGCTGGAGCAGGTCTTTATCCACCGCATGCGATTCCTTTCTATCTCCTGGATCTGCCCCGCGAAGTACTTGCGCACCTGCCGCAACCTAATAGCCCGGCCGAAGCTGCAGCCGCCGTAGAAAGGAACATTGCTGCCGGTGCCGATATCGTGAAGCTTTTCACAGGGTCCTACGTTGCTCGCGACCACATTGTTCCCATGCCATTGCCCATCGCTCGAGCTGCGGTTGAAGCTGCGCATCAACATAGGCAGGTCGTGTTTGCTCATCCGTCAAATCTCGAAGGTGTTCGGATTGCGATGGAAAGTGGTGTTGATGTGCTGGCCCACGCTCCTGATACGGTCGATGGCGTTGACACCAAACTTCTTCGGCAATTGGTAACTCACGGCATGGCCAT
The DNA here is from genome assembly GCA_964248065.1 of uncultured Bryobacteraceae bacterium. GTDB lineage: Bacteria > Acidobacteriota > Terriglobia > Bryobacterales > Bryobacteraceae > Bog-105. Next base: position 1,522 of record CAXTWQ010000081.1, on the reverse strand, counting down.
GGTTCCTACACTCAAGCTATTTTCTGGTGAGTCGGGCATTGCGCGGATTCGTGAAATCGTCTTTGAGTTTCACCGGCTCGGAGGGCAGCTTTTGTTTGGCACTGACACTGGCTTCGTGACCGACTACGACATGGCAGAGGAGTATCGTCAACTCTCGCTTGCCGGTCTCACGTACCGCGACGTACTCGCGATGTTAACAACCGCTCCAGCAGCACGCTTCAAGGTCGCTGATCACAAGGGGCACATTATGGCCGGGATGGACGGCGACCTGACGATTCTTTCTGCCGATCCATCGACCAGCGATTTCACAGCCTTCACTCGTGTCCGGTACACCGTTCGAGGCGGACGCGTTCTTAACGGTAATCCCTGAGCGGTGCAAACAGACCTCCGTGGTGCTTTTGAACCAATGCTCTGGACTTTGGAAGCGCGCAGCTTCAATGAAATCAACGGTTTGTCTGTGGCCCGTGACGTGTATATAGTGATCTCGCGATGACACGATTACTGTCGATCTGTGCCGCGACCCTTTTGCTTGGGGCAACGGTGCGGCTGCATGGGCAAAACTATCCCCAATACCCGCCGGTGCAGTCAGTGCCAGATCCTCCGGCAAACAATGGAGCTCCGTATGGGGCTCCATATGAGAACCAAGGTCAGCCAAGCCAACCTGGTCAGCCTGACGGTGGAGAGCTAGCCGATCAGCAGCACGGGGCCGCTCGCGTCAGCCTGATGCATGGCGATGTAAATGTGCAGCGAGGCGAGGGTTCGCAACTCGTGGCCGCTATTGTAAATGCGCCTCTGCTGACCCGCGATCGCTTGCAAACTGGGCAGATGTCTTCGGCTGAAGTCCAACTGGACGGCTCGAACGTTCTTCGCCTGGCGCAGAACACGGACGTTGGTTTTGCCGATCTTCAATACGGACGGGCACAGATTCAGCTAGGGACGGGAACGCTGCTGTATCGGATGTTGCGCCCGTCTCAGATGCAGGTTGAAATCGATACGCCGAGTGTAGGGGTGAGCCCGGTAGGTCCGGCTGACTTGCGAGTCGAAGTATTAGGGGACGGAACCACGCGGGTAACGATCCGCTCAGGGTCAGCCGAGATGTATGGTCCGCAAGGCTCTCAGCGCTTGGAAGGGCAGCGGTCGGTGCTGGTGCGGGGTGATCGGGATAATCCTGAGTTTCAAGATGCGCCTTTGCCACAACTTGATGTACTGGACAACTGGAGTGCGCAGCGGGACCAGCAACTGCTCGCATCTCAGAGTTACCAGTACACAGGTGGCGATGTAGCCGGTGGACAGGATCTGGACGCGAATGGCAGCTGGGTGCCGTCGCCTGAATACGGGCAGGTGTGGGCACCGACGAGCACGCCGGCTGGCTGGGCACCCTACAGCGAAGGGCAGTGGGCCTATGAGCCTTACTACGGATGGACGTGGGTGGACGCAGCACCTTGGGGATGGGCTCCCTATCATTATGGGCGCTGGTTTCTAAATGGCGGGCACGGCTGGTGCTGGTGGCCGGGTGGAGGCT
>CAXTWQ010000080.1:4089-25569 GCA_964248065.1 uncultured Bryobacteraceae bacterium | reverse complement strand
CCAAATCTCGGCGAAGTGGCCGATCACATCAGCTGGATCCGTTCGGTCTATACCGATATTCCCAATCATGAACCGGCAATCCTGATGATGAACACAGGGTTCAGCCAGGCTGGTCGCCCTGCCATCGGCTCATGGCTTACCTATGGCCTGGGTACCGACAATCAAAATCTGCCTGGTTATGTCGTTCTCTGCCCCGATGTTCCCACCACGGTCGGTCCGCCCCTTTGGAGCAACGGCTTTCTTCCGGCCATGAATCAGGGCACATTCATTGCCGATAAAGTAGTGGAAAAGCAAACAGCCGATACGGTCATTGGCAAGGAGTTCGATCCGAAGAAGCTCATCAGTTTCATCAACAATCAAAAGTTCTCATTGAACGAGCAGCGCCGCGAACTGACGCTGCTGGAACAACTGGAGCAGATCCGAAAGCCTGATCCGCAAGTTGACGCCGTCGTGAAATCGATGGAGGTCGCCTATCGCATGCAGACCGAAGCGCCCGAAGTATTTGATATTCGCAAGGAAACGGCTGCTACCCAAAAGATGTACGGCCCGGGCAGCACAGCGCGTAGCTGTCTGATGGCTGTGCGGCTGGTAGAAAAGGGCGTCCGTATGGTTCAGGTCTACTACGCCAAGGGTGACCCTTGGGACGCCCATGCCGACATACAGGCACATCGCAAGAATGCGAAGGACTCGGATCAACCGTTTGCCGCTGTGATCAAGGATCTGAAAGCCCGCGGCATGTGGGACGATACCTTGGTTGTAATTGGCTCTGAGTTTGGTCGTACGCCGGTGAAGGAAGTCGGCGGTGGGGGCGGCGGCACACAGAACGGCCGTGATCATAATCCGTTCGGCTTCACCGTCGCTCTAGCTGGCGGCGCTGTAAAAGGTGGTACCACTTATGGAGCTACTGACGAGTTCGGTTTCAAAGCGGTCGAGAAACCTATGCATGTTCACGATCTCCATGCGACCATTCTGTACTTGATGGGCATCGACCATAAGAAACTGACCTACCGTTACAGTGGCCGCGATTTCCGGTTGACCGACGTTTCAGGCAATATCGTCAAGGAAGTTTGCGCCTGATTGAGCTCGCATAGGCGTACCCCAATCCTCCAAAGCAGTACGCTGAATTGTGAACGAAATTTCCTGGGGACGAATTATCGCAGTTAGCGCCTTGATCCTGATTCTGGTCGGGCTTGGCGTTGGAGAGTACCGGTCCGTCGAAGCAATCAAAGGTTTGAAAAGCCAGGTGTCTGACTTGCGATCGCAGGTGAATGACACCTCCCGCCTGGCACAGGAAGAATCAAGTGCAGCCAATGCAGCGAGTCAGCGTGCCAACGAAGCGGCAGTGCGGGCCGATGCGGCAGCGGCTGGGCGTCAGCAGGCGGAAGCCGGCCGGGCTGCAGCGGTGAACTCCGCCCAACAAGCAACCGAGGCTGCAACGCGCGCCAATGCTGAAGTAGAAAGGCTGCATCGGGAGCGCGAAGAGGAACTGAACCGCATGCAGGAAGCACTCAACCGTGTTGTTGAAACGCATCGTACGCCGAAGGGCATGGTGATCACGCTTCCGGATTCTACCTTTCGCTTTGACTTCGATAAGGCCGACTTGAATCAGAAGAACCGTGAGTTGCTCAGCCGCGTAGCTGGCATTCTGCTGGTCTCGAAAGGCTATGGACTGTCCGTGTTTGGCTACACCGACGACGTCGGTACAGCCGAGTACAATCAGCAACTGTCATTGCGCCGAGCTGAAGCGGTAGAGCAGTATCTGGTGCAGTCGGGACTCGATCCAGCCATCGTGAACCGCAAGGGGTTCGGCAAGTCGAGTCCCGTAGTAGCAGGAACATCGGCGGCCGCACGCAACCGGAATCGCCGAGTGGAGATCGCGTTGACAGATAGCTCAATCAAGTATGGCGACGAAGCTACGGCAAGTCCATCCAAATAGCGGTTTAGTATTCACCGGCAGAGGCCAGATCGGCAGGTGGAGGTTCGACACCTTTTGCGAAAGCATGCAGGCGCTCCAGAATCTCCGGCTCACGCTGGCGATAAGTGCTGACGCCTGTCAACTTCTCTTCTTCAATTAGCTCTCCGCTGCCGTCGAGATAGCGAAGCGTAAACTCGCCGGGCAGTTCAGAGCTATAAATTTCAACTTTGTATTCACCTTCGGTCAGTGTGGCAACCAGCGAAGTCTCTGTAGGCATGGTCTTTCCAGTATGGCCGAAGGGATTTGTAGCTTCAGATAACACCGGCTAAGCTGGTGAAGATCTCGAAACAGACGTCCGCTCTCCCACCGCGCTGAATGTAAAGAAATGCGAGCGGAACTGCGGTCCTCCGAGGTACGCTGCAACCAGCATCGCAGTCAGAACGGAGAGGACCGACGCAGCAAGCGCCTCACGGTTTGCCTAAGCGGAACTTGCTCCATCTATGGCTTCCTGCTCGTATCTTTTCGTTTCCAAAGTGGTGGCGCCGAGAGCCAGAGATGAAATTCACTCGCGAGGGGCGATAGGATAATTCAGTTAACTGTCGCGAACAGGCTCACAATAGTGATTACGTCGGGTAGAGGTATGACGGTTCGCCTCTCAGCATCAGCGACATTGATCTCTCGATTCACTCTCTACCCGAAGGCGAGGAACTGTAGCGCAATTAGCGACTGGACAAGTCTGTAGAGCGCTTCTGGTGTGATAGTTTGCCCTTACGACGGACAGAAATGATGAAGCGTCTGAAGGAGCCCCGCCCTGATGTACCCGCTGCGCGACTTCAATTGATGGTGTCAGGCGGCCGACACCTTGAATCCGGTCGCTGCCTCCACAGCAAGGGCCAGCATAGCTGGATCAGATACATCCTGATAAACCATACGTGGTGTGTAAGGCGACTCCAGCCTAGCAACCTCTTCGTCCGTCAAGGTGACGAGCAAGACGCCCACGCGCCAGCGGGCCATAAAGCACTTGCTCCCACGCTGCTTGCCAAGCACCCGCCGCTGTCGGCCTTTCGGACCTGGTGCGATCGCTTAGCGGAATTCGGGAGGATGAAGTACGGAGAAGCCGACACGGTTCATGCGGCGACATCGGATCAGGACCTTCAGAAGACTTACACGCCAATGCTGGGCGCGGTCCGCCAGCTAATTTATGCCTGTGAGAATTCAGGCGATATCCGTCCCGGCACCGACCCTGAGGATTTCCTAGTCTTGGTAGGACTGTTATGGCGGATCGCTCCAACCTCGTCCGGTAAAGCGCGCGTCAAGAGACTTCTTGCGCTTGCCTTCCGTGGCTTTGGGGCCAACGTTTAGAAATCCTAAACGCGCCTGTGTTTATCGATCGGACTGGGGGTTGAGCAGCCAATCGGAATTGCATCTTCCCTGGATTTGGATACGGCATCTTTCAGCGATTTCTCGTAGTCAAGCTTGAGGTTACAGTTGACAAAAGAATTAAGAGGACAGAGCGTGGTCAAGAACGCTTGCCAGGGTGCGACTCTTTCGGCTAACAGCCGTTCGCAATTCTTCCAGCTCCTCTTGTGCTGCACGCAGCTGGTCGGCAAGATGAAGACATGCGAGCACAGCGGTTCGAGAAGTGTCGAGGTTGCCAGCCTGCTTTGCGATTGATGACATGAGATCGTCAACAGTACGCGCCAGGTCCTCTGTTTCCTGCGGATCACCAACCGTGGCGATGCTATAGGTCTGGTTAAAGATAGTGACCCGAACAGTTTGTTTTCGAGTGTCCAGGCCCTGCATTCCGTTCGGTGAATCCCTTTTTTAACTGGCGCTCAAAAGATCCAGCTGACTCATCAACTTCTCGATGCGGACCTTTACCTGTTTTCGCTCAGTCCGCATGGTCTCAAGTTCCTCGTTCACCGTACGAACCTTCCCTTCCAGTTCTGCCGATTCCTTTTGGAACTCCTCAGACATCTGGTTCGCTTCGTCGCGCTCGGTTTGAGCGGTGGTTAGTTCGCTCTGCAGCTTTTGCAGACGGGCCTGTAGGGCTTCATTCTCGATACGAAGCTCCTTGATGACACCCACTGCGCGGCGGATCCGTTCTTCCAGTTCGTCTAAGGAATCAACGCTTTCTTCCATCACGATCATGGCGATTCCGGATGTTTACTGAACGGAGGCTTGGTGCGCTTCTTTTGCTCGGGTGGCTAACACAGCGAAGCCGTTGGAATCATTAACAGCGATATCGGCCAGCACCTTGCGGTTAAGATCGATGCCGGCTCGTTTCAAACCGTTGATAAATTTGCTGTAGGACATTCCGAGTTCGCGGCAAGCAGCATTGATGCGTACAATCCACAATGAGCGGAAGTCACGCTTCTTCAGGCGACGTCCAACGTAGCCGTACTTTAATGCTTTCTCTACCGCTTCCTGGGCAGCTCGGTTTAGCTTGGACTTGGTAAGGAAGAATCCTTTAGCAAGCTTCAGCGTCTTGTGGCGATAGTCTCGCCGGTTAGTTCCTCGTTTAACTCTGGGCACGTTTTCTCCTTAGGATTGAAATCGGCAACTAGCGCCGGATGAGAGGAAACAGGCACGTGCAGCGCACTGGTCCTACTCTGTGAAATGATTGGTTTCCTTAGTAGGGAAGCATGGTGCGAAGCTTGGCCTGATCGGCCTCATCGGCGACGACGCCTCGACCGAGTTTGCGCTTACGCGAACGTGGCTTGGAAGTCAAGATATGGCGAGCATTGGCATGTCGCCGGGTAATCTTGCCCGTGCCGGTTTTCTTGAAGCGCTTCGCTGCGCCCTTGTGGGTCTTCATCTTGGGCATAATCTGTCCTGAACTTTGGATTGACGCGTGAACCACGGTCTAGCCGACACGGTTTCACGCAGCAGCACGTGACGCTACAAGGCTAGGGTAACATATGGGCTGGAGTACGGGATCGGTGAAGGATCTGGTTCAGCTTGAAGCGCAGACCGGACAGCTTATCGGGAAAGTGGAAGGCTGGTCTACGACGCGGCTTGAGTATCATTCAGCTCCCGGTACCTGGTCAGCGACGGAGGTGTTCGATCATCTTGTCAAGACTGAGGAAGCCATTCTAGAGCAGGCCAGGAACAGCATGGCTGAGCCTCACCGAATTGGGTTCAGAGATCGTTTGGGCAATCTCTTTCTCACCAAGATCTTTCGATCTGATCGGAGGGTCAAAGTTCCCCGTTCTGTTCCACAGATAGTGCCTGATAAGAGGCAAGATCTTCAATCCGTTCTTAAGCGCTGGCGAGAGACCCGGCAGGAGCTAAGAAAATTCTGCGCTCAACTTAAGCCGGAGCAGACGAGGCTTGGCATATTCAAGCATCCGGTTGCCGGCTGGATGACGATGGACCAGATTATTGCCTTCTTTTCCGTGCACATAACGCATCACGAGTTTCAGCTTGCGCGGATCAGCAAAGCGTCACAGACACTCTGCTCCACAGCCGATTCGTAACAGCCTCGGTTAAGGGTAGTACAACAGAAGACGTGCCCACCACCATTGATCAGTATCGCGAAGCTAAGAGCCAGTATTTGAAGCTGCGGAACCAAGCTAAGAAAGAGTTGATTGCCCGCTTCCATGAGTTATCTGGTGAACTTCTGCGGGTACAGCGTGAACTGCTGGAAGACTTCGGCGAGAAAATCGCGATTTCCAATAAGCCGAAAAAGACCCGGAGCAAGGCTGTTGTGCCTGCCGCTGAGCCGGAAACGTCTCCGGAGCCAGCCAAGGTCGCTGCCATTCAGAAGCTGATCGAGCGCCAGAAGAAGAAATTGGCCGACACTCAGGCAGCGAATAAGCCAACCAAGACGGTGCAGGACCGGCTCTATGAACTTGAAGACGAGTTAAGACTACTTAAAGGCCAGTAGCGCTCAGCCATTCGCGTCGCCATACTCTTCTAACCAAGCTTCCTGAATAGCTTCAAGTTTGCCTTCGGTTGAAGCGGCCGGGTTGTCCTTGAAGTCGGGAAGTTCGGTGATCCATTTGTGCAAATCGGTGAAGCGGATGTGAGTTGGATCGATCTCTGGATGCGCTTCGTGAAGGCTGAGCGCGATGTCGTCGATGTGTTCCCAAGTTAGGCCGGGCATTTCTCCACTATAGTAGGCCTGTTTCAGCGATAGGCACGATGATCAGACCCTCCATCGACATGATTGGAACCACTTTTTAGAACGGTTTTCGTATCCAACCAATCGAGTTCGCCTCTCACTCCGGGCGGCAGTTCGATATCAGCGGTATAGCTTTCGGAAGCTTTTTTATTGTTGTGAGTGAGATGAATGCGGATTGTGCCTTTCGGATGCGGCATTTCGGCTTTTACGTTTTGCAAATTTCCAATATTCGGAGCAATGCGAACTTCCGCAAATCCAGGGGCAGCAGATTCAATGCCAGCGACCGTGCGCAGTAACTCGAAGTTGGGACTGGCGCCCCAGGCGTGGCAATCGGAGCGGGTATCAGGACTGCTGATCTCGGCCCAGGTAGTAAGTCCCTGCCCCAGCATTGCGCGCCATGGTTCAAGAGGCTGCAAATAGCGATTTCCCAAGCCTACTTCTCGCAATGCACCATTGGTGTAAGCGCGAAAGTAAATGGAAGATTGTGCCAGTGTCGAATCGCTGAAGATTCTCTCCACTACAATACGCGCCGGTGCCGGTTGTGCGACATGCGCCAGCACTGCCAACGTGTTTACCTGCTGCGAGTAAGTCTGATGTGATGGCTGGTCAGCATACAGCCCGCGTTGCTCATCCCAATCCAGTTGCTGCACAGCTTGTGCCAACTCAGCCGCGCTTCCTCGGTACTCGTCGGCCAGCGCTTTGCTGCCTAGAGCGCCTTCCAGATCGGCTGCCCATTGATAGCCGAGCAGCAGTTGCAGGTCGAGCGCAGCAGCGGAGGAGCCATCGGGGTTTGCAGGAGGTTCGCCGTTTTTCCACTGCGAAACCCAATCCACAAAATTCCACCAAGGCATGGGGTTCAGTGATCCGCTCGACTTCTGATAGCCGGCATAGAAGCTGAGAACGGCACGAACCCCGGGCAGCATTTGTTTGACAAAAGCCGGGTCGTCGACATACATCCAGTAGTCGTGCACCATACCAACCCACCAGAGAGAGAACGGCGGAATGTACTGCTGCAGAGCCGAAGGAGCACGGCTGTAGGTTGCGCCTTCTGCTGTGCGGGAAGAGTTCAGGAGCGCGATGCCGTTTTTCATAAGGCGCGAGTCTCCGGTCATGTATAGCGAAACCAGCATCTGAATACGTGCATCGCCGCCGTATTGCAGCTGCTCGTAAAACGGGCAGTCCATGTAGGTCTCGTGGGCACACAAGCGAGCGGTACGCCATCCGGTAGAGAGGATCTTCTGGATGTCGGAATCCGCTGTCTTATCGGTAACGGCCAAAGTTGCTGATTGCCGGAATGGGTAGGCGGTGAAGGTGCCGGTAAGGCGTTCGAGCGTGACTGGCTCCACGCCTGTCTGCACTTCCACTTGAACGTAGCGGTAGGTACGCCAGAATAAGGGACGATACACACGATGAGCGCCGCCTTCAGCAACGTACGTATCGAAAGGCCCGATAAATTCCTTTCCTTCAATGTCGTTACGGTTCCCTTTGTTCGTCGGCAGCGAACGTGAAGCTCGCGGAACGTAAAGGGCTTCAGCGTAGTGAAGAGCTATGGAAGCACCGCTGCCGCCGCTCACCGTTAACTCGGGGTAGGCGGTGGTGAGATACGTTTGGTCAAGCAACAGTGAAGCTTTTGTGTGGGCTGGGATTTGCAGTGGCTTCAATGGAAAGGAAGAATCGGGGATGCCAGTTGATCGGCGAAGCCTGAGGGGCTGTTCCGGTGTTTGCTCTTCGGAAGGAATCTCGCTTTCAACAAGCATCCATCGGTTCGGGGCATCACGAGCATCACGCGCCGCAGCCCGACTGATTTCATGAGACCGTACCCAGGCCGAATCATTGAACGATGGCTGTTCCCAACCCTGCGGATAAAGGTTGGCGTCGAAGTGCTCATTAGGGCCAAGAGCGTAGTAAGATACGCGCTGATCGGATGGCAAAGGCTGCGCTGCGTACGCTTTATCTAATGCGCACAGCCAGTTTTTCCCGGTGTTTACAATGGCGTCCTCAGCACGTTCTGCTTCCAGTAAGAAGCCGGTTTGATTACTGATTTGTGCAACGGCACGAAGCTCGCCATCATTCCAAACCACAGCCGCGAGTAGATTGCTTCCCGTGTGAACTTGTGGTGCTATGTCTACTGTTTCATAACGCCAATGTGTAAGATCGCCTCGTGCTGGACCGACCGAGACACGCTGGCCATTGACGAACAACTGATAACGGTTATCACCTGAGACATGAATTACGAAATGCGCGGGAGCGGACGGCAGTTGGAATGTTCGGCGGAAGTGATATACGCCGTAAGCTTGCGGTGCCGAACCCGGAACATCGATCCAGTACGCGACGCCAGGGAGATTTGCCGAAGCGGCATACAATGCCGTTGAGAGAACGAATAGTGTGAGCAGCAGGAACCGGTACATGGGGTTGCTGCGCTCATATTACATCGGCTTCATTGTTTCCACTGAGGGATCTTGTACCTGTAACCCAGCTTTGATCGAGGCGGCGAGCAGCTCTCGATCTGCAGTGAGCATCACTATACCGTTGCCTCGGTCCAACAGGCGTCTGTTCCCAACCAGGGCCGTAGCTAAGTGCACAGCATCAACCCCTCTCAGGCGGAATGTTCGGGCGATCGATTACAACTTTAGTAAGATTTCAGAATCTTCGTCAAGGACCCGATTTAATCTCTTCAAATCAGAGTCTGTTAGGCCCTTGAGTCTTTGCCTTCTCGCTAGTGCAGCACAGACCTCAACGTAACCTAGGGTGCTAATAAGACATCGCTCACGTACAGTACTGTAGAAGATCGATTTGACTACTTCACTTCCCGGTTCTTGGAATACAGCTTGACCCAAGCACTTGAAATCGAAGTAGTAAGATCTACTCAACGTTCGCGAATCAGCTGCTCTGATACTCGTTCGCCCTCTACTTTGATCGGTTCGAAACGTAGCCGATCAGGATCCATAGGTCGGCCAAACCGAATGCCGGGAATCTTCAGCAACTCGTGAAGTGACTCGTCATTGGAGTGCTCCAATAACGCATCAACGTTGTTTTTTACAGACTCGACTTGCTTATCACTTAGCCTGTCGATGGCCTCATGTAACTCTGAACGCTGACTCATCTTTTCATTTACCTAGTCATCTACTCGATCTTAGTCCCTCTCAGTGCTCCTCGGACGGCGGTGTTCATCATGTTTTCGGCAAGCTGCTGCGTGACTCGGTTCAGGTTTTCTATACTAGCCGTCAAAGTATGATGATCACTGCCGTGATAAGCAGTTACAAGCCCGCGTTTGGCGTCTTCGATATCGCCGCGCTCGGAGTCGCTTAAGGCACTCCACGCTTGACTCCGCTGAGCCTTTTCGGTAGCAGCAAGAATCGCATCTGCTTCCACTCGGGCTTCGCGCAATTGCCGCTCCCGCATATCCTCTTCGGCGCGCTCCTGCGATTCGGTAATCATCGCCTCCACCTGCTCTTCCGATAAGCCGTATGATGGCTTCACCTCGACACTCTGCTCTTTGCCGGTGCGTGCATCGCGCGCGGTTACATTGAGGATGCCGTTCGAATCAATCAGAAAGCGAACTTCGATTCGTGCAAAACCAGCCGGCACAGGATCGAGATCTTTCAGCTCAAAACGCGCTAGGCTGCGGCAGTCTTTTACTAATTCACGCTCGCCCTGCAACACATGAACCAGCACGTTGCGCTGCCCATCAACAGAGGTAGTGAAAGCTTCGGTGGCACTGGCCGGAATCGTGGAGTTGCGATGGATCAGCTTTGAGACAACGCCGCCCATGGTTTCGATGCCAAGCGAAAGCGGAGTGACATCGAGCAATAACTGATCTTCGACATCCCCAGCCAAAATACCTGCCTGCACGGCTGCCCCTAGCGCGACCACCTCATCCGGATTGAGCTCAGTATGCGGTTTGCTTTTGAATAGCCGCTCAACCGATGCGCGAACCAGCGGTATGCGAGTCGAGCCGCCCACTAGCACCACTTCGTCTATCTGCTCGGGCGTGAGCTTTGCATCCTGCAAAGCAGACCGGCACGGCTCCAGAGTGCGCTCGACAATAGGAGCAATGAGACGCTCGAACAAAGCACGATCAATCGCGCGATGATAATGAACGTCCTGGTAATCGAGAGCGATGACAGCATCAAGCGCAAAAGATAATTGCTCTTTAGCCGTAATCACAGCGCGGCGCAACCGTTGCAGGCCTTCCGCGTCCTGAACAATGTCCCGGCCCAACTCCGACTGAATCTCCTCAATGGCTATTCGCAACAGCAGATTATCAATGTCGTCACCGCCCAGGTGCGTATCGCCGTTGGTCGCCAGCACTTCGAAGATACCGTCATGCAACCGCAGGATTGACACGTCGAAGGTACCGCCGCCAAAGTCGTAGACAGCAATTAGACCCTGGTTGCGCTTATCCAGTCCATAAGCAAGCGAAGCCGCTGTCGGCTCATTGACCAGGCGCAACACATCCAGCCCAGCCAGCCGGCCCGCATCTTTAGTGGCTTGCCGCTGCGCATCGTTGAAGTAAGCAGGAACGGTGATAACAGCTTCCGTCACCGAAACCCCGAGTTCCGCTTCGGCATTGTCTTTCAACTGGCGAAGCACGGCAGCGGAGATCTCAGGCGGCGTAAACGTTCTGTCGCCAAGGTTCAGCTTAATCACCGATTCGCTTTCAGCCGAAGCGATGCGGAAAGGAAACAACTTCAGCTCGCTTTGAACGTCTGAGACGCCACGCCCCATCAATCGTTTTACTGAATAGACGGTTCGGTCTGGCCTGGTCAGCAACAGTTCTGCGGCTTCCTGCCCAGCCACCAGCCGACCATCCGCACGTAACGAGACAACGCTTGGAACAATCTTCTGGCCCGTTGCATCCTCAATGATCTGCGGCCCCGTGAGCTCCATCACGGCTACCAGACTGTTCGTAGTGCCAAGATCAATGCCAACAATCCTGGACTTTCGGCTCTCTCCGAAATCGATCTGAAAAGTTCCCATGTTCAATCCGCCTCAGAGCCGGTCTTCTACTGGTTCGGCGACCGCTGTCGGGTGCAAGGCTTTCTCCACGTCACGTAGCAAATTATCAATGTAGCGGCGGCGGTTCAGCACTCCGCGAATTTCATGCATCGCCTGTTGCGCCGTTTCGCTCTCGCTCTCCGAAGCATCGTACCGTTGGAACAAGCTGTTTAACTCGCCATCGATTGAGCTTCGCATCTGGAGGAAGTTATCCCGCGCACCTTCCAACTGAGGCCGAGCCGATTCATCGCCGTCACGCATCTCTTCCAAGGCCATGTTCAACTCGAACACCTCTTCCAGCAACTCCGGAGGAACGTCTTTGGACCGCTGTTCCCCAATAGGGAACCCCTCCTCGGCAAGCAGATACTCGGCACGCTTGACCGGATCGCGAAGGGTGCGATATCCGTCGTTGATCAGTGACGTATTTTCCATTGCCAACGCACTCTCGTCGGCACTCTTTCGCATGAAGCGGTCCGGATGCCACTCGCGGCTCAGCTCATAGAAACGCTTTTTGAGCGCCTCTTCATCCAACCCCAGCTTGCGATCAAGACCGAAAAAATGAAAATAATTACGCGTGGAAGTAGGCATGCAGAAAAGAGAAAAGGGGCGACTAAAATCGCCCCAGAGTGACAAGTGGAAAAAACGAATTAAGCGGAGAAAGACGTACCGCAACCGCAGCTCTTGGTGGCATGCGGATTTTGAAAAACGAAGCCAGATTGCATTAACGAATCGTGCCAATCGAGCGTCATCCCGTCCAGAAACAGAATGCTCTTGGGATCTACGAACACGCGCACATCCTCAAAAGTAAAGACGAGGTCGCGCGGCCGCGGTTCAGCAGCAAACTTAAATTGATAGCTCAGCCCGGAACAACCACCACCCAGAACACCAAGGCGGAGGCCGCCCGAGACACCTTCGCGTACGAAAGCATCCCGGATTTTGCCAACAGCTTTGGGAGTAACAAAGATCTGTTTGTCCGCAGAAACGGGAGCCACTGTCGAACTTGGCTGTGTATCACTTCCGAACTGTGTTAGCTCAGCCATGCAAATTATTTAGTGAACGGCTACAGCTTCGGGCTGCGCCATGCCTGCGCCCTGCTTCTGCTTGTAATCAGTGATCGCGGCTTTGATTGCATCTTCGGCAAGGACCGAGCAATGGATCTTCACCGGAGGCAACGCCAGTTCGCTCACAATGTCGGTGTTCTTGATTTCAAGCGCTTGGTCTACAGTCTTGCCTTTCAGCCACTCGGTCGCGAGTGACGAACTGGCGATTGCACTGCCGCAACCGAACGTCTTAAATTTGGCGTCTTCGATGACACCGGTTTCCGGATTCACCTTTACCTGCAGCTTCATCACGTCGCCGCACTCGGGAGCGCCAACCATGCCCGTACCAACGTCCTTGCTCGATTTGTCGAGCGAACCGACGTTGCGGGGATTTTCGTAGTGATCAATCACTTTATTGGAGTAAGCCATTTTCTATCCTCTAAATTCCCTTTTCAACGCAGCCACCAAGGCCTAGTGAGCCGCCCAAACAACCTTGGAAAGATCGATGCCTTCTTTGGCCATCTCGTAAAGCGGCGACAATTCCCGCAGCTTAACGACAACATCGATTACCTTATTACCAACATAGTCTATTTCCTCTTCAGTATTGAATCGGCCAATACCGAACCGGATAGAGGAATGGGCAAGATCATCGCCGGCACCAAGCGCCTTCAGCACATAGCTCGGCTCCAAGGTGGCCGACGTGCAAGCTGAACCGCTGGACACCGCTATATCGTTGATCCCCATCAGAAGACTTTCGCCTTCGACGTAGTTGAAACTGATGTTTAGGTTATGGGGCAAATGATGCTCCATGGTGCCATTCACATAGACTTCGTCCAGCGCGTTAAGGAACTTATCCTTCAGCTTGTCCCGGAGGAACGCATGGCGCTTCGATTCTTCAGGCATCTCTTGCGCACAGATCTCGCAAGCCGCTCCCAAGCCGACAATACCGGGCACATTCAGCGTACCGGAACGCATGCCGCGCTCATGGCCGCCACCATCAATTTGCGCTGTAATCTGGACGCGGGGGTTACGGCGACGGACATACAAAGCGCCTACACCCTTCGGTCCGTAAAGCTTGTGAGCAGTGAGCGACAGAATGTCGACGCCATCGGCTATGACGTTTACCGGAATTTTCCCGACTGCCTGCACAGCGTCCGTGTGAAACAGAATGCCTTTTTCCTTGGCAATCTTGCCGATCTCCGCCATCGGCTGAACAACGCCGATCTCGTTATTGGCATACATGATCGAGATGAGGATTGTCTTGTCAGTAATCGCATCCCGGAGCTGGTCGAGATCAATCAATCCGTTCTGTTGAACGGGCAAGTAGGTGACGCGAACGCCTTCCTTCTCCAGCCGCTTGCAGGTATCTAGAACAGCCTTATGCTCGGTGACCTGAGTGATGATGTGATTACCGCGCTCGGCATACATCTCGGCAACGCCCTTGAGCGCCAGGTTGTTCGACTCGGTTGCGCCACTGGTAAACACGATCTCTTTGGGAGTAGCGCCGATTAAGTCTGCGATTTGTTTACGAGCCTTCTCGGTGCCCTCTTCAGCCTCCCAGCCAAAGCTGTGATTGCGTGAAGCAGCGTTTCCGAAGTAGTCGGTGAAATAGGGTGTCATTGCCTGCAATACACGCGGATCGGTCCGGGTGGTGGCATGGCTATCAAGATAGATGGGGAGTTTCATTCGCTAATTTCCTTCGGGACTTTTCGGTGCCAGAGACTTCGCAGCACTTTGCAGGGCAACCAATGAGGTGGCGGGTAATTGGACGCTCGCATCCGCCTCCGAATCTTGCAACATGTCTTGGATGCTGACGCTATCTAAAAGACGCAGGATCCCGTCATGAATCCGCTTGAGTGGCCTCTTTACGGTGCACTTGCTCACATGCAGGCAGCTTGTGTTCTCGGTGAAGCAGTCGGCCAGTACAATAGGCCCGTCAATGGCTCGGATCACTTGAAGCGCCGAGATCCGCCCGGGATCACGCGCTAGACGATACCCGCCATTGGTGCCATATTCTGAAAGGAGAAATCCGCTCTTGCATAAACGCTGCAGCAGTTTAGATAGAACTGGAAGCGGGATGCCGCAACCATCCGAGACTTCTTTCGCGCTTACGGACCCGCCCGTCTGCTCCTGCAGGAGGGCAAAATGCTTCAAGGCAATTAAACTGTAATCCGCCTTTTTGGTCAATCGAAGCATGAAAGGCTAAAGTTCTAGAGAGGAACGGCCGATCCGGAATATACGGAGCCTTCCTAAGGTATAACACGTTTGGTGCCTCCGGCTACTGAACTGGGCAGTGCCAAATCAACAAGTTAAGGCGCTTGTAGAGGGGATCACAGTCAAAGCGAAATGCATACTCCATGCCGAGTACAGGTACATTTGCATGTTAAACTTCAAATACCCACCTTTTGCCTGTAACTATCTCTCTTGATTAGACTTTTTCGAGTTTTTATACCGGCAAGCGTCCTGGCTTTACTGCTTTCCGAGATCCTGATCGTGCTTGCCTGCTACACCAGCGCGATCTTCTTGTTGCACGAGGATCCTAGTTTTTACTTTTTTAGTGAAGGTAATTTCTGGAAAGTCATCGCTGTTACTACTTGCATTATTCTTGCGCTTTATTTTCAGGATCTGTATGCCGATCTCCGGATCGTTTCGCGCACGCTTTTAGTTCAGCAAATCTGCCTGGCGGTCGGCAGTGCGCTTCTCTTCATGGCCTTCGTCGGCTATCTCCAGCCAGACTTCATTCTGGGCCGCTGGATCATGGTGTCGGGAAGCCTCGCAGTGGTTATCATTCTGCCGGTCTACCGTGTTTTCTTCTGGCGATATATCATTGGCGCGCTACGTTCAGAGCGCGTTCTGCTACTAGGCAATTCCAGCATCCTGGCCGAAGTCATTGAATGTCTCCACCAAAAGCCTGAGTTTGGCTACTCCGTTCTGGGTTACTTGTGCGAGGACGAAGAATGCGAGTTCCCAATCCCCTGCCTTGGCAAACTGACAGACGTGCGCGCGGTCTGTGAAAAGTACAAGCCAACGCGAATAGTTGTCGGAATGGCCGAGCGCCGCAATCGGCTACCCATGCATGACCTGCTGGAAATTCGGTTTGGCGGAATCGTAATCGAGGATGCTGCCGACACGTATGAAATTGCCATGCGCCGCGTTTGCAGCCGAAAAATCCAGCCTTCTCAGCTCATCTTTTCGGCCATGCTGGGGCCGCGCTCACAGGCACTCGCCATTCAGGGCATCTACTCCATCATCATTGGCATACTTGGCCTCATTCTGTGCGCTCCGCTTATGCTGGCGACCATGCTGGCTGTCCGCCTCTCTTCACCAGGCCCGATGTTCTACCGCCAGCGCCGTACCGGCCTGAACGGAAAAACGTTCACACTTTACAAATTTAGGTCAATGTATGCGGATGCTGAGGCACGGACTGGCGCTGTTTGGGCATCGAAAGACGATCCGCGCATTACGCGCGTCGGTAAGTGGATTCGCAAAACTCGGCTCGACGAATTGCCTCAGTTCTGGAATGTTGTGAAGGGTGACATGGTCATTGTCGGTCCACGCCCGGAACGCCCGGAGTTCGTGGACGTTCTCTCTCATCAAATTCCGTACTACCGGCAGCGCCTGGCCGTTAAGCCCGGAATCACTGGTTGGGCTCAGATTAATCACAAATACGGCGACACGCAACTGGACGCGATGATCAAGCTCGAGTACGATCTTTACTACATCAAACATGTCGCGCCGGCGCTTGATTTCTACATCATCTTCCACACAGTCAAAGTGATGCTGCTTAGCCGCGGCGCACAGTAATCTGTTCGGAAAGGGAGCAAAGCAGCCTTGGAACTGGCGATCTAAATTGATTCTCCCGAGACTAAAGCCCGTGCAGGTGCCCGGTCTGCGGCGATTCCGACTCAGCGCGGGTCCATTTGTCCCGTTTGAAAACCAGGGCGAGGTCGACCACAGACGGGTAGAGCTGAATATCTGCCTTGAGGAATCGCAAGATTTGATCACCGATTTAGCGGCTGCGCTTCGAACCGCAATGGATTAGACAGTCATCTACTTCCCTGCTCTGCGCAGAGCGGCCACGGCGGTTTCGTGCTCGTTTAAAGTACTTGAAAAATGATGGGTACCCGAGCCATCCGGCTTTGCAACGAAATACAAGAAAGTTGACCCTGCTGGTTTCAATGCTGCTGCTAATGAGGTAGCGCCCGGGTTGGCGATCGGCCCCGGAGGCAGGCCTGCGTGCAGATAGGTGTTGTAAGGATTCGTACTTGCCAGATCGGATTTGTGAATTGTGCCGTGGTAGCGATTCTCAAGCAGCGCGGCATAGACCGTTGTCGGATCGCACTGCAGAAGCATTCCGGAAGCGAGGCGATTGGTGAACACAGCCGCTACCATGGGCCGTTCGGCTGGAACAGCTGTTTCCTTTTCAATCAACGAAGCAAGAGTCACGATTTTGTGCACGTCGCGCGGGCTGTTTGGCCCGACCAGCGCAGCCCAGCGCTTTCGAAACTCGGTTGTCATGGCGCGGCACAACTGCCGGGCTGTGGTTTTGTGCGTTACACGATAGGTGGAAGGGAACAGAAACCCTTCCAGATTGGGCGCTCGGCCGTCGAGATCGCGGATTGAGACCGGATCAGAGGCCGCTTTGAGGAAGTCAGCCGGTTGCACCGTGTCGCCGGTGCGCAGGATGTTGGCAATGTCGAATATATTGCTCCCCTCCGGCACCGTGATCTCTTCGTAGTAGACCTGACCCCGGCGAAGCTTGTCGAAGATCTGCCAGGGACTTTCGGCAGCCTCAAAACGATACTCGCCAGCTTGTAGAGCCGAACGCGGGTGAAAAGCCCGCACGAGGAGGAAAACCCAGGGTGCCCGAACAAGGCCCTGTTCAGCCAATTCGTTTGCAATCGCGCGCGAACTCATACCGCGTTCAATTTCGACGAAGGTATCGGTGCTCGGGCTCCCGTAAGGGCCCAGATACAGAGCGTGCACCGCCAATGCCCCCGCTGCGATTGCCAAGATCAGCACCAGCAGCAGAATTCGTCCGAAGTGGCTTGGGCGCTTACCGGGCAAGATCGCCTTCCTGTTCGGCAATCGAGATTTGCCGGTATCCTAGATAGCTTTCGAGCAGCAGCACGGCAGACATCTGATCCACGGCTTTCTTTTTTTGTTCAAGATTTGCGCCCGCTTCGCGCAGCATCCGCTCGGCTTCGGCCGATGTCAGCCGCTCATCCCAGAAGACCACGGGCAGGCTGACAAACTTCTCAAGCCGTTCGGCGAACTCACGTGTGTATTCGCTCTGCCGGCTCTCGTCACCACTCATGTGTAAAGGCCGACCGACGAGCAATGTGCCGATCTCCCAACGGGTGCAAACCGCCTGAAGCTCGGCCAGATCATCCCTGATTCGCGTACGATGGAGCGTTTCGATGCCACGAGCGGCCACGCCCAATTCGTCGCTGACTGCTAACCCAATGCGCTTCTTTCCTACATCCAGAGCCAGGATTCTAGCGCCGCCCATTCCCTCGGATTATAGGAGATGTCTCACTTCCGGCCAGCTTCGGCTAGCCACGCTTTCAGCCCGAAGTCAAAACCCGATGCTGGTTTACCTCGGTTGAAAACACCTGCGGCATTTAGCCCGGCCGTTCCGTGGAGTAAGGCCCACAAGGCGACTGCGGCTTGCGGCGCATCTTCTCCCTTGGCAACCTGGGCCACCTGTTCGACCACAAAAGCCCAAAGCTCCTGATGGCAGCGGAAGGTCTCTCCAGAGGCAGAGCCGGGCTGCATCATTGCTTCATAAAGCCAAGGTTGCTCGCGAGCAAATTTAAGGTAAGCTCGCGACATACTGACAATTGCCTCGTCCGACTGCCTCTTCCCGATGGCACGCCGCAACACTTGGTGCAGACGTCCTGCGCTCGCATTCGATAGAGCCGATTCCAGTTCTGCGCGGTCCGAAAAGTACCGGTAAAGCGCATTGGGAGCCAGACCGAGCGATCCTGCCAATGCTCGTAGCGAGAGCCCGGCCATGCCTTCGGTAGCCACCTGCTCTAACGCGGCAGTCAGGATCGTCTCACGATCAGTCTTAGCTGGATACGGCATAAATGTTCACTGTACATCTTGACCGGTTTTGGCTGAAGGTGTACAGTGGTCTGGTTGAAGATGTGCGGCATACACCTTGCATGCTTCAAAGGTCGGAGCTTGGGGGGGAAGAACATTCATGTCGAACAGCGTAGTTGTTACCGGAGCCTCTGCCGGAATCGGGTGGGGTATCACAAAGGTACTGGCCGCCAAGGGATTTCAGGTTTACGGTAGTGTCCGCAAACAAATAGATGCAGACCGATTGAAAGCCGAGTTTGGCAGCCGTGTCACCCCGCTGCTGATGGACGTAACGGATCAGGCAGCCGTTCAGAAAGCAGCAGATCTAGTTGCTACTCAACTGAATGGGTCCACGCTCTCTGGGCTTGTCAATAATGCAGGCATTGCCGTTGGCGGTCCATTAATTTACCTGCCGCTCGCGGACTTCAGACGTCAATTAGAGGTGAATCTGATCGCTCCGCTGCAAGTAATTCAGGCTTTCGCACCGTTGCTGGGGGCGGATCGCACCCGCACCGGCAAGCCTGGGCGAATCATCAATATCAGTTCAGTCGGGGGGAAGGTAGGGCCGCCTTTCTTGGGCGCTTACGCTGCATCAAAGCATGGGCTGGAGGGCTTATCGGAATCTCTACGTCGCGAACTGCTGCTGTTCGGTATTGATGTCATCGTGGTTGGGCCGGGTTCGGTTGTCACCTCCATTTGGGATAAGGCAGAGGTGGAAGACCTGAGTCACTACAAAGACACTGAGTATGCGCCGATACTCGAGCGGTTCCGCAGATACTTCATCGACGAAGGCCGCAAAGGCCTGACCCCTGAGCGCGTGGGGCAAACCGTCCTGCATGCATTGACAGCGCGTAAGCCGCGGGTGCGCTACGCCGTTGTGCCGCAACGTTTCCGCAACTGGAGCCTGCCGATGCTGCTACCAAAACGAATAGTTGACAGGCTCATTGGTAAACAGCTTGGCTTTCCAGTGGCCACCGCGCGCCGTTAACAGCTTGCTCTATCGCCCGGAGTGTTAGAGTACGACTACCGAGCCGTTGGTCGCCTTGGCACTCCTAAGCACTCCGCAACCTGTCATTCACAATCGCTTCGGCCTCCGCACATCGTTGATTGCGGTAGCAGCCCTGATCGGCTTGCTCTACTACGGGCGCGACTTTTTCGTTACGCTGATGATTTCAGCAATCCTGGCCTTCCTTCTCGACCCGGCCGTGCTTCTCGTGATGAGACTGCGCCTGCCTCGACCCGCCGCAAGCGCCATCGTCTTGGGAATAGCATTCGTGCTGCTCTATGTTCTGGGAGTGATTGCCTGGACGCAAATCTCAAGCCTAAGCGAAGACCTGCCTACCTACTCTTCTCGGGTGAGCGATCTCTGGCATTCGGCCAGCAATCGCCTGGATCAGTTTGAAACCGACAGCGTCAACGTGCTGGTACCGAAGACGCTCCGGGACCAGGGCGAGCAGATCCAGCAAAAGCCTCAGCGAGCCATGCAGGCTCGTGCTCGCCGCGGCTCAAACGCACTTCAGGCGCCTTCACCTCCACTTGTTCAGGAGGTTCGCATCCACACTGACCCAACGCCATTCATCAGCACACTCTATCTTTATTCATCGCACTACTTTCACCTGATGTTTCTGGCCTCGTTCGTGCCATTCTTGCTGTACTTCATGCTTAGTTGGCGCGACCGGTTAGGCCAGAATGCGATTCGTATCTTTCATGGAAAAGATCGCTATGTGATCAGCAAGACCTGGATAGGCATTGGTGATGCAACGCGCGCCTACGTCCTTGGCAATTTTCTGCTATGGGTTTTTCTCAGCAGCCTAAGCGCGACTACATTTTTCTTCTTAGGCATTCCGTATTGGCCGCTCGTGGGCATCATCAGCGCGCTCTTGAGCTTGGTGCCGTCGTTCGGCCTGCCACTCTCGCTCCTGCCTCCGGTGCTGGCTGCCGTAGCCGTGCCGAATCGGTTTAAGATCATCGTGACCGCCGTAGTCATTACAGCTGCGCTTCATCTGATCTCAATGAACTTTTTGTACGCAAAGATTATCGGGCGCCGCGTGCGCCTCAATCCGCTGGTAATCACAATCGCACTGATGTTTTGGGGCTTGATCTGGGGCGGTATCGGGCTGGTATTGGCTATTCCAATTACCGCAGCGGTGAAGACAGTGTGCGACAACGTTGAGGAGTTAGAGTCGTATGGGAAGCTGCTGGGTGATTAAGGACCAGGGGAACAGAATGTTACCGGATGACGGCTACCTCGGCTCCACTGTCGGCCATCTGCAGTTCCCGCTTGGCATTAAGAGCTTCCGTACGAAGGTAAGCCAGACCAGCGACTTTACCTAAAGTCGTGGAGTAAACTGCCGACGTAATCTCACCAACTTCTTTGCCTTCCAAAAGTAATTTGCTGCCGTTTGCCGGCACCGTCTCAGACTTAATTTGGATGCGGCTTAGGTGCCGATGCACCTGGCCTCGAGAGCGCACGCGTTCAACGATTTCCTGACCGAGATAGCAGCCTTTGTTCGTATGCACAGCCGACAACATGCCGGTTTCCTGCACAAGATAACGTTCCCCGATATCGTGCCCGTAGCGCGGAATGCCGTTCTCCACGCGAACCGTTTCGGCTTCCTCCGCAGTGGCCGAAGGCAGGCCTGCGGCTTGTAGACTATCCGCAAACTTCTCACCATCAGCGCGCGGTAGAAAAATGCGCAGTCCGTCTGCCCCTGTGACTGCCGCTCGACTGACGAAACCGCTCCGCCACTCGAGAACGCCCAGTGGCAAAGTTGGCATCGGGATCTCCAGCTTCTCTGCTGTTTCCGCCCACTTCGGACCTTCCAGGCCGACGGCGAGATACGCACCCGATTCGTCCTCAACCGTTACATCGTCAGCGATAATGAACCGCTCGAGGTGGTCGTGCAACTTCGGACCAAGTTCCGGTTCAGTATCGAGAAAGAAACCTTCTCCCAGGTTGTAGATGTTCGCATCCGCCAGAATCCGACCCTGCGCTGACAGAAAAAACGCAACCAATCCCTGCCCCGGAGTGAGCCCGTTTACATCATTGGTACTCATCGCATGCAAAAGCCGGGCACAATCTTCTCCCGTAAGCTTCAGCAGCCCGCGCGCCGGAAGCACGACATAAGCGGCTTGTGTCCGCAACGCCTCGTAACCGTTCATACTGTATTTCGATGTTCGTCGGGCACTATAAGCCGCGCTGCGAGAGCGACCGGAGATAGGCCGAGATGAAGACGATGACAAAGCCGGAGATGATGAGGCTGAGAAGCCGGCGATTGCTTTCCGACGTCCCGAAGGCTAAGACGTTCACGCCT
>CAXTWQ010000080.1:0-4079 GCA_964248065.1 uncultured Bryobacteraceae bacterium | reverse complement strand
CACCAGCAGCATCTTGATTCCGAACCACATGTGGTAAGTCGAGCTATGTTTTGGTCCGGAGTAGCTATAGAAGTTATAGAAACCGGCGACGAAGGTAATTGCCAGCAGGCTCCACAGTGTGCCTCTGAACTGCGCCTGGCTGAAGGCCGCTGCCGCAAGCCGCTCAGAGTCGGGCAAGCGATTCAGTGTTGGCACCAGCACCTGCCGAGCGTAGAAGATTCCACCAAGCAGAATGATCACCGAACCAACATGCAAAAATCTCGCCAGCAGGTGAATGAGGATATCGGCCGTCACACTTACCGAGTATACGGAGCTTGGACGAACAGCTCGCGAACATAGCTTTCCAGGCCCGGCACGCAGGCGTAGCCGTTCCCACCGTAGATAGAGTTTTCACCTGCGAAATTGGCAAACTTTGCTCCAGCTTCTTCGGTGATCAATTTCAGTGCGGCAAGATCCCACGGCGCGGCGTTTGGATCGATCCAGACATCGGCCTTGCCTTGCGCCACCAGAAGTGCATCCAGGGAACCGCCAAACCCGCGGACAGCTCCAAAGCGGCGAGTCCACCCAAGCAGCTTGGGTGCGAAGCGCTCCGTACCGGGCTTATTAAAGCCGTTAAAGCAGAGAACCGCCTCCGCTGGTAGTGCTTTATCAGCAACCCTCAAGCGCTTGCTCCCGCACCAGGCACCAAGTCCTTTCCCTGCGCACACTGTTAGGTTCTGGCCGGGATTACAGGCAGCACCCGCAACCATTTCGCCGTCCTGCTCAAGCCCAATAAGCACCGCCCATAACGGAATGCCACGGACGAAGTCGCGCGTTCCATCGATAGGATCCACGATCCATCTTCTGCCGTTGCGGCTTGGCTTGTTAGCACCCTCTTCGCCCAGAATGCCGTCGTCCGGAAAGTCTTGGGAGATCGCGTCAACAATCAGCTTCTCGCAGGCACGATCGGCAGCAGTGACCGGAGAAGCATCGGCCTTGGACTCGGCTAAGATCCCGGTCTGACAATACGCTGAGGCGAGTTCGGCCGCTTCCCGGGCCAGGTCCTGAGCAAATTGCATTTCGCGCTCGAAAGGCATTTCTGATTATGGCTTTGGAGGAGAGAAGGAAGCAGGTTTGCGCGACCTTTAAGGTCAACTTACATATCGAAAATAATTCCTTACTGAAGGGTAAGGGGCACTTTCTGGTGGCGAGAGGTAGAGCGCTTCTGACAAATTGGGTCCTCAATGTTTGGCTGCTCGTGAAATGTGTTTATACACCGTTAAAGGCTGCTACGGCTTCGAGGTGTATGGTGATGGGAAAGGTTGTAAGAATGCAGAATCGGTCGGCTCCGCCTTGTACGGTAATTCCGGTGGTCGCATATCCGGATGTGGTTAAGGCCGCAGCTTGGCTGGAGGCTGCGTTTGGGTTTCGTG
This sequence comes from uncultured Bryobacteraceae bacterium, assembly GCA_964248065.1. Taxonomy (GTDB): domain Bacteria; phylum Acidobacteriota; class Terriglobia; order Bryobacterales; family Bryobacteraceae; genus Bog-105. The sequence goes on along the minus strand of CAXTWQ010000080.1, from coordinate 2,667 downwards.
TACGGCTCAAGATCGGCGACCATCGCGCGCAGATGTGGTTTGAGTCTGCCTGTCTGATTGTGGGCGAGGCGGGTAACGACAAACAGTGGGCAACCAGGAGTTCCACGATGCTGCGCGTGCGAGATGTGGACGCGTTATGCGAGCGGGCGCTGGCTCAGGGCGCGCACATACTCCACCCTCCGCAGACGCATATGTACGGTGAGCGCCAGGCCACGCTGGAAGACTTCGCCGGCCACATCTGGACACTAACGGAGACGGTGGAGGATGTTGACCCGGCGCTTTGGGGAGGCGAGGCGGTAGAAGTTTGAGCTGGGGGCCACGATTCAGACTGGCTCGTATACGGATAATTAGGAAGATGCTAGTTCAGCTCTGGGGCGAAGGTACCCTCTTTTCTGCGGACTAAGATCCACGCCGGAGATCACCTTTAAACGACCCGCCCAATCCCTCTCCGCGGACGCACATACGCCCCATCCCCCTTTCGTGAGCAATGGCTGTTATCGTCGGATTGTAAAGTGCCTTGTTATCCTGGCGCTGGCCTTGTTTGGACCGCTCGGCTGCCACGGAGCCGATAGCGGATGGACCCTGGTCCGCAGCCCCCATTTTGAAATTTACTCTCAACTCGGCGAGCACGATGGCCAGTCCATCGCCCTGACGCTTGAGCAGCTACGAACGTTCTTTCTCACATCCGGTGCGCTCGGGGTTCATGCCTCGCTCGAAAACGACCGCCCGGTTCGAGTGCTCCAGTTTGCCACCACACCCGCGTATGCTTCTTTTCGCCCTCGCGCGGCGGCCGATGCTTTCTTCCTCGGCTCGGAAGCGGTCAACTATATTGTCCTTGCACCCACGGGAACGAATCGCTTCCACACGCTTGCCCATGAATACGCTCACCTGGTCCTGCACTCGGCTGGCATCCATCTTCCTTCCTGGTTTGCGGAAGGGATTGCCGAGGTCTTTTCCAGTCTGAACATTACGCCTCGTGAATCGCTGGTCGGCGGCGATCTTCCGGCTCGCTCTCAAGTCCTCCGGAATCACCCGCTCATCCCGCTCGAAAAGCTGCTGACGATGGACGAGGATGATCCTCTCCGATCCGGTCGCGAGGATGCCTCTCTCTTCTATGCCGAAAGTTGGGAGCTTACGCACATGCTCCTTTTCTCGCCGCAATACAGTCCCAAAGCAGGGGCGCTCTGGGCCGCTTTCAACTCAGGCGTACTCGAGTTGCCGGCGCTTGCATCCTTGTATGGACGCTCCATCGAGACCATTAACTCTGACTTTCGGATCTCCATCGATGCGCCGAAATCGACGATGCCTCTGCCCGGCATACCCGCTCGGGATCAGCGCCTACGCGCCTCGAGCGTAAACCAGTCGGATTCCGATTTCGTGTTGGCGGGTCTGGTACTGGCTTCGGGCGATCTCGACCGGGCCCAAGCCGTCTATCGAACCTTGCAGACCGAGCGCACTTCGGACCCAGCCGTTGCCGCCACGCTCGGTTCCATCGCACTGCGCAAGCACGATGACGTTAAGGCGATTCTGGAATGGAAGCGCGCTTTCGACCTCGGGGTGAGAGATCCGGTGCTCTGCTATCAGTACGCAACCCTGCTGGAAAGCACGCACGCCCCCAGCGATCAGATCGTAGGGGCCCTCCGGCGCGCCATCGAGCTCAAGCCCGGCTATGACGATGCACGCTTCCGGCTGGGACTGCTCGAAAGCAGCCGCCAGAACTATGGGGCGGCGCTCGAACAGCTGCGCGCCATGCGGCCGGTGCCCCGCGCCAGAGCCTACTCGTACTGGCTCGCGATCGCCTCCGCGCTTCTTGAAACCGATCAGAGACCTGAGGCAAAAGCTGCCGCAGAGAAGGCAATCACATTCGCAGCAACGCCCGATGAACGTCAGCTCGCAGCCTTACTGGAACTCGATACAAAGACCGACGTCACGGTTCAATTTGCGCGCGACGCCCGAGGCAATTTGCAGATGGTCACGAGCCGTAAGCCGCATGGGTCAACGGGCTGGAATCCATTCGTCGAATCTGGTGACCAGATTCGAACGGTAACGGGCCAGATACGCAAGGTGGAATGCAACGCGGGCGCGATCAGCGGATTCGAAATTGGCGACACCTCAGGGGCGGTTCACGTCGCGCTGCCCGATCCATCCCACGTGCTGATCGAAGGAGGTAAGCCGGAATTCTACTGCGGGGAGGAAGACCGCAGAAAAGTGACCATCGAATACGCCGCAAAACCGGCCGCAGATGGGACGAACGGCATTTTGCGTGGCATGCATTTCGAGTCTGCGGTAAGGGAGTAGGTCGCGGAGTTCGTGGCACTGCGGGATGCCTGTGTAATCGCGGCGGCATGACGCACACATCCCAGAACATTTATCGGGCTGTTGTTAGGTTGACGTTAGAGGAACACGCCGGATAGCTCAGAATCTAGCAACGCCGACGACGCTTCGCTGTCGAGACTGATGGACGCAACGGCGTTTGAACTAACCGCTTGCGCGAGGATGCTACGCGAGATCGTTCTAGGAACGGCAGTGGCCGATCGCGGATAAATAGTCTGGGTCACAAGGAGGTCTTGTGACCCGTTTACGAAGTTGATGCTGGAGGAACTCCAGTTTCTCAGGAGTAATCCTGTTTGAACCAGTTTCCGCGTGATAGAAAGGTGTGGGAATGAC
>CAXTWQ010000079.1:0-25624 GCA_964248065.1 uncultured Bryobacteraceae bacterium | reverse complement strand
CGCGTTCCGGACTTGGTGACTGCGTTCACCACGGTTCCCATGCTGAGACCATATTGCGGCGAGAAGGTATTGGTTTGAATGCGGAACTCCTGCAACTCATCGACCGAGGGGACATAGATCACCCCATCCCAATCCCCCGCTGCGTCCCAAGCCCCGTCCAGCAGGAAGGCCGTGGTCCCAAAACGTCCGCCACCAAAATTGAAGAACGCAATATCCTGATCGACGTTTCCCTGCGATCCGGGTCCATTCAAAGCTTGATTTTGCTGGCTGTTGTTTACGCTTGAATCCAACCCAACCAGGCCATAAACATTTCGGATATTGAGCGGCAGTTCCACCGCTTGTTTGCTGCTCACTTCGGAACCAATGTCGGCGTTGCCAGTATTGAGCACCGGCGCCTGTCCTGTTACCTCCACCACTTGGTTTACATTTCCGACTTGAAGCGGAGCGTTCAGAGTAGATGATTGTCCAACAGCTAATACAATATTCGCCTGGAGAAATGCGTTAAACCCCGTTTTCTCGACCTTCAACTCATATGTGCCGGGCGGAATGAGGGTGAAGGTGTAAAGTCCGTTGTCACCTGTCCTGACCTCGCGTAGAAATCCAACGTTTGGATCCATCAGCACTACTCTGGCTCCAGGAACGGAACTGCCATTTGGGTCTTGAACGGTGCCGCTAAGTTGTGCACTGGTCGCCTCGCTTTGCGACCACGCCGGAAACACCGAAAGCACAGTCAGTGCGAGAGCGAGAACAAGAGCTTTAAGCTTCATCGGAAACACCCCATCGTCTTATGACAATCTACTTAGGGCGAGTATCGTATCACAAGGTAAAACGACTTAGTGCCATGCGACTTTCTCTCGAGTAAGTCACACGAACGATCCTGAATGCGTGACTTAACACATGCCCTGGTACCCAGCAGAGGACAGGCACCAATGCTGCTCTGATCGATCGTTGAGTACTTCGAAACCGGACTGTACTCCCCTGTTTACGCTTCCGCTCCTGCAAAGGTAAGAGCTTCACGCCAATCCCCCTTTAGATCCGCAATGACGGAAGTAGGCTTGGCTTGCTTGGAGACTTCTGCGAACATTAGCCTTCAAGAAACTCGGCGAACTGGAGTTGTAGAGGGATAGAATTAGCATCTTCGATGAAAGCTTCAGCGTAGATGTTGATCGATCACTACATAAGACAAGGAATGAAATGCCAAGTAAGACAAACCGCCGCAACTTCCTGATGGCAAGTGGACTGACGGCGCTGGCTGCCTCACAGGTGATGGGCGCCAATGATACTCTCCGGGTCGGGGCAATTGGCACTGGTGGCCGGATGAAGACCTTGCTGCACTCAGCGGATAAATCAGCTCCCTACCAGTTGGTTGCCGCCTGCGATGTCTACTCGCCAAATCTGGACAAGATTAAACAGCGCCCCAACAACGTAGCCACCACTCATGTGGATTACCGGGAAGTGCTGGACACGAAAGAACTGGATGCAGTGATTATTGCCGCTCCTGATCATTGGCACGTGAAGATGGCCTCGGACGCGTTAGCGGCAGGTAAAGACGTGTATCTCGAAAAGCCAATTACCCACACAATCGAGGAAGGTGAGTTGCTGATGAATGCTTTGCATTCGTCGAACAAACGTATCTTGCAATGCGGGATGCAGCAGCGTAGCTGGCCGCATTTTCGCAGCGCAGTGGATCTGATTCAGGGCGGCAGCATTGGCAGAGTGACCCAAGTGCGTACGTATTGGTACCAGAATTATCAAGGAGACTGGCCGACCGAGCCTATCGATACGCAACTACTGGACTGGAAGCGGTGGCTTGGGTCAGCACCTGAACAGCCGTTCAGTGAAGAGCGGTTCCGGCGCTGGCGCTGGTTCTGGGATTTTGGCGGTGGCGCAATGACTGATCTTTTCACTCACTGGATTGACGTCGTGCAGTGGGCTACCAAAACTGTGCAGCCCAATCTGGCCCAAATTGTCAGCGACAAATATGTCTTCGAGCAGTGGCAATGCCCCGATACCGTTCAGGCGGGTTTTCGTTATCCGGGCTTCACTGTCGGTTATGAGGGCACAATGGTTTCCTCAATCGACGACGGCGGCCTTGAATTTCGCGGAACAGACGGAACTATTAAACTTACTCGCGCCGGCTTTGAGCTGTATCGCGAAGGTGTGACCAAGGGTAACCCGGTCATGACGGAGCACGGGTATCAAGACGGCACAATCGATCACATGAGGAACTTCTTCGATTGTGTGAAAAGCCGCAAAGAGCCGAACGCGCCTCTCGAGGCAGGTTTAGCCGCAGCACGTGCCGGGCATATCGGCAACTTGGCGATACAACACGGAGGACAGATCAAGTGGCCGGTTCGGGCGTGATCGATAGGTGAATTCTGCAAAATCAGTAAGTTGTCTTAACGTAAAGGCTCAAGTCGCCCCACTTTGATCGCTTCACCAGAAGAAAAGTAGCTCCTTGCCTCGCATCTCACCATAGAGCCGCACGGCTGGCAGAGTGTGCCGGATTCAATCACATTGATGAATGCAATCGGCTAGCGCATCGCACCAAAGTAACCATCCGCTAAATGCTCCGTCGTGCTTATTGGCAGACCGAAAGGCGCCCTGGAGCAAGGTTATCGACTTGAAACCTCGCCGATCAGAACGGAGCTTCACTGGCTTCTCGGGCGATCCGCCTGGATAGACAAAAGTCACTGTCGGCTTCCGCTAGCTGCTCCTCAGGTTACCTGTGATACGTCCTTTATCACAGGTAATGTTGACCGATCCTGTAGGAGCAGGTACCGTGAAAGAAAGCGCTCATGACCATCACTCTCACCCCCGAACACGAACGCATCATCCAGGACCAGCTGGCGACCGGGCAGTTCCGGTCCGTGGAGGATGTGCTCGAGAAAGTCCTGGCTCCTCTCGAATCGAAAACTTTTGAGGAAGCCACCTTAGAGGAAAAGGCCAAGGCGCAGGCAGCGGCTGAGCGGATCCGCGAACTGCGTCAAGGGGTCACGCTCGACCGGCCGGAAGGAATGTCTCTGCGCGAATACGCGCATCTCGGCCACAGGTACTGATGGACGGGTTCGTTCTCGATGTCTCGGCCTGCATGCCGTGGTGCTGCGAGGACGAAGCTACTACTGCATCGGAAGAGTTGCTGCAACGGGCAGCCCAGCGCGAGGCGCTGCATGTTCCTTCGCTATGGCCTTGGGAAATGATGAATGCCGTTGCCGTCAGCGTACGGCGGCAGCGAGTCAAACTGGAACGTGCCCGGCAGTTTTTCGAACAGCTAAGCTCTTTCCATTTCCGCATCGCGCCGGCCCCTTCCATCGAGGTCTTTGCGGAGCTTTCCCTGCTTGCCTCACGTCATCAACTAACTGCCTATGACACGGCTTGTCTTGGCTTGGTGCCTTGCCATCACCGACTCGATGAATACCTGCATGCCTACATCGACCAGGCCGACATACAGGGCGATGCGAAAGGGTTCTTATTCTGTTCGATGGCCAGCAAAGCCGGTACTGCCTTGACCGAAATCGGCTGTATCAACAGGATGTGCATACGATGATTCGCAACCGAGCCGCAGCAGCGCATATCAAGACCCCGCGCGTTGGTTGTCATTCCTTGCGGGCAACTGGCATCACGATATATTTGAAGAACGGTGGCCGGCTAGAAGTGGCACAGCAGATTGCGAACCACGAGTCGCCGCGCACCACCAAGCTCTACGACCGCCGCAGCGATGAGATTTCATTAGACAAGATCGGGAGGATAGCAATTGAGCATAAAAAACGCCTGCTACGATTCCAAGCCGTGATAGCTGAAGTGACTTTATGAGTACTAACGACAAGTTCATTCTCGACAAAATCTTAGAAGAGCAACGGCAGGAGCAAGGTCCAGAGTTGCGGCAAGATTTATTTTTGGATTGTTTACAGCTAACCAAATACTGAAGGATTTCGACCTATCCTATGAGGAAGTCGACTCCGGAATTGTTGATGGAGGAGGAGATGGAGGAATCGATTCTGCATACGTTTCGTTGACGGCGAACTGCTTACTGAGGAGCCTTCGACGTCTCTCCGCGTCGAAGGAATATTGACATTGAGCTTGTCATCATTCAGTCGAAGACTAGCGATAGCTTTTCCGAGCCGTGAGAGAGAAGCTCTTAACGGCTACAGATGACCTATTGAACTTGAGCAGGCCTATCAAGCAGTTGCTGAGCGTTTATAACGCTGATCTTCTGGAAATCGTCGGACGTTTCAGGGATGCGTACGGTAGCCTCGCAACCGGCTGCCACAACTTAAATTTTTCTTTTACTATGCTAGCCGTGGATCGGAAGTACATCCAAACGTAGAACGAAAAGCAGAGAAGTTAAAGGAAAAGATAACTAGCCTGTTCTCAGCAGTCACGTTTGGCTTTTCGTTCATCGGAGCCAGTAAGCTGCTCGAGCTTTTACGAAAGCAACCAACGACCACACACCTGCTTACTGTCTCTGATACGCCGATTGCCTCGAAAGGCGCGTTTGTATGTCTCGTCGGTTTAAAGGACTTCTGGAATTTCATAACTGACGAGAATGGCAAATTACGACGGAACCTTTTGGAATCAAACGTCAGAGATTATCAAGAGACAAACTTTGTAAACGATGACATTTAGGAAACCCTAAAGAACGGGTAATCAGAAGACTTTTGGTGGCTGAATAATGGGGTTACGATTTTAGCGTCAAAGCCTGGCCCCTTGATCGGAAAGACCCTCCACATTACAGGACCCTCAGATCATCGTCTGGAAACCGCGTGTGGGCCGGATCACTCGTTTGAACCCGCCGTGGTAGGCCTCAATATGTTGTTCAAGTACTTCGATGTTCGGTGCTGCGTATCAGGCGATAGCTTACCCTCACGCTGTAATCGGCGAATTGCCTTTGGATAAGAGCCGAGCTTATCTGTCGTGATCGAGCAGGGTAGCCAGTTTCGCATCGTCTTCAGCATCTTGCCGAGGAACTGATAGGCGGCGGGTGTTACGCCGATCCAGCAACAGGAAATCGATCAGCCGTCCATATTTGTCGACAGCGCGGTGATGACGACAATTAGAATTCAGCCAACGACAATTAGAATCTCCGTTGGCGGGCAGCCGGAAACGGTACAAGTCGGAGACGACTTGTATGGTGAGCGATCAGCAGGTAAAGCGACTCTGGCGGCTGGCAGGAAAGAAGTTGCCGTTTGAGGTAGCAGCCGCGAAGGCGGGTATGGACCCGAAGACGGCACGCAAGTACTTGCGAAATCGGCGGCTGCCGAGCGAGATGGGGCAAAAGAACACCTGGCAGACACTTCAGGATTCGTTTACCGGTGTTTGGGAAGAGGTTCGCGAGCGGCTGGCGCTGGAACCCGGACTGCAAGCGAAAACACTCTTCGAATATCTACAGACTCTGTACCCGGGTCGGTTTCCAGATGGGCAAGTGCGCACTCTACAACGCCGGATCAAGTATTGGCGGGCAACCAAGGACCGTCACGAGAGGTGTTCTTTGCCCAAGAGCATCGTCCGGGCGTGTTATGCCAATCAGACTTTACGCATTGCCGGGAACTCGGAGTGACGATTAGCGGCAAGGCGTTTCCGCATCTGATTTATCACTTTGTGTTGAGCTATTCAAACTGGGAAACCGGGAGCGTCTGCTATTCAGAGACGTTTGAGAGCTTGAGCGAAGACTGCAGAACGCCCTTTGGGAGCTGGGCGGTGTTCCTCTAGAGCATCGATCCGACCGCATGAGTGCAGCCGTGAACAGTCAGTGCGATCCCCAAGAGTTCACGCGCGCGTATGCCAGTTTGTTGCGACATTACCAGCTTATTGGGCAAAAGATCCAAGCCGGGCAAGCGAACGAGAACGGAGACATCGAACAACGTCATACCGCTTTAAGCAAGCCGCTGAGCAAGCATTGCTGATGCGAGGGCACCGCGACTTCCTGACCTTGGAGGCCTACCAACTGTTCTTACGAAAGCTGTTTGCTCTTTTGAATACTGGACGACGTGAGCATTACTTAGAAGAGTTAGCTCAACTGCGGCCGCTTCCCGCACAGCGACTCGAATCCGGCGGACAAGAACGAGTGCGCGTCAGTCCGGGAAGCCTGATCTCGGTTCAGCGAAATCGTTATTCGGTCGACAGTCGACTGGTTGGCGAGATGGTGGAAGCACGGGTGCGCCCGGACACGGTGGAGGTCTGGTACGGAGATCACAAAGTAGAAGAACTCCCACGCTTACGAGGGCGATGCAAGCACCGGATCGACTATCGGCATATCATCGACTGGCTGGTGAGGAAGCCTTGCGCTTTCGAAAAGTACCGTTATCGCGAAGATCTGTTTCCCACCAGCTGGTTCCGCTTGGCTTACGACGCTTTGCGCGAAGAGCAAGGCCCGAAACGAGGCGCGCGAGAATACCTCGAGATCTTACTTCTGGCAGCTCGCCGAGGCGAATCGCGAGTCGAGGGTGCCATCCGGTTTTTACTGGGAAGCCAGCAGGTCTTGAGTGCCGAAGTGCTGGCGCGAATGACCGAGGAAGATGCGCCTGCGTTGATGACCGCCATCGACGTCGATCCGGTTTCGTTGGAAGTGTTCGACCAACTGCTCACGCGCGAGGAAACGGCGGCATGACAACAGATATCGTGGATGTGAAAGCAGCACTCACCGGCAGTCTGACCGAACTGCATCTGCCCATGGTGAGGCGCACCTATAAGGATGCACCGGGCCTTGCCGAACGGGAAACGTTGAGCTATAAACGGTATCTGCTCGATCTCATCACGCGCGAGTGTGAGGATCGCCGGCAAAAGCGAATCCAGCGATTGCTTCGGCAATCGCGCATTCCGGCCGAGAAAGCACTGGCCAACTTCAATCTGAAAAGGCTGCCGCCAAAAGTAGCTCTTCTGACCAAGGCTCTGATCGAAGGCGAGGTTCTGGACCGGCGTAAAGATGTGCTGGCGTTTGGAAAAACCCAGGCAGTGGCAAAACACATCTTCTCTCCGCTATTGGACAGAAGCTGATTGCCCGTGGCCGACGCATCTACTTCACCACTTCCGCTCTTCTGGTGCAGGATCTTCTTGTAGCTAAACGCGATCTGAAGCTCAATCGTTTCATCAAGAAGCTGGCTCACTTCGAAGGGCTGATCATCGACGACTTGGGCTACGTACAGCAAAGCCGAGAAGAGATGGAGGTCTTGTTTACGCTACTTGCCGAACGGTATGAACGTGGCAGTGTGTTGATCTCCAGTAATCTGCCCTTTTCGAAATGGGACGGCATCTTTAAAGATCCAATGACGACAGCTGCCGCCATCGATCGGCTAGTTCACCATTGCGTCATTCTCGAACTCAATATCCCCAGCTATCGCGTGGAACAAGCAAAGAGGGCTAAAGAGGAAGCTTCGTAGACAACCCAAGAGCGGTGGAAATGACGGCCTGATGGAAAGCCAACTTCGCTTTCCACAGTCCTTGGAAAACGCCACGCGTTTCCCACATTCCACACCGCGCGACTACGACTGTGCCCTCTCTTTACAAAAGGGAATAATAAATGTCGCCAAAAGGGAAATATACTTGACGCGGATCACGCGCGGCTCTCGAGGGCACGTCCGACAAACTCTCTATCGTGAATGAGCAAGCAGCAGATCTACATCACCGACTAAGTTAATCACGGGTGTCACGCATTGCACTTCAGAGCATGCTCCGGGCATGTTAGGCCGGTCGGGGTTTAAGCGACTTCGAGAACTCGCAATGAGAATTGGTAACCGGGCATCTCACATTCGTCACTCGTATTGAGCTACTCAAGTTGAGAGACAAGCCCTGTGGGTAATGGTGGGCAATGCAGCGTGGGACTACCGGGAGATAGAGCAGTGATAGCAATTGTAAATTTGCGAGTTGCAGGTTCTATTGGGCCTGCAAGGGTTCGAATCCCACTCTCTCCGCCATCCTTTTGCCTCAAGTACTTTGCTTTTACTGCTTTAGTGCAAGAAGGCCTGCCGTACTAACCACTTAGCGCTCTTGCACCTGTCTAAGATCACACCGAACTGTAGCGGATCATAACACCTAAAACTGCGAAAGGTGGTAGCAGCTCGGTAGCAACTTAATCCGATGATCTCTAGGCTTTACCTAGCGGTGGAGCACCAGAAGACGTTAGGAAGTTACGTCGCGTCCTTCTCTGACTTAACAAGCACGGGAGTTCCGGTTTCCTCTTTTTCGGATTAAAGCGACTACGAAAGGCACAGCCATGAGACTCCAAGTCGCGGGTTCGGGTACGTCAGACAACACCTCAACTGGAGTAACGCCATCAGCTTCGAACAGCTGGTAGCTGATCGTCATGTTCAAAGAAGCTCTGCCATAGACGTTATCTGCGGAAGGACCGCCGCCGCCGCTTTCCACTCTCGCTGCATAGGTGAGATGAAAGGGAGTCCCAAGATTGACGGAGATGCCGTCGTGGTTACCGTAGTAGTTCAAAACCTGGATCTCTGAGAGGCAAGAATTGTAGAGGTAGTTCGCCCCGCAGCCAATCCCGTTTGCAACAAATTGATTCGCAAGACTATCTACCGAAAGCAATCCTCCTGTAAAGGTCAAATAGCTGCCCGCGAAATCCGGGCTTTCGGCTGCCTGTGTTCCCTCGTAGCTGATCGTAGCTTTCAGAAAGCCTGCCCTGACAGGGCCTGCCGTGGTTAGGTTAGTGCTGTAGGTTCCTTGAGAGCCCGCATCATAAAGCCCGGTATAGATCGAATTTGGGGTAGATTGACCTATGCCATAGGCGTTCCCTGAACTGCTGAATGAGGTCGGCCCGGAACTGCTTATGTTGATCGTTGAGTAGAAAACAGGAACACCGGGTACGTAGTTGGTCGTCCCATGGCCTGTGGGATCGTTGCTGCAGGTTTGGTTTCCGACCACGGTCGGAAAGCCCTCCAGAGTGCATGAGGAGTTGTATGTCAGACCAACGGTGTCAGCGAACGAAGATCCGGCAGAGATTAGAGCAAGTAAGGTAAGAAGCGGGAAATGAGATCGCATAGGGTTCAGTCTTACAAGGTGGAGTGAACCCCAACCCTGAGACAGTCGAGAAAGGGGACGGTTGCTGTTCGCTGGTTTTGTGTAGACGAACAGGTCGGTTTGTTTGCAAGATGGTCCAGGTTGGCGAAGCGGAAGCGAGCAATGCAGGAGTGCAACTCGCCGAGGAATAGCCAGCCGGAGACTCATCGGAACGATGAGACCGGAGCGGCCTAGTGTGGTCGCTCCGGCATAGCGCAATCAGGATCTCACATCGGATCGGTAGATCTCCTCATGCCTTGAAAAACTCATGGTGGGGGCTAAGGAACGGTTGGAAATGGGCAGCAACGTGGCAGCGCGTTCGAAGTCGTCCGGCGATCGGTAGCCGAGCGCCGAATGCAGTCGCGTGGCGTTGTAGTAAGTATCGAGAAAGCGGCTCAGATTGGCGCGCAGGTCGTCCAGATCGCGGTACTCGGAGCAGCGGATTTCTTCGTCTTTTAGCGTTCTCATAAAGCGTTCGCATTTGGCGTTGTCGTAAGGGTTGCCGGGCCGGCTCATGCTGGGAAGCATGCCGTGGTCGAGCAGCGTGTCTACGTAAGCTGCCGATGCGCCCTGCACGCTTGCGGCGAGTACACACAACTACTCACGTCGGGGGCATTCAGGTCAGCATGAGCCGCAAAGGAAATCCTTACGACAACGCCAAAGCGGAGAGCTTCGTGAAGACGCTCAAGCACGAGGAAGTGCATCGGGTCGAATACCGCGACTTGACCGAAGCGCGAAGCGGAATCCGAACCTTTCTGGAACGCACTTACAATCGCAAACGCCTCCATTCCGCATTGGGCTATCGGCCACTAGCCGAGTTCGACAGCATGAGTTACCAGAACATCCCGGCGTAAGTTTTCCAGGCATGGGAAGATCTATCAATCCGAGGGTGAAAGCTGAGGTCCTGACCGCCTCCCGTCCGTCGGCCATTCGCTCAGCCTATTCGACCCGCCGGGAGGTGCGAACCGAGCGATCTCGTCTTGACGAGTCTTCGGCCAGGTATCCCTCGGCAAGTTGCTCTTCAGCAGAGCTTGCGTCAGTTTCCCCTAGCTAACGCGATTCTGCTAAACCGAAACCTCGCTGTCCAGCGCTTTTTCCGCTGTTCAGCTAACCGTGTCTAAACTCGTGTCTCACGTCAGGGGACAAGCCCAACTGCTGCCGATCAACTGTTCAAAGTCTTGTCTTCGGGCAGTTTGTTCTATCAATGGACGGGGACCACTTGGAGGCTGACACTTGAGAGGATTTCCGCTCAATTCAGCTCTTCCTTGGCGGTAAGGAGGGATAGGAAATCTCCTACAAAGGCAAACTTAGTGTGTCTCTCGCGTCCGCTGAGCTTAGGGCTGACTATTACGCCGCTTTCTCTTCACTCTCCTCCTGTCTCAAGATAATCCAACTCCGACGGATCTCTTTAGCTCTCCTTCGTACTCGATCAAGCAACTCGGTTTTTCCGACGCAAGCAGTCGCTTGCCGAGCCATGTCATCAGGCAGCTTCTCAAGAGGATGGTATTTGTCCCCATCACACTCAATAGCTACCCTTTTCCCACTTCCCTCGACGACAAGATCGATCGGTAGCTACCAACCCGCCACTGTGGAGGCCGCTGACTCCGCGGAGAAAATAAACTTGTTTGCCGTCCGGAGTGAAGCATCTCACACGACCCCCCGGGAACTTGTGCCTTCCAGGAATTGACTAGGTCGGATCAAGGGAAATTCTTGATGGTGCCGCGCAGAGTAGCCAGGTAATTAAGACACGCCTCCACCATGCGAGGTCTATACGTGGAACTACGACGACCCATTGTTGCAACCAGCTCCAAAAAAGAAAGTCTAAAGTGTGGCGACCGATTTCTACGCGAAAGAAGCGTTGCTGCAAGAACAAAGGCAGGAGTTAAGACTATGGCGTCTAGAATGCAATCAATTAATGATCTGATGATCAACGGATTGACTTACGTATTGGATTTTGAGAACAAGGTTTCGGAGCATGCAGGGAAGATGGCGGAAGCTTCCACCAACCCGGAAGTAAAACAGGTTTTCGAGCAGAGCGCTAGCAAGGGCAAGGAGTATGCTCAGCGGGTACAGCAGGTTTTCGAAAAGCTTGGTCAGCCCGTGCAGACCAACGAAAACAATGTTGCGAAGGCGATGATCAACGAGGTCAATGAGATGATCTCCAACACCGATGCGTCGCCTGTACGTGATGCAGCGCTCATTGTGGCCGCTAACCAAATGCAACTTTACAGGGTCGCTGTGTACGGCTCGCTCGAGCACTTCGCTCAGCTTCTCGGAAAATCCGACGCAGCGCAGCCTCTGACCCAAAACCTGGAAGATAGCAAGGGTGGAGATGCAAAGCTGACCAAGATCGGTGAAGAGAACGTGAACAAGCAGGCCGCCGCGGCTGCTTAATTCCATCACTAAAGTCGGTTCAGCTATCTAAGAATTTGCCTACGGAGTGGAAAGCACCAGTGCCACGCCGTAGGCATTTTGTATTCATGCAGCTCAGCGGCGGTGTTAGCAGAACCTGTTTGCAAAATTAGATTGCTCCTTAGTTACGTCGGCCTTCCAAGGAATAAAGAAATCGTCTCTGTCCTGGAATCTTGCAACGTTTTTACTTGAATTCTAGACGATACCTGTTCGCCGATTCGTGGACAGCAATCACCCCACCAGCCATCGCCCTGAACCCAGAATCATGGCCAGCGTAAGCCCATCAATCACAAACTCTCCAACCGCGCCGACGAACAGCGGCTTCAATCCCTGCTTCCTTAGCTGCCCGAGGTTCGTCTGCAAACCGACGCCAGCAAACGTCAGCAGAAACGCCCATCGCGAAAGGTTGGCTATGTCGGTCATCTGTCCTTTGGAGAAAATTCCAAACGTCGCCAGCAAGGAGATTAGCAAGAACCCGAGAACAAACTTAGGGAACTTGTTCCAGAGGAATGCTGCTTTGCTGCCTTCAAAAGTTTTCTGGCTCTTACGGGCCCAGTAAATCGCATATCCCAGAACAACAAACCCGATCGTGGCATTGCGGGTCGTCTTAGCCAGAATCGCGAACTTCGCTGCAGTATCCGAGTACAACGCACCTGCCGCAGTCGCCTCAGCTGTGTTGTCTACTGCCAGGCCTGCCCACAATCCAAATGCATGGTCCGACATGCCGAGCGCATGTCCAATGGCCGGAAATGCAAGAAGACTGAAGGCGCCCAATGCAAGAATGGCCGCGATCGCGTACGAAGAGTCCTCATCATCGGCGTCAATGGCACCCTTGGCCGCTACAATCGCCGAAACACCACAGATTGATGAACCAATGGCCAGCAGTGAAGTCAGCTTCGGACTAAGCCCCAGCCAGCGTCCCAGCAGACTCATCAGAAAGATCGATAGGCCAAGCTCGATGGCGACAAACACCAGACTCGCGCCCCCCAACTTGAACACGTCGCCAAGCAGAAACCGAACACCCAGGAAGACAATGCCCAGCTTGAGGAAGAACTCATAGGTCGCAATGCCCGGTCTGAAAATCGCAGGCAGCTCGACAAGATTTCCGATCAAAGCTCCATACAGAATCGCCCAAAGCACATATTCGATGTTCGGCAAATGCAGGTGATGAGCCTTCCCATAACCCGCAATGGCCTGCTCTGTCAGCTTGCCTGCCAATCCTATCAGTGCCAGCAGCACGATCCCGGGTAGCAGCTGGAAAATAGCTGAGAGGGTCGACGATGGCTTAGCAATTGGCTCTCGAACGAGTGTACTCATAGAGCAATCACCAAGGAATATGCGAGAGAATGCCGGTTTTCACCAGCACCGCAACGATAATCGCAGTTACAACGGACAGCCAGTCGAGCGAAAGACGAGGGGCTTTTTTCATAAGTTCAAAAACCTGACTGCAATCATACCTAAGCCGATGTAAAACTAGGGAATGAAGTTGCGCCAAGCTTACAGCACTGGACGATTCAAGGATTTTACAGTTGAGGGGAACGGAAGAGAAGGCTGGAGCCGAAGACGAGAATCGAACTCGTGACCCTCTCATTACGAATGAGATGCTCTACCAGCTGAGCTACTTCGGCCTTCCCCTAATTTAGCGCATGGCTCAGGCTAAATTCCTCGGCGTTACAGTAGGCTCAGCCATTGCCTGAACTCCCCGAAGTTGAAACCGTCGTCCGCTCTGTTTCGCCCTACATTACAGGCCGGCGGATTCTTGCTGCCACTTTCCTATCTCACCGGGTGACTCGCGGCGATCACGCCCTCACCGCTGCTGCTCTCGCCGGCAAAACCGTCGAAGCTGTCCGCCGCCAAGGCAAGCAGATTCGGATCGAGCTCAACGCAGGTCTGCTCTACATTCATCTGGGGATGACCGGTAAGCTGCTGTGGAACGCACAGCCCGGCAAGTACACGCGCGCCACCCTCGTGTTTGAGGAAGGCCTGTTGATATACGATGATACGCGCATGTTCGGCCGGGTTGAGTACTTCAGCACCGCTCCAGAACTGATTTCCCGGGTCGGCCCCGACGCCCTTACGGTTGACTTTCCAAGCTTCTACCAACGGCTTCAGCGTTTCCGCGGTCCTATCAAGCCAGTTCTACTGAATCAAACTTTTATCTCAGGCGTTGGAAACATCTATGCTGATGAAGCCTTATTCGCTTCGGCCATTCACCCGAAAACTCCGGCTCGGCGTCTGTCCCGCCAGCGCGCCGAACGTCTCCATCAACACCTGCTCGCGATTCTGCATGTTGCCATTGAGTTTCGCGGCTCTTCCATCTCCGATTACGTGGACAGCGATGGCGCTCGCGGCTCTTTCCAAACTCTGCACAACGTCTACGGACGCGAATCAGAAGCATGCCCCCAATGTGCTCAGCCCATTCGGCGCATTGTGCTGGGCCAGCGGGGAACTCACTACTGTCCGCGCTGCCAGCGTTTCTGAACAGGCTCCGGTTCCGGCTCGTCCTCAGCCGACTGACGCACCATGTCCACCACATCGGCAACAGCTTTCATTGCCTTCACATCGTGGACGCGAACAATATGGGCCCCATTTAGGATGCAAGCCGCCACGGCACCCGCGGTCGCAAACTCCAGATCAAGCTCCTCCTCTTTCTTTAAGAATGATTTCCTCGAAGGTCCAATGGCAATCGGGACATCGAAGTCCCGCAGCTTGCGCAGTTCGGCAATGATCTGCGCATTCTGCTCGCGCCGCTTCCCGAATCCAAGTCCGGGGTCAATCGCAATCTGATGCTTCTGCACCCTGGACTGCCGTGCGCGATGCAGCGCCGCCTCCAGGTCGATTCGGATCGATCGCATAAGATCCTTCATCGGAGGTAAGCCAGCCCAAGTCTCCGGTGTGCCCCGCATGTGATTGATAATCAGGCCGGCATCGTATTTGGTCACCACTTTTGGCAGCTGTAAATCCAGCATTACGCCGCTCGGATCGTTGATGATCTCGGCTCCATGCTCTAGCGCCTTTTCAGCCACCCCCGATTTGTAGGTGTCCACAGAAATAGGTACTGCCAGATGCCCCTTCAACCGCTTCAGCACCGGCACCAGCCTGCGCAATTCTTCGGCTTCAGAGATTCGCTGCGATCCCGGCCGTGTAGACTCCGCGCCGATATCGATAATATCCGCTCCTAAGTCCTCCAGCTCTAGTGCGCGTGCAAACGCTCGGTCCGGGTCGGAAAACTTCCCGCCGTCGGAAAACGAATCAGGCGTCACATTCAGAACGCCCATCAGCAGCGTTCGTTCGCCTAAAACAAGCTCCCGCTTTCGCAACTTCCAGTGATAGCGTTTTTCCATTCTGCATCTAAAGTTTCCCAGATGCTCGCATTCCTTGAATTACTCGCGTCGTCTTCGTTGAGTTTGCCACTTCCTCGGGCGGAAGTCGTGCGGCTGCCATCGCCTTTCGAGCCAACCCTAACTGCTCGTGCAGATAAGCACCGACAGACGGGTTCCGCGTTCGCAGTGTTTCCATATGCATCTCGCTCAACTCGGCTGAGCACTCGTTCAGCGGTCCACCCCAGGGAGCTCGCGCACCCCGCAGGAAGTCTTGCAATATTTTCAATGTCATCTGTTCCAGTAATGCCGACAAAGTATTGCCCGACAATCCGCTAGCTCGCAACGCCTGCTGTGCCGTAATCAGAAGCGGCATAGGCAGTGCCGTCACCATTAGTTCAGAAGCAAACAGGTAGTCCTTGCTTCCCGGCTTCACTTCATCTGAACGTGCACCGTTCCGCGCAAGAAATCGCCGCATCAGCCGTACTGCCTTTGATGATCCCTCAACCGCGAACCAATCGCGCTGCATGGTCGGTAGTCTCGTCACTGTTGCGGTCGACGCTCCGGCCATCGCCAGCGGATGCAGGACGTCGGTGGTCAGCCAGCTTTCGCAAAGCACGAATGACAGATCTTTTAGCACTAACTCGGAGGCGCATAGGCCTTCCACCATCCGAGGTACTGCGTTATCCGGCAAGTACAAGAGAATCAGGCTAGCAGCCTGCAGATCCTCAAAATCTTCTACGGCGTATCCGGCTCGAAGCATATTCGAAAGCCTTCTTCCCGCCCTCATGCTGGCCGATTTCACCGGCCCAAGTTCTTCCGCCAGCTTCGGTAATCGAAGAACCGAGGACGAAATCGAACTACCCTCGACTACCAGTCCGAGTTGCGACTGCTTCCTCATACACGCCGCTCGCTTTCAGAGATTTAATTCGGTCACGAAACTGAGCCGCTTTCTCAAACTCGAAAACCTTGGCTGCCTCGCGCATCTTCAATTCGAGTTCGCTGATCATCGCGTCGCGCTCGGCCGGCGTCAACTCTACGGTCGGTTCCGGTTCCAGATCAAGTGGCACGGTCACATAGTCGCCTTCAACAATGGCGACCAGACTCATATCCAAAGCCTTGATTATGGTCTGTGGAGTGATATGGTTCTCCTCGTTATACGCTCTCTGCATCGCACGACGGCGATCGGTCTCGCGCATTGCCCGGCCCATACTATCGGTGATGACATCGGCGTAGAGAACGGCTCGTCCTTTCACGTTTCTTGCCGCCCGTCCAATGGTTTGAATCAGCGATCCGCTTGACCGCAAAAACCCTTCTTTATCCGCGTCCAGAATAGCTACCAGCGTCACTTCAGGTAAGTCGAGACCCTCGCGCAACAGGTTCACGCCGATCAATGCATCGTAAATGCCGCGCCGCAAATCACGCAATATCTTGATGCGATCGAGCGTGCTGACTTCCGAGTGCAGGTAAGCGCACTTCACGCCCACTTCGGAGTAATACTCGGCCAGATCCTCCGCCATACGCTTGGTCAGTGTCGTAACCAGCGTTCGCTCGTTGTTCTCTACCCGAATGCGGATCTCGTTAAGCAGATCATCTACCTGACCCTTGATGGGACGTATCTCTACTTCCGGATCGATCAGTCCGGTGGGCCGGATAATCTGCTCCACCACTACCCCGGCCGCCTTTGTCAGCTCATAAGGCCCGGGCGTTGCCGAAACATAGACCAGTTGATTCGCCCGGCTCTCAAATTCCTCAAACATCAGCGGCCGGTTATCCCGCGCGCTAGGCAGCCGGAAGCCGTAATCGATCAGAATGTCTTTGCGTGACTTATCGCCGTGATACATCGCCTGCAGTTGCGGCATCGTCTGGTGGCTCTCGTCAATGAACAGCAGCGCGTCATTCGGCAGATAGTCCAACAGAGTCGGGGGCGAACCACCCGGCAACCTACCCGAAAAATGGCGCGAGTAGTTCTCAATCCCATGGCAAAAGCCGATCTCCTTAATCATCTCCAGATCGAACATCGTGCGCTGATAGATCCGTTGCGCCTCAATCAGCTTGCCGCGCGATTCCAGATCCTTTTGCCACCACTGCAACTCATTCTCGATGCTCTGCATTGCCTGCTGCTTGGTCGGCGCATCCATTACATAATGAGTCTTGGGATAAATCGGCAGCCTTACGTAGGTCTGCTTTACCTGGCCCAGCACCGGATCAATCTGGCTGAGCGCTTCAATTTCATCACCCCAGAGTTCAATCCGGAAAGCGTTGTCGTCATACGTGGGATAGAGTTCAATCACATCGCCTCGTACACGGAACGTCCCGCGCCGGAAGTCGTGGTCGTTGCGCTCATACAGGATCTCCACCAGCCGCCCCAGCAGTTCCTTGCGCGTGATCTTCTGGCCTTTCTCCAGCATCAAAAGCATCCCGTAGTAGGCTTCTGGAGAACCCAGCCCGTAAATGCAACTCACGCTCGCAACGATCACGCAGTCGCGCCGCTCAAACAAAGAGCGCGTCGCCGACAGCCGCAGCTTATCCAGCTCATCATTGATCGTCGATTCTTTCTCAATGTAGATATCGCCGGAAGGGATGTAAGCTTCCGGCTGATAGTAGTCGTAGTAGCTGACAAAGTATTCAACAGCGTTAGTTGGAAAAAACGTCTTGAACTCGTGATAGAGCTGCGCGGCCAAAGTCTTGTTGTGCGCCAGCACCAGGCTCGGGCGATTGCAGGCTTCCATTACCTTCGCCATGGTGAAAGTCTTGCCTGACCCGGTAACCCCCAACAGCACCTGGTGCTTCTCGCCGTCGTCTGCGCCGCGAATCAGCTCAGCGATTGCTGCAGGCTGGTCGCCTCTCGGTTGATAATCAATGCCCAGCTTAAATGGCACGCTCCAAGTATAAAGAAAATGAGTGGGCTCTGTTATCCTGACCGTTAACCGCGCCCCTTCATGCACGTATTCGAATTGACGCGACGGCTGATCGACATCGAGTCCATCACCCCCAACGAGCACGAAGTAGGTTCCTTCGTCTTTGAGCTGCTCTCCAGTCTGGCTGCGCGTTTCAACGGCGAAGCCGAGCGGGTGAATGTAGAGGGCAATCGTGACAACATCTTTGTGCGCTTCGGTGATCCCGTAGTTGTGCTGTCCACGCATCTGGACACCGTGCCTCCGTTCTTTCCTTCGCGCGAAGACAGCCACTTCATCTGGGGCCGCGGCGCGTGCGATGTCAAAGGCATCATCGCTGCCATGATCACGGCGGCTGAGAACTTATTGCAATCCGGCACTCGAAACTTTGGGCTTCTGTTTGTCGTTGGCGAAGAACGCAACAGCGCCGGCGCGCATCACGCAGCCAGGAACCCGCGCGGCAGCCGCTTCATCATCAACGGCGAGCCAACTGAGAACAAGCTGGCGCTCGGCTCCAAAGGCGCCCTTCGATTTGAGGTTGTCGCGGAGGGCCGCATGGCTCACTCGGCTTATCCCGAGTTGGGTGAATCTGCTATCGAGAAATTGCTGGATGCCTTGGCCCGCATCCGGCAAGTGCCCATGCCAAGTGACCAACTGCTGGGCAGAAGCACCCTGAATATTGGCACCATCAAGGGCGGGCGCGCCCCCAACGTGATTGCTGACCATGCAATGGCTGAAGTTTTTATACGCGTTGTTGGCGACGTTGCTACCCTGCGCGAACAGATACCGGCTGCAGCGCAGCCCGATTGCGTTGCCAACGAGGTGCTCTACATTCCGGCGCTGCACCTTGGATCGCTCGACGGCTTTGCCACCACTGTGGTCGCCTTTACAACGGACATCCCGGCATTCAACGGCGCTTGGGGAGAGCCCTTCCTGATCGGCCCTGGCAGCATCCACGTTGCGCATACTTCACAGGAACGCATCCCGAAAGATCAACTTTTAGAATCGGTGACGCTCTACCAAAAGCTTGTGCAGAGGCTATCCGCATGACCCCGATCGAAGTCGGAGTGCTTGGCGGAACGGGCATGGTAGGCCAGCACTTTATTCGGTTCCTGCAAGGTCACCCATGGTTCAAGCTCGTCTGGCTTGGAGCGAGCGATCGCTCTGCTGGCAAAAAGCTTAGTGCCGCAACCGCTTGGCGGCTTGATGGCGAAATGCCTGGGTACGCAGCGAACATGGTGGTGTCCGAATCGCAGCCGGGCAGTGCCCCGAAGCTGGTCTTCTCGGCCATGGATGCGTCTGTCGCAACTGAGATCGAGCAGGCCTTCGCCGCTGCTGGTCACATCGTTGTTTCTAACTCGCGCAATCATCGCATGGAACCGGATGTGCCGCTGCTGGTGCCGGAAATCAATCCAGATCATCTGGCGGTGCTGTCGGCACAACAAAAAAACCGCGGCTGGAAAGGGTTGCTCGTCACGAACCCAAACTGCTCTACTATTGTCCTGACTCTGGCCCTTGCGCCCCTGCTGCCTTTCGGCGTCAAACGCGTGCTTGCCTCCACCATGCAGGCCGTCTCGGGCGCAGGCTATCCCGGTGTCCCTTCCTCTGACATCCTCGGCAATGTCGTTCCATTCATCAGCGGTGAAGAGGAGAAAATGCAGATGGAAACGCAGAAGATCCTCGGCAAACTGAACGGCCTTGAGTTCCAACCCTTGCCTGCCCGCGTCAGTGCGCACTGTAATCG
The DNA here is from genome assembly GCA_964248065.1 of uncultured Bryobacteraceae bacterium. Taxonomy (GTDB): domain Bacteria; phylum Acidobacteriota; class Terriglobia; order Bryobacterales; family Bryobacteraceae; genus Bog-105. Next base: position 6,245 of record CAXTWQ010000079.1, on the reverse strand, counting down.
TGTTGCTGTGCTCGATGGTCATATGGTTGCCACCTCCGTTGAGCTTTCACAAGAGCCCAGTCTCGCTGATATTCGAACTGCTATCGAGTCGTTCCGCGGCCTGCCCCAAACGCGCCGCCTTCCAAGCGCACCGGACCGGCCGCTGCTGTACCTGCCACAGGAAGATCGTCCGCAGCCCCGGCGCGACGCTAACCGCGAAAACGGCATGCCTGTGTTTGTAGGGCGTTTGCGTGAATGCGCGGTGCTCGGCCTGAAATTCATGGCTTGCGGGCACAATACAATTCGCGGTGCGGCCGGAGCTGCAGTTCTAAACGCAGAACTGATGGTTTCCGAAGGCATGGCGGAGTAAGCTCGCCCGCAATGATCGTGATGAAGTTCGGCGGTACCTCCGTCGAATCCAAAGAAGCTATCGCGCGCCTCATCACCATCGTCAGGCAGCATGAGCAACGTCGTCCGGTCGTGGTCGTCTCCGCCATGGGCAAGACCACCAACAAACTGCTGCAAGCCGCTACGGAGGCAGCCGCCGGTCGTCGTGAACAAGCCTTGACCATCGTGGATGAAATGCGCGCTCATCACCTGACGCACGGCCTCGCGGTGGCAGGCAGCTATGCGGCCGAACTCGATCGTTTCATTCGCACTCATTTTGACTGGCTTGATGATCTGATCAGAGGTCTATCCGTAGTCGGCGAATTATCGGCGCGCTCAACCGATGCTATTGCCAGTGTGGGCGAACGGCTCTCGAGCATGATCGTCTCCTTTGCTTTGCGTGCAGCGGGCGTCCCCTCGTCTCACACCGACGCGCGCCGGGTCATCTACACAGACCACCGGTTCACGCAGGCGCAGGTTCTCTTTGAGGAAACCTATGCCGTCTTGCATGCCGTCGTGCGCCCGGTAGCAGAACAGCAGGTCGTTGTCTTGGGCGGCTTCATCGGCGGCACAGCCGATGGCCAGACAACCACGCTCGGTCGCGGCGGGTCAGATTATTCGGCCGCTATCGTTGGCGCCGGCATCGGTGCAGAAGAAATACAGATTTGGACCGATGTGGACGGCATGCTAACGGCCGATCCGCGCATCATCCCAGGCGGCCATCGAGTCAAGTGTATGACCTTTGCCGAGGCCGCCGAACTGGCTTACTTCGGCGCTAAGGTACTCCATCCGGCAACCGTTCTGCCTGCGGTGGAAAAGAATATTCCGGTTCTGATTCTTAACTCTCGGCGTCCCGATGTGGGAGGAACGCGCATCACAGCAACACCGGTCTCCAGCCGCAACCCGGTTAAATCCATCAGTTGCAAACACGGCATTAGCATCGTCAGTATTCATTCCACCCGCATGCTGATGGCGCATGGTTTCCTTCGCCGCATCTTCGAAATCTTTGACCGTCACGGTACCAGCGTCGATATGGTCTCTACCTCTGAGGTGAGCGTCTCGCTAACCGTGGATGACCCCGGACATCTCGACGCCATACAGGAAGAGTTGGGGGAGTTTGCGGAGGTCACCGTCGAACCGCAGCATGCAATCGTGTGTCTGGTGGGTGAAAATATCCGGCACACGCCTGGCATCGCGGGCAGGGCATTCGGAGTCCTCGCACGCCAGAATATACGAATGATTTCGCAAGGTGCGTCGCTCCTGAATCTCGGCTTCGTCATTGCCGAGACTGAGCTTGTGGCGGCTGTAACAGCACTTCACGGCGAGTTCTTCTCCGATCTCGATCCAGCGGTGTTCGCGTGAAGCAACTTGCTCTGGTTGGTCACGGCAAGATGGGCAAACTGGTTGATCAGCTTGCCGCCGAGTATGGGTTTGAAGTAGCGCTGCGGCTCAGCACGAGTAACAATCGCGATGGATGCGCCCTGACTCGCGACGCCTGTAACGGAATCGATGCTGCCATCGAGTTTTCAACGCCGTCCGTTGCTGTCACCCATCTGCGACGCCTGGCAGAGCTTGGCATTCCAACCGTTACGGGAACAACTGGCTGGTTCAATCAGCTTCCCGTCATCACCGAAGCTGTAAACGCCTCGGGCACCGGTCTTGTCTGGAGTCCTAATTTTTCAATTGGTGTCGCCGTGTTTCGCAAAGCGGTTGCCCTCACCTCGCAACTGCTGGCGAAAGAAGAAAGTTACGGCGCCTGGGCCTGGGAGATTCATCACGATGCTAAGCACGATGCTCCTTCGGGCACCATGCTCCAGCTGGTGGAAACGATGCGCGAAGCAGGCTACGACAGGCCCATTGATGTCAGCTCAAACCGGGCCGGCAAGCATCCGGGAACGCACGAGGTTGGGTTCGATTCCGCGGCTGATACGATTACAATGCGGCACGCGGCGCGCAGCCGTGAAGGGTTTGCTCGCGGCGCTTTGAAAGCGGCACAATGGATTGTGGACCGAAAGGGCGTTTACACCTTCGATGATGTCCTCTTCGGCGCACTCTAAGGAGCTTATGTTTACTGGATGCGGCACCGCTTTAGCCACTCCCTTCCACCAGGATCTTAGTCTCGATGAGGTTGCGTTTCGAGCCCTGATCGTTCGCCAGATTGAAGCGGGCGTCAATTTTCTCTGCCCTTGCGGCACCACCGGAGAGAGCCCTACTCTGCGCCCGCATGAACACATCCGTCTGGTGGAGATAACGGTGGAGGAAGCACGCGGCCGCGTCCCCGTTCTCGCTGGTGCCGGCGGTAACGACACCGCTGAAGTGATTGAACGCATCGAACAGCTGTCCCGTCTCGGAGTCTCGGGCATCCTCTCGGTCACGCCCTACTACAACAAGCCCACGCAGGAGGGCGTCTATCAGCACTACCGGGCGATTGCTGAATCCACTCAACTGCCCATCGTGGTCTACAGCGTGCAGCCGCGCACATTCGTCAACGTGGAGCCTGCTACGTTGCTTCGCTTAGCTGAAATCCCGAACATAGTCGGCGTGAAAGAAGCCTCGGGCAGCATGAGCCAAATGGCTTCGGTCCTCCCTCGCGTACCTGAGGACTTCACCGTTTTATCAGGTGACGATGCGCTGGCCCTACCTCTGATTGCACTTGGCGGACGTGGCGTTATCTCGGTTGTGGCAAACCAGATTCCAGCCGAGTTCTCTCAACTGATTCATGCGGCCCTGGCTGGCGACTTCGCTGGTGCACGCCGACTCCAACACCGGTATCAGGAGCTGATCGAGTCAAACTTCATTGAGACCAACCCGGGCCCGCTAAAGTTTGCGATGGCGCGTATGGGTCTGCTCCAACTCGTCTATCGGCTGCCTATGGTGGTTCCGCAACCGGCAGCCCAGAAGCGGATTGAAGAAGCGATGGAGCGTGCCGGCCTGCTGACCGGAGTGGGCGTTTGACCGAAATCGAAACGCTTTTCGACAACCCGCCGGCTGTCTACTCGCAGCCGGACCGCGAGTTGTTTGCGCGTTTCATTTCCGGGCTGAACAACGGCTCCATTCGAGCTGCTGAGCCGGATGAGTCGAAGCCCTCAGGATGGCGCGTTAATACGTGGGTCAAGAAAGGAATCCTGCTGGGCTTTCGTATGGGCGTCACTGTCCAGGTGCCGGCCGCCGCGCCCTTTCGCTTCTTCGACAAAGATACCTATCCCACCAAAACGCTCAAGCTGGAAGACGGCATACGTCTGGTTCCGGGCGGCTCAGCTATTCGCGATGGCGCCTATGTCGGTCGTCATGTTACTTGCGCGCCGCCCATGTTCATCAATGTAGGCGCATACGTTGATGACGGCACCATGGTGGACTCTCACGCTCTCATCGGCAGCTGTGCACAGATTGGACGCAATTGCCACGTCTCGGCTGCGTCTCAAATTGGCGGCGTGCTGGAGCCGGTCGGGGCCATGCCCGTCATCATCGAAGACGACGTGCTGGTCGGAGGCAATTGCGGCGTGTATGAAGGCACGGTAGTAAAAAATCGCGCGGTGCTCGGCAGCGGAACCATACTCAATCGCTCCACTCCGGTTTATGATCTGGTCCGCGGCGAAGTTTATCGTGCGACGGACAATCAGCCTCTGGTTATTCCAGCCGAAGCGGTCGTTGTGGCGGGCTCCCGCAAAGTCACATCCGGCATTGGAGCTGATTGGGGAATCTCACTTTACACGCCCGTCATTGTTAAGTATCGCGACCGTAACACAGAGGCCAAAGTTCAATTGGAAGATCTGCTGCGCCCAGCTCCGGTGGCCCCATAATAAAGGGACTCCCATTGAATGCGTGCGACCAAAATTGTTGCCACCCTTGGACCATCTACCGATGCAGAAGGCGTTTTACGGAAGCTGTTCGAGGCCGGTGTGGACGTTTTTCGTCTCAATGCCTCGCACGGCTCACATGATGATATTGCCCGCCGGATCAAGTCCGTTCGCGAACTTGCCGCTGAGCTGAAATCACACTGCAGCATCTTGCTTGATTTGCAAGGGCCTAAGATTCGCGTCGGTACGTTTCCTAATGGGCCGCACGTGCTCCAAGATGGCGCAGCGTTCACCATCACCACCGAGCAGGTGCAGGGCGACGGGACAATCGCTTCTACTTCCTACCCCGACTTGGCGCGCGATGTCAAAGCGGGTGACCCGATTCTGATTGCTGATGGCACAGTGCAGTTGCGCGTCGTCTCCACCGACGGCGTGGCGGCGCAATGCATCGTGGAGCACGGCGGTAAGATCAGCGATCGCAAAGGGATCAACTTGCCGGGGGTGAACATCAGCACTCCGTCGTTGTCGAAAAAGGACATCTCGGACGCGCACTTCGGCATTGAGCAGGGCGTCGACTTCTTTGCACTTTCATTCGTGCGGACCGCGCGAGACATCCTGCGGCTGCGCCATCTACTCGAAGAGCGTGACGCCAAACAACCGATCATCGCCAAAATTGAAAAGCCTGAGGGCTGGCAAAATCTCGATGCCATCCTGGAGGAATGTGATGGCGTGATGGTGGCGCGCGGCGATCTGGGCGTCGAGATGGCTCCAGAAAAAGTACCTTTTATTCAGAAAACCATCATCGAAAGATCAAGGAAGTGCGGCAAGTTCGTCATCACCGCGACGCAGATGCTGGAGTCAATGATTGAGAACCCGCTGCCTACGCGAGCTGAGGTCAGTGACATCGCCAACGCTATCTTGGATGGCACCAGCGCCGTAATGTTGTCGGCGGAAACTTCGGCGGGAAAATTTCCCGTGGATTCGGTTAAGGTGATGGCCCGGATTGCAGTGGAGACCGAGGGCTCGACCCACAAGACGTTTCCGGAGCTATGGGCTAAAGATGAATTATCAATTCCCGAAATCATTGCCGAAGCGGCGTACCAGTCTGCACGCGCCGCCGGTGTGGTCGCGCTCGCGGTAGGCACAAGCACCGGAAGTTCGGCCCGGCTGCTGGCCCGGTATCGCCCCCATGTGCCAATTTATGCATTCACTCCGAATGACTTTGTAGCGCGGCAGCTCTCGGTCATCTTTGGCGTCCATGCCATCTCTGCTCCGTCGTTTGATTCCACCGACAACATGCTGCTGGCGATGGAGCGAATGCTGATTGATGGCGGCTATGCAAAGCTCGGGGACAAAATTGTATTTGTTGCCGGACAACCTGTGGGACTGCGTGGCAGCACAAATATGCTGAAGCTGCACAACATTACTGGCACTCCCGGATAGATATTTATGTACGATTCATTGCTCATCGTTTCGTTCGGCGGTCCGGAAAAGCCGGAAGACGTGATGCCATTTCTTGAGAACGTCACGCGCGGGCGCAACATTCCGCAGGAGCGACTGCTCGAAGTAGCCGAGCACTACCACCACTTTGGCGGCAAAAGTCCTATCAACGATCAAAACCGTGCGCTGATCTCTGCGCTGCGTGCCGAGCTTGACGGTCATGGGATCTTCTTACCCATCTACTGGGGCAATCGCAATTGGAGCCCATACCTAACTGACGCTCTCCGCGAAATGAAAGCGGATGGACGTCGCGAAGCGCTTGCCTTCATGACCTCTGCCTACAGCTCTTACTCAGGCTGCCGCCAGTATCGCGAGAATGTTGCGGCGGCGCAGGCCGAGGTGGGTGACGGCGCACCCAAAGTAGACAAGCTCCGAGTGTTTTACAACCACCCGGGCTTCATCGAGGCTTGTACAGATCGCGTGCGCGAGGCACTTGCTAAGCTCCATGCTGACCCGGCTGCAGTGAGTACCCGTTTGGTCGTTACTGCCCACAGCATTCCGTGCAGCATGGCAGAAACAAGTGATTATGAGCGGCAGCTTCGCGAAACAGCACGGCTTGTTGCAGAGGCAGCCGGTGTGGCC
>CAXTWQ010000078.1:22803-25833 GCA_964248065.1 uncultured Bryobacteraceae bacterium | reverse complement strand
GTCGCGGTCATACCACTCGATGACCCCTTCCAACTGCTCGCCATCGGTTAGAACCACAATCATAGAAGTCTTACTCTGCATCTGCTTGGAGTAGTAAAACTGCTCTGCATTCGTTTGGTCAGGCGGTGTAGATTTCTTCACGGATGGGGGCCGTCGGACTGGATCTTTCCCTTCGCTGGTCGTCACTCGCGCGATCCTTCTAACTGGCGACTCTTCGCGCCTCTCCTCAAACATTGTTCCTCGAATACTATCAGTCGGTCAGGTCTGCCAGCCTACACTAGGGTGGACGGGTACCGCTATTCTATCCGCCCACCATTCCAGAACTGTTACGCAAATTGATAATCAGCGCATCTAGGGCCGCTGTTTTCTGGATGTTTCGCCGAACCATCAGCACTAGCTCATCCACCTGCGCGGTAGCCCGCTCAATCCAAGCGAAGCTGACTGTCCCCGCAATTTTCGTGATCCGGGCCTGAATGTCGCGGTTAGCCGAGTCCGCCGAGCCTTGCCAGGCGGCAAGCACATCGTGCAGGAGGCTGTACGCCGGCTTCAAATACAGGTCGAGCTTCTCTGAACGGCTGGCATTGAAAGCCTCTGATTGTTGAACCCAGTTGGTCCACGAGATCACTCCAGCCGCGCACTCGAAGGCAGCCAGTACCAGGGCTCGACGTTCGCGCAGCTGCTGCAGATCAAGCGTCACCGCCAGCCCGGGACTACCTTCTGCCAGTCCAATCCGAGTCTGCGCGTCCGGCAGGTTACGCGCTCTTGCAAACTGTTCCATCTCCTCGTCGCTTAGTCGCGTCATCGGCAGCACAACAGATCGCGAGCGAATGGTTGGCAGTAGATCATACAGATTTTCAGCCGTCGAGAAGATAATCAGGTGTTCAGGCGGCTCCTCCAACACCTTCAGCAGCGAATTGGCTGACTGCTCGTTGGCCCGGTCAAGATGATCAATCAGAAAAATTCGCCACGCCCCGCAGTGTGGCTTCAGCTGTGCATATTCGCGGAGCAAACGAATCTGCTGGATACTGATTTGGCGCAGTGGACCGTCCGGCGCAAACGTGAGAAAGTCCGGATGCGTGCTGAAGAACAGCGGATCCTCAGCACGCTTATCGGAGGTCCATCTCTCACGCCCGTCGATAATGTCCTCATTTTCAGGCAGGCTGAGATCGTCACGTTCAATCTTGCCGGCGTTCCCTAGCAGCGCTGCCGCAAAGCGTCGAACCAGCGTCGCTTTCCCGATTCCTTCCGGTCCGCCCAGTAGAATCGTCGGTGTAATCCGCCGATCGTCAATCATCTGCCGAAGCGTTTCGGCAACAACAGTATTTCCGAAAAAGTCCGGGAAGGCAGGCATGTCTTTTAGCCTACCGTTCCAACCCAAGCCGGTGCAGTAGGGCTTCTACCTGTTCCCACACCCGTTGTGCCACAACTGCCGGATCACCGTGCCCGTCTACGAATCGGAAGCGTTCCGGCTCAGCAGTCGCTATGGCTTCGTACCCGGCCCGCACGCTTTGGTGAAAGGCCAGGGATTGCTCATCGATGCGGCTCTCATCACTGTTCCCCTGAGCAGTCTGATTTCGCCGTCGCGCCCTTGCCAAGCCGGTTGCGACATCAATGTCAATGCAAAGCGTCAGGTCAGGCATCAAGTTCTGTAGGGTCTCCCGGTGAAGCGCTTTCACAAGGGTCATTCCAAGTCCCCGAGCTACGCCCTGATAGGCAAGCGACGAATCGGTGAAGCGATCTGAGAGTACTACCTCATCGCGCTGAAGTGCCGGCCGTATTACCTCATCAGCCGCCTGCACCCGCGACGCAAACATCAGGAGCAGTTCGGTCAAGGGTGTCATCTCGCAGTGTGCAGGGTCCAGCAGTACGCGCCGAATCTCTTTCCCGATAGCCGTTCCGCCTGGCTCCTGGTTTGTGATCACTGTGCGTCCAGCCGAACGAAGGCGCTCGGCCAACAATTGAAGCTGTGTTGACTTGCCGCAACCTTCCGTTCCCTCAAATGAGATAAACAGGCCGGATTGGGTGGATTGGGGACAGACGGAGTGAATACCTGAGAACATCTATCCCGCGGCCTATACTCTCCCCCTCAGATATTCACTCCGTCTGTCCCTTGATGCTTTCCCCTTGATGCTTTGCCGTCTGTCCCTTGATGCTCTTCCGTTCCCTCGAATGAGATGAACAGGCCGGAAGGCAGCCTAGTCATACACAAAGTGCAGCAGCGTCTTCAGATCCTGCCAGGCTTCGCGCCGGGCTTCCTGGTTGTACTGTCTGAGCAGGTACGAAGGATGATAAGTAGCCATCACCGGAATTCCGTTCCAGGATTGCCATTGGCCGCGCATCTTCGTAATCCCTTCCTTGGTGTTCAGCAAAGCCTTCATCGCTGTTGAACCAAGCGCGCAAATCGCTTTCGGTTTGACGTGGGTCAATTGGCGGAACAGGAACTGTCCGCACGTCGCCATCTCGTCCGGTTGCGGCGTACGATTTTCGGGCGGCCGACACTTCACCACATTGCAGATGTAAACGTCATCTCGCGAGATAGGAATGCCCTCTTTGGCCGCAGTGTTGTCGATCATCTGAGTCAATAACTGTCCCGCTCGCCCCACGAACGGGATCCCCTGCTCGTCCTCATCTGCGCCTGGCCCTTCGCCTACAAAAACCAGCCGGGCCTTCTCGTTTCCTGAGCCGAACACAATGTTCATGCGGCCCTCATTAAGTCGGCAGCGTTTGCAATCACCGATGTCCAGACGGATCATGTCAAGCGTGTCATCGGCAGGCGCAAGCGGAGGCAGCACGACCGGCGAAACTATGGGAGACAACGCAGCCTGGGCCGGAGCAGCAGCTTGAATAGCGGCCGATGCTACCGCGGCTTGTGCGACGGGCTTATAGACCGTGTCAATTCCGAGGTCACGATAGAAGCGAAGATAATCGCTGATCTGCTTGCGCGTCATACAGCGGCAGAGCGAATGGTTAAGCGCAGAGTTGCTACCTGGTCCAGTATCTGCGCCGCAATGTCACGCTTGTTCGCAGGCC
>CAXTWQ010000078.1:17966-22751 GCA_964248065.1 uncultured Bryobacteraceae bacterium | reverse complement strand
GAACGAGTGATAATGTCAACCTCATTGTTGTCCGATTCAAATCCGAGCCCGTCTTTTCCGACAAGATTGGCCACCACCATGTCGCACTTCTTTTCCATCAACTTCCGACGGGCTTCTTCAGCCAGATTCTGCGTTTCAGCAGCGAAACCAATCAGCAAACGATCGCCCTTGCGCTGGCCAACTTCAGCCAGGATGTCGGGCGTCGGATCAAGCTGCAGCGACAGGCGCGCAGCAGTCTTCTTCAACTTCTGCTGAGGCACTTCAGACACGTAGTAGTCCGCTACTGCAGCACTCTTGATGATGATGCTTGCAGGCTCCAGATAATCCAAAACCGCACGGCGCATCTCTTGAGCTGTTACCACAGCAACCAGCTTTACGTTACGGGGCGGCGTCAGACTCACCGGTCCGGAAATCAAGACCACTTGCCCGCCGCGCTGAGCCGCAGCATCCGCCAGCGCATAGCCCATCTTGCCGCTCGAACGGTTGCTGATAAAGCGCACCGGGTCAATCGGCTCCTGCGTAGGACCAGCCGTCACTACGATGTACTCGCCTTCCATATCGCGCTTTCGGCGGGTCAGCCGATCCACTTGCTCGGCAATGAAGGCAGGGTCAGGAAGTCGGCCCGCGCCGGTCTCCCCGCAAGCAAGCGAGCCACTATCGGGGTCGATCACCACGCATCCGTGGCTTTTCAGCAACTCGATGTTGCCCTTCGTGGCCGGATGATTCCACATGGCCGTATTCATGGCCGGGCAAAGCACCACAGGCCCGCGAAACGCAAGGTACAACGTGGTAAGGAAGTCGTCAGCCATCCCATGGGCGAACTTAGCAAGAAGGTCGGCAGTCGCGGGCGCAACCACCAGCGTCTCGTTATCCCGCGCAACAGCAATGTGTTCTACCGCGCTCGACAGCGACTCATCCCCGCCATCCTGCGAGAACAAATGAGTAATGACTTTCTGTCCGCTCAAGGCCGCGAATGTCAAAGGCTGAATGAAGTGCTGGGCCGCCTCTGTCATCACGATCTGCACGCGATGGCCCCGCGCTTCCAGGGCACGTACTAATTCCGCGCTTTTGTAAGCCGCTATTCCGCCGCCAACCCCGAGAACAACGCGCATCCGATCGTCAGCTATTCGGCAGGTATCTCTTCGGTCTCAGCAATGCGGGTCAAATCTTCGTAGGGAACAAGTCCGCGGCGGGTTTCTTCCATGGCCAGTACAGTTGGCTTTTTGTTGGTTGCAGGAAGCAGGCTGCGTTGTCCGCCCTGCAATTGCCGCGCACGCTTAGCCGACACAATGATGAACCGGTACGTGCTGGCATCCTCGTCCTCAGGAATTGAATACATCGGATTTCGTAATCGTTCTGCTGCCATAGTTTGAACCTCTCTAATTTGAACTTTCTACAACTCTAAAAAAGGGAAGGCCGCTCTTCGAAGCTGCGAAGAATCGGGCGGATCTGGTCTTCCATGCGGCTACGGCGAACCCGTTCCGCGGTGATGATGGCCGAAAGAGCGGCTACCGATTCTTCCAGCTGATGGTTCACCAGAACATAGTCATACTGGACGTAGTTCTTGATCTCCTCAGCTGCGTCGCGCAACCGTCGCTGAATCACTTCCTCTAAGTCTTCCGACCGCGACCGTAAACGCTGTTCCAAGATGTCACGCGAAGGCGCTAAAACAAAGATACTGACCGCTTCCGGGACACTTCTCTTCAATTGTCTCGCACCTTGCACATCAATGTCGAGGATCAGGTCCTTTCCCTCCTGTGCAGCGTGGTCGAGTACGCTCCGATGCGTGCCGTAGAGGTTGCCGAAAACTTCAGCCTGCTCAAGAAATTCGCCCCGTTCCCGCCGTTCCTCAAACTCCTCGCGCGAGATGTACACATAACTCTCGCCCGGCTTTTCTGTGCCCCGGCGCTGACGTGTGGTGTAGGAAACGGAAAATCGAAGGTGCCGATCGCTGGCCAGCAAGCGCGAGACCAGTGTCGATTTTCCGGAGCCCGACGGCGCCGAGATAATGAAAACCGTTGTCATAAAAGAAAGAAAGCCGGACACCCCTCCCGAGTCCTACTCTAAGTTGAGTGCCTGCTCTCGCATTCTTTCGATGTTAGCCTTCATGCCAATCCCGTGATTTGTAATTGACAGCCCACTGTCCGCAATAGCCGAACTCTTGGAGAGGATTGTATTGGTCTCGCGATTCATTTCTTGCAGCAGGAAGTCGAGCCGCTTGCCCACTTCGCCACCCGCCAGCAGCATCCGGCGCAGCTCTGCGGCGTGTACGGTCAGGCGGGTTAACTCTTCTTGAATGTCCGATCGGTCGGCGAGGATTGCAACCTCTTCCACCACCCGGTTCTCGCTCAGCGTTGAACCTTCCAGCAAGACCTGAATCCGATCTCGCAACCGCCTGGCAAGAACACTCGCCAGATCAGCCCTTACCGCGGCCACGGCACTCCCCGCCTGTTCCAAGCCATCGAGCTCAGCCTTGATGACCGCAACCAATGCACTGCCTTCGCGCTCCCGGGTTGCATTGAGTTCTTCAACGCATGCCGTCAACGCATGTATGAGCTCAGCTTCGAATCCCTGACTGATCGTGCGTGGTTCTCGAGCGCTTTCTAATACGCCGGGCAGACTGAAAAGTCTGGTCAGGTCCGGCTCAGTGTGTAGGTTGAAGTCGGTGCTTGCCTGCCGAAACGCATCGATGTAGCGGCTCAGCAATTCGCGGTTGTAGCTCCCACCACGAACTGCGTCCGGCTGCGCACCTAAGCTGAGTCTTACTTCGACGTGCCCACGGCCTAGCCGGCTTTTCAGCAAAGACCGGATTAAATTCTCGTACGCTGCTAACTCACCGGATAGGTAGAAATGTAAATCGAGCCCGCGATGATTCACGCTTCGCAGTGAGATCTGCAGTTCTCCCGCACTCGTCGGGCGGCGAAGGGAGGCATACCCAGTCATGCTGTGGATGGGCGGTGATGGAGGCACAGAGTTGAGTATCAGCTGACTGCCACGGTGGAATCGGCGTGCTGCAACTCGTGCAAGCGATGGTACAGCCCGCTGCCCGCCATCAGTGCTTCGTGCGTACCTGCTTCGATAATGCGCCCAGATTCCAGAACCAAGATCTTGTTGGCCTGCCGGATCGTGGAGAGCCGGTGTGCGACAACGATCACAGTGCGCCGGGCCATCAGTGCCGTTAACGCTTGCTGTACGAGCCGTTCCGATTCAGAGTCTAAATGTGACGTTGCCTCATCCAGAATCAATATGGGAGCGTCTTTCAGAAGTGCGCGGGCAATGGCAAGCCGCTGGCGTTGACCGCCGCTAAGCTTCAACCCGCGTTCGCCGATGCTGGTTTTATAGCCATCAGGCAGGTCGATGATGAAGTCGTGCGCCAGCGCCGTTTTGGCCGCAGCAATCACCGCTTCCTCTTTGGCATCAGGCCGCCCGTAAGCAATGTTGTCGAAGACACTCGTATTAAACAGGATTGTGTCCTGGGCGACAAAGCTGATGTTCTCGCGGAGACTCTGTAGTTTGATGCTGCGAAGGTCTCGTCCGTCAATAGAGATAGTTCCGCGGTTCACATCGTAGAAGCGCATCAGCAACTGCGCAATTGTTGACTTGCCGGCACCGCTCGGGCCGACCAGCGCCACCACTTCACCCTCTTTCACTTCCAGATCGATACCGTGCAACACCTGCCGGTTCGGGGCAGCAGGATAGGCAAACTCCACATCTGCAAAGCGGATGCCACGGCCAATCTTGGTCAGCCGTACCGCATCTGGCCGATCGCTGATTTGAATGGTGTTGTCTAGATAGGTGAACACTTCCAGTGCGCAACCAATGGCTTGCTCAAAGATATTGTGAATGTTCGTCAGCCTCTTGATCGGCTCGTACAGCATGACCAGAGCAAGCACAAAGGCAGTGAAGGTGCCGGCCGTCATAGTGGCATTCTTCACCTGCATGCGGGCAAACCAGAGCAACAGAATAATGGTGCTGGCGCCAAAGATCTCAATGATGGGCGAAGCCAGAGCCTGTTGCGCCACATACTTTAAATTGCTCGTTTTCAGACGCTGGGCAGCCAGTCGAAAGCGCTTCGACTCGAAATCTTCAGCGCCGAAGCTCTTCACCACCTGGTGGCCGCTGATTGCTTCCTGCAAAATTTGGGTAAGACCGGCCGCCATGTTCTGTGCATGGTGAGTGGTGCTGCGAATCTTTCGGCCTAGCCGCACCGTCAACACTGCTACCACAGGAAACACGAGAACGCTGATCAGCGACAGCTTCCAATCAATCGTGACCATCGCCAGCAATAGGAACAGAGCCGTGAACATCTGCCTGAGCCAATCAGCCAGCATGTTTGAGACTGCCACCTGGATGCGGTCAATGTTTGACATTACATTAGACATCAGCTCGCCCGTACCGCGCGTCTCAAAGAACTCGGCACCCTGTTGCAGAATGCGATCGAATACTTCCTGCCGCAAATCCATGATGGAGTTGATGCCCACCCAGTTCACCAGGTAATTGCCGAGGTAATCGCACACCCCCTTGGTGACAAAGCAAAGCATCATGCTAATGGCGACCATGGTCCAGATATTGGTGACGAATGAGGGGATCAGGTCACGCAAGTAGAGCTGGAAGTGAGTGTGCGGAACGGAGAAGAGCAGAGCCGGCGCATTGTCAGCCGGGTTAGGATTCAGGACGCGTTCAAAGATGAGCGGAATGAGTCGAACCAACAGCCCTTGCGACAGGCCCACAATAGCCATGAATACAACCGAAAGCAACAGGGCAGGGAGGTAGGGGCGGGCATAC
>CAXTWQ010000078.1:7519-17956 GCA_964248065.1 uncultured Bryobacteraceae bacterium | reverse complement strand
AGCGTGAGCCTCTTGAAAAGTGCGGAGCCGCTCCAGTGCTGCAATGACGCGCGAGACGGGCACAGCGGCCAAGCCATCCGGCGCTACAACGATTTCAGATTCAGTGCGCCATGGTCCCCAGATCGCCGGGTTGGAGTTGCCAAACAAAACCACAGTTGGGATCGCAAATGCGGCGGCCATATGCGCAGGCCCACTGTCGTTGCCAATAAACACGGAGGCTCCGGAGAGTACCTGTTTCACTTCTTCCAGGGTGCCGCGAAAGAGCTGATGGGCCGCAAAGGCAGCGGTGTCGTCGTCCGGTCCGGCTAGGATCACCGGGTTAATGTTCCACAGCTTCAGATAGCGAGCGACCTCGCAGAACCGTTCCGGCGCCCATTGCTTGTCGGGTGCTGATGCGAACGGGTGCAGCACAGCATAGCGGCCGGCCAGCGGCGAAGCAGACGCAAACATCTGAGCAGATGGCACGTCCTGGAGTGGCACGCCCAACGAGAAAACAGCCGATGCCAAGTGCTCGGCAGTATGCACAGTTCGGTTGACGCCAAGAATCTGCTGAGCACGTGGAATTCGCAGATTGTACGCAAACGTGAAGTTGTGGTGAGCAAAGCCGGCACGCCACCGCGCCCCGGACAGCGACGTGATCCATTGGCTTCGGTTGCCCCCGTGCAGATTCAAGCAGAGCCGGGGCTTCCAGTTTCGTACAGCTTGCCAGCGGGGTGGAAGCACACTCGACACCACCGGACTGCCTTCAAAAACAGGGGAAAATCGCGGCTCTACACACACCCCGATCGCCAAATCGGGACGTGTCTGCTTGAGCAGTGCAAGAGCGGGCGTCGTCAGAACACAGTCGCCCAATGAACGCAGTCGAATCACCGCGACACGGGCGCCTTCGGGGAGATGCTGCAGAACCGACATACAGAATTCTAGGGTTCGATGGTTGCCTGGTCGATCAGCATGATTGGAATATCGTCCCGGATCGGATAAACGCGGTAACAGCCGACAC
This sequence comes from uncultured Bryobacteraceae bacterium, assembly GCA_964248065.1. Classification (GTDB taxonomy): domain Bacteria; phylum Acidobacteriota; class Terriglobia; order Bryobacterales; family Bryobacteraceae; genus Bog-105. The sequence goes on along the minus strand of CAXTWQ010000078.1, from coordinate 16,956 downwards.
ACTTCAGGCCGCTTCCGTCCTCTTTGAGGTGGACTTTCGATTTACAGAACGGGCAAACCAGGATTTCGAGCAGTTCGGGGCTTACAGCCATGGACGATTCATAGTCTATCAGCGGAGACCCACCCGACGCTACTGCGGCTAGCCTGCTTTATACCGATCGCAGCCGCTCAATATCCCGCAGCGGTGGAGAGCCAAACAAACGCCGATATTCCCGGCTAAACTGCGAGGGGCTCTCGTATCCGACGCGATAGCTCACTGCCGTTGCGTCGATCGTCTCCGACAGCAGAATGCGCCGGGCTTCCTGAAGACGCAATTGCTTCTGATACTGCAGCGGGCTCATGGTGGTGACCGCTTTGAACCAAGCGTGCATCGTCGATGGACTCATGTTCACCTCGCGCGCGAGCTCCTCCATGCGTATCGGTCTCGCCACGTTCTTCTTCAGCCACTCCAAACCAACTGCGATACGCCGTACCTTGCTGTTTTCCGCCGTCATGCGGTGCAGAAACCCACTCTGGTCTCCAAGCAGTAAATGGTAGAAGATCTCCCGTCGAATGAGAGGCGCCAAAATAGGGATCTGGGTAGGCTTCTTCAGCAAACAGATTAACCGGACTAGAGCGTCCAGAAGATTGGCGTCCAGAGGACTGATGAAAAGACTCTGCTGCTCAAGCGTGTCTGACTGGTCTGGTAGAGCAGCTTGGAGGATCAATGAGCTGATCTCGGAGTAGTCCAACTCCATACTCAGTCCAAGAAACGGCTTGTCCCGTGTTGCCTCCACTACTTGCCCCACCAGCGGCAGATCCATCGAGACAACAAGGTACTTACTGCGGTCATATAAATAACGTTTGTTACTGATCTGGATGCTCTTGACGCCTTGTGCGACAACGCAGAAGACAGCACGATCCACTGTGTTGGGCGGAACACTCAGGGTAGATAGCCTGGACAGATAGAGACCGGGAATGGCTGTGGTGCACGTGCCCTCGTTCTCTTTTAATTCGGCAATCAGCGCTGCTAGTTGCTCAATCCGCTCCACTGGTGTTAGTGTGTCATCCTTTCTGCGGAAGTTCTAAGAGTTCAATCGGAGGATAAGGCAATCAACCTCGAGCATTGATCATTGCCGAAAGCACGCGTATTTGAAGGTATCGCAGCAATGAGTTTCGACTCTATGGTGTTGTGTCGAGTGTCTCAGACGCGATTGCTACGCTTGCTCACCAATCGATCGGCCACGGGGATAGAGGTTTTAACTTCGAGGACGAATAAAGCCACTCGGGGACGCCCCGGCCTGTTGCCTACGGCCCTGCAAGCCAAGCCACAGTAGAGGCGTCCCCAAAGCAAGAATTCACCATAAAGACTTGCGTCAGCAAAATCAGGCCGACAGGGAACCGTCTCTTACGTGTAAGTTAAGCTACTCTTCTCATCATTCGGGAGCTTAGCGCTGTGAGTCCTATGGTTCAGACCGAACCTCACGACTTGATTAAGCCGGTTATCCTGGGAGGATTGTTTGGCCGGGGAGTATTTTGCGGTGGGATCTCCCGGTTGGGGCACGCGCCTACTGTGGTCTGTCATAGCGAGTCGGTAGACACAAGGCCGGGACGTCCCCGAGTGGCTCTGTCTGATGGTGCAAGTAGGAAGCAGAGATGAACCAGGCGAGAGGTTAGTGTGGTCACGGGAAGAATGGCCACAGCGCATTTCGTTCCGGGCTCTATAGCAGCAGCCTTCGCTCAGTCTTGGCGATTTGAAACAGGCTGCGGTAAGCCGCTCGGTGTTGCGCCGGCGAGTCGATTCTGCCTCGACCAGGTGCCATCTTTAGCTCCTTGCGCAATCTCCTGTGCCGTGTAAGCATGCACACCGGCTGCCTGCTGCCGTATAGGTGCAAACGCCGGACTGTCGGTTAATTTGTTCGTCACAGGCCACTCACGAATCTCGTTTTCTACTGCCGCAACGCGATTGCCTGGGTTCGGGTGGTCGCTCATAAAGTTCGGGCCATTGCTACCGCCTTGCTGCTCCAGCCGTTGAAAGAAATTGGCAAGTGCCACCGGGTCGTAGTCGGCTTTGTACATGATGATCGCTCCTACAGCGTCGGCCTGAGCCTCATCCCCGCGCGAGTACTTTAGCGACAGCAGCCCATTGCTGATATTCAAGCCCATCTGCCCCAAGCTGCTGGCAAACCCGCCACGCTCTCCGAGAACACCCCCGACGATGCCGAACACACTTCGCGTCAACTGCTGCTTCTTCATCTGCTTTATAGAGTGCTGCATGTAAATGTGGGAGCACTCGTGCGCCATAACGCCGGCTAATTCCGCTTCGTTCTGCGCTGCCGCAATCGTGCCGATGTTCACAAAGATCGGACCGCCCGGCACGGCAAACGCGTTGATCTCTTTCTGCGGAACAACGTGGAACTGATAGGGCCATGAATTCTCTGGTGGAATCACCGCAACGAGCTTCTGGCCCAGTTGCTGAACATACTGGGTGATAGGACTCGAATCGGGCAGCACTGGCATCTGTTTATAGACTTCGCTAACTGCCTGGAGACCGATCTGCTCCTGCTGCTGCTTGGTCACGCCCGTATTGCCCGGGTCCGGAAGTTCCGGAGTGCGAATGATCGCCAATAAGGCAAGTGCCGACGAGAGCAGCCCGACAGCAAGAGAGGGCTTTAAGTGCGCGAGTCTTTTCATGTTCCCCTTCCTCGATCTTATCGACTAAAAGAGCTCTTGGGAACTAAGAACAACCTGAACCAGTAATGTAACCTGCGCGATCGATAAGCCGGTTTCTGTGTCCGCCGAAGCGGATAGCAACCATTCCTCTAGGCTCGCCATTACTGACGAGCTCCAGCGACCTACCCGGAAGTGGTAACGGAGCGGGCCACTCCTCCTCCCCTATTTGGTCTTGCTTCACATGGGGTTTTCCCTGCCAGCTGAATTACTCCAGCCGCGGTGCGCTCTTACCGCACCATTTCACCCTTACCGGCACACTTGGAAACAAGCGCACCGGCGGTATCTTTTCTGTGGCACTGGTCCGTAGCCTGCGCCTTGGAGCGCCGACCCCCGGCCGTTAACCGGCATGCCGCCCTATGAAGACCGGACTTTCCTCCCGGCATGCTCTTGCGGGCACACCCGGCGGTTGCCTGATCGCGCAGGCCCGTCTCAGTATGGCAAACGTTCTCGTTGACAATAGAAGCATGGGGCGGGTGTACGTGGAGAGCTTCGGTTGTCGGGCCTCGCAGGCCGACGGTGCGGCTATTGAAGCGTCGCTTTCCGAACGAGGCTGGACTCCGGTGCGCGAGGCAGATGCTGCCGACCTGGTTGTGCTGAATACCTGCACAGTGACGCACTCTGCCGATGTGGACGCACGGCGCCGGGTTAGGACGGTTCATCGAGACAATCCTGGTGCGCAGATTCTGGTGACGGGCTGTTATGCCCAGCGGGCGCCGGAAGAGCTGGTGCAGCTAGACGGTGTGCGCTGGGTGGTGGGCAACTCCCGAAAGACCGAGATCGCCAGTTTGGTTTCCACTGCAAACGAGGAGTACCACGGCGGTATCTTTGCCGGCGACTTCACCCCGCAGTCTCCGTTTCTGGCAACGTCTGTGCGAGATGTCCGCGAGGATCGCACGCGCCCGAACTTAAAAGTGCAGGACGGCTGCAGCAATCGCTGTTCGTTCTGCATTATTCCGAGCGTGCGCGGGCGCAGCCGCAGTGCCGAACTGACCGCCGTGGTCGACCAGTGCCGCGAGTTGGGAGAACGCTACTGCGAGGTGGTCCTGAGCGGAATCAACCTCGGCCGCTGGGGGCGCGACCTGCCCGGGAGCTTGCGCTTTGCCGATCTGTTGCGCGCGATCTTACGCGAGACAGATGTGCGCCGGCTGCGGATCAGTTCGGTGGAGCCGATGGATTGGAGTGCCGATCTGCTCGAATTGATCGCTGGCGAGGAACGCCTGGCCAAACACGTTCATATGCCGTTGCAGTCGGGCTCGGATGCTGTGCTGAAGCGCATGGCGCGGAAGTACCGGGCCGTGCACTATGCGAGCCGGGTGGAATTTGCTCGTCAGTTGATGCCGGATGCCGCCATCGGGGCCGACGTGATGACGGGCTTTCCCGGCGAGACCGATGGGGAGTTTAGTGAAACAGTGCGATTCATTGAAGGGCTGCCGCTTACCTATCTGCACGTCTTTACCTACTCCGAGCGTCCGGGCACGGCAGCTTCTAGCTTCGACGGGGCAGTACCGGTGCCGGTCAGGCGCGAACGCACGCGAGTATTGCGAGCATTGTCCGATAGCAAGAAGCAGAGTTTCGAAGCACGCATGATCGGCAAGGTGCTTCCGGCGGTGACGCTCGAAGAGCGCGGCATCGCCCTGACCACCAATTTTCTCCGAGTTCGGCTGACGAGCGTTCCGCTTCCGAATCAGTTAGTGCAGGTTCATATCAATGAGTTGGATGAGCTTGGATTAACCGCGCAGTTGGGGTCGGATGAATGTATCCGCCGAGAATCACCAGCGCCGCATCGCTAAACTCGGAAACCAAATCATCGACATTCTTCGCACCGGCTTCTTTTTTGAGCGGGCCCGTTAGCTGTACTTGGATAGGCGGCTCTGGCTGATCAGAATACTTGCTCTAGCGATCCGCATCCCGAAGTGATGCAAGAATTTTGGGCAACTCGGTTTGATCAAGGTGTAACTGGAAGGTAAGATGGGTGCCGCTTCCCAAATGAGCATCGGCTGTACCTCGAACAATAATATGACCTCTTCCATCGCCGCTCACGTGCAAGGTCAAATTCGGCTCAATCGGCCTAAGTTCGGCAACCCCAGCCAAGTTTCGGTAAAGCTCGTTCACCTGTTCAGCGAATTGGTATAGCTCGCCGGAGAGAAAAGACCAGCTTAGACTTCCAGACCAACCACCACAGCAAACTGTGACGTGACTGGTTAACCACCCGTCCTTCGACACTTCAACAAGTTCAATCGTGACGTGATCAGAATGGTCACTGCCGATCACGACTTGCTGTCGACCAGGCACCTGCATTCCATAAGTATCCCCTGATCAGGCTGCTCTACTACCGGCATGTTGGGGCTGGACGGAATGGTTCCTCAGGGCTTTCTGCTCCTTAGGAAGGATGCCAGTGCTGCATGACCACCACCTGGTCATAGGAAGCCCACCTCACGACTTTCGGAACAAGAGCATCAAGGAGATTTGATCAGATCAAGTAGATGCATCAAGCGACAGTCCCAAATAGGTAACCGCTGCTGCCTTGTTCGACGACAGGATATACGGTGGGATATACTCTAAATGAAGTGCGCAATCACACACTGTCCCCATCCACCACAAGCGCCGTTGCGAAATGGGGCAATTCCACAGGGGTTCGCATCCCGAAGCAGGTATTAAAGGACGCTCAGATCGAAGAGGGAAATGAAGTTCTGGTGGAAGCTGAGGGTCCTGGCATCATTCGGATGCGCCTGGCTCAGAGTCCCGTCACATTAGAAGAGCTAGTCTCGCGCATCACGCCGGCAAACCGGCACCGTGAGTTGTTTTGGGGTTCTCCGCAGGGCAAGGAAGTCTGGTGAGCCGGGCCTGGATACCACAACAAGGAGAAGTAATCTGGATCGACTTCGACCCGCAAGCAGGTCACGAACAGGCGGGTCACCGGCCTGCTCTCGTTTTATCGAAGCAGGTCTTCAATAAAAGCGGGCTCGCCATCGTCTGTCCGGTGACCAGTCAAGTGAAAGGACATCCTTTTGAAGTTCCTTTACAGAGAGCAAGCACGATTGCCGGCGTTGTTTTGTCCGACCACATTAAGTCGCTGGACTGGAGAGCTCGCAAGGCTAAGCTCGCCGAGCCTGCCGATCCCGAGGTTGTGGACCGGGTATTGCAATTTCTCAAGCTCATCTTCGCAATTGAGTAACCGAATTGCCTGAAAAGTCCAAAGTGCCCAAGGCCCAGTCCGGCGCGCGCGAGCAACTGAACGATCGAACGCTGCTCGAACACATCCGCGCTCTTCCGCATGCCCGGGCTACCTATAAGCAGCTGGTCAAAGAACTAGGGTTGACCGGCGAGAACCGGGACACGTTGGAAGAGGTACTTGATCGCCTGGCCGAGAAAGGCCTGCTGGTCGAACTGCGATCCGGGCACTTTATCGCGACCGGCAGGGGCAGCGAGTACCTGGCCGGGCGGCTCTCCATTCACCGCGATGGGTTCGGGTTTCTGATTCCTGACCTCTCTCCGGGCGAGCCATCTACCGGTGATATCTTTCTTCCACCGAACGAAGCAGGGAAGGGGATGCATGGCGATCGGGCGCTGGTGCAGGTGACCCGGCGCAGCGCTGAGGGCCGCAGCGAAGGCGCCATTGTTCGAATCCTACGGCGTGCGCACACCACCGTGGTCGGCGAATTCCGTATCCGCAAGCGCGGCAACTTCGTCGTTCCCTCCGATGAGCGGGTGCAGCAATGGATTGAGATTCCGGAGGGTTGTGAGATTCCAGGGGCCGACAGCAGCCGCGATCGAGTGGGCGTCACTCAGCGCGAGATCACGTCAGCCGAAGACCTGGACGGCATGATTGTCAACTGCGAACTGCTTGAATTCCCGGAGGGCGAGGAAGCCGCCGTCGGGCGCGTCATCGAGGTGCTTGGGCGCCCGGATGACTTCGGCGTCGATGTCGAGATCATCATTCGCAAGCACCATCTGCCGCATCAGTTCCCGGAGCCGGTCATCGAACAAGCGCGGGGCATTCGCGGAGAGATTACTGACGAAGAGCTGGAGCGGCGGCGCGACTTCCGGTCATACGACATCGTGACCATCGACGGCGAAACCGCCCGCGACTTCGACGATGCAGTCTGGGTGGAGCGGCTTGACAATGGGCACTTCGCGCTGCAGGTCCACATTGCCGATGTGAGCCACTATGTGCGGCCCGGTTCGCCCATTGACACTGAAGCGGTGCTGCGCGGCACCAGCGTTTATTTTCCGGATCGGGCCGTGCCAATGCTGCCGGTCGAATTATCTACCGATATCTGTTCGCTGCGTCCGCAAGAGGATCGGCTGGTGCTCTCAGCCTTGTTGGAATTGGATGGGCAGGGCGAAGTGGTGGCGCAGGAGTTTACCCGTGGCGTCATTCGCAGCGTCGAGCGCATGACCTACACCAACGTGCATCGTGTATTAGAGGGCGATGCGGCATTACGGGAGCGCTACAGCCGGTTGCTTCCGCGATTTGAGCTGATGCGCGAGCTGGCCCTGGTTCTGAACCGCAAGCGCACCAAGCGCGGCTCCATCGACTTCGACATGCCGGAGAGCAATATCGTGCTGGATCTCTCCGGTCAGATGACAGGGGTTACGCGGGGCGACCGCAACATGGCGCACCGCATCATCGAAGAGTTTATGCTGGCGGCCAACGAAGCAGTGGCCAGTCATATCGAGACCGCAGGGGTGCCATCGCTGTACCGCATCCACGAAAAACCGGACGGCAAGCGCGTTCTCGACTTCGAGCAAATTGCGGCACACTTCGGCTACTCGCTGGGCGTTGGATCGATTCCCGCGAAAAAGTTTCCGGTGACCCACAAGGGTCGTGACGGGCGCAAGTCGCGGCGGGACATCGTCCTGCCTCAGGACAACTTCGACCTGTCATCGCGCAACTACCAGCGGCTGATTGGCAAAATCGCGGGCAAGCCGGAGGAGCGCATCCTGAGCTACCTGATGTTGCGGTCGCTGAAGCAGGCCCGCTACAGCAATAAGAACGAAGGGCACTTTGCCTTAGCTGCCCAGTCCTACACGCACTTCACGTCGCCCATCCGGCGTTACCCGGACCTGGTAGTGCATCGTATCCTGTCGCAGATGATTGACGAGGGCCGACCACTGCTGGACGAGGGGCAATTGCATGAGCTGGGCAACGACACCAGCTTCACCGAGCGCCGGGCCGCGGAAGCCGAGCGCGAATTAATCGAGTGGAAGAAAGTCAAATTCATGCAGGACCGGGTGGGCGATGAGTTCGAGGCTTTGATCATCAGCACCGCTAAGTTTGGATTCTTCGTGGAACTGAGTGATCTGTTCGTGGAAGGCCTAGTGCCGCTGGAGACGCTGGGAGACGACCGCTACTCGTATCACGAGAACGGGCGGCAGATCATTGGAGAGCGAAGCCGCCGCGTCTTTGCCATTGGCGATGCGGTGCGCGTACGCCTGGACCGCGCCGACACGGTGGAACGCAAGCTACAGTTTGCCCTGGCCGAAGACGGACCTCGCCGCAAGCGTAAACGGAAGGAGTGACGAAGCGAACTCACGTCCAATTCGGCCAGAATTTACGGCCGATAAGAGAGCTTGTCACACCGTAGCCCACTGCTCTAACGAATGGGAAACGGTCAACTACGCATTGCAACAGGCCTGCCGGCATTACGCTGGAGCAATACCGGGATCAAGGGCAAACTCATAGCCGGGTTCGGGGTGGTGCTGGTCATGGTGTTGTGCCTGGCGGCGGCCAGCCTGTTTTCCATGTCGGATGCCGCGCAGATCATGTCCCGTATGGCGGAAGAGGATCTGCCCGAGATGCGCTACGCCGGAGATTTTGAGCGCAACATTCTTCAAGCGCGCATTCACTTCATTTATCACGTAACCATCCAGAAGCCGGGCGAGCTGGCCAAAGGCTGGGAGAATTTTGGGGAAGTGCAGGGGGTAATGCCCAAGCTGGAAGCTCAGGCGCAACTGCCCGGTTTAGCTTCTGTTCGAGACATCACGGTGCAGCTACGGCGCGATCTCCAGAATTACAACGTACTACTCCGTCAGGTGCTGGATGTGGTGGCTCGAGGTGAGAACCATGGCGACTCCTTTACGAAATTGATAGCCGAATGGGCACGCTTGGGAACAAAGCTGGTGAAGACAGCGGCACAACTCAACTCGCAGTATTCGATCCTGGCTGGCCGGGGCACAATTGAGCACGCGGCGCGGCTGCAGAACAGTATGCGGCTGACAGTCGGGGTGCTGCTGCTCGCGATCGTGCTGGGAGTAATCACGGCGGCCGTCATTATTCGCCAGGTGACGGGCGTGGTTTCTATGGCGGTGAGCCGCTTACAGAGCGCCGCGGATGGTATGGGTGCTATGGCAGAAGAGATCACCGCTTCGTCTTATGCGATCGCCGGTCTGGCGCAAGAACAGTCAAACTCTCTTCTGGAGACAACCACCTGCTCCACCGATGTGCGCGGCAAGGCGGAGCGGTTTGCCGAACAGGCGCGGGCGATGAATAGCGCCATGATTGCTTCGCAGAAACGGTCAATGCAGGCGCTGGACGTGGTGGCCGAGATGATGGGAGCGATGAACGAGATCCGGGCAGCCAATGAGAAAGTTGCTGAGATCACCCGAAATATCGATCAGATTGCGTTTCAGACGAACATCTTGGCTTTGAACGCGGCGGTGGAAGCAGCACGCGCCGGGGAAGCAGGGCTTGGCTTCTCGGTGGTGGCAGACGAGGTGCGTACG
>CAXTWQ010000078.1:7138-7509 GCA_964248065.1 uncultured Bryobacteraceae bacterium | reverse complement strand
GTTTCGAACGGCTGGGGCAGGCCATTCGCGAACTCTCCGACGATGCGGCACAGACCCAGACGCTCGCCGATCAGGTCAGTTCCCAAAGCCGTGAACAGACAGCCGCGGTGGGGCAGATCTCTCTCACGCTCGCTCACCTGGAGACCGTCACGCGAAAGGTGGCAGCCGATGCCAAAAGCCGCGCTTCCGCCGCCGATGTGCTGACTTCCCAGGTCGGCCACCTACAGGCGATCTCCTCCGATCTGGCTGTAATGGCCGGAATCGAGTAGCGCAAGATGAACTTTACTCGAGAACGCGGATAAACTCAGCAACCACCTGGTATTTCTCTTCTTCCTCGTCCAGATCCCAGGAGGGATAGCCGGGGTTCAAGC
>CAXTWQ010000078.1:0-7128 GCA_964248065.1 uncultured Bryobacteraceae bacterium | reverse complement strand
GGTTCAAGCTTTCCAGCCGGATACGTGTCTGCACGAAACCATCCTCGGTGACCCGCTTTTCGCTCTTGTAGCGTTTGACCGTGTACTGGTTGTCGTCAGCGAGAGCCGAGTTGCGCACCAGGACAAGGCGGTTGTTGCGCGATCCCACGACACCGCGGCGGAAGACACACAAACTGCCGTCGGGGATGCGCGGTTCCATCGAGTGGCCACGGATTTCAGCTACAAACATATCCTCGTCCAGAGTTAAATTGGGCGGCGTCTCAAGCCATTCTTCCGCACTGACCTCTTCCGGATTGGTCAGGAAAGGACCGGCAGCGACGGCGAGCGAGTAGCGGGGCAGGTGAGTCCGAAACTGCAGAACTTGCGACGGCACATGCTCGCGATAGAGCTCGCTCAATTTCTTGTCAAAGTCGCGGACGGTAACTGCCTCGCGATCGGTGACGCGCAAGGTGCTCGAGGCATCGGATTCAAGCCGGTCGAGAACTGCCGCCGCCCCTTGTTCCTGCCCGAGCGACTGAAGGTCGTCTTCTAGTTCAGCTAGTACCTCAGCGTCTTCCTCGCTAGCCAGTCGAGCCCAATCGCGCCGCAGCCGAACGTAGAGGACATCGCTGACCGGGTCACGGAGCAGGACGCCGATGGTCTCGACGCCGCGTCCGGGCATCTCAGAAAGCAGAAGCGAGTACTGCCCCTGCTTAGGGGCGTAGTCGCGCATGCTGATGACCCGGGCAGACATGAAAGTCTCAGCTTACCTCTGATGAACCTCTTTTGGGAATGACCCAGTTGGTGGAGAGGGAGTGGAGGTACTTTTCGTAAGAACCGCATTTCAGGTGTTTTGGGCCGGTAGCGTATTAGCTACTGCGCTGACACAACCGGCTTTCGCGGCCGCCTTGCTGATTGTTTATCCGTTGTGGGACGTTGCCTGCACCGTCTACGACCTCAGGACTTCGGCGCTCGACGGCAGCACGCGAACGTCTCAGACAACCAACGCGGTCCTGGGCACCGCTGCGGCGTTTGGGATTGCTTTGACTACCTTTTCGCAACCTGCTTACGCGATCGGGATTTTCGGAGCATGGGCGCTCGGTGCAGGTTTGCTCCAGCTCGTGGCAGGCCTGTTCCGCCGGAAGCAGATGGGTGGACAGTGAGCGATGATCCTCAGTGGTCTGCAGTCGACTGCCGCTGGGGTAGCTCTTGGCCTGGGTGGGCTTAACGGCACGGTTCACGCCAAAAATCTAGGCGGATATGCAATCTTTGGCGCCGCTTATTTCTTGATCGGGGGCATCCTGCTCAGTCGAAAGCTGCCCCGGTTGACCGCAGCTGGAGCAATCAGCTGACCGATAGAACGCGCGCCGGAATCATCATCGCAGAAGAAGTAGCCAACTTCTCCGCACATAACTAACGACCAGAATCAAAACAGGAGAATCGTGACGTCAGTTGATGTGAAATTTAGTATGAGCGCCACCGCAACCGCAGGCAAGATGGACACTGAGGACGGACGCCTTGACCTCCTGCTTGCGGCACCTAAGGAACTTGGAGGCTCGGGCGACGGCACCAACCCTGAGCAACTCTTTGCAGCGGATTACTCGGCTTGCATTTTGTCTTCTTCCAGGGTCGCTGGACTACAACGAAAAGTACATTTGCCCGCGGACGCTTCGGTCACCGCGGACATGGGCCTTGGTCCTCGCTCCGAGGGCGAATGGGGCCTCGTCACGAATCTCAGCGTCAACCTGCCTGGCATCGCCAGCAAGGAAGCCGGGCAACTGATCTACGCCGCTCATCAGATCTGCCCGTACTCCAATTCCACTCGCAACAATGTCGAAGTGAACCTCCATGTGGCCCTGGGCCACTACCCTTCGTAGCTGCCGAGGCAGGCAATCCGGCCGTTGGAACAGCAGTAAAGCCCAGTGGCACGCATCGAAACGTGTGTGTCCGTAACAAGAGGTCGATATGATCGAGAACCTTGATGCAATCGTGATCGGCACGGGCCAGGCAGGCCCGGCGCTGGCTACGAAACTTGCTGGTACCGGACTAACGGTCGCCGTTGTCGAGCGTAAGTTTGTCGGCGGGACATGTGTCAACGTCGGATGTTCCCCTACGAAGGCGATGGTCGCCTCTGCTCACGCCGCCTCCGTCGCCCGCCGCGCTGATGACTTTGGCGTCACTGTCCCCGCATCGATCACTGTAGATATGGCGAAAGTCCTCAGCCGCAAAGATGGGATCGTTTTGAAATCGCGTTCCGGCGTTACTAATTGGATCACGGGAACTCCAGGATGTACGCTGGTGCGCGGACATGCAAGGTTCGAATCTCCCACGACCGTGCGCGTCGGCGACACGCTGCTGGAAGCGCCCAGGGTGTTTCTCAACGTCGGAGCGCGGCCCTCGGTGAACATCCAGGGAGCACATTGCACACCCTATCTGACCAGCAGCACGATACTCGATCTCCCTGTCATCCCCGAGCACCTCATCATCGTCGGAGGCAGTTACATCGGCCTGGAGTTCGCGCAGATGTTTCGACGCTTCGGCAGTGCGGTTACTGTCATCGAGCGAAGCCCTCGACTCCTGCCCTCGCGCTGCGCGCCATGCTCGAAGCTGAAGGAATCTCCTGCAGAACCAATGCAAGCTGCATTCAGCTGAGCCAGGAAGGAACTTCCGTTCATGTTGCGGTTGATAGCCACGAAGGCTCGGCAAAGATCATCGGTTCACACATCCTGCTCGCGATAGGCCGCGTGCCCAACACCGATGATCTTGGTCTCGATGCTGCAGGCGTGACGATGGATGATCGTGGATTCGTCCTTACAAATGAACACCTGCAGACCAGCATTCAGAATATCTGGGCAATGGGTGACTGCAATGGTCGGGGCGCTTTTACGCACACTTCCTGGAACGATTACGAGATCGTAGCCGACAACCTCATCGAAGGTGGAACACGTTCGACCGCAGACCGTATCGGAGTCTATGCGCTGTTCACCGACCCGCCGATGGCACACATTGGTATGACCGAGAAACAAGCCCGCGCCACTGGACGTTCCGTGCTTGTCGGCAAACGCCCGATGACGAAGGTCGGTCGCGCCGTTGAGAAGGGCGAGACCGTAGGCTTCATGAAAGCACTTGTAGACGCAGAAACACAGGAGATCCTTGGTGCCTCCATCTTCGGTGTGGGCGGCGACGAAGCGATCCATTGTTTGCTGACGTGCATGTACGCCAAGCAGCCGTTCGGCTTAATCAGCCGCGCCGTTCACATTCATCCTACAGTTGCCAAACTGATCCCGACGATGCTGCAGGAAATGACACCGCTTGGATAAACACTTTCCAAAGACGAGCGTTTTTGAGAACAGGGATGGAGCTGGTCATGAGCGATTTCTTCGGCTGAGCCGGTTCTGAATCCCAGTTCCACTTTGTACGATCAGTTTGACAGAGGCTACATGGCACACGAAAGCAAAGGTAAGGTCGCCCTGATCACTGGGGCAAATAAGGGTATCGGTTTTGAAGTCGCGCGTCAGCTAGCGGCGCAGGGCATCAAGGTTCTCGTAGGCGCCCGCAATGCAGAACTGGGCGAGACTGCGGCAAGTAGTCTCACCGCCGAGGGCCACGACGCACACTACATTGAACTCGACGTCACTCGACCCGATACGATCAAGGCGTCCGAGACGAAAATCCAAGCCGAATATGACCGCTTGGACATCCTGGTGAACAACGCGGGAATTGTTGCCTTCGGTGATGGACCGCCAAGCGTGGCAGACGCTGATGCGGTGCGGAAGATTCTGGAGGTCAACGTCTTCGGAGTGCTAGCGGTGACGCAGATTCTGCTGCCTTTGGTGCGGAAAGCTTCTTCAGGCCGAATCGTCATGGTTTCGAGCGGTCTCGGCTCGATCACCTGGAATGCAGATCCGAACTGGCCCTTTGCGGCAGTGAAACTCTTGGGATACAACGGCTCCAAGGCGCTTCTCAACCTCCTCACGGTACAACTGGCCTGGGAACTGAGGGAGACCTCCATCAAGGTGAATACGGTTAATCCGGGGTATACCGCCACCGATTTGAACGGGAATAGTGGTACTCAGACTGCGGCGGAGGGAGCCAAGGAAATTGTCCGGCAATGTCTCATCGGCGAGGGCGGACAGAGTGGAGGTTTCTTTGAAACTGGTGGCATCGTCCCTTGGTGACAGGGGACCATCCCAGAGCCGCTCCGGTTTTCATGTTCTCTGAAACCAGGAATAAAGACATGCAAGAAGGAAAGAACGTGGCACTTACCACCGGAGCGAACAAAGACATTGGCTTCGAAGTTGCCCGCCAGATTGCCAGGGCCGGCTGGACGGTTCTCGCTGCCGCGCACAGCGAAAAATTCGGCAGGCAGGCAGTCGTTAAACTTCAGGCGGAAGGTCTCGATCTACAGTACAATCACATCGATCTCGATGCACCGGAGAGTGCAATCATGGCAGCCGAGACCACCCGCGAGTGATTCGGCAAGCTCGATTCCTTCATCAACAACGCTGGCTACAGCAAGTTCGCACCGTTCGAGCAGATAACCGACAGAGAATTCAAAGAAATCATTGAAACCTGCTTCTATGGTGTAGTCTACACAACGCGTGCCGCCCTCCCGGTGATGCGCGAACAGAAGAGCGGCATTGCTGTTCAGGTTTCGTTAGTAGGAGGCCGCATTACGAACCGGGCAACTCGGCGTATCAGGCCGCCAAGTGGGCTGTGAGCGGCTTCAGCGAAGCTGTGGCCCAGGAGACGGCATCCTTCGGCGTCCCGATCTGCGTTTTGGAGCCAGGTGGGATTCGAACGAACTGGGGAAAGAGCGCGGCGTCAGAAATACCATCCATTCTGCCGGACTATGAGGAGAGCGTAAGCAAGACGCTTCGCCGCCTCGACGCGTACTGGGTAAGGAGAACAGCGATCCAGCTGCTTGCACTCCACCTTGTTGAACCGGGTGGAGCGGTGGTTTGCACTCATCTCTCAGCGAGCGATTCGCCGTGGGTCGTTCCGCAGTGTGAAAGAACTCGTGGACAAGATCGACGCCTTTGCTCAACACGACAAAGCCGTCATCTCGACCGGAACGGGTGAGCTAAAAAGGTGTATGCTGTTGTTGTCAGTTACTGAGGTGTTCAGCTTGAGTAAACCCACGGACTTATTGCAAGGGACGTTAGATCTGCTAATCCTGAAGACCATCGCTTTGAAGCCGATGCACGGTTGGGCCGTTGCGCAGCGCATTCGACAAATGTCAGGAGAGGTACTCCAGGTGGGACAGGGAGCGCTCTATCCTTCGCTTCACAAGCTGGAGCAGAATGGCTGGATCAGCTCGGAATGGGCGGTCAGCGAAACTGGTCGCCGCGCAAAGTATTACACGTTGACTAGGGCCGGGAGTAAGGCACTAAAGCAGGAAGCTGCGCAGTGGGAGCGCCTGTCAGGGGCCGTTTCGCTCATTGTGCGGACGGTCTGAGAGAAGAAGCTGCAATGCGCTTGGCAAGCATTCTTCGTCTTCGCTTTCGATCTCTTTTCTCACGCGGCAGGGTTGAGCACGAGCTGGAAGAAGAGCTGCGCTATCACCTAGAGCGGCGAATCGAGGAAGAAATGGCAGCCGGGAAATCCCACGAGGAAGCGCGCTCTGTCGCACTTCGGTCCTTCGAAGATATCGAGCAAAGGAAAGAGGAGTGCCGCGACATGCGCAGCATGAACTGGTTTGACAATGCCATCCAGGACCTGCGCCACGGGTTCCGAATGTTATGGAAAACTCCAGGATTCTCTCTCGTTGCAGTTCTGACACTTGCGTTGGGAATTGGTGCGAACACAGCCATTTTCAGCGCTGTCAATGCGCTGCTGCTTCGTCCGTTGCCATACAACAGCTCAGAGAAACTGGTTGTGATCGCGACTGTGTTGAAAAAGTTCAACACAGATCGGGCGAATCTGTCGTACGCCGATTTTCTTGATCTCAAGAAGGAAAAGCAGCTCTTTGAGGCGGTTGCCGTGCACTTTGAACAACCGTCCGATGTCACAGGTCGCAGCTATCCAGAACGGATAACGACAAGTCTTGTAAGTGAGGATTACTTCCGCGTGATGGGAGCTGCACCACAACTAGGCCGCTTCTTCACGCCTGAAGAAAGTGTAGATGGTCAAGCAAATGTAGCTGTTCTGACAGGTGGATACTGGCTGCGCCGATACGGTGGAGACCCCCGCATACTGGGGCACACAATAGAGGTTGGTGGCGTACAGAAACGCATTGTCGGCGTGACGCGCCCAGAATCGACTTGGCCTGATGATACCGAGCTATTCCTGCCGCTGGGGATAGGAGACAACCCGCCTCCCACGATTACACGAAGAGATAGCTTTTCGATTGCCGCGATCGCACGACTTAAAACTGATGTGACTCTCGCGCAGGCCCAGGCCAGGGTGAATGTGCTGGCTCGTCAGATTGAGCACGGCAATTACACGCTCCGAGTAGGGACCGGCCTAAAGCTTTTTTCACTGTCGTCCTGGATCATCGGACCTCAGTTCAGGCAGATGCTGTTGATCATGATGAGTGCGGTTGGGGTCGTGCTGCTGATCGCGTGCTCAAATCTAGCGAATCTACTTCTGGCAAAAGGGGTGGGCCGAACCCGGGAGTTTGCGATTCGATTAGCGCTCGGAGCTGGTTGGTCCAGGGTTACTCGGCAAGTCTTAACCGAGCAGGTCGCGGTCGCTGCGCTTGGCACCGTAGCCAGTGCACTACTGGGCTTCGTAGGCGTGCTTATGCCGGTGCGCTTCGCTCCAGCCGATACTCCTCGTCTGAACGAGATTCATCCTGACGTCACTTCATTCCTGTTTACGGCTGTGGTCGCCGTCTCCTCAACTCTTCTGTTCGCTTTCTTGCCTGCGCTGCATGCAGCCAAAGCAGATGCTTCTTCTGCGTTTCGCGATGGTGACCGGGGTTCATCAACGGGAGTAAGAGGTAGCAGGCTGAGAGCGCTTCTGATCATTTCCGAGATGGCGCTGAGTGTAGTTCTCCTGGTCGGCGCTGCGCTGCTGCTTCAGACTTTCGCAAAGTTGACGCAGATCAACATCGGATTTCAGCCGCAGAACCAAACAATCTTCGAGCTGTCGTTGCCCAGCTCGCGCTACGCAACTCCCCAAAGAACGGCAGCCGCGATGTCAGAG
>CAXTWQ010000077.1:3416-26117 GCA_964248065.1 uncultured Bryobacteraceae bacterium | reverse complement strand
GCTCTTTAACTGAGCACTCGGTAGCGCTTCGGTGTAAATCAGAGGGATCAGAATGAGAATTCCAATCACTGATACCTGAAGCAGTAACGACAGTACAATCGTCCACGGCTTCCTGGTTTTCTGTGTTCCGTCTACAAAGGTTTGCTGAAACATATGTGCCCTCGTTCGGCCTGCATGACAGCAGGGTCGAATCCTTCTTTCTTACTTTGCTGCTTTAATCCCCTTCGCTGCTGCCGCAAGCTCGCGCGCCTTACCAACAGGAGCAATCGGTAGCGGCTTCACAGCGCCAGAGCTACCACCGCCACTACGAAGCCGGCGGAGCTCAAAGATCGATGAGTAAGTGCCAACAATGATACCTACAACCAACGCAAAAGAAAACCCGTTTAATACCTGGCCGCCAAAAAGAAATAGAGAAAGTGCGGTCAGGAAGGTCAACCCAGATGTCAGCACAGTGCGGCTGAGTGTCTGGTTAATACTCGCGTTCACAACCTCGCGAAACAATCCACGCATACCCAGGCCAAGGTTCTCGCGAATTCTATCAAAGGTCACGATCGTATCATTCATCGAGTAGCCAACCAAGGTCAGCAGCGCCGCAATCACTGTTAGATCAATCTGCTTGTTAAACAAAGAGAACAAGCCAATGGTAATGATCGTGTCATGGAACACGGCGATCACCGCTGCCACTCCGTAAATCCACTCAAACCGGAATGCAATGTAGATCAGCATGGCGCCCAGGGCAATCAGAACCACATCGATGGCCTGCTGCCGAAGATCGGCTCCGATCTTCGGACCGACGATTTCGACCCGGCCAATATGGAACGCGCCCGGGAAGGCAACTTGCTTAACTACACTAAGCACCTGGGGCGTGACACCAGGGACGGCGCTTAACTCATCCAGATTTCGCACCAGACCCGACCGCCCGTCCCGGTAATTGACAATCCGTTTTGCCAATGCACCCAGCGCATCGTCCGACAAAGCTAAGCCCGCCCGCGAGGCCGGCTCGCGCAACGCATTGGTCAGACTCTCAGCACTTGCCTCATTGAGATCCAGCTTCCCGCTTTGCCCTGTATTGAAAGAGGAGTTTAAGGCGGCTACCATATTGTTCCGCACCTCCTGCAATCCGCGCTGGTCTCGAACACCGGTCTGAATCAGAACCTCTTGTGAGTTGCTGACTTCCTGCACCTCGACCTCACTGGCAATCTTTTCGCGCAGAGCAGCGCGGATCCGTTCGGCCGACGGGCGCTGAATAAAGTTCACGTCCATCAACGCGCCACCATTAAAGTCAATGCCATACTTAGGGCCACCCTTGACTGCAAGGCTGAATAAACCTGCTGCCGTAAGGGCCAGAGACAGCCAAATGAACGGCCACTTATTGCCGAGAAAGTCGAACTTGGTTTGCTTGAATATTTCCATCGAGCTCTACAAACCGGCATCCTTTACGAATAGACACCGGGAATTTACAAATGTTCCCAACTCGCTCTGCACGAACACGAAAGAATTCGCTCCTTGCAGCGCTAAATACTAAGGGCTGTGGCGGGTTTGGGCCCACCCAGTTCCCAATCAAAGATCACCTTTGATACAAAAACGGCGGTAAACACGTTCGCCACCAGACCAATTACCAGGGTCACGGCAAAACCTTTCACCGGACCGGAACCGAACAAAAACAGGATTGCGCAGGAGACAACCGTCGTCACGTGAGTATCAATGATGGTCACCAGAGCTTTGCTGAAACCAGCATCGACAGCCGCCATGGGTGACTTTCCGGCCCGTCTCTCTTCGCGAATGCGTTCAAAGATCAAAACGTTACTGTCCACCGCCATACCGATCGTGAGGATGATTCCTGCAATGCCCGGCAGAGTCAAAACCGCATCGAAGTAAGCCAGACAGGCAATCAGGATGATAGCGTTCAGCAACAGCGCCAGCGTTGCGTTGATCCCGCTCTTCTTGTAATAGATGAGCATAGAGACAATGACCGCAAGCACGCCGGCAATACCGGCCGCAAAGCCGCTACGAATCGAGTCGGCGCCCAGGGACGGACCGACCGTATTCTCCTGTTCAAAGGTGATACCTGCTGGAAGCGAACCCGCTTTCAGGTTCAATGACAAATCCGAGGCTTCCTGCTGGTTGCCCGCTCCCATGATGCGGCCCTGGTCACTAATCTGGGCGTCGATCCGGGGCGCGCTCAGCACCTTGCCGTCGAGCACAATCGCCAGCCGGTTCCCGATATTGGCGCCCGTGTAGGCGGAAAACTTCTTGGCCGCATCCTGGCTCAGGACAAAATTGGTTTCCCAAGTTCCGGGATATTGCCCCTGCGTCGGACTGGCATCGCGAATGTCCGGCCCACGCACTACAGGAATGCGACTCACCAGATAAACACCGCCGCCCTTGGCGCTCGAACCAGGATCGGCTGGCGAACCAATCAGTTTCGTACCGGCGGGGAGCACGCCACCGCTCTGCGCGAGTGCCTCGTTACGGCTTTGGAACGGTCCACCCTTCACGTCATATAACTCCAGGTTCGCAGCGGTTTGCAGGATCTGCTTGATACGAGCCGGGTCATCAACGCCAGGCATCTGAACCAGCAATTCAGAGTCGGCGTCTTCCCGCCGCTGCTGTACCGTTGCCTCACTCAACCCCAGAGCATTGATCTTGCGATCGTAAATGTTCTTGCACTGGGTCAGCGTATTTTGCCAGAACTGCAGGGCCGCCGAGGGCTTCATCGTCAGCCGGTAATCGGTTGCATTCTGGGGGGTGAGCAGCCAAGCCGGAAGATCATCACCCACCAGCTTGCGGAAGGTACCGGCCTGAGTCGTGGGCACGCCTTTCACCACCACGGCAGCGTGAACAGCATCGGTCAGAGACTTAGCGTCGTCCACCCCGATCTCGGTATACGTCACGTTTGCCCGGCGAGCGGCTTCTTTCAGATGGTCTGCTTCCACGCCCGCCTGTGCGTTAAAGGCGTCCTGCTGCTGAACCTGTACCACCAGGTACGTGCCGCCCCGAAGATCCAGGCCGAGGCGGATGTTTTTATGCCAATTGGCCACCAGTTCATCTTTGCTGCGAGGAAGTCCAATGACTCCGTAAAGGCAAACCAAAATCACGGCCAAAATAAAGAAAAATTTAAATCGTAGATTGCGTTTCATTGCTTACAACAACTTGAGTTTGTATTGCGGGAGGCAGCGGTTGGGGTCAGGCTTTCTTCACCTGATCATCGGCTGTAACAACACTCGTTACGGCACTCCGCGCCACCTGCAGTTTTAGGTTATCCGGCTTGATGCGAAGTATCAGAGTATCATCGTTCACTGCCATGATGGTTCCCACCAGACCGCCGGTGGTGACCACGGTCTGGCCGTTCTGCAACGCTTTGAGCATCTCCTTGGTATTGCGCTGCTGGCGGCGCATGGGCATGAACACCAAAAAGTAGAAGATTGCCACCATCAATAGGATGGGTAGCAGTTGCTGGGCGAGCGCTGCGTAGGAGGCAGGCATGGCTACTTGCAAGAGGAGGAAAAAGAACTTCGACATCGTTTACTGCATTAAGAGTACGAAACCGCGTCTCGAGCAGCGCTGCACCGCAGGTAATCGGGAAACGTTCCGCCCAAAATAGCATTTCGCATGTCGCGCATCCGCTGCAGGTAGAAGTGAACGTTATGGAGCGAGCCGAGCATGGAGAACAGCATTTCGCCTGCCTGGAACAGATGGCGGAGGTAGGCGCGCGTGAAGGTCCGGCAGGTGTAGCAGGAACAAGCCGGGTCCAGCGGCGCAGTGTCATCGGCGTAGCGCGCCTGCTTGATTAGCACCTTCCCCTCGCTGGTAAAAAGGCAGCCATTCCGGGCATTGCGTGTCGGCAGAACGCAGTCCATCATGTCGATCCCTTTGGCTACGTAGAGAGGCAACTCGTCCGGCAGGCCCACGCCCATCACATAGCGCGGCTTATCGGCCGGCAGCAGCGGCGCTGTAATCTCGACCATTTGCTGGCTCAGTTCGCCACCCTCACCGACCGACAGGCCACCGATCGCGAAGCCTGGCGCATCCAGTTCCAGCAACTGTTCGGCGCACGCCCGGCGCAAATCCGGAAACATGGAGCCTTGCACAATCGGAAACAGCGCTGTGTGCAGACTCTTCTCGCGGCGGCGATAGTGCGCGTATCCAGACCGCGCCCAGGCCACGGTCCTGTTCATGGATGCCAGTGCATCCTCGTAAGCGGTCGGATACGGCAGGCACTCATCGAGCACCATGGCAATGTCACTGCCAAAGGCGAGTTGCACGTCCACCGTACTCTCAGGAGTAAACAGATGTGGATCGCCGTCCAGGTGAGACCGGAAGAGCACGCCTTCCTCGCTCACCTTGCGCAGCGAATCGAGACTGAACACTTGGAATCCGCCCGAGTCGGTCAGTATCGCTCGCGGCCACGCCATAAATTGGTGCAGGCCGCCCAGGCGCTCGATGCGTTCGTGCCCGGGGCGGAGAAACAGATGATAAGTATTGGCCAGAACGATGCGCGCATCCAGCTCGCCGGCCAGTTCGCGGGGGGTCAGAGCCTTGACTGTCGCCTGCGTTCCCACCGGCATAAAGACGGGCGTTTCGATAGTTCCGTGCACGGTATGCAGCAGGCCTGCGCGTGCACCCGTCTGGCGGCAGACTGCCTGTATCTCAAACCGAAGCGCGGACATCTGCTGATATTGTCGGCGATCGCGCCCGCGCTTTTAGGAATTCAAACCAGGAAAAATTGATAGAACCAGCCTCGGCAGAGGCGTTCTGGTGGAGGCCAGAACGCCTCGCACCCAAAGCGCCGATAGGTCAGCGATCAGCCAGTGAGCGCCAGAACAATTAGGCGAAGCTTCGCACTGCTTCCGCCTCATCGTCGAAAGCTTCGAACACTGTATACAGCTTCGTAATCTGGAGCAGATCCTTCACGCGTTTAGAAAGACCCACCAGCTTCAACTGTCCGCCGTTGTTGGTGACGCTCGTAAAACCGGAAACCATCTCACCGATACCGGAGCTGTCGATATACGACACTTCGCCAAGGTTCAGCAAAATCTTTTTCTTACCGTCACTGATCAGTTCGCGAATCTTCTCCCGGAACGTACTGGCGCCCTCGCCCAACGTTATCCGGCCAGCCGCATCTATCACCGTGACATCGCCCACTTGGCGCACCGTCAATTTAGCGCTCATTCTTGCCTCCTCTTACCGACCCATCACTGCGTTACGACTTCGTATGGTGTTTTACCATACGAACTTCTGTTCCGCCGCCGGGCCGGGCATGCAAATCAAACTCATCAACAAACGCACGAATCAGCAGCAGTCCCCGACCCGATTGCCGCATAAGATTTTCCGGCGCCAGCGGGTCCGGCAGCGATGCAAAGTCAAAACCCGAGCCTTCGTCACCAATCGTCACCGCTAACTGCTCTTCGGTCCGCTCGACTTTTAAGTGCACAACTTTATTGCTGCTATACCGATTGCCGTGAACAACTGCGTTCACCATACATTCCCGGACCGCCATCCCAAACTGTTCCCGATCGTCCTCACTCATGCCAAAGCGCTCCGCCTCCTGCAACGCCAGCTCTTCCGCTTTATCAACGCTGTCAAGAGTGGAAGGAAGGGAATCTTGAGTCTTCGCCATTTAGCTGCTTCCGGCCACCGAATGGTCAACATAAACCAGGAAGTCCTACAAAGTCAATCACTTTCGGTACTTTGGCTTTGAGCGCGAAACGCTTACGCTACTTTACCGGCCCGGGACCTCCACCAATCGAGTCGAGAGTGGAAATCATTTCTGCAGGAAGTTTGAGCGTCGCTGCGTTCAGATTCTCACGAAGGTGTCCGACCGAAGATGTGCCCGGGATCAGCAGGACATTGGGCGAGCGCTGTAGGAGCCAGGCAAGCGCAACCTGCATCGACGTGGCCTGTAACGACGCTGCTGCTTCGTCAAGGGCCGATGACTGTAGCGGAGTGAATCCTCCTAACGGAAAGTACGGAACATAAGCAATGCCCTGAGCTGCAAGCATATCAAGGAAACCATCGTCACTCCTGTTTGCCAGATTGTACAGATTCTGTACGCAGACAATCTCGGCAATCTTCTGACCTTCGGCAAACTGCTCAGAAGTGATGTTACTCAGTCCAAGATGCCGAATAAGCCCTTGACTCTGTAATTCAGCCAGCACAGTTAGGGGTTCTTCGATGGAACTGCCTAGTGGAGCCAACGGCGGCCCGACCCGCAGATTCACCACGTCCAGCTTGTCGAGTGCAAGATTCCGAAGATTGTCGTGGACGGCATCGATCAGATCCTGCCGTGAAAGAGCAATGTTCCATGACTTGTCTTCGCCACGTCGAGCGCCCACTTTAGTCACAATCACCAGGTCATCGGCATAGGGATGAAGCGCCTGCTTAATAATCTGATTGGTCACGTGCGGGCCGTAGAAATCGCTTGTGTCGATGTGGTTGACTCCGGATGCTACAGCCTCTCTTAGTACTGCAATCGCAGCGTCAAGATCACGCGGCGGCCCCGACACATGGGGCCCTGCAAGCTGCATCGCACCATAGCCCATGCGGTTCAATGTCATTGAAGTGCCAGGGAGCGTAAAACGCCCTCCAAGATCTATTTGTGTTGTCACTCTGTTCTCCTTTAACTAATCGCTAGTTGTCTGAATTGCGCTTACCTGTGGTTAGATGAAGAAACCTTCAGTCCCGGAGTTCGCATTTGCCGCAACGCTCACCCGCCGTCTTAGAGCCCCGTAAATCACCAGTTCAAGCTCGCTCGACCGCCAGCGTGGATGCGATTCTCGAGGCAACCATTCAGGTTCTGCTCAGCGTGGGAAAGGAGCGCCTAACTACAACAAGAGTCGCCGACAGAGCCGGCGTGTCGGTAGGCACTTTGTATCAGTACTTCCCAAACAAGACTGCGCTTCTGAAAGCAGTGTTGAAACGTCATCTAGAGGGGGTTACTCAAGCAGTCGAACTCGTGTGTGACGAGCAGGCGGGTGAACCTCTTCGAAAGATGGCGACCGCTCTTATCAACGCATTTCTTTCAGCCAAGATAAGAGATGGAAAATCAAGCGTTGCCCTGTATTCCGTGAGCGCCGACGTCGACGGAGCAAAGATCGTAGCCCAGATGGGGATCCGGTCCCAGAAAGCGATTGTCCGGATGTTGACAACAGCCCGCGAACCGCTCACCACTGACGCGCATCTGGTAAGTTCTATGCTCCAGGCTACGATGGCTGGCGTCAGCCGAAGAATGTTGGAATCAGGCGCGCCGGAAAAGCAATTCGACACTTTTCGTCGGGAACTAACCTTGGTAGCTTGCGCATACCTGGATGCTTGTTCTGCTCCCGCTTCGATCCAAAATGAAGATACTGTCGGCGCAACTGACAGAAGATAGCAACGGCATTTGGACCGGTATGTATAGCTTCGCCAGCTCTTGCTTTTGAGCTCAGACTCCGATGGTGAGTCATTCTGCTCACCCGGACGTTTTATAATCTGGACAGTGTAAGAGTGGTGCTTCAACTTGTGCCTCTGCCCGCAGATCGCGCAGTAAGAGTCACGAAGGAGAGCGGAAGTTCTGATGATCGAGTTCATCGCAGCTATCCGGGCCACCGACACTACAATCCGGCAAATGCCGAAAACAATGGTTAACGCGAAACTACGGAACACACTCAGTGCTGATCAGCCGTTGACGCTAACCATCCGGGCTTAGCTCGGGAGAAGATCTGCCATGCTTACCGCAATCGACAAGCACCGCGGCGGAGGAAAAAGGAAATTGATGCAAGACAGACTGAACATTGCCGTGTTCGTCGATTACGACAATATTGAGATTGGCGTGAAATCGACATTGCGGCGCGAATTTGACGTGTCGCTGCCTCTTGGTTCGTTGAAGGAGCGCGGCGACATCGTTGCGAAATTCGCGTACGCAAATTGGGGCCGGCAGGAAGGCGCTACCCGGCAGATGGCCGAGAACGCCGTGCAGATGGTACAACGCATTCCGTCCCCGCGTGGCGACAAAAACGGGGCTGATATTAATCTCGCGCTTGATGCGCTGGAAATGGCGTTTACGCATGCGCATGTAAACGCATTTGCCATTGTTAGCGGCGATAGCGACTTTATTCCGCTCGTCAACAAGCTGAAGGAGTATGGCAAAACCGTTTTCGTGGTCGGGGGCAAGGCATTCACCAGCACCATCCTGCAACAGAATTGCCACGAGTTTGTGAGCTATGAGTCGCTGCTGGACGACGGCGACCAGATTGTT
Source organism: uncultured Bryobacteraceae bacterium (assembly GCA_964248065.1). Taxonomy (GTDB): domain Bacteria; phylum Acidobacteriota; class Terriglobia; order Bryobacterales; family Bryobacteraceae; genus Bog-105. The sequence continues at coordinate 17,881 of CAXTWQ010000077.1, read as the reverse complement.
GCCACACCGATGCCCGATCGCCGGGACCGGATGGATCGTGGGGACCGGGCTGACCGCGCAGATCGTCCGGATCGCGGGGAGAGACCAGATCGGAACAAGGATCGCAAAGAACGAACAGCTCGTCCGGCTCCTCTGGACCTTGAGCAATCCATGCCGTTGGTGGAACGTGCCTTGCAGGTGCTCGAGCGTCGCGCCGTGCAACCGCAACTCGGATTGCTGAAAAGCACCATGCTGCAGCTGGACCCTGCATTTAGTGAGCGCGCTTATGGAGCTGGAAGCTTTTCAGATTTTGTAGAGCGCCTGAAGAAGGCTGAATTCGTAAACGTCAGCGGTTCAGGCGGACGCTACATCATCGAGCGCCGAGGCGGTGTACATGCTCCAGAGAAGGCCGCGCCGCGCCCGGAAGAAGCTCTGCCGATGTTACGGGACATGCTGGAGACTCATCGCATGGAGCTGGAAGAGGGAGCGACGGCCGAGGAACTCGAAGGCTGGATGCAGGCGGAGTTTCCCAATTTCAACCTTGCCCAGTATGGCTTTCAACAGTTCTCTGAGTTCCTGAACTATGCGCAGGATAAGACGGTTGTTCGTACGCAGCCGGACGAAGAGCGCGGTATTATCGTGCACTTGGGCGCAGAATTCTATCCGCCAGCATTGCCGGAGCCTGCGCCTGAGCCACTGCTGGAAGAGGAAGAAGACAACGAGCCACAGCCAATTGTGGAAGGCCAGCCGACTATCTTCGAACCGAATCCACCACCGCCGAAACCGAAGAAGATCGCATCGCCGCGAAAGCGTGCTGCCGCCGGGACAGGTGTAGTTCGCCGGCCCCGCAAGCGCAAACCGGAGTAAGGTCTACCCCGGCGAATCAGTCCGGCTGAACGGGCGCGGCATCCAAGATACGCCGTGCCCGAGTTCCGCCCCGGCTCCGCTGCCAGTTGTCCACTTCGTCTTCTTCCTTGCTCCAAGGGGGAAGAGGCAGCATCAGGTGCTTCGATAAAGAGCACACAAACGGTTCGTAGGTAGAGCGAAGAGAGGCCAATCGCTGCTCTGCCGTGTCCGGTTCGCTGAAGTCTAAAGCTGACTCGTTCAGGCGCTGCTCCATCTCTCGAAAGGCTTCCTCATCCAATCGGTTGATGCGTGAATTGATTGGCTTCATGCTGAAGACACTGCAAAGCTCAATCACCGCCAGCCTTCCCATGGCAAATGTCATGCGAGCCTGAAAGGTCCGCACTCCGCTCAGCCCAGTAAGAATCAGCGCACAGCTATCTAAGATCGCTGTTAAAGCCGCTAACCAACTCTGATTGTCATGCTGTGAGCGGTAGTAACTAAGCATTGGGTAGGACAAGTGGCTTTCCACCAACTCCGCTGACCACTGCTCCCAGGTTCTGAGCAGCATAGTCAGATCATCCAACGCTTCTCCATCGCTGTGCCGACAAAGCAGAGATGCCGATACGGGGGGCGAGCCGGCACGCGCGTCCAACTGAATCACATTTGCTTCCCGTCTGGAAAAGAGTTGATAGAGAACCGGCAGGTACCCAATGGTCACAGCGATGAAGGCCAATCCTGAACCTGATTCGAAGACGGCCAGAGTTTTTTCTAACGGGCCTTTTGGCACTACATCGCCATAGCCAAGGGTGAAAAACGTAGCGCCGCTCAGGTAGAGACAGGTGAACAGAGATCGCGACCGGTCTATCTCAATCGCCCAGCTGATAAGGCCGAAGCTAAAAATCAATCCTGCCGACCAGATAGACAGTAGCAAGACCATCGAGAGGGGACCGTAGAGGCTGAGGAAGCCATCGCGAAGCCTGCCTCGCTTAATTCGTACGGCAACTGTAGACCAGAAATGCCAGCTCAGTCGAAAAAAATACCGTACCGGCCGCAATTGCCTGCGAACTCGGCGCGGCAAGAGCATTACTTCAAATGCATCGCTTGCCACAGCTGCAAACAGCAGCAGTCCCGCTAAGCCGGCTAACCACGTCATGTGAAGCTGGCCAGCTATGCTGCGCTTTCTCCAGCGCGCTCGGACGCAAAAACATGAAGCGCGGCGGCAATGACAATCGCGTCTTCTGCGAACCCAAAGACGAAATCAGGCAAACCGGTCCGCGCCTTTGCAACGCGCCTGAAGTTGGTAACAGCAAAGGTGGCAGCGACAGCTGTAATAGCGCCGGTCAGTGCTCCGAGAAGAACCGGACGTCTACGCGCAGAGGCCAATGCTGCTCCTGCCATAGCACCGGAGATGCCTCGGGCGACTAGCGGGCCTGCATCCGTTCGAGTTGGAACAATCGGAAACTTGTCGGCAATGGCTTCTCCTACAGCCAAAACCGCGGTTGTCTTAGCCACACCCGAATGTGCCAGCCAAGTCAGAGGTCCGCTGTCCGCAGATACCGACCCATCCTGAGCCATATGGCTGATGATTGCTGGCGGCGCCATGCTGCGAACGCCAGCCACCCCACCCAAAATCGCCGCGTCACTATAAACTTGCAGATCGGTAATCACTATATTTTTCTTTCTATCTCTCACCTATGGACTAGCTGATATCCCAATCTTTGACACAAAGAAACAGAGCAGGTTCATTTGTCTGCGAGAATAACGCCTATGCTTCTCCAGCTTGACCGATATACAGTGGCGGGCGCAGATGCGATCATCACGCCAGCGCTGCTGATCTACCCGGCCCTGGTAGAAGCGAACATTGCCGCTACGATCGCCATGGCCGCGGGCAATCCAGACCGCTGGCGTCCGCACATGAAAACAGCAAAGATTCCTGCGGTTTTGCGCATGTTGCTGGCCCAGGGCGTCCGGACCTTGAAGTGTTCCACCACCCTGGAACTGCATGTGGCTTGCGAGGCGGGTTTCCCTGATGTGCTGCTCGCCTTTCCAGTGATGGGCGCCAATGCAGCTAGTGTTCTGGAATCGGCTGCTCTCTTTCCTGATACTCAGATCTCCGTCCTGATTGAAAGTGCAGCGCAGGCGACACAATGGCTCGGGAAAAACATAGGTATTTTCATCGATATCAACACCGGTATGAATCGGACGGGGCTACAGGAGGGCGCCAATGAAATGGTTTCGTGGCTCGCCGAGATGGCTGGTTCACAGTTTCGAGGACTGCACTATTACGATGGTCACCTGAAGGCTGCCTCCCATGAAGAGCGTGAGCAGGAGGCGCATGCCGGTTATCGGCGGTTGCTGCATCTAACCGAGGAACTGGTGAGACAGGGAGTCCCTGTTGGGGAAATCATCACATCCGGTACGCCGGCTGCACCTTTTGCCCTGTCATTTTCAGGTTTTGAGAATGCGCCTTTCATTCACAGGATCTCGCCTGGAACCGTAGTTTATAACGATTTAACAAGCCTGGAGCAACTGCCTGATTTCGGTTATCGCCCCGCTGCACTGGTTTTGACTACAGTGGTCAGCCACCCCACTGAAAGAATCATTACCTCCGATGCCGGACATAAGAGCGTTTCGGTTGATGCGGGCGTTCCAAACTGCTCTGCCTTAGGATCCGAGCACCTCCACCCTCTTAAGCCCAGCGAGGAGCATCTGCCGTTTGAGAGCGTCACCGGTGAAAATCTTCCAGCACTGGGCGACAAACTGTACCTCATACCGAAACACGTCTGTCCGACCATCAACAATTTCGACCAGGCATTGTTTGTTCGCGATGGGCAGGTGGAGTCGATCGAGACGGTGTCGGCGCGCGGCCATGAGCGCCCATTACAGTTTGCGTAATCACTTTTATGCTTTTCGAACGTCTGGTTGCGACGTCAGAGCGCATCGGCTCAACCTCAAAGCGGCTGCTCAAAACAGATCTGCTGGCTGATTTGCTGCGGCAGTTGCATCCGGATGAAGTGGAAATGGCAGTAGCGTTTCTCTCCGGGTCGACTCGCCAGGGACGAATCGGAATCGGCTATGCCACATTGGCTTCTTCAGATGTTGCCCCTGCTCTGGTTCCCACGCTCGAGTTGATGGAAGTTGACGAGGCATTGAGTGCGCTGACAACAGTCTCTGGCGCAGGCTCAGAAGCGCGGCGGCGCGAATTACTTGGTCAACTGTTCGCACGCGCAACAGGCGAGGAGCAGCACTTTCTCAAACGGCTTTTAGTTGGTGAGTTGCGGCAAGGTGCACTGGAAGGCATCATGCTCGACGCATTGGCAAAGGCAGCAGGTCTTCCAGCCGATCGGGTGCGGCGTGCGGCAATGCTGGCCGGTGGCGTTGCCGCAATTGGGCGCGCTGTGCTTTCTGAGGGCGAGAAGGGTCTGGCCCGGTATGATCTCCAACTCTTTTGTCCGGTGCAGCCCATGCTGGCAGGGACAGCAGACGATGTCGATCTGGCCATGGAGGAATTAGGCGAGGCGGCTCTCGAGTTCAAATTCGATGGCGCACGCGTTCAGGTACACAAGTCAGGCGATGACGTAATCTTCTATACGCGCCAACTGAATGATGTGACGGCCGCTGTACCGGAGTTGGTTGAAGCGGTTCGAGCATTGCCTGCCCGAAATCTGATTCTCGATGGTGAAGCCATCAGTCTTAGCCCAGATGGGCGGCCGCAGCCATTTCAGGTCACCATGCGGAGGTTCGGACGAAGGCTCGATGTAGAGCGCATGCAAGCCGAACTGCCCATGGTGCCGTTCTGGTTCGACTTGCTCTATCTGGACGGGACATCGTTATTGGATGAACCGCAGAAGCTGCGTTTTGACCAGTTAAAAGCTCTGGCTCCTGAAGCGGCGGTTGTTCCCCACCTGACCACGTCTCAGTCCGAGACAGCCGAAGACTTTCTACACCGGTCCATCGAGCAGGGCCATGAAGGCATCATGGCCAAGTCACCTGAAGCGCCTTACGCAGCGGGTGCTCGTGGGCAAAGCTGGCTCAAAATCAAACGCGCGAACACGCTAGATCTGGTGATTCTGGCTGCTGAATGGGGCAGCGGAAGGCGCCGGGGCTCGCTCAGCAACCTGCACTTGGGCGCTCGCGATACCGAAAAAGGGGGCTTCGCAATGCTGGGCAAAACTTTCAAAGGTCTGACAGATGAGATGCTTCGCTGGCAAACTGATGAGTTTCTAAAAATTGAAATCGCCAGGGATCGCTACGCCGTTTATGTTGAACCGAAGATGGTGGCCGAGATCGCATTCAATGAAATTCAGATTAGTACGCGGTATAAGAGTGGCCTTGCGCTGCGTTTCGCGCGCGTAAAAAGATATCGCCCGGATAAGGCTGCAGCTGAGGCTGATACGTTTCAGACTGTTCGAAAGCTGGCAGGCATGGAGTAACACTTGCCGCACGTGCATCAAAAAGTCACCAAAGCGCCGCCGACATTCAGTGAGCGCCTCGGTCAGCTCTCTTTCGAAGTCCGGATAAATGGTTGCGAACGCTCGTTTTTGTCTTGAATGCACAAACTCGGCTAGGGTGAAAAGAGCGAAGTTTGGGCCTGGAGAGGATCTGAAGGGGGATCTGAAGGGGACAGCCTGACGTGAGCGGTTGGTAAGTCCGCCAACTTGTGCCAGCGCTTTGCGGCGTTCGCTATTCGAACTTAGTAAGGTGGCCTTTTTCAGGCGCTCAAATTATGTAAATTGTTGAAATCATTACTCGCTTCTTTTCGTCGGTCAGTCTTGACCAGATGGGTGCTTCTCGGAGCGAGCAGTTTCGAACTTGCTGCGTTGTGCTTCGAGTCTGCGATGCTTCACCCGCGCCCGGACGGATACATCAATGCTCGGCGGAAATCAAGCTTAAAACAATAATCGAACTATCTAAAGTTAGTCTGAATCAGCTAACTGCGCAGGGAGCTATGCTGGTTTGGATCATTTGCGCAACCGCTCACGTCAGGCTGTCCCCTTCAGAAGTCTTCAGAAGTGCTCATGCTATGCCAGGTTTTCACTTCCATCGCTGCAGAGAGAGTGCGGCTTGAGGATCAAAGGCCATTGTTTTCGGAAGCATTAGGCAAGCTTGGGCATTACTAACGACATCAAGCTTACCTACACTTCCAATGCAATCCGCTCAGCCGGGTTGAGGCCGCTCTGGTGATCAAAAACGCAGTCACTATAAAGCGGCAAGCCGCTCAAAGATCATTGGAGGCGTTGAATCATTACGACGCGCTTCGCTATGCCCGGGAATTGGCGCGGCAAGAGGCTCCACTCATTGAAAGCGATCTCTGCAATTCCTACAGTCGTGGTTTATCGATCATGAACCTTGTCTTAACTCGGAGTGGTTATCCTCCAGTCGCTGTGCGCCCGGAATCCCCGGCTCAGATATGTCCGCAGCCTGCAGGAATAACAGTTCTGGCGAAGGCGCCACCCGGTTCCATGCGCTCCCTTACAGGCGATTGGACGAAGCTCTCAGCGACTATCTGAGCGTATAGAAAGGACACAGCGAAGTTCTTAAAAGAGCAGCTTCAATGCAAACTGCAAAACTCGCGGGTCAGCAGCGGCGGTGATCCTTCCAAAGGTTACGCCGGCTGAGGCGTTCGAGTTTGGGTTGCTGAAGTTAGGCCGGTTCTCTAAGTTGAACGCTTCGGCCCGGAACTGCAATTGCGATCTCTCGGCTAATCGGAACTGCTTGAACAAAGAGGTGTCGACATCGAAGTATCCAGGTCCCCGCAAGGTGTTACGTCCAACTGACCCAAAGGTGCCGATCGCAGCTTGAGCGAAAGCACCAGTATTGAAGTACTCTGCAATCTGGTTGGCACCAGCCGGGCGCGCCGGATTTCCAATCACGTCTGCATAGTCATTGCCAATGCCCGAACGCGAGCGGTCTGTACCGCTGATTACCGTGAATGGCAATCCGCTGTTCAGGGAACTAATTACGTTCAGTTGCCAGTCATTCAGCAGGAGATTTCGAATTCCCTGAACTTTTAGCCTGGGTAGCAAATACACAACAGACAGATTGAAGCGGTAGGTCTGGTCGAAGTCAGCCGGGCCGCGCGCGCTGGCGAAGTTGAATGGATTGGGGGGTCCTGCGTTGCCTTCAGTTGCGCTCGAGGTGTCGTCGATTGTCTTACTCCAGGTGAAGTTGCTTAGCAGCGACAGGCCGTTGCCCAGCCGCTTGGTTACATTTAATTGCAGCGAGTGAAAGTTTTCGTAGACGTAAGAACTGGCCAACTCCACCGAGCCCAGTCCAGGATAGAGCCTGCGAGTATTTTCATTGGCGACTGTCGCACCAGGGCCAAACAGCGCCGGATTAAACTGCCGGGACCCAGCAATATTAATTGCATGATTTCCCACGTAAGCAGCAGACACTGCAATGCTGCCGGCGAACTGATGCTCGAGTGTCAGATTCCAATTCTGGGTATAGCCGACGCGCGATGAAGGGTCAAGCATGCCACCGGAGACCGGAAGAAGAAACTTGTACGACGCGAACTGGCTGGGGCTGATCGGTGTGCGAGGAAACGGACTGCCCCCTGGATAGTTCGCGTAAGGACTGGCAAAATTTGGCGCAGGAATATTCAGGTACAAGTTCGTGGGCTGAGTCGCATCGGTTCGCTGGTATAACAAGCCCTCCGGAAAGCTATAAAAGATTCCGTAAGCGGAGCGCACCACCGTCCGGCCATTCGCGCCAATATTCCAAGCCAAGCCTACACGTGGCGCAAAATCGGCCCAATGGTTGTGAAACACCGCGTTACCAATGCCGCGATCGCCCGGAAAGAGCAGGCCCCGGGGAGCGTTGGGCGCCACGGTCGATTGAACACCGGGTACAAAAGCCGTCAGCGAGTGGTTCTGATCGGTTGGCGGCAGCCATGGATCCCACCGCAAGCCGAGGTTGATTGTGAGCTGTCGCGTTGCCTTCCAGTCATCCTGCACGTAAACCGAAGGGCGATTCTCACGCAAGTAAAGCACACGTCCGTTGTCTTGAAAGAACTGCGACTCATAGCCCAGGTAGAAATCGGTGAGCGAAGAACCAGTCACCTGACCGTTAAACGTGTTGTCTCCCGGCGTGAACGAATAGTCACTTGCATTGATGCGGCTCCGTTCAAACTCCCCACCAAAGCTGAGGCTGTGTGCGCCGAGAATTTTTACTGCTGAAGCACGGTAATCGAAAGTTGTTGGTGCTTGCCTGAGCGCACCGCCCGAGAATATATTCACAAAGCCCGAGATGTTGGCCCGGATGCCAGGGAAGATGGGCAGCGAAGTACCAAGCGGCACATTCTGGCCAAAGCTTTGCAGTGTCTGCAAGCCGGGCGCAACCGGAATCTGCGTACGTGCGTAGCGGCCTGCGCTGGCAAAGAAGGATGCGGTCAGTGTGGAGCTGAAACTATGCGTCTCATTGATAGCGAGCGACTGATTGCGAAAAAGATTTTCTGCATAGAAGCCGGTTGGCGCGTTGAAAGGTCTTTGAAAATTGTCCTGGTCATAGAAATAACGAACGCTCAGACGATCCCGTTCCGAGAACACCTGATCGACCTTGGCAAGGTACTGAGTGTCGTCCAGATTTTGATTAGCTGAAGAGACAAACTGGGTGCCTAAATTGGGCAGGGGCAGCAACGCATTCGCGATCTTGACCGATACCGGATTAAAGAGCGCGGGATCAATGTAGTTATTGGCAAAGCGGACCCCACTGGCGCTTTGCAAGGGCGCCTTAATTGCCGAGAAATCACCGGCTCGTTCAGCAGCACTTGGAGTGGTGATGGAGATGGGGCTGGGAGCCGAACGCCGCTCTGTATCCTGCGCTGAAAAAAAGAAAAACGTTTTGTTTTTAACAATGGGTCCGCCGATCGTTCCCCCGAACTGATTCAGCTTGAAAGGCGGCTTGCTTACATTGAAGAAATTGCGAGCGTTCAGGACCGTGTTGCGTAGGAACTCGAAAGCTGTTCCATGAATTTCGTTTCCGCCAGATCTGGTGGACAACTGAACTAGCGCGCCTGCACCGCCGTACTCCGCGCTGTAGTTAGACGACTGAATGGTAAACTCCTGCAACGCATCGGGGTCGGGCAAATTCGGGACTGAATCGAAGAAACGATTAGTGTACGGAGTTCCATCGAGCTGAAAGTTGTTTTGCGTTGCGCGCAGACCGTTAACAGCAAGGCCGGTATTATCCTGCTGCCCGGACTCGGTTCCGACATTCGTTAGAACAGTGCCTGGAGTTAGCGTTGTCAATTGCAAGGCATTGCGGCCGTTCAACGGCAAGTCCTGCATCTGCTTCTCGGCCACCGAAGTCTGGACTGTAGAGGAATCGGACTGCACTAAAGGCGCACCGGCTGTCACTTCAACAGTTTGAGTGGCTGCTCCGATTTTCAGCGCGATTCGCAAATCCAGAACTTGCCCTGTTAATAGCGAAATGCCTTGGCGGCGCTCGCCCTCAAATCCAGTTTTTTTCACCTCAACGGTATACGTTCCAATGGCAAGTTCGGGGTAAGCGAACAGCCCATCGCTGTTCGTCTCCACCGTGCGGCTTTGTCCAGTTTCCGTGTTTGTGCAAATCACAGAGGCCGCCGGGATTATTGCTCCAGTCGCGTCCTCCACCGTACCGTTAATACGACCGGTTGATTGAGAAAAGACGGGCAATGACAAAGCGAACAGGAAAAAGCACAAACGGAGACGGTTCATTCGAAGACCAGAAGCTCCGATTGTACTCCGTATTGTCGATAGGGATTAAATAACTATCGATCCTCCCAAGGTCGGCGCCGGGCAGGCACACCCTTTGGACCGGCAATCAACAAATCGGCAACAGCACCCGTTGCAAAGGCGTAAGTTCCTTTGTGCAACAAATCAATTGCCTGCTCATCGACGGGCCAAGTCCAAGGCAATGCACCAACGCCGGTCACGTTCTCAAGCGTTTGGTCATTAAGCAGTCTTAGATTCATTAGCAAAAAGGAACCGATTGGGCCGCGTATTCCCTTCTCTGCCATCAGTGCCCGCGCGACGCCCAGAAGGATGCCCTGCCCCCAATGCATGGTCCAATTCAGCCTTAACCGCTCTGCATCCGGCCGCCTAGGCATTCGCAGCAATCCTTCCAAGGTGTGAGCGGGCACGTACGAATTTGGACGCTTGGTTACCAGCTGTTCCAATTTTTCACCCAATGTCATGGCGGCTACCCCAGCAGCTCCAGCCAGTAATCCCTTGCCCAGAGTTGAGAATTTCACCTCTGAGTGACGCTCCACTTCGCAAGGGATTCCATCTGAAGAAGTACTGCCAACGGCTGTCTTTGAGTGAATTCGAAAACCTGGCAGTTGTACGCTGTCTTTGGAGCAGGTACTCGATACTCTAACAGGGTGTCAGAGTCAGCCATTGTCGTAATCGGAGCTTCAGCCGGGGGAGTCGAGGCACTACGGAAGCTCGCAGGCGCCTTTCCTGAGAACTTCGACGGGTCGGTCTTTGTCGTTCTCCATATCGACAACAGCGAAAGCAGGCTTCCAGAAGTGCTGTCTGCGGCTGGCTATCTGCCGGCAGTGCATCCGTTTGATGGACAGCAAATCAAAAAGGGAGTTATCTATGTCGCGCCTCCCGACCATCACATGCTGCTCTCGGAACCCAATATTATCAAGCTGTCTCACGGGCCGAAAGAAAACTATACACGGCCAGCAATCAATCCGACCTTTCGCTCAGCTGCAACCGTTTATGGATCGGCCGTAACTGGAGTCATTCTCTCTGGCAATCTCGACGACGGCGTTCTGGGTCTTGCCGAAATCAAGAACAAGGGCGGTCTCGCTATAGCGCAGGATCCTAAAACAGCGCTTTACCCGTCCATGCCGTCCCGTGCTATCGAAAGTGTTCCGATCGACTATATTGCCTCGGTCGAGGACATCCCTGAGCTCATCTCGCGTAACGGCCACGGTCAACAGGCAATCGAAGGATTTAACTTGGAACAACGAAAAACTGACTTGACCTGTCCTGAGTGCAGAGGTCCAATTTCTCAGGTTGGTGACGGAAAGCTGATGCAGTACCGCTGCCGCGTTGGCCACGCTTACTCAGCGTTGGCTTTTGCTCATGAGCATCAAAATACCGTGGAAAGAAAGCTTTGGGAGTCAGTGCTTGTTCTAGATGAGTCGGCAGAAGTAGCAGATCGATTGCATTTCCAGTTTGGCGGAAACTACAGACAGGTGGCAAATGAAAGACGAACGCAGGCCGCACTCCTGCGAGACATTCTGAACGACATGAACGCAATACACATAGGAACCGACAGTCAACAACCGCCAAGCAGTCCTGCATAGACTGATTGCAGGGTAATGCTGCAATTCGTCGTCTTGCACCCTCCTCTTTAGCATCTGCTTGCAAGGCCTGAGTTCCCGTTCGAACACGGGCACTCAGTTGCTGAACCGGCGTGCGCAGGCACCTGCATCGACAGATTTAGAATCCTCATATTCTGGCCAAGGATATTCAGAGCGCTCTGCAGCTGGTCACGCCGCTTGGATGGGATGAGTCCTGGTTCGGAGTGGAATGCCATGGTGGTCATCCCTGGACTTGCAGCAAGCCGGCTGCGAGACGACGGAAAGCCTCGACAGCTTTCTCCAGGACAGCGTGCGGATCGCCGGCTGCGGCGATCCAGAGGGACGCGCTGAGCGCTGCCCCTGTTAGAAGCCGGGCGGCCGCTTCGGCATCCATGGGCTTCACCGTTCCCTCATCGATAAGTTCCTGGATCGTTTGCGTCGTTATGCGAAGGCACGCGTTCTGACTCGGCCATCGCGACGGATCGCCGAGCACGGCCGGCCCGTCCAGCAACATGATGCGGTGGATCTCCGGCTCCAAAGCCATCTCGATATAGGCGATGCTTTCGCCAACAAATCCGAGCCACCGCGTCTCCGCCCGATCTCCCGCAGCGCGCAACCGCGTCACCATCTCCGCGTCAATCTGATCGATGACGGCCTGCAGCAAACCTTTCTTGTCGCCGAAAGTGTGGTAAAGAGCGCCTCGCGTCAGGCCGGCCTCCGCGGTGAGGTCGTCCATCGATGCCGCCGCATAACCCTTGGCTGCGAAGGCTCGTCGCGCGGCTCGAATGAGCTTGGCCCGGGTTTCTTCCACCATCTGCTCACGCCGCTTCGCGACCACTGCCATCTTTTTAGTTTACATACGCAATGTATGCTTATTTGACATACGGAGCGTATGTATGTGAAATTGACGTACAGAACGTATGTCAAGGGAGCAACGCTATGAACAGGCGAACTGGGATTTTCCCTGCCAGCCGCCGTCCGTCAGCACGTTCCTCTATAACGACGGCCGTAAATCCGCTCGTTCAGGCCCCACCAACCTCGCGCTTCCGCGGCGAGCCATCAACGCAAGGACAACCAACTATGTTACGTACAAAACCCCTCACCGCAGCCTTACTCGCCGCTTCGGCGTTCGCCAGCACCGCACACGCAGCCGATCAAAAGCAACCGAGCGGCCAGGAGCCGCAATCAACTACGAGAACTGGCGTGAAATCTAAGGTCACTACATTCAATTTTGGCGCCGGATCGGCAGAAGCGAACACGGTTATCAGCCAAGGTTATCGAGTCAACGACACGATCTACATCTCTGGGCAGTATTCGCACGACATGAAAGGCGTGATGGTCGGCGTGGGCGACTTCAACGCGCAGGCCCGGCAGACTCTGGAAAACGTTGACCGCGTGCTCGCGGGATTTCACGTCAAGCGGTCGAACATCGCCGAGCTTGTGGTGTACCTGACGAAGCCGCGCGAGCAGTCCGAACCGCTTATTCCGATACTACAGGAGTACCTCGGCGATCACCGGCCGGCCGGTACGGTCATCGGCACCACGGGGCTGTACTACCCGGAACAGCTGATCGAAATCCGTGTCGTCGCACATACCGAGTAGCACGCTGGCCATCGCGGACGGGGGCCGCCAGGAGCAGGCAACGGTAATGAACAAAGCTGCTTCCATCTCTCTTCGATTCTGCCCACATAGACCGGCGGAACTTGATTGCTGAAGTCGTCCGAAGCTTCGAGCGCATCAGGCTGACATGGAATGCGGGTGACGCTCGTGCTTACGCCAGCGAATTTGCCGAAGACGCGACGTACGCGATCTTTCTCGGAGACGCTCTGTTAGGCCGCGATGAGATCGAGAAGAGCCACATTGATGTGCTGACGAACTGGCAGAAAGGAAGCCAGATGATCGTCAAGGTGATTAGCAGCAGGCGGCTTGGTGATAATGCCGCCTCCGTGCTGACGGTCGGGGGTGTGGGCAAGGACCGCAACATCAAGTACGACAAAATGCAAACATTCACCATGATCCGCTGCGATGGGCGATGGGTGTGCACGGCATTCCAGAACACGAAGATGAACCGCCGCGCGAGGCGCGCCTACAACCCCAAGTCTTCGTCCGGAATTTTCCAACGTTGCGGGCTTGGATTTGGGCTGCGCAGATAGTGAAGAATCACAACGAACTTGGTGAGTTGATCGAAGCATTCGTCAACCGGGTCTCGCACCCAAGAGGACGCACGTTGAACCTCATGGTCGAGGCTTCGGTTACCATGCCTCAGATTGTCCTGTCGAACTTTGCGATTAAAATCCCGAACAGCACGCCATCGAATCTGGCGTCGATTATGAGGATCTCATTGCCTTCGATCAGTCAAATGATCGAACGGCTGGTAAAGCTGGGGCTTGCACAACGGATAGAAGACCCTGGTGATCGTCGTCGCAAAACAGTCAGGGTCACGCCTAAGGCCAAGACGTTCCTGACGCGTCTGAAGGCAGTGCGATCGGCGGAGTATGCCGCAAGCACAGCAGACCTTTCGCCGCCAACGCGGCAGGTTCTAACCGACGCGCTTCTGCAAGCGATGGAAGAGTTGACGAACCCATCGGGATCGCCAGTCCATGGAGGTTTACATGATTGAAATCGATCACATTAGAATCTAACCAGCCGTGGATAATTTGCCTCTGTGCGAGTTGCTTGCACAGGGAGCGACGCACAGAGAGGTCGCATGATCGGTGAGCTTGGCGCACATAATCCAATTGATCCCGAAGTTTACTCCTGCTCCATACGAACAAACAAACTTTATTTGAAGGTTAGTGATTCCTAGTACGGATCGCTGCGGAATCGGTAGCCAGATGTCGCCTGTGCCAGACGCCAGCCCGAGTGACGCTCATTGTCGCGCTGTGATTAAACGTATGAGTGCGTGTACCAAGCGGCTCTTCGGCCAGCCTCGCAATAATGGTCAAAACTGAAGCTAAGAGAGTGAACCGATGCATCAGCCTCCGAAATGATAATGGCTTTAATTCAGGCAAGCGAGAATTGCGACTTGCCTGAATTGTCTACGTAATTTCCATAGCGCGACGGACGAACAAATTTCCTTTCTTGCACATCTAAGTAAAATGCCGTGTCGATTTACTATCAGTGAGTTCAACTCGTGCGCGGTCTGAAGCTCATACTGATAGCTATCTGTTTGGTAGGCAGCGCCACTTTGCAGGGAACAGAGCTGTCCCGCTCGATATCGCAAGGCTCTTTCTACTATTGGTCCAGTTCCGAGGTTGGTGGGACTGCCGAGCTCTTAACACTAAGCTGCCGCTCTTGTGGGCAAACTGATGCGGGCTTAACCGATGTGCCGCTAATTGCT
>CAXTWQ010000077.1:0-3406 GCA_964248065.1 uncultured Bryobacteraceae bacterium | reverse complement strand
TTTGCGTGACACGCTCGGCGACCGCAATTCCGGCAACGATCGTGTGTTTTATGTATGGTTGCTCACTTCCGATCGCAATAGCTTGGCGGAACAAGTGCTATCTGCTGTTCCATTCTTTTACTGGCGCATTGGTGACGGATCGCATGTGAACCGCATGCCGTCGCCGCTGTTGAATCTGAACGCGCCTCTGCATCCGGTCTTGTCATCGGCTTCACGTAAGTTACTGCAGTGGGCCGCATTCGATCCGCTCACCACTCCAGTTCGCGCATCATCTCGTTCTTATCAGGCCAACGCGCTCGACATCGAACGGATTAAGCTCGAACAGACCATCACCTACCTTCAGAGCGCACCAGTTGACAGCGGCGGCCCCAGTTTGACGAGCGATGAACGCAACACTGCTGTAGCTCGATTGACTCTGCGCAAGACTCTGCTTGGCGGACTGATGAAGAATGGTCATACTGCTCGCTTCGGTCAGCAGGCCCAGCTTGAGGAGGAAAGAGTTCGCAGCCGCAACTTCGAAACTCTTCGTCAACTTGCCGAGAAGACTGGCACTTACGTCGAACCACTTACTTTTGCGGGTAACTCAAAAGAATTTGCCATTGTTTGGTTTCCAATTGGTACAAAGCAACCAGAGACCGGCACCGACACTCATTCTCTTTACAAGTTGCTAAACGTTCGCGACCCCTGGTCGGATGCCGATCTCCTTCATTGGAGCGGACTGTCATATCAGCGCGCTTTGGATGAGAATGGTTCGCTTCTTCCCTCTGGAGAAATTGGTGCGCCGACTTCTGTTGTTCCGCTTGCGGTGTACAGTCTCGATTACTCTCGAATGCCTCTACTGCTCGCCGACTTTCGTGACGAGCATCACGTGCGCCGACATGAGATGTTACAGCGATCGATTACTGAATTAACCGGCGGTATCATCGGCGTCTCTCATTTCGGGAACTGGTATTACTATGCAGCTGCAATGCTCTACCACACAGTTTGGGCTCGGCGTGGTACGGCTTCAAACCAGGCGGAACGTCTCGATTGTTATGCCCGTTTCCGTACTCGCCTGGCTCTCGATACTCAGTTGGACCCTGCTCTCCATTCGGCTTTAGCGGCGCGCGCTGATTCGTTAATTGTCAACCCGCTCAGCCCGGGCCTTCTGCGCAGTCTTGCTACTGCTCAGGCTCACTCCGACCAATTACAGCGAGCAGCGCAGGATGGTACTTTGCTCGCTAAGCTCAATAAAGAGCGTCGTGCTGAGTTAGCCTATTTTGCTGAATCGCCTAGCCGTCAGGCTGCAGAGAGTGCTTTTCACACCGCTTCTTTTGGGACTTATACAAACCGTGTTCGGCCAGAGCAGTTCGAGCTTTCACGGCTCGACCGCGACCGGCGCATAGTGCGGCAGCTTGAGTTCCTGGATGAGGCAACGCGTAATGGAACCAATCCGGAAGTTGCTTATGACCGCTCTCATATTGCACGCTCCATTCACGAACTGGATGATTTGCTACCCGGGCTCGATTCCCAACCTGTTCGTGATCACGCCGTGGCGACTCTCAGCCGTGTTCGGAGCCTTGTATCCAGCACCATACTGCAAACTGAGTGCATGGAATTACTACTTGCTGTCAACACGAATCAGGCAGTCGCATCGGTAGTGATAAGCCGGTGACGGCGACATTACGCCTGTTGCTAGTTGCCGCTTTCTCAACTGCCCTCGCCTTTCCGGGGCCCGTTCGCCGCATTGTCATTCTGAAAATTGATGGCTTGAACGCAGACTTGCTAGCGCAGACCATGGCAAAGGTGGATGGCGAGACTGGTAGATCCAGGCTGCCGTGGCTAAGCCGCATCTTCGGGGAGGGCGGCACCGTTTTTGAAAACTTCTACACTCGCGGAATCAGCTTGTCTGCGCCCTCCTGGGGGATGCTCGATACCGGATACCATTCGGTGATTCGCGGCAATGTCGAGTACGACCGCTATACCGGGCGGGTTTATGATTACCTTAACTTCTTCCCTCTCTACATTGATTATGCCCGCAAGAAGGAAGTGGACATGCCTGGAGTGGGAGTTCTTGATCGTGCAGGCATTCCGCTGCTGATTGACTCTTTCCCTTTTCGCCGGCAATACCAGAGTTTTCAACTTTACCAGCGCGGAGTTCGGTATAGCACGCTGAACGCGGTTTTGGGACGTCGTTTGAAGGCCGAACTTGTGTCGCCGGTGGAAACAGGCGAGGCCACGCCTCTTGCTGCGCTCCTCAACCAGCAGACAGAAGCCGAACTTAAAGCGTCTCTCGCTGACCCGGAAGTTCTATACCTTGACTACTATACGGGTGAGATTGATCACACAGGTCACGCAACGAACAACCCGGCCGCTTTGCTTCTGATTTTGCAGGAGATCGATCGACTTGCCGGTCGCCTCTGGACTGCTATTCAATCAGGACCTGCTGCTTCTGAAACGCTCTTTGTGGCTGTATCTGACCACGGCATGAACAATCGGCCAGAGGTTCGGAGTCAGGGATTCAATCTTCCGGACTTGTTCAACAGTCCGGAAGGGGGCGGGCACCACGTTATTACGAATCGCCATCAGATGAGTGACTACAAAATTCTTGGCCTCAATCCTCTGGTTCAGCGAGTGGTGAACCCCAGCACCGCTTCCAGATATCTTTCGGGCCAGTCGGCCAAATACCCGACGGCTTGGCTTGACCTTGATGGGAATGAGCGCGCTGCAGTTCAGCTACGCAGCAACGATCTGAACCGTATTCAAATCTTGCTGCAGCAGCTGGCGCGACGCGATCTCCCCGTTACGGTTCGTGAGGCAACGGTAGATTATCTCGAACAAGTTATTAATCGCCATCGGGCAGAGTGGACCAAAAGTTCCGCTCAGATGGACGAAGAGCTTTCTGCGCTCGGTGAAGCTGTTCAGGCTGGTAAGCTAACCGCGAAAACTAGACCTCGCGGAAACAAAGCTGAGGAGAAAAATCTGGGCCTCGATAAGCAAGCGCGGCGCCTCGATCGAGATACCGCCTCCTGGCAGCGCGAGTCCGGTGAGTATCGAGAATACCTAAAGCATCTTCGGGCAATACTCCACTTACAGCCGAACCGGGCTGCCGCATTGACTGAATCAATCGAAAGCTATGTGCCGCCGATGACACTTGGTGATGGCAATGGAGCAGCGGACCTTCAGCATTATGTTGTCGGCCCTGGCAGCACAGGTGTTGTTTTGGATGACAAAGGCCAGCTGAATGAGGAGCGATCGTTCGAGCATGTCGATTACTTTCCGCTGTTGCTTTCCCAGCATGTGCGTAACAATCTGCAGCCGACGTTGAGCAATCATCCGATTGATTTTGTTGCGATGCGTGTTGATGGCGGCTACTGGCTGTACGGTTCGGAAGATGCTCAGTTGCTGATCCAGAGCGATGCTGACA
>CAXTWQ010000076.1:13848-26657 GCA_964248065.1 uncultured Bryobacteraceae bacterium | reverse complement strand
CGCCGACGCCAGCCTTTTCAGGGCTGCGCTCTACCGACTGAGCTACCTGGCCATTTGGGACGGAAGCCCCAGTTTAGCAAACCGCCGACCTTCGCCAAGCTTTCTAGAGCCGACTATTCCCGTACGGACATAGTCCTAACAGCATCGTAAAAGTTGATATACTCCGCTTAACGGCATCAATCATGGACGAACAGCGTTTAGGCGATGTAATTGATGATCACTGCATCAAGTGCCGTCGCGTCACTAACCATTCGATTGTCTCTCTGGTAGACGATCATGCGGCTAAGGTTCGATGCCGGACGTGCTATCACGACCACGATTACCGGCATGAACAAGCTCCTCCCTCTAAGAAAGAGCTGAAGCGCATGGAAATGGAAGCACAAGCGGCGTTGGTTGCGGGCGAGCATGCAGACAGTACCATCGACGAAGAAGTCGCGGTTCCAGCCGAAGTAATGGCCGAACTGAAGTCAAAGAGTGGACACGCCTGATTAGCTAGTGTTAGCGCCGAGTTTTCCGGTGGAGAAGACTCAACCAGCAAGCAACCCGGACAGGCCAAACCTGACCACGCAGCGCAAAGACTTTGCTCTCGAAGTGATTCGGCAGCTGCAAAGTCGGGGCTACAAAGCGTTCTTGGTCGGCGGGTGTGTGCGTGATCGCCTTCTCGGCATTACTCCAAAGGATTACGATGTCAGTACCGATGCGGCTCCCGCGCAGGTACTGGAGCTGTTTGCAAATGCTGCGCTTGTCGGAGCCCACTTTGGTGTAGTTCTGCTGCGGCATAGTGCTGACGTTCATATTGAAGTCGCAACATTCCGCAGTGAGGGTGAGTATTCGGACGGGCGTCGTCCTGATGAAGTGCAGTTCGAGAAGGATCCCGCTCAAGATGCGAGGCGGCGCGACTTCACGGTCAATGGACTGTTCGAAGATCCCATATCGAACCGTGTCTATGACTTCGTAGGCGGTTTGGCGGACTTAGAAGCACGCCAAATTCGGGCCATCGGCGATCCGGCGGGCCGCTTTTCAGAAGATCATCTGCGCTTGCTTCGTGCGATTCGCTTTGCCGCCCGACTCCGGTTTTCCATAGCTGAAGGAACGATGTCAGCTATGCGTGAGCTGGCTCCTCTTGTTACATCTGTTTCCGCTGAAAGAATTCGCGACGAGCTGGTCCGCATCTTGATCGAAGGCGGGGCTCGCTACGGCTTTGAGCTGCTGTCCGATAGTGGACTGCTCGACTACATTTTGCCTGACGTAAAAGCGTTCCAGGGTGTGATGCAGCCTCCGCAATTCCATCCTGAAGGCGATGTTTGGACGCACGTGTTGATGATGCTCGACAGTATGAGCCAGCCCTCGCGGACGCTTGCCTGGGGTGTGCTGCTGCATGATGTCGGCAAACCTCCTACATTCCGCATCGCCGATCGCATTCGGTTTGACGGTCACGCTGAGGTGGGGGCGGACATGACGCAGCAGATCCTTTCCAATTTGAAGGTCTCTGGAGAGGACACAGAGCAGGTTACTTCGCTGGTGGCTAATCACATGCGATTTAAAGATGTGCGGCAGATGCGCTTGAGCACCCTGAAGCGCTTTCTCCGACTTCCTAAGTTCGACGAACATCTGGAACTTCATCGGCTCGACTGCGCTGCAAGTAATGGGCGCACTGATGCTTACGAGTACGTCAAAGAAATGCTTTTGACTCTGGAGAAGGAACAGTTGACTCCACCGAGATTGCTAACTGGAAACGATTTAATCAGGGCCGGCTTCATTCCGGGACCGGACTTCAAATCTGCTTTGCACGCGGTCGAGACAGCGCAATTAGAAGGTGAGATTCAAACATCGGAACAGGCTTTGGAGATTGCCTCGGCAGTACTAATGGATAAGCGGAACCTGTGACAAATGCCAGCGAATTACGAAAGAGTGCTGCTAGGCTAGAAGGGCTTGGCAAGTATTTGAAGCGGTCGTAACAGGCCGTTACGGAATCTTTATGGTCCATCTTACTGCTGTTTCAAAACTGCTGGATGAGTTTCAGAGCGCGCGCGCTGAAAGTGATCGGCTCTTCGACATTCTTAAACCTGAGTTTCTCTTTCATCGGCCTATTGCGCAGCGTCATCGAGTGATTTTTTATCTTGGACACCTGGACGGTTTCGATTCCATTCAGATTTGCAGAGAAGGCCTTCATATCCCATCGCGCGATACAGCGTTGGATGATTTATTTCAAGCTGGAATTGACCCTGACGGTGCAAGCCTGCCTTCCGATACTCCTGCTGACTGGCCGTCACTCGAGCAAGTGCGCGTCTACGTCCATCGTTGTCGCGAGCACGTTGACGAACACCTCGAACAGGCACCGGAAGACGTCGTATACATGGCGCTCGAGCACAGGCTCATGCACCTGGAAACACTCGCCTATATGTTCCATAACTTTGACCCGGGCATGAAACAAGGGGAGGCAAATTGGCAGACCAACACTACAAGCGAAACACCGGCTGAGGAGTGGCGTAATATTCCGGCGGGTGAAGCGACGCTCGGCCGTCCTCATGACGGAAGTTTTGGGTGGGACAACGAGTACGACCAAACAACACGGCTGGTAGATGGGTTTCGTATGCAACGCTACAGCGTGACCAATGGTGACTATCTGCGATTCGTCCAGGCTGGTGCTGAAGCCCCTCATTTTTGGTTGCCGACCAAGACCGCTTTTGAATATCGAGGCATGTTTGGGAACCTGCCGCTTCCGATGGATTGGCCGGTTTACGTAACTCAATCAGAGGCGGCCGAATACGCCCGTTGGATTGGTAAAAGTTTGCCAAGCGAAGAGCAATTCCATCGCGCCGCGTATGGTACGCCTTCCGGCGCGGAGCGTAGCTATCCATGGGGCGAAAGACAACCTGAACACTCGTTCGGCAACTTCGATTTCCGGCGCTGGGATCCTGAACCGGTCACCGCTTCTCCGTCAGGTGACAGCGCGTTCGGAGTAAGTCAGCTGGTAGGCAATGGCTGGCAGTGGACCCGTTCGCCGTTTGGTCCTCTGCCTGGATTTAAGCCGCGCGCCACCTATCCTGGTTACTCGGCCGATTTCTTTGATGGCGAACACTTTGTTATGAAGGGCGGTGCGCCCCGTACCGCTTCACGATTGCTTCGCCGGTCGTTTCGAAACTGGTTTCGGCATGACTATCCTTACATGTACGCTACTTTCCGCTGCGTTGATACCGAGTAGGTGATGGCAGTTTCCGCTCCATCTCAGCTCAGCGAGTTTGCGTCCGATGTTCGTGACGCGTTTTCTTCGTTCACCCCGGTTCGAAAGCTTTCCCCGCGCTTCCTCTACGATGACTTGGGCAGCAGTCTTTTTGAGGCGATCACATTGCTTCCCGAGTACGGACTGAGTCGCGCTGATGACCGACTGCTCCGCCTACACTCCGGCGAGATAGCAGACTATTGCGGCTCGCTTTCTGCAGTAGCCGAGTTAGGCAGCGGTAGTGGAAAGAAGACCACCAATATCTTGCACTCCGCACTCAAAGCAAATGCCGGTTTGACCTACTACCCTATCGATGTTTCATCGGCCGCATTGAGTGCGTGTGAACGAGAGATCGGAACGCAATGCCATGTTGTTCCACTCTGTCAAAGTTGGCTTGAGGGACTGGCCACACTCTCCCTTCAGAGGCCAACAGGTCCGCTTCTATTGCTTTTCCTGGGCAGCTCTATTGGCAATCTGGAGCGTGCTGAAATTCCCGACTTTCTCAAGCAACTTCGATCACACCTGCGAACGGGCGACTTCTTCCTGCTTGGCGCAGATCTGGTCAAGGATGTTCGCACGATGATTGCTGCCTATGATGACCCGACTGGTGTTACCGCAGCCTTCAATTTAAATCTGCTCGGCAGAATGAATCGTGAACTCGATGCTGACTTCGATCTGCGCTGCTTCCGCCACGAGGCGCGATGGAACCACCAGCATCGGCGCATCGAGATGCACCTGGTTTCGCTTCGCGATCAGCGTGTTCACATTGGCGCACTCGATGCTGCTTATCTATTCAAAGCGGGCGAGGCTATTTGGACTGAGTCGTCCCACAAATTCGAACTGCATGAACTCGCCGCATTCGCAAATGCCACCGGGTTCTGTCCCGTTAGTACGTGGGTTGATGACCAATGGCCCCTTGCTGAAACCCTCTGGCAAGCCGTCTCATAATCCTTGTTCCATTTCTGGAAACGGTAACCTTGATATCAGCCATGAGTACATCTGCCGATCAGTTAAAGCAAGCCGCTGCGAACGCCTCTGCGGAATGTCTGAAAGACGGGCAGATTGTAGGCCTGGGTTCCGGAACTACTGCTGCCCTGGCTGTAGCAGCGATCGGTCGGCGCGTTGCTTCTGGTTTGCGGATTACTGGGATTTCAACTTCTGAAAAGACGACTGCCCAAGCCCGGGAGCTTGCTATCCCGCTTGCGACTCTGGCCGAGCATCCTGCCATCGACATTACAATTGATGGCGCAGATGATGTGGAGCTGCATACTCTTAATCTGATTAAAGGCGGCGGCGGAAATCTGCTGCGGGAGAAAATTGTTGCGGCAGCCAGTTCGCGCCTTGTGATTGTTGTTGACAAGAGCAAGCTTGTAGACCGCCTGGGTAGCCATTCGCCAGTGCCGGTGGAAGTAGTCCGCTTTGGGTGGGAAGCTACCGCGAAACGCCTGAATACCTTGAATCTAAACCCCAAGCTCCGAAAAGATGAGAGTGGAGCGCCTTATGTAACCGATGGCGGCAATTACATCCTCGATTGCGCAGTCGGTCCAATACATTCTGCCGACCACTTAGGCCACGAATTAGACGGCGTCATCGGCGTTGTCGAACATGGGCTGTTCCTTGGCATCACCTCGCAGGTTCTGATTGGAACTCCCGACGGAGTTCAAACTTTAAGTCGCGGTTAGCTCCTCGTTTCGGCATGCCATCCTAATTCTAGGTCCATGCTCTTTCTCTTCCTCGCGGTAGTTGGCGGTTTGCTGATCGGTGCTATTGCAGGTCGGATAGCGGCAAGTAGAAACAAGTCCTGGCGACCGACCTTCGTTGTCACCGCTATCGTCTCAACGGTCATCCTGTTCTTAATTGCTTTCGGTGTTCTAACAAAGCGCAACGCGCGTTCCGATGAGCCCCCGCAGCAGCAACAACAGCAACGCACTGAACCTAATCGATAGTGCAAGCCGCAACTCGTCCCAAGCACGACCGCACTCAGTATGAAGGCAAGAACCTGGCGCGTCTATTGCTCGCCATCGCCTTCCCGGCCGCTCTGCTCTATCTCCGTATTTTGCTGAGCACAATCGCGAGCTACACGCATGCAATAACCACCGCGCAGATCAATAGCCTCGCGCTCATGTCGAATCTGGTCTTGGCTGCTTTTTGTCTGGTTCAGATTCTTTGCGCTCGCTACGTCCAGCGCTTAGTTCCGCCCCGTCAAACTCCTCTAGGGCGCTCATTGCAGTACGCAGCCGTACTCCTGTTGTGTGTTGTCCTTTCGTTGACCGGCGCGATCATACTAGAGGCGTTCGGCTATACGTTTCTGCTGCGAACCGGCCGGGTCTGAGGCTGATACTTCCACTCCATCCCTTTATTCGTCACGTTCTCAGTACTGCAAGATTTCCCATTTCCGGTACTTGCTTTTCTAACTGTCCCGGAGTTCTCACGCCGCTCGTTCTTACGCCAAACGTAATCTTGCCGTACTAGAACCCCTCCCTGCACCTCAGAAAATCCGGGTTTACTGTAAGCCGTCAATCGTTCGCTAAGACCGGTGAGTGCTGCGAGTACGGGTAATTTCAGCATCTGGCCAGTTGCTTCTATTCTGCAAAAGCAAGAGTTGCTCGGCGGATCAAACCCGCTAAGAAACAACCGCATGAGTGGTTTTGGAGGAGATAGAAATGAAACTGAAGAACTTTACCCTGATTGGCGCCGCGCTTCTACTGTCCGCACCTGTGTTTGGCAGCACGTACTTTGTCGGCTTTGAAGATACCAAAGGCGGCGACTACGACTATAACGACATGGTGTTCTCGTTGAGCGGCAGTGGCTTGACACTGAATTCAACCGGCTCGTTCTACGACAAGCCCGTCCTTGGCACCAGCGGCACCCCGTTCTGGAACAATGCGTCTTACGATCAACCATCCGGCAGCTACAACGTTGGCTACTGCATCTACGGCGGCGGTGCTTGCAACAAGGGTGTTGCTCTTGACCCCGGTGCACAGTTCCTGGCCTCCAATTCCACCAGCCACACAGGATCAGCCAACGATGTGACTTTCTCAGTGAACGGTAACGTAAATGCAAACGTGCAGGTTCAAGTCACTGCCGCTACCAATGAACTCGGCTACTATCTAACTGCTGATCCCACCCACGCGTTTCACGCATTAACCGGTAATAGCAGCAACGTCTATAACTTCACTCCTGGCGGAAACTTCGGCCTGGTCGAACAGGTTTCCAACCTCGGTACAACGTACTACTCGCAAACAGCATTGGGTTCTCAAGATAGCGTGTCTCACTTCGCTTTCTTCAGCACACCCGCTCCTGAGCCCGGCATGATGGGTCTTATGGGCGCCGGGCTGGTCGGCATCTCAACCCTCCTTCGCCGCAAGAAGGCTGCCAAGTAAGTCCGCAAAGTAGCTTTCGGAGGCGCTCAGAACATTCTGGGCGCCTCTTTGTTTTAAACTTGCCCTCACTTGTTTCACCAATTCAAATATTCAGAAAGATAATTTCAAGGCCAGTTGCAGCTGGCGCGACGACCCTGAATCACCAGTCGGAAAGCGAGTACTGTTGATCAGGCCGAACGTGCTGGAGCCCAAGGTCGAGTTTGGCTGACCGAAGTTAGTCTGATTCAGCAGGTCGAAAGCATCGCCCCGGATCTGCAATGTTGCCCTTTCGAATATCTTCAAGTTCTTCATCAAAGATAAGTCAAGGTTCTCGTAACCAGGGCCGATCACCACATTGCGTCCCAGGTTGCCGAACACATTTGACTGCTGCGGAAAGGCACTGGACGATACATACGAGATAAACGTGGGCGAACCGTTTGTTGCCGGGCCATAACCGGTCAGCACAGGGCCATTCACAATCGGTCGCAATGTCCCTGCGCCAGTGAGGGTGTTGAAGCTGGTGTGAAAGTTAATCGGATTACCGCTCTGCAGCGTTTGGATCAACGATAACTGCCAGCCGCCAATGAACCTGTTTGCATGAAACGGAAGATCATAAACGGCGCTTAGAACGAAACGGTGCCGGGCGTCATAGTCGGAAAGCCCGCGGTCACCATGCAGATTGTAACTATCCTGAACCACGACGCCTTGTATGTTCCGCGAGTTTTCATCAATCGATTCGACCATGTATAGGAACCGCTGAACTGCAAGCCAGCCGAATATTGTTTCTGGACTGTTACCCAGAGCGCCTGATATGAGGAGTTGGCAACACTCTCATATACGGTGATGTTGCCCAGCGGCAATCCAGCATCGATACTATTTGCTGAGAGTGCTCGATACGGCCGAACGCCATTCACTGGCTGGTTGTAGTTGCGCGCAATATTCAGGTCGCTTCCTTTGCTTCCGACATAGCTTATGCGCAGGCCATAGTTGTTTGCCAGCTGCTGATCAAGGTTGAAGTTCCAAGACTGCACGTTGGCGTTTTTATACCCATGCGCCACCGAAGTCGGTGAGATGCTGCCACTGGCAAACTGATAGGCATTGGCCAGCGTGACAAACGGAATTGCTTTTGTCGGCGAGAACTGGACAGGAACCGAATAAGGCGGGTTGCTCGCCAAGCCGGTAACCAGGCCTGCCGTGGGTTGATCGATGAAGATTGCGTAAGCGCTGCGTACTACTGTCTTGGCGTCACCACGTACATCCCAGGCAAACCCGACACGTGGCTCAAAGTTAAGCGCGCTTTGGTTGTAGGCATATCGCAGTCCGCCCGCTTGTCCCACGTGTACCAGCGCGTCTGCGACCGGGTCGAAAACGACGAAGCGGTTCAGAGCCTCGGTGGGCGTCCCGTTCCAGTCGTAGCGCAACCCGAGCGTAAGCGTAAAGTTACTCCGAACTTTATAGGCATCCTGAATGAAAAATCCCACAGAGGGAATGTAGACCCGATTCGCCCGATTAGAACTGTTCGCAGTGAACGATGTTGCCTGGTCAGCCACGAAGGCATTGATGTTTGAGTATCCAAAACTGCCCGGTGTACTGGCAAAGCTGTCGGCTATGGCTTGGCGATACTCTCCGCCGAACCTGACCGTGTGCTCGCCTCGAACCCAGCTCACTGTATCTGAGGCGATGATGGTGTCGTCACCGCGCCCTTGTGGGAAACCGTTTATGCCACCGAAAGAAAACGCACCTGCAACGCTGATCTGCGGCAAGCCAATCGGCGCATCAACGCCGCTATTGATTCCATAACTGGCAGCATTCAGAAGATTTTGCGGAGCAAAGACGATGTGGATTCGGTTGAACCCTGCGCGTGCCTCATTCACCAGCGTGGGGCTGATCGTCTGCGTATCAACTAAGGTCAGCAGTTGCCGCACGCCATGACGCTGATCACCGAAGTTCGGAAGGTTATTACCCTGCGTCGTGGGCTCGTTTCGCTGATCCTGCTGCATGGCGTAGTAAGCGTTGAATCGGTTTGACTCGCCGAACGTCTGTGTGAAGTTCGCCGTGCCTTGATAAATGTCCACCGGCGCAATCGCATTGCCGGTAAAAATATTGCCGGGAGAGTTAGCCGTCGGAATCAGAGGCAGTAGCTGGCGAAGAACCGCATCGTTCGAGTTGGCAATCGCCGCGCGATTAACAGCCGAGAGCACAGGCGTATTGATTGGCAAACTCTGACGCTGCTTCAACTGCTCGTAGCTCGTAAAGAGGAACGTACGGTCTTTCTTGATCGGAAACCCAACGTCGCCGCCAAACTGATTGCGCCGGAAAGGCGATTGCTGAACCCCGATCGGATTCGTGAAGTTTCGAGCATCAAGTGCATTGTTGCGAAAGTAATCGTACGCCTCACCATGAATTTGGTTGGTGCCGGCTCTGGTGGCAATGTTGACGATCGACCCGGAATTTCTGCCGTACTCGGCACTGAAGGTCGAGTTATCGATTTTAAACTCTTCCACCGTATTCACTGTTGGCTGGAAGGTAATTTGATTTTGCGAGATGTCGTTCATGTTTACGCCGTTGATCATGAAGTTGACAGTGTCCTCGCGGCCGCCCGCTGAATTGAAACTGGAAGTGCCCTGCCCGCGTAAAGGCGACGTCAGAAAGCCGCTCTGTGGAGGCGTCACAGTGCCCGGAACCAGCTGCGCCAAGTCGACGAAGTGCCGGCCGTTCAGAGGAATCTCCTGCACGGTCTTACTGTCCACCACCGTCCCCAGCGTTACGCTGCTGGTTTCCACCACCGGCGTCTGGGCTTCAATTTGAACAGTTTGACTGGCATTCGCGACACTGAGCGAGAAGTCCTGTCGTGTCGTCGAGCTTACTTCTACCTTCACGTTGAAGACCGTCGTAGTCTGCAACCCCGGAGCTTTTGCCTCAATTGAGTACGATCCCGGCTGAAGCGATGGCGCCGCGTACAGGCCCGCTCCATCCGTTACTACAGTTTGTTTCTGACCGGTGCTCGGACTGGTGATAAGCAGGGAAGCATTGGGCAACACCGCTCCGCTGGCATCCGTGACAACGCCTTGTATGCTGCCCGTTGATTGTGCCAGCAGCATGCCGCAGGTGCAGCAAGCAAGTAAAAGGACAGACCAAAGTCGTGACAAAAGAGCCTCCCAAACACCGACTTCAACGACTTGGTTGATTGAAGGGGAGTATAACAAGGCTCTGCTTTTTGCGGTTTACGAAAAACTTACAGTATTGGGGAGGAGAAACCAACGATCTCAACCCTTTGTTCGTTTGATAATGGAGGTCTGTCGCTCCGAAGGCAGCTTGAGGTGTCATGAACTGGCCGTACTCACTAGCTATTCCTTTAGCAATGGTCGTTTCTCTGTCGGCGTCGGCCCAGAGCACGCACCCGCGTTTGATGATCACCGATTCGATCAATAATTCCAATCTGGTTTCGCTCGTCGGCAACACGCGCCCAGAGGTTCAGACCGCTACTGACGAGGGTTCTGTTCCTGACACTCTGCCTATGGAGCACCTTGCGCTTCAACTGAAACCGTCACCCGAACAGCAAGCCGCCCTTGAGCAGGCGGTTGAAGCGTCAGGCGATCCGCGCTCTCCCCGCTTTCATAAGTGGATGACCGCGGACGAGATTGGAAGAAAATACGGCGTCGCCGAGGCTGATCTGGACACTGTGCGGCAGTGGCTTCAAAGCTTTGGGTTTCATGTGAATGCCACCTATCCAAGTGGAACCGTCATCGACTTTTCAGGTACAGCTGCCCAAGTGAAAGCCGCTTTTCACACCTCCATGCATCGGCTCACATACAAGGGTCAAGCTCATGTCGCCAATATGAGCGATCCCCGGATACCCGCAGCTCTTGCTTCGGTCGTTACCGGCGTAATTTCCCTGAACGACTTCGCTCCACACGCCATGGGAAACATCGTCCGCACGGTTCCCATACCCGACATTAACTTCATCGGTGGCGGGCACTCGCTTGGCGCCAGCGATCTTCAAGTCGTCTATAACCTGAACCCAGTCTTTGCGAGCGGTTTGTCCGGTCAGGGTCAAAGAATTGCTGTGCTGGAAAGTAGCGATATGTATAGCGCCAGCGACTGGTACGCCTACCGGCGCGCCTTTGGATTGACCAAGCGTTTTCCGCAAGGTGCGCTGCTCTCTTTAAATCCTGGCAGTCAGGGACTACCCTGCGTTGATCCTGGCACTAGCAATGCCGATCGGGAGGCAACGCTCGATGCTGAAGTAGTGACCGCTGCTGCACCAAGCGCCACGGTGGTCGTTGCAGCTTGTGCTAATACGTTTGAGTTTGGCGGCTTTATAGCATTGCGCAATCTGTTGAGTTCGCCTCATCCACCATCGATTGTGAGTATCAGCTACGGCAGCGCGGAAGCAAGCTTAGGAGCAACTCAAAATGCTGCGATCAATGCGTTATACCTACAAGCCGCCGCCGAGGGTGTCTCGATTTTTGTATCGTCGGGCGACTGGGGGCCGGACGCCAGTGACCGAAATACGCTCTCTTCCCACGGCCTCAGCGTAAGTGGCTTTGCTTCTACGCCGTGGAACGTCGCAGTGGGCGGAACTGACTTCGCTGACACCTATCTTGGTGTGGTGAATCAATACTGGTCAACGGTCAACTCTGCAATTAAAGCTTCCGCTCTATCCTATATTCCCGAGATTCCCTGGAACGGCTCTTGTGCAAGCCAGTTACAGGCTACCTTTAATGGCTTTGCACATCCTTATGGGGCTGACGGTTACTGCAACAGCCCTTCTACACCGGCTGCAAGACTTCTGAATGGAGATGCGGGCAGCGGTGGCGCGAGTTCCTGTTCCTCGGGTTCCCCTTCTTCCAGGCCGACCGTTGGTGGTACCTGTACCGGCTACTCCAAGCCGACGTGGCAGGCAGGCTTGCCAGGCAATCCTGATGACGAGGTGCGCGACCTGCCGGATGTCTCTCTGTTTGCCTCGGCCGGCGCATGGGGCCACGGGTACGCCATCTGCTTTTCCGATCCGACTCGAGCCGGTACGGCTTGCAACAGCTACTACCAAATCTCCGGTGGTACGTCGGCGTCAGCGCCCTTCATGGCCGGCTTGCAAGCATTGATCAACCAGAGTACGGCCCAAGCCTGGGGCAATCCGAATCCGGTCTACTACGCTTTGGCGCACGATCAATTCGATACCGGAAGTGCCAGCGTGTGCGATGCAAGTCTTGGGGCAAGCATCGGCGCTGACTGTACATTCCACGACATTACGCAAGGCGATAACGCGGTAGTGTGCCTCCCGGGAAGTCCGAACTGTTATGCCCCTTCTGGCGAGATCGGCGTGTTCTCGCTCTCTTCGAAAGCCTATCTGCCTGCCTACGCGGCAGGAACAGGTTGGGATTTCGCGACTGGAATAGGCAGCGTAGATGCCGCCAATCTGGTCAATAATTGGCTGCGAGGCGTGGCTCTCATTCCCGCAAGTACAGCACCGGCCTCCCTCCGTTGATGAAACCCCTGCGTTCCTATTCATCTGCCTTTATGGTTCTGTCTCTTCCACAAGGGTGAACCACACTGCCATCTAAAATGGAAAAACGCTGGGAAGAATCAAATCTTTAAAGCGCGTACTTACCAGTGCGGCTGGAGTTCTCTTCTTGTTCTCGGGCACGTTTCATTTCCTGCGCGCTCCACTCTTTGTGAAGATCGTTCCGCCCTACTTGCCTGAACCAACTCTACTTGTCTACCTAAGCGGGCTGGCCGAACTGGCTGGAGGCATTGGATTACTCATTCCAACTTGGCGGCGCGGAGCCGGGTGGGGTTTAAGCGCGCTACTGATTGCTGTCTTTCCGGCAAACCTTTACATGGCTACCAACTCCGTTCAGGTAACGGCGCACCCCGTACCGCAATGGGCTTTGTGGGCTCGTTTGCCTTTACAGGCGGTGTTGATTGCTTGGCTACTGTGGTGCACCAAACCGGACACAGATTAGAATAGAACCGTCACAGTCTCAGAATGCACTTGAAACCGGTCTGGATCCTGTCCGTTGTTATTGCCTGGGTGCTGTGGTGCGTGCTGGTAATTCAAGTGCTGGTTCCTGCTGTACAGCGCCACTTCGACTTCTATCAGCAGCTAATAGCGATTGTCTTCTGCCTGCTTCCGGTTCTGATTGCCGCAGGTATTGTCTACTTCCGCGTGACTTCTACTGATTCTGAGTGAAGGTGTTGCAAGAAGTAAGCCGCCCTGACTC
>CAXTWQ010000076.1:3413-13838 GCA_964248065.1 uncultured Bryobacteraceae bacterium | reverse complement strand
CTCCAGGCCCGCTTGAAACCAATGGTCCCGTTGCGCTGAACTTCCGTGCGTAAAAGACTCCGGACTAACACGGCCAGTTGCCATCTTTTGCAAACGATCATCTCCAACTGCAGCCGCCGCGCCAAGCGCAGAACTCACATCCGAAGCGTTGATGATGCGTCGCTCTTGCGTAGAGTGAGCCCAGATTCCGGCAAAGCAATCAGCCTGCAACTCCAGGCGAACGGACAGCGCGTTGGCTGCCTCCGGTCGCCGCTCCTGTAGCGCCCTCACCTTTGGCTCAATCCCAAGTATCTTCTGCACGTGATGTCCTAATTCATGAGCAATCACGTACGCCTGAGCAAACTCGCCGGGTGCGCCGAAGCGATTGCGCAACTCGTCGAAGAAGCTCAAATCCAAATACACCTTCTCATCCTCCGGACAATAGAAGGGTCCAATGGCATCTTTGGCCATACCGCAGCCTGAAGGGTAGGCGTTCCGGAAAAGCACCAGCTTGGCATGCCGGTACGGCACATTCTCAGCTTGCGGCAAGATCACCGTCCAGTTCTTCTGTACGTCATCCAGCACAAACGAGACAAACTGAACCTCGGTTCCTTCCTGCGCGTCTCGTCCACGATCAGGCACGCTACGCTGTTGCGTAACAGGTGCTGCCGTTCCTCCGCCCGAGAACAAAGCAAAGAAGTTCCGGCCGAAGATCAGGCTCAACAAACCGAGAATAAGCGTGCCGCCAATACCAAAGTGACCGAAGCCAAACCCGCCAAAGTTCCCGCCTCCGCCGCTATCGTCGCGACGGTCCTCGATGTCATTGCTTATTCCGCCCGGGGTCCATTCCATGCTCTCTTAGCTTACTTCTGTTGGGATTCTGCGGCAGCGTTCCAGATATCGGTCTGCCACTTCCAGCCTTCGCCCTCTTTCTTCCAGATCACGACGTACTTCAACATGTTGGGCGAAGTCGGTTGATTGGTAACAAGCTCCGCCGTGCCAACCTCGACTGCCACCTCGCCGGTTATTAGCAGATCAACAGTTGAGAGCTTAAGCGATTGCACACCCAGCGCAGATACGGTCTGCTCCCAAAAGGTACCGATATGGTCGAGCCCTTGCAACATATCGGCACCCGGGGGCAGAATGCGTGCATCAGCGGTGTAAACTTGCGAAACTGCGCTGAAGTTCTTTCCGCCAATCACCTCGTTTTCAAAGATCTGATTAATGCGCTGAAACTCCTCTGGTTGTTGGGAAGCCATTGTCACTATTGAGATAGCGACAAGGTGAAAAAAGTATCGGGATGAGCCCCCGAATTGTTCTGATGACTCAAGATGGTGAGTCAGCCTTTGTGGGCAGGATTGGAAGTGTGAGGCTTTTTCCCAAGCTCCTGCCACCGGGTTTCCTGCATGTCGACTTTGTAGTGATGCGCCGCTGTTTGAATATTTGCAAACGCCTGCTCCCGTTCATTGTCAGTAACATCCTTCACCTGATCGAACCGAGCAATGGCGTTCCGCACGTGTGACGCATCGGTCATGGGCTCTTTTCGCTTCTCAGGAAAGGCATAGACTGAGTCGGGCAGTTGCTTCTTATCAGCTGTAGATAGCTTTCCGTGCTCTTCATGTGGCTTCCAAGTGGCT
The DNA here is from genome assembly GCA_964248065.1 of uncultured Bryobacteraceae bacterium. Classification (GTDB taxonomy): domain Bacteria; phylum Acidobacteriota; class Terriglobia; order Bryobacterales; family Bryobacteraceae; genus Bog-105. The sequence goes on along the minus strand of CAXTWQ010000076.1, from coordinate 12,222 downwards.
TTCATCGTGTCTCTCTGTCATCCTTCATTGTGCTTGTCGGCGCTTGCTTCTTTTCACACTGCTACTGCCTGTAACATCCGTGCCTACTCGGCCTCTAATAAACGGAATCATAAGTGAGATTAAAAGATCAAATAGCGATTGTTACTGGTGCGGCCACCGGAATCGGACAAGGTATCGCAACGCGGTTTGCTAAAGAAGGCGCCTTCGTCGTTATTGATTATGTCGGGAAGCCTGACCGGGCAAGCCAGACGGAAGAAATGATCAAGTCCGCTGGCGGCAAAAGTATTGCCGTGGGAGCAGATGTCTCAGATCCAGGCCAAGTCCAGAACTTAATCGACAGCGCAGTACGGGAGTTCGGCAAGCTGGACATTGTGGTCAACAATGCCGGCATCGAAAAGAAGTTTGCCTTTGTAGACTACCCGCTCGAGGAGTGCCGCAAAATCATCGACGTCAATCTTATTGGGCCTTTTCTGGTCGCGCAGGCGGCGGCACGTCAAATGATTAAACAAGGTAATGGCGGCAGGATCATCAATATCTCATCAGTCCACGAAGACTTGCCCATGCCCACCAATTCAGTGTATTGCGCCTCAAAAGGTGGCTTGCGAATGCTTGCCCGCACCATCGCCGTTGAGCTTGCGAAGCACAACATCACGGTAAATAACATTGGACCAGGAGCGGTGTATACGCCCATCGATGCGGATATTGAAGCCCAACCCGAAATTGAAAAGGCTTTGATGGCCGAAATTCCGCTCAATCGCTGGGGAAAACCGGAAGACATAGCAGGGCTGGCAGTTTATTTGGCTTCCGAAGAAGCTTCTTATATAACGGGATCCACTTACTTCATCGATGGCGGTATGTTGCGCCAAGCCGGAAGTTACTGACGGGTCGTCATGGGGAAAACCAGAAGCATCGGATGGTCCGTTCTCGCTGGAGTCGCCGGGTGGGCTATTTTAGCGACTACCCGGAGATTTTCTGAGGCCAAGCGAAACGCGGTCGCTGCACGTGGCAAGACGATCGCCATTATTGGCGCAGGGTTTGGCGGTCGAGCGGTGGCCTTAGAGTTGGCCCGGCTCTTGCCAGACCCGGCGAGTGCATCCATCGTACTTATCGACGAAGACAACTATTTACTTTTTACTCCCATGCTCACGGAGGCAGCCGGCGGCGAACTAGAGACGCATCACATCGCTGTCCCACTTGGCCAGCTTCCTAGCCGTATTAGCTTTGTGCAGGGAGCTGTTAGCAAAATCGATCTTTCTTCGCGTACGGTAACAGTGAAGGTGAATGATTCCGGCCCCGATCGGACAGACACACAGATCACGGCGGATCATCTCGTGATCGCTTTGGGTTCTGTGACCAACTACCATCACATACCTGGAGTGGCCGAGCACTCGTTAGGCGTCAAGCAACTGGGAGACGCATCGGCAATCTGCAAGCATGTTCTGAGTTGTTTGGAGCGCGCCAAAACAGAGAAAGATGAGGCTCGTTCGAAAGCCTTGCTTACATTTGTTGTCGCTGGCGGTGGCTACACGGGCGTGGAAACAATGGCCGCAATCAACGACTTGGTGCGCGACCAGGTTGCTGATCGGGCAAGAGCCACGGACCGAGTAGGGCGCACTATTCTGATTGACCCCGGTGACCGCCTGCTTAGCGAAACCAGCCCGAAGCTTGCGACCTATGCCGCTCGCAAGCTACAGGAACGTGGGGTGGAAATCCGCATGAAAACAAGTATCACGGGAGCTTCCGCTGACAGTGTCGAGGTGAAACCTGGTGGACAGATACCGACCCACACTCTGATCTGGGCAGCAGGCGTAAAACCTAATCCCATTGTTTCTGATCTTGACTGCGAGAAAGGTAAACATGGCGGAGTGAAGGTAAACGGCAGTTGCCAAATGGAAGGCCATGCAGGTGTATGGGCGATTGGCGACTGCGCGGAAATTCCGACACCTTCCGGCAAGCCTGCGTCATATGCGCCTACTGCACAGAACGCTACTCGTGAAGGAGTGCTTGTTGCCCGGAACATTGTCGGCGCCTTGAGAGGTCTTCAGCCACGTCCGTTTACCTATAAACCGCTTGGCGAACTTGCACTTGTCGGAAAGCGTGCCGGAGTTGCTCGGCTATTAGGATTCAACATTTCAGGCGTGTTGGCATGGGCGCTTTGGAGAGCTGTTTATCTGGCGAAGATGCCAGGGACAGCTCAAAAGATCAGAGTGGTCGGCGATTGGACATTAGATTTCGTATTTGGTCGAAGCCCTGTTCTGATGCAAACGAAAGCTATCGCATCAAACACGCTTGCAAGGCCGGCGTTGGAAGCGCATGGAGCGGTAGCACGATGAATTCTTCAGAGTACGCGGAGGCGTAAAAGACGAAAATGACTAGCCAGCAATTAATAGCAACGTACATCCAGGATGCAGAGGCAGCAGAGAGAAACTTTGAAGATACTCTCGCCTCCTTTGGCAAAACGGGTGAGCAAGGTCCCGTAAGAAGCTTCTTTGAGTGGGCATCCGGCAAAGCCAAGACCCAGCACGAACGACTCGAAGTTCGTCTCCGGGAACTCGGCGGCAGCCCATCCACTTCAAAAAGTGTGATGGCCCATATTCTAGCTTTCTCGACAACAATAGCTCAAATCGGACAGGAGCCGCGAGAGAAGAACACACAACATCTATTTATGTGCATTGGAGCGGCAGCCGCCGAGATGGCAATGTACGAATCGCTCGCGACGGTTGCGGCAGCGGCGGGCGACTCGAAAACCGAACAGCTGGCCCGACAACTCCAAACCGAAGAAAAAGATGACTACGATAAAGCTTGGGCGCTACTTAAACCGAGTGCAACCGATGCCTTTCAATATGCGGTAGCCAAAGCCTAGAGCTGAGCTCAATCAACAATCTCTCGACCGTCGCGTAAACGCTTACTAAGCGCCGAATCTACTACGAGCAGACAGTTAGCTTTTTTATCATCTCCACCTGATCCATCCCGGCTGTAAATCCATTCTGAACAACCGCGACCGTCTTGAATCCCTGCTTTTCGAAGAATGGTGCCGAGTGTTGCGAGGTCTGCAGGCGAACCAGTTGAATGTGCCCGAGTTTTCCAATCTCGCGCAACCGGAACAAAAGCAGGAACCGCCCAAGACCACTTCGGTGAAAGTCAACCCGCACCATACCCCAGCGTAATCTTGCTTCGTGCTGATCCACCGTGACAACATAACCGCCGCAGCCAATCATGGCTCCCTCGTGCTCCAGGACGAAATAGGGGCAGTCGAGATGAGTCAGAAACTGCTCGAAGTCATTCCGTTCACTCTCGACAAAATATTGCGGTGTATTTGAATCAAACAGTACGAGGCAGTTCTCAAAATCATCTGATGCGTAAGGTCGTATATCCACGCTCCAGTTTGCGCACATGCCGAACTTCATTCGCACGAGAAACACCGACTTTCAATTAGGGGGAAAGAACTTCTTTGCCCTCGGGGTGAACTGTTATTTCCTTGGCTTCTGTACAGAAGAAGTACAGGTTTCTATTCTGAAGCAGGTTGCAGCGGCGGGCATGAATACCATTCGGGCCTGGGCTTTCTGTGATGTATTGTGCAGGAAGGAAACGGAGTCGGCCTTTCAATTCTTTGCCGACGGCAAAATTCAGTTCAACGATGGGCCGAGCGGGCTCGAGCGCCTGGATGCACTGATCGAAAACGCAGAACGCAGCGGCATTTACTTGCTGTTACCGCTCCTGAACAATTGGCCGGACTTCGGCGGCCTCGCTTTTTACCAAAGTGCACTAAACCTTCCTGATTGTTCTGCCGCGTTCTTTCGTTCCCAGGTCGCGCAAGACGCTTATAAGCAGTGGGCAGAGCATGTATTGATGCGCCGGAACACCCGAACCGGCCGCCTCTACATTGATGAACCGGCCATTTTTGCCTGGGAGTTAGCTAACGAGCCACGCTGCCCGAACTCTGGCGGAAGCTCGATATTGCTGGAGTGGGTGCACGAGATGAGCTTCTTCTTGAAACAGTTGGACATCAATCACCTGCTTGCCGTCGGTGACGAAGGCTTCTTCTGTAAGGGCGGCCTGTCTCACTTGTACGATGGCCGCTACGGTACCGATGCTGAAGCATTTCTCAAACTGCCGTTCATCGACTTTGGCACATTTCACTTGTACCCGGAGCATTGGGGCGTAAGACCGGAGAGTCGTGCTATCGAAAAATGGATTGCGGATCATCTTGTAATCAGCCGCCTGCTAAACAAGCCTGTGCTGATGGAAGAATTTGGGACTACACACTCGGCTCGTGACGCGCTTTATGGGCGTTGGATGCAACAGTTGAGAGAGCACGGTGGAGCAGGCGCTCTTGTCTGGATGCTCGGCAGCCAGCACCCGCAAGTTGTTGATTATCAGGATAAATACACTTTGTTTGAAACAAAGTCGCTTTCTTACCTCAACGCAAACGCATAAAATACAAACATTGGTGATCGGGACAAACGTGAAAGAGTGTAGCTGACCGTGTCTGATCGCGATTTACTTCAGCAAACGATTGCAGAAAATTTAAATGCGCTACAAGAAGAACAACTCAGGGAAGTCTTCCGGTATCTGGCAGGCGCGGCTGAGGCAGTGAACCCTTCCCAGTGCGACGGCGCAATGGGAAGGTCCACGCTTGCAGTTGGTCAGAGTGATCAGTTATTTCGTGAGTTAACCGACAGCTTACCCAATCTTGTTTGGCAGTTGCTGCCTAACGGGGAGACAAGCTATGTCAACCGGCGCTGGCGCGATTACTTGGGTCGTAATGCCGGCATGCCGGAAGCCGAGTGGGTACACGTGGTGCATCCTGAGGACCTCCAGAACTTTTTTGCGCGCTGGCAGACGGCCAACGATGTCGGATTGCTGGATCCGCTACCGGTGCGATTGCTGCGCCACGATGGAGAATATCGCTGGTTCTCCAAGCGCGCCAGGGCAGTGTACGATACGGACGGCAAACTTCAATACTGGATCTACACCGCAACTGATATTCATGCTCAGAAGCAGGCTGAGGAAGCGCTACGGCTGGAAGAGGAACGCTTGCGCATGGCGGTCCGTTCAGCGCAGATTGGCGTTTGGGATTGGAACCCGCTTACCGGTGAAATCAGTTGGGACAGTGCTTCCCGCGCTGCATTTGGTTTCGCGCCTGAAGGCCCGATCGATCACGAGTGCTTTCAACGCTGTGTCCATCCTGACGATCTGGACCGTGTAAAACAGCTTATTCAGAACGCGCTGGATCCCAAGGGTGACGGGAAGTACGAAAACGACTACCGCGTAATTGGGTTGACGGACGGCCTTGTGCGAACCCTTCATGTTGAGGGCCGGGTTTTCTTTGGCAGCAGCGGCGCTACGCGCAAGCCTGTTCGGTTCATTGGTATTGTGCAAGACAATACCAAGCGGCAGCAAGCTGAAGACCAGCTCCGCCAAGCCAATATCGACCTGCAGCAGTTTGCCTATGCGGCTGCGCACGATCTTCAGGAGCCACTCCGGAACATCTCCCTATCGATGGGTTTGCTGCGGCTCGCTCACAAAGCGGACCTCAACGAGGAAGCGGTGAAACTAGTCGGTACCAGCATCGATGGAGCGCAGCGAATGCACGAACTCGTGACAGACTTGCTGGCCTTTACGCGTGTCACTACGGAGGGCATCGCTGAACATCTCACGCCTGTGGATGCCAATCTGGTTTTGAAGAGCGTGCTCGCAAATCTGCAGAGCACCATAAAAGAATCGGGCACCCAAATCCAAACCGAGCACCTGCCGTCACTACTGATTCATGAGACACATCTGCTGCAATTGCTCCAGAACATTATTGGGAACGCGATTAAGTATCGCAAGCGGGACGTGGCACCCATTGTGAAAATAAAGGCGGAGCGCCGCTATGCTAACTGGCAATTGACTGTAAGCGATAACGGGATTGGGTTCGATGACGATCACAAAGAGCGGATCTTCGACGTCTTCAAGCGATTGCACAACAGGCACGAGTACCCCGGCTCCGGCATCGGGTTGGCCATTTGCGCGCGCATTGTAAGCGCTTATGGTGGACGCATTTGGGCCGAAGGTCATCCTAACAATGGAGCCACATTCTCTTTTACCTTGCCTGCCTGAGAAACTGTTGAACCCAACAGCGAGCCATCTCGATCAAACTCCCAGATGAACAAGAGGACATTAGGCCAGGGTGGGTTACAAGTCTCTGAGCTCGGATTGGGCTGCATGGGAATGTCCGATTTTTACGGCAGCGGCGATGATGCCGAATCGATTGCAGTAGTTCATAGCGCCGTCGACAGCGGTATTACGTTCTTCGATACTGCCGACATGTATGGAGTCGGGCGCAATGAGGAACTGGTCGGACGCGCTTTAAAAGATAGGCGCAGTGAGGTGATTATCGCCACCAAGTTCGGACTTGTTCGCGGACCTGGGGGCGAGATGCTTGGCATCAGTGGGCGGCCCGAGTATGTCCAATCGGCTTGCGAGGCGAGTTTGCGCCGGCTCGGCATCAATTCCATTGACCTCTACTATCAGCATCGTGTTGACCCCGACACGCCTATCGAAGACACAGTGGGTGCGATGGCAAGGCTGGTAGAGCAGGGAAAGGTACAGTACTTAGGTTTGTCCGAGGCCGGCCCCGCCACGATCCGGCGTGCGCAGGCCGTCCATCCCATTACAGCGCTGCAAACTGAATATTCACTGTGGAGCCGCGATCCGGAGACTGAAATCCTTAGCCTGCTTCGCGAATTAGGCATTGGCTTCGTTCCGTACTCCCCGCTCGGCCGTGGATTTCTGACCGGGCGTTTTAAAACAATAGACGACTTGGCTTCGGATGATTGGCGACGGAACAATCCTCGTTTTCAGGGCGAAAACTTTGCCTTAAACCTGGAACTGGTCGCGAAAGTTGATGAAATTGCTAAGGAGAAAGGCTGCACGGCGTCTCAGCTTGCCTTAGCCTGGGTGCTAGCGCAGGGGAGTGACATCGTCCCCATTCCTGGAACGAAACGAACCCAGTATCTGCGGGAAAACGTGGGGGCTGTGCAGGTGCAGTTAAGCCAAGCTGACCTCCAGCGTATCGATCAAGCCTTACCCGCAGGCTCGGCGACCGGCGATCGTTATCCTGCAATGACCATGAAAGCCGTTAACAGGTAGTACGTTTCTATTCAGCCTCGGATAAATCCTAAATACGTTTGAAAATGTGCTCCCCTATACTCTCAGAGGGCTACTTGGAAATAAGACAATTCGGAGCCCTGGTGAGAGAGATCAGTGACACAGATACCCCTATTTAAAAGTTTTCGCAGATCATTATTAACGGGTCTGCTCATAAGTTTTTTTAGCTTTACTGCGACGTCGTCGACTACCGTTACTTACAGCCCTAACACAATCTCGGGCGGACCTTTTCCAAGCAATCTTTTGACTACTTTCGATTCGACGACGGCAACCGGCATACGTATTAACCTTCCTGAAGAAGAAAGCTCTTGCGACCCGGGTAGCCATTCCGCTGTTTGTAGCAACACAGAGTTACTAAATCACTTGGACGGATTTAGTGTGAACCCGCGAGTAATGGTGTGCTTTTCAGCACCAATTGATATTTCGACGCTTAGCGCCGGCATACAAATTATTTCGGCTGGCAAACGGGGCCCGGCAATTCCCCTAAACCAGATTACTTACGACGGAAGTAGTAACTGCGCTTATGGTAAGCCGGACAGTGTTCTGGCCCAGCGAAGCCAGTACTTCCTGGCCATTACCGATGCCCTAAAGGACACGGGTGGCAGCAGCGTCGCCGATGATGGCGGATTTGGGAAATGTTTGACCAGTGCCGACGCTTACTGCCTTGCAGTTCAAGCTGCAAAGCCGAATGTTGTAGCTCGTCTCAACGGGGCGACGCTGATCTCTGGTTCTCTATTTACAACCTTGGCTGCAACAACATGGCTGGAAAGCGTGAGGGCCGCCGTGGATTCACTGCCCCCTGTAACACTGCCTGCAGGCTTTCCATACATATTCAAACTATCGACTTTACAGTCGCTTACCTGGAAACCGGACACCGCCAGTTTTCCGAGCCTGGACATCCCGCTTTCTGCGCTCGGCAGCGTAGACAAAGTAGCATTCGGTCTGTTTCTCAGTCCCAATTACTTGAACTCCAGCGGCCCAGCAGCAGGAACCATAACCACAACAAGTACACAGCCAGTTCCAATCCCTGGGCTGCTGAACGGCTTGACTTTCGGATATGTTCCCGTGTCCTATCACGTCTTCCTTCCTGCTGGTACGCCTCCGGCTGGCGGATGGCCCGTGGCGATTTACGGTCATGGCCTAAGCGATAACCAATTCGGGGCGCCAACGTTCATCGCCGGCACTCTTGCGTCGCAGGGCATTGCAACGATTGCGATGGAAATTACTGGCCATGGCTTTGGCCCAAATGGGACCGTGCAGGTGAAAAACAAGCTTGGTCTTACGTTCACCGAGTCTACTCCCGGCCGAGGAATCCAGCTTGTTCCCGGCCAGCCGATCGGACCAGTGGATGGATGCATTGTGCCAGGCGCCATCGCGATTCGCGACTGCGCACGGCAGACGGCTATTGACCTGTTCGCGCTGATAAACGCGATTCGGCAAACTGACGGGCTCGGACTGGGGCTGAATCCTCAACGCATTTCCTACGTCGGGCAATCCTTGGGATCGATCTATGGTTCTATTCTCCAGGCGGTGGAACCAGCTGTTAAGGCTGCCGTCCTCAATGGTGCTGGCGGCACCGCAGTGGACATTGCCAGGCTTGCAATCAATGGACGACCTCTGAGCACCGAGTATCTGACTTCCGTTTCACCGGCATTGC
>CAXTWQ010000076.1:0-3403 GCA_964248065.1 uncultured Bryobacteraceae bacterium | reverse complement strand
CAATTACCCTTTCCGGGACCAACCGCCGTCGAACAATACGATCGCGGGAGCTCTTCAGATACAAGCTGCCTTTGAAGCGGCTGACTGGGTTGGCATGCTCGGTGATCCGCTGGCGTTCGCACCCCACTTTCAACTCGAGCCGTTAGCGGGCGTTCCAGTCAAGGCGACTCTCTTTCAATATGGCTATGGCGATCTGGAGGTGCCGAACCCAACCGAGTCAGCAGTCGTTCGCGCCGCAGGTGAAAAGAAGAATGTCTGGTTCTTCCGCATGGATGCGACCGTCGGTTATGGCCACCCGGGGTTGCTGGGCATAATGACCGGCACGGTTCCCGAGTTCCCGATTCTCCCGCATCGAGTCCTGAGTAATCCAACAATCTTCGATTACCCAGCCGAAACATCCATTGCCATCGCAGAGCAAAAACAGGTCGCCAGTTTCTTTCTCTCGGGCGGTACGGCCGATACAGATCCAAACAGCTTCCTCACCGGTGCTTTCTCTCCGGCTACTCCGGTGTTTCAACGCCTGGCAACAGCCCCTAAGGATATTTCGGAGCACTTAAACTTCTTGCAAATTCAACCTTAAGCATCAGCTTTCTGGAGAGAATGACGACCTTCTGTATGGACTCGGAACTGTTATCAGGTTCCGAGTCCATATAGGGCTAACGATCCAATCTCGTTGGTTAGAGAATGCATCAATCCCCAGTTACCTCTGGATGTTAAGTGATGGCCTGGAAGCAGTCCCGTTCCACCTCCGGCTCCGCGACACCGCTTCACTGGGAATAGGCGAGAAGAGAGCGGGTTTACTGTTTAGCGCTGCTCTAGAACCAAAGTGTCTCCCCTTGTCACGGGCCATAGACTTCCGACTCCTCCCCAGAGAACAATTTCAACTTGCAAGCTCGATGCCGCCTGGCGTGATGAACAGACTCGCTAGAATCGCTTCAGGAGCGCGCTTTTGTCCTCACGAATAGTGCCTGCTGGAACCAGACCGCAGTCCGGCATCCACCATCGCCTCATCTCCGCTTGGAATCGGAGTCTCATCTGGCGCATCGTCATCATCACCGTCGCAGGTTTGGGCGTGCTCTTCGCTGCCGCCTTTCTCTACTTCTACCTGCACTACGGGAAGATCGTAGACGCGCGTATCCGCCGACCCATATTCAACAACACAGCCCGCATCTATGCAACGCCTGAACTCGTACGCGTCGGGAGCCACTGGAGTCCGGAGCAGATTGCAAATCTGTTGCACAACTCCGGATATAGCGTTTCTACCTCTTCGAATCCGTCTCAACTGGGCAGCTATAAACTCACACGCTCCGGAATCGAGATCAAATCTGGGCCGGAAAGCTTTAATGAGCCCGGCACTGCCAGGATTCAGATCTCTCATGGCGAAGTGCGAAGCGTCCATGGCAGCCATGGAGAAAACCTTTCTGCTTACCCGCTTGAACCGCAACTGATTACCGGGCTTTTCGACGCTAAGAATCGCTCGGTGCGTCGCCTTCTGAAGTACGACGAGATACCAAAAGTCGTGCAGGATGCCATCATCTCGGTGGAGGACCGACACTTCTTCGAGCATGGGGGCATTAACTATGTCCGGCTTGCCGAGGGTGTGCTGGCGCCGGTCCTTCAGCATCGCAGAATGCAAGGCGGATCCACTCTCACCATGCAGATGGCGCGCGCCTTCTTTCTCTCAAATGAGCGAAGCGCCAAGCGCAAACTCGCCGAGATGATGATTGCAATTCAGCTTGAGCATCGGTTCACCAAGCAGCAGATCCTTGAGATGTACGTGAACCAAGTGGATCTGGGCCAGCGCGGTTCGTTCAATATTCTCGGCTTTGGCGAAGCGGCACAGGTCTACTTCGGCAAGGATATACGCAACCTGAACCTTCCGGAAGCGGCGCTTCTCGCCGGGGTGGTTAACGGTCCAAGCTACTACTCGCCTGACCGGCATCCTGACCGTGCTATCACCCGCAGAAACATTGTCTTGAATGCAATGTTTGACAACAAGGTTATTTCCAGGGAGCAGTTGCAATCGGCAGTGGTTGCCTCGCTCAAACTCGCTCCTCCGAACCCGGAGGCCAACGGCGCTCCTTATTACGTCGACCTGGTTCGCGAGGAGTTACTCTCCCAGTACAGCGAATCTGACCTCAACAACGGTGGATTGCGTGTCTACACCTCGCTCGACATGCAACTGCAGAAAGCCGCGGGCGAGGCGATCGATGCCGGCATGAAGCAGGTGGACGAACTGGTCCGCCAGCGTGCTGCCAAGACCGCGCAATCGCGAAACGGTATTAGTCGGGAGAGCGCAGCGGCTGCCCTACCTCAAGTAGCGCTGGTGGTCATGGATCCGCATACCGGGCGAGTGCTGGCCCTCTCCGGCGGTAGAAACTATGGGCTTAGCCAGCTCAATCACGCCATCTCCAAGCGGCCCACTGGCTCTATCTTCAAACCATTCGTCTATGCCACGGCGATTGCTACCGGCTTGAGCGGTGATCCTGCCAACGCGTTTACTCAGGCAACGATGATCGATGCAAGCGAAGGGACATTTCAGTTCAACGGCAAGGCTTACACGCCGCGCAACTTTGATGCTAGCGAGAGCGTCGGACAGGTCACCGCACGACAAGCACTCGCGCACTCCATCAACACAGCGGCCGTGCGCGTAGCACAGATGGTGGGCTACGACAAAGTTGCGCAGCTTGCCAAAGCAGCAGGCATTTCGGGTGTGCAGCCAACGCCTGCCATGGCCATTGGCGCCTATGATGCCACTCCGCTGGATATGGCGACCGCCTATACAATTTTTGCCAACGGCGGTGTGTTCACGCCGCGGCGGCTCATTCAAGCTATACGCGCGCCTGACGCTGAGCCTGCGGCAGAGTCCAACAGATCGCAGCGCCAGTTACTCGATAGGCGCGTAGCCTTCGTCATCACCGACATGCTCCAGGCTGTCATCAATGAAGGTACGGCCACCGCAACGGTGCGAAGCAAGTTCGACCTTCCCGCTGCCGGTAAAACGGGAACCTCCCACGACGCCTGGTTTGCCGGCTACACGTCTAATCTGCTTTGCGTTGTGTGGGTCGGCAATGATGATTACAGCGATATCAAACTGGAAGGTGCCAAAGCCGCTGCGCCTATCTGGACTGAATTCATGGCCCGTGCTGAAAGGCTGGCTGACTATCGCGACATGGTGCCGTTCACTCCCCCGGACGGAGTGACGCTCGTCCGACTGGACAAAGCAACCAATCTTCCCGCCACAACGTCCTGTCCCGACGACTACCAGGCTTACTTCATTACCAGTACCGTTCCTGTTGGAACCTGTGATCACCCTGAAGGCGAATCGCGCAATGCCTTCCAAAAAATGTTTGGACTGGGCAAAGATCATCGTCTGAAACCCGAGGTTCCGGCTGCTCAATAC
>CAXTWQ010000075.1:0-26884 GCA_964248065.1 uncultured Bryobacteraceae bacterium | reverse complement strand
CGCTATGCAGCCCACTAGTCAGGCGGAAGTGACCCTGCAGGTAGGCCTCGGTCGCCATGAAAAGCTCCAAAACCGATGGCTGCGTCACAGGGGAAAGAATAACAATAAGGGGAACTGCCGGTCCATTTTCCAAAGTAGCGAGTCTAAAGCCAAAGCCTGCCTTGTTGGAGCAAGTGGCAGAGCCGTTTGCTGCGTTACTATGAATTTCACTCGAAAGGAATTAGGGAACCTTCACAGCCTATTGCTCGTTCTGTTACTGACGAGTGAGCGGCGGCGAACCGAGGTGTGGCCATCGAATGGTGGGCAGTCCGGTAGGGGCAGCGCGCAGGTAGGGTGGGGGAACTTGACCAAATTGATGGGACAATTCGAAGCACCTCTTCGGGTGTTATGCAGTCTTCTGTTGCTTGCTGGTTCGGCTACGGCGCAAAGTGCCAGTGCGGTACGAATCGATCCGCCACAGGGCGGCTTAGGGTGGCTGACCCGGCCGTATCAGCGCCGGGTGATTCCGCCGGTGAATCTGGGCAACTCTGACAGGCTGCAAGCTTTGATTCGGGCTGGCAATCTTTATGTGTCCGGGCAGGACGTGATTGCGCTGGCCCTGGAGAACAATCTCGATATTGAGATTCAGCGTTACGGGCCACTGCTTTCCAGACAATCAACCAAGCGGGCGGAATCAGGCAACGTTCTGCGCAGCGTGGGATTAGGCGTCGTCGCCGGTCCACAGAGTGTCAGTTTGACAGGGGTCACCAGTAACGCGACAAGCACGGGATCGACGGCGGCCGTTACTTCGCAAGGCGGTATTTTGACACAGGTGGGACCTGCGCTGTTAGCTCTTGATCCGACCTTCAACTTCACTTCCTCCTTCGGCCACACCACCAATCCCCAGAGCAATACATTCCTCACTGGCACTACGGCGCTGATTGATTCAGTACGCTCCTATCAGGCCCAGTACCAACAGAATTGGGTTGATGGTACAACGGCTCAGCTGACCTTTTCCAGCTCGCATAATCGATTCAACAGCCAAGGCTTCAACGTCAACCCATATACATCCGGGTCACTTGACCTGCAGATTTCCCAAAATTTACTAAACGGATTTGGCTCCGCCGTGAATGGCCGTAATATTCGAGTCGCCAGGAACAACGAAAAAGTTTCGGATCTGCAGTTTAAACAGCAGGTGATTACAACCATCTCCGCGGTTCTAAATCTGTACTGGGATTTGGTGAGCTTCAACGAAGATTTGAAAGCGAGGCGGGACGAGTTGGCAACAGCCCAGGCCTTATATGAAGACAACAAGAAGCAGGTGGAGATTGGCACGCTTGCGCCCATCGAAGTGACGCGAGCTGAGAGCCAGGTCTACACCAGCCAGCAGGATCTGCTTGTCTCGCAAACCAACCTGCTGCAGCAGGAGATTGTTTTGAAGAACGCCTTAAGCAGGAACGGGGTCGCGAGCCCTGAAATTGCCGAGGTGCACGTGATACCCCTGGACACTTTTAAGGTGCCCGGGAATGAACAGCAGAAGCCACTCGAAGAACTGGTCGCCAAGGCGATTGGGGCCCGAGTCGAGATCCAGCAAAATAAAATTAACCTCGAAAGCAATAAAGCGGACCTGAAAGGAATTAAGAACGGGCTTCTTCCATCACTACAGGCCTTTGTTGATTTGACGAACAATGGCTTGTCAGGAAGTTCCAATGCTTTAGTTCCTGGTCTGGTTGCTGATCCTTTTCTAGTCGGCGGATATGGCAATCTCCTCGGGCAGCTTTTCCGCCGGAACTACCCAAGTTACTCTGCTGGGTTCACTCTCAATGTGCCTTTGCGGAATCGTGCCGCCCAATCTGACTACACCACTAACGTTTTGTCTATCCGACAGAACGAACTTGCACTGCAAAGGGCTGTTAACCAGGTGAGGGTTGATGTACAAAACGCCACCATCGGATTACAGCAGGCGCGATCCCGCTATGACGCCGCTGTGAAAGCGCGCGACCTGCAACGGGAGACCTTGGAAGCAGACAAGAAAAAGTACACCTTAGGCGCATCCACCGTGTTTCAGGTTGTACAAGACCAGCAGGCACTCGCTCTGGCTGAGAGTAATGAGACGCAGGCACTGGCGAATTTCAGCCATGCGCAGATTGCGTTCGATCAAGCCATGGGCAGCACGCTCGAAGTGAATGACATCTCGGTGGCCGAAGCCGAGTCCGGGCGCGTGGGAAGGCGCTCGAGTTTGCCGGCAAAGTTGCCCGAACCTCAACCGGAGCAGAAGCAATGACAAAAGTTTGCCTTACACTTAAACGGACTTTGTCTTCTGTTCTATGCTGCTGCGTGGGAATGCCGGCTTTGGCGCAACAATCGAAGATTGCCCCAGAACGGCCAAGTGCGCCGTTTCTCTGGCGCTCTTATGAAGCCGAATACACGCCACCAATACAGTTGGGCAATTCATTACGCATTAGAGATTTGGTGCGGGCAGGAAAGCTCTACCTTACGGCGCAGGATGCTATTGCTCTTGCTCTTGAAAACAACATCGACATCGAGTCCGCTCGCTATAATCCCTTAATTCAAGCATCGCAGTTACGGCGCGCTCAGGCTGGTGGAACACTTGCGGGCGTGCCCAGTGCGCGGTCGCAAGCCGGTTCAGTTCAGGCCGGACAGGGCGTTGCCGGTAGTCAGGCGGCCGCTGGCGTAAGTAATAACGGTGGCGGAAACAACAACGCTTCCAACAACACCACCATTACTCAAATCGGACCTGTCACACCAACCCTCGACCCGGTCTTCCAAGATACGCAGACTTACTCACACCAGAGTCAGCCGCAATCCAACAGTCGGCAGAGCCAGGTGCTTAACTTTATACAGAACACGCGCAACTACGCCACCTCCATTCAAGAAGGTTTTCTTACAGGGGGCCAAGCGACGCTGACCTACCAGGACACGTACTTGAATGAGAACGCTCCATCCGATCTCCTCAATCCGTCTAACGGTGTTAGAACGCAGTTATCGGTTCAGCATAACTTTCTGCAAGGTTTCGGAACGGCAGTGAATGCCCGCACCATCACTGTTGCCAAGGCGAATCTCAAGCTGGCCGATACCGTGTTCAAAGCAGAAGTAATCACCGTTGTTGCCAGCGTTCTGAGTCAATACTATGCGCTGGTGGCAGACTACGCGGACGTAAAAGCAAAGCGGCTGGCGGTAGACGTGGCACGCCGGTTTGCTGAAGACAATCGCCGGCAGGTAGAGATCGGCACAATGGCTCCGCTCGACGTCACAACCGCCGAGTCACAATTGGCAACCAGCCAGCAGGATTTGGTAGTCTCGCAAACAACGCTCTCGCAGCAACAAGTGGAGCTCAAGAATGTTCTTAGCCGAACCGGCTTGGCTGATCCACTCCTTGCCAATGTCGAGATTATTCCGCTGGACCAGATAGTGGTGCCGGAGAAGGAAGATGTAGGCTCGGTCCAGGCTTTGATTAAAATTGCTTTGGCGAACCGAACTGATGTGGCAACACAGAACGTGAACTTCACCAACAGCCAGACAACGGCTTTGGCCACAGCGAATGGGGTGCTGCCCCAGCTCTCTGGCTTTGGAAGCGCCACAGTCCAGGGCTTAAGCGGAAAACCCCAGGCCGTTCCACTGTCGGGCGGTTCGGCACAAGAGTTCGGAAGCAATCTTGCCGAAGTTCCGGGCATTATTGCCTGTCCGCAGGGTGTTGGCAAGCCAGGGCAGTTTTGTCTGGTGCCGGACAAGTACTTCGTCGGAGGGATCGGGACAGCTCTGGGTCAAATGGTTCGCCGAGATTTCCCAAGCCAGCGCGCAGGTGTCTACTTCAACGCGACTCTGCGCAATCGCAGCGCGCAGGCTGATAACAACATCGATCAGCTTTCCTTACGCCAGACCGAGCTTGCAAATACCCGCAACAACAACGAAATTGCGGTGACCGTGTCAAACGCCGTCATTGGCATACAACAGGCGCGGGTTCGCTATCAGGCGGCAGTGAAGAGCCGTGTGCTGTCTGAGCAGCTGTTAGCAGCAGAGCAGAAGAAGTTCGCCTTGGGCGCTTCGACTTCCTTCACTGTGGTTCAGCAGGAGCGAGATCTGACAACAGCCCAATCAACTGAAACAGCGGCGCTGGTTGCATACAGCAACGCCCGCATTACGCTCGACCAGACCGTAGGGTTAACGCTGGAACAAAATCACATTACGGTGGGAGAAGTGCTAAACGGGCACTTATCCCGGGCTTCCACCTTGCCGGCGACTTTGCCCGCTAACCCGTAAGATTCAGAGCGATGCTACTCTGCCACTATGACCGTTACGTTTGATCTACCGGACGATATAGCCGAGGCTCTTGCTTCGCAGGGCGACCTTTCCCGGCGTACGCTTGAGGCTTTAGCCATTGATGGTTATCGACAGAAAACGTTAACGCAATTGCAAGTAAGCCGACTGCTAGGGCTGGCTCGAATTGAGACTGAGATGTTTCTTGCTCAACATGTAGACCTGTATGACTATTCGGTAGCTGAATTGCAGGCTGAAGCCGATCTGTTGCATAGATTGAAAAGTTGAGGGTTGTCTCGGACACGTCGCCGCTGCATTACTTAGTTTCCGTGCAGCACGAAGAACTGTTGCCCCAACTCTTTGAGCAGATTTATGTACCCCCAGCAGTCATCCTCGAGTTGTCTCACGTCAGGACGCCAATAGAGATTCGCCGATGGATCACGAGCCATCCCCATTGGCTTGTACTTCATCCTTTATCAAGTCCACTGAATGCATTCCTTTCACTTAGCTTGGATCAGGGTGAGGCAGAAGCGATCCAACTCGCCGAAGAGCAAAACGCTAGTATCCTGATCATGGATGAATGGAAGGGCCGAGCGGTCGCACAAAGCCGCGGCGTTCCCTTGGTCGGCGTACTCGGAATACTGGGTCTCGCTTATCAACGCCGGCTCCTTGAGGATCCACTCAGCGTTCTGAATGCGATGCGAGTGAGGGGTTTCCGCATCCACGATAAACTTGCCTCCCGGTTTGCACAGTTCCTTGGGAATCAATACGCTCGCTGAGGCAGGCTTGGGCCACGCTTGAAGGAAACGAGGCTTACCGATCCCAGAAACTCGGCGACTGCACCAGAAGCAGGTGCTTGTGTGAATCGTAAGTCATTATGGTGAGCGCCGGGCACTTCGACGAACCGCTTCTGAGTAGCCGGTGATGCAGCAAACACCTCTCTGCCTTGCTCGACGGGAACGGCATCATCAACCGATCCATGAATCACAAGCAGAGGGCTTGTGATTCGGCGAATTCCAGCTACACCTTCATAGACCGTCAATACCGACGGATCCACTCTCACCTTTACGAATGCGCGGGCATACCGCGGCACATCGTGGCGTGACGACCACTGCGCCATCTCCTGCGAACTGGCCGGAGGAGCCTGTAAGATTAGACCCGCAACTGTTCTTCTTTCTGCCGCGACATGAATTGCTATGCCGGTACCAATCGACCAGCCGTAAGACACAATCGGAGTCGCCGCTGGGGCGAGGTGATTCCGAACGTAGTCGAACTCTTGCAGAGCCGCTGAGAAAAGAGAACCCACCGTCGCAGTCCCACGGCTAAAGCCGTATCCCGGGTAATCGAAGCTCACCGCATTCACGTGAAAGTTGTCTCGGAGCCAGGCCAGCCTGTTGCCTTCATGCGAAAGATCCTCATTGCTTCCGTAGAAGAAGAGGACGAACGGCGCATCCGGGCGATCTGATTTATAGACCCAGCCGCGCAGTTGATAGCCTTCGCTCGCATCAAACTCAATCGGCTCTCGAATCTTTGCCCCTTCTGCTTTCCACCCTTCGATGGCGGGTGCTTTTGGTGGCTGAAAGATATCCTTTGCATGAAGCGTGTAGCTAATTGCCGCAGCAAGCAGGAGTGGAAGCACCAATGACAGGTTACTTGACTACTCGAAATTCGTTGCCTACCACTGCTTCTGCTCCTCTTGATTTTTCGGTCGCTCCCTCGTCGTTGCCTTTCGAAATGGGCAGGAGCGGAAACAGCAACTCGGCCGCGCGGTAAGACTCTTCCAGATGCGGATAGCCAGACAGGATGAACGTATCGATGCCGAGATCGTTGTATTCGAGAAGGCGCTTGGCAACGGTTTCCGCATCGCCTACCAGAGCGGTGCCCGCGCCGCCGCGGACGAGCCCGACGCCGGCCCACAAATTTGGACTGATCTCCAGGCGTGAGCGATCGCCTCCATGCAGCGCGACCATCCTGCGTTGCCCTTCTGAATCGAGTTTGGCCAGAGCTTTCTGAGAGCGCGCGATTGTATCTTCATCCACATACTTAATCAGTTCATTCGCTGCTTCCCAGGCTTTTGCACTGGTCTCGCGAACAATGACATGCAGACGAATACCAAAGCGTAAAGAACGGCCAACTTCGGCTGCTTTCTCCCGCACTGCCCGGACTTTCTCCCCGACCAGCGCTGGCGGCTCACCCCAGGTCAGATAGACGTCCACTTGGCGGGCTGCGAGGTCGATGGCTGCCTCTGAAGAACCGCCAAAATAGAGTGGCGGATGCGGCTGCTGCAGAGGAGGATAGATCACTCGCGCGTCTTCCACCTGGATGTGTTTGCCGCGAAAGGTGGTCGCTTCGCCGGTGATGCACTTGCGCCACACATTGAGGAATTCGCCGGTGACTTCGTAGCGTTCGTCATGTGAGAGGAAGATGCCGTCACCCTTGGCTTCGTTCGGATCGCCGCCGGTGACGACGTTAATGAGCAAGCGGCCATCAGAGAAACGATCGAAGGTGGCCGCCATGCGCGCAGCCAAGGTGGGAGACATGACTGCTGGACGGACCGCGACAAGAAACTTCAATCGTTCGGTGACCGGCATCAGAGTGGACGCAACTACCCAGGCATCCTCACAGGAGTTGCCGGTAGGCAGCAACACGCCTTCAAAGCCTAGCTGATCGACCGCCTGTGCAATCTGTCTGAGATAGCGGTGGTCGGTCTGACGCATTCCGTGCGTAGTGCCCAGATAGCGGCCGTCGCCCTGCGTCGGTATAAACCAGAACAGCTTCATTGACTAATCACCTTTTCTTCCTAGCGCAAAGAGCGCGAATGTTCCAGCTAGCGGCATAGCGGCGGCGAGCGCGAAGACTGGCGCATAGGAGACGCGGTCGATCAGCATGCCTGCCAGAAGTGGAAATAGCAATCCTGAAAAGCCTCCACACAGGCCATGCAAACCTGTGACGCGGCCAACGGCCTGATCCGGGAACATGTCCGTGACAGAAGCGAACATGTTGGCTGATAGAAAAGTGTGGCCAAACAAAACCAGACCAATGATCCCTAAAGCTTGCGGCGCGGTGGGAACGATGGGAACCAGCACGCTTGCCAAACAGAGTATCGCGCCGGCGTACATTGTCACCTGTCTTGCCACTCTTACGCTGAGATGCCGCTTGATTAGAACACCGGCTGCCCAACCGCCAGAAACGCTTCCGATATCGCCGAGGACGAACGGAATCCAGCTGTACTGGCCGATTTCGAGTAAGCTGAGTCCACGCACGCTATAGAGATAATCGGGGGTCCAATACAAGTAGAATTGGGCAACCGGACCGACCAGGAATCGGCACGCCATGATGGCCCAGGTACGCCGCAGCCGAAGAAGATTGGCAAGGGATGGCGCGCTTCCACCTCCGTCGTTTTCCGATGATTTTCCATGACGGAGTCTGCCGTAGCTACGCCACCACAGCGGAACCCAAAGAAGCCCAAGAGTGGCGGGAAGCAGAAAAGCATAGAAGAATCCGTACGTGCGAGCGAGCCAGACAATAAGCGGTGGCGCGATGATGGCGCCGAGCATGCTGCCGCCATTGAAAATCCCAATGGCAAACGCGCGTTCGGTTTTGGGGAACCATTGATTCACCGTTTTTACGCCGCCTGAATAGTTGCCGCATTCGCCCGTTCCCATCCAGAAGCGGGTCGCGGCGAGTTGAAAACCATTTTTGACGAACGCCTGTGTGCCGGTGGCGAGCGACCACCAGAGCACTGCCAGGCTCAACCCGAACCGAACGCCCCAGCGGTCCATCAGCGAGCCAACCGGCAGCTCACCAGCCATCATGCCGAACTGGAAAGCAGCTACGATGCGCCCGTAAGCTCCATGCGACAAGTGCATCGACTCACGAATTTTGGGAGCCAGAATAGAGAGCGTTTGACGGTCGATGAAGTTAATGATTGTGACCGCAAGCAGAAGAGCAAGAATGGCCCAGCGCCCGCGAGTGATGCCGGATTCACTGTTGACCTGAGGTCGCGCCAAGGAGGGAGCAGCCAAACTCAATCTTATCGATAGAGATTAAGACTTTATGCTGGAATAGAGAAGTGAATCGTCGATCTTTTCTTCGTAGCGCAGCCATTCCGGCAGTCACTGCTGCTTCGTACCGGCGTATTTATGGCGCCAACGATCGGTTGGGGTTGGGTCTGATTGGTGCAGGGCGGCGCGGATCTCTTGTGGCCGCAGCCTTTCAGCAGGATGGGCGAGTGGACCTGCGATCCATATGTGACGTATACGATGTGCATCGAGAGCGGGCGAAAGCAAGCTTAAAGGCGAATGGCGCTCGTCTTATTGCGGCACACGAGGACGTGTTGAGCGATCCTAACATCCAAGCTGTTCTGATAGCCACGCCGGATCACCTGCATCTATCGTTGGCGGAGGCGGCGCTTGGTGCGCGGAAGCATGTCTACCTGGAGAAGCCGACCATTCATCGTTGGAGCGAACGAATTGCGCTGGAGAAAGCAGCACGGGAATCAGGAACCGTTCTGCAGTGCGGGACTCAGCAGCGGAGCGGCGCTCATTACCAGCAGGCAAAGGAGAGTATCTTTGACCGTAACAAGCTGGGGCAGGTGATCTTTGCGCGCGCGGTGTGGAGCAACTTCCCATGGCAGCAGCGGCACATTGTAGGGGAACCGAAGCCGGCGGGGCTCGATTGGCAGCGCTTTCTGGGGCCGGCCCCAGCTGTTCCTTATGAGACCGTTCGCTACGATTCGTGGCGATACTTCCCGGATTACGGCGGCGGCTTGCTGGCCGATATTCTCACACATTGGGCCGATGTTGCGCAGTGGATGCTGAATGATGCAAAGCCGGTTTCGGCTGTAGCATTCGGCGGTATATATGCCTATGCTGATGGCCGGCAAAATCCCGACTCAGTGAACGCGATTGTTCAGTACGACAGGTGGAACCTAAGTTTTGAATCGTCGGTGACCCCAGTGGCAAGCGAGCGGCCCAGCGTGTTCTTTGAAGGAACGGAGGGTACTCTTGATTTGGCTCGGGACGGGTACACGTGGCAGCCGAATAAAGGTTCGGCGGTTCGTGTGGATTCAGCCGGAAGCCTGGAGCGTGCCCATGCCAAAAGCTTCCTAGATGCCGTGTTCTTAAAGCAGCCTGTGTCAGCTCCGTTAAGCACCGGCATCGACGCATCGAGGCCCGTTCAGATGGCCTTGAAAGCGTATTGGGAAAGCCGCGTCGTCAAGGGAGCGGAGTTCACTTCTTAGCCGCGCCGAGTTTGTCGCGCCGTCTTCAAGCTTTGCCGACATGCGACGCTCAGCTCTTCAGCGCACTCACCACCGCATCAGTGAACTCAATTGTCGACGAGGAACCACCGACATCAGCAGTCAGATATTTGCCTTCGGCGTAGACCTTCTCAACAGCTGATTGGAGTCGATGAGCTGCATCTTTCTCGCCCAAGTGCGTCAGAAGCATGACCGATGAAAGAATCATCGCCGTCGGATTTGCTTTGCCTTGACCGGCGATATCGGGCGCGCTGCCATGAACCGCTTCAAAGACTGCATGATGCTCTCCCATGTTGGCTCCGGGCACAATGCCGAGTCCGCCCACCAGCCCCGCGGCCAGGTCGGAGATGATGTCGCCATAGAGGTTAGGCAGCAGCAGAAGATCGAAAGTTTCCGGACGAATTACCAGCTGCATGGAAGCGTTGTCGACGATAAGTTCTTTGTATTGGATCTCCGGAAACTTGGCAGCGGTCTCACGGCAACAACGAAGAAAAAGGCCGTCGGCCAGCTTCATAATATTGGCTTTGTGAATGGCTGCGACGTGCTTGCGGTTGTTCTGCCGGGCGTAGTTGAAGGCGTAGTTGGCAATGCGCTCAGAGGCAACTCGCGTGATAACTTTCAGGCTAGTGACCACATCCTTCACCACTTCATGCTCCAGGCCTGAGTAGAGGTCTTCGGTATTCTCGCGAAAGATCACCATATCGATGGCGAGGTCTTCAAAGCGTGTCTTCAAGCCCGGCAACGTTTTCACCGGACGGACATTGGCGAACAGATCGAGCGTTTTGCGCAGTTGCACATTGACGCTTTGAAAGCCGCCTGCAACGGGCGTTGTCACGGGACCTTTTAAGCCGACGCGCGTTTCATTCAGAGAGTCGAGAAGATATTTGGGAAGCGTTTTGCCGGATTCCAGAATGATCGCTTCGTTCAGCTCAGCACGCTTCCAAACAATGTCTACGCCAGTTGCGCTGAGAGCTCTAACGGCTGCCTGCGAGACCTCAGGACCAATTCCGTCACCCGGAATCAGAGTACAGTAGTGGGGCACTTTTCAAGTGTAGTGTCCGCTGCTCCATCGGGAGATTCGCCCTGCCAGAATAGGGCCATGCCCCGCATCCAACGCGCTTTGCTTAGCGTGACCGATAAAACCGGGCTGGTTGAATTCGCCAGCGTTCTTCAAAGCCTCCATGTCGAGTTGATCTCAACTGGCGGCACGGCCAAGCTCCTGCGCGACAGCGGGCTGCCGGTACGTGATGTGGCCGAGATCACAGGCTTTCCGGAAATGCTGGACGGACGGGTAAAGACCATTGATCCCCATATCGCAGGAGGGATTTTAGCTGTGCGGTCCAACGCCGAACATATGCAGGCTATTGCCACCCATGGCATTCAGGCGATTCAGCTGGTGGTGGTGAATCTATACCAATTTGAATAGTACGACGTTATGGCGGATGTGACTCGCGAGCAGTTGATCGTGAACATTGATATTGGCGGGCCCACCATGATTCGCGCGGCAGCTAAGAACTTTCAGGATGTAGCGGTGCTGGTGAATCCGGAGCAGTATGCGGCAGTAGCGAAGGAACTGGTTGAGCATGAAGGCAGCTTAAGCGAAGAAAAACATTGGCAGTTGGCACAACAGGCTTTTGCTCAGACAGCTGCTTATGATGCGGCAATCTCAGCGCGGCTGTTAAAGATAGGCAAGCCGGCGGACGACGAAGAATTACCAGCCGTTCTGCAGATCAATGCAAAGCGCAAGGCAAGCTTGCGGTATGGAGAAAATCCTCATCAGCTGGCGGCTTTGTATATCAGCGGAACAGGGGGCGGCATTGCTGGGGCAGAACAGTTGGCCGGCAAGGAGCTCTCTTATAACAACCTTGTGGATTTGGACGCGGCCTGGCAATTGGCGATTGAGTTTGAGGGCTGTGCGGCCGCGATTATCAAACCCCCCAACCCTTGTGGCTGCGCTGAAAAGGCATGGCTGACCGAGGCATACCAGGCGGCGCTGGAAGCTGATCCGGTGTCGGCGTTTGGGGGTGTGCTGGCGTTCAACCGCGAACTGGACCAGGAAACGGCAAAGGAAGTCAGCAAGCTTTTCGTTGAGGCGATTGCGGCGCCTGCCTACTCGGAAGATGCGCTTCGGATTCTTTCGGCAAAGAAGAACCTGCGGCTGGTTCGCGTCGGGCAGAATACAGGCGGACATCTGGTAATCAAGTCGATCTCGGGTGGCTTTCTTGCGCAGACTGAAGACAACCGGA
The DNA here is from genome assembly GCA_964248065.1 of uncultured Bryobacteraceae bacterium. Lineage (GTDB taxonomy): Bacteria > Acidobacteriota > Terriglobia > Bryobacterales > Bryobacteraceae > Bog-105. Next base: position 15,121 of record CAXTWQ010000075.1, on the reverse strand, counting down.
AGATCACCGAGGCTGACTTGCAGACGCCTACTGTACGCCCGCCAAGCGCCGAAGAGATGAACGGCTTGCTGTTCGGTTGGAAGGTGTGCAAGCACGTAAAGTCAAACGCTATCGTGTATGCGCGTCCAGGACAGATTGTCAGCGTGGGAGCGGGCCAGATGAGCCGCGTGGATTCGGTGAAAGTGGCGGCGATGAAAGCGCGGCTGCCGATTGCTGGGAGCGTGATGGCGTCAGATGCGTTCTTTCCTTTTCCAGATGGAGTAGAAGAAGCGGGGCGACAGGGAATTACGGCGGTGATTCAACCAGGCGGATCGGTTCGAGATGCGGAAGTGGTAGCGGCGGCTGACCGGCTCGGCATGGCAATGGTGTTCACGGGCGTGCGCCACTTCCGGCATTGATCAATGCCATTTAGCTCGGCGGACCAAAGTTTTATGCAGATGGCATTAAGCCTGGCGCGGGCTGCGGAGGAATGGGGCGAAGTGCCTGTCGGTGCTGTGGTGGTGCTCAATGGGCAGGTCATCGGGCAAGGCTGGAACATGCCGATTGCCCGGGTGGACATGACTGCTCATGCCGAGATTGAAGCCATGCGGCAGGCAGCGTTGCACGTGGGAAATTACCGGCTCACGGGAGCTACTCTGTATAGCACTCTGGAGCCATGCGTGATGTGCGCAGGTGCACTGGTGGTTGGGCGTGTCGAAAGGTTGGTGTACGCGGCGCGCGATCTTCGATTCGGAGGGGTTCGAAGTAAGTTTCAGCTTGCGGATTCGGACTTACTCAATCACCGCTTGCGAGTAGAGGAAGGCTTGTTGGGAACGGAGGCAGGAGAGATGCTGGCAAAGTTTTTTCGGAGAACGCGTTCCGATGAGAAGCCGTTGCGCTAGAGCGAGCGACTTCTCCCGGTAGAAACAATTCAGTGTCAGGCGAAACTAAGCGGCCTTCCTGGTGGGGAACTTGAAAAGCTCCTTGGCTCCTTTCAGATTGTCAGACTCGACTGGGAACGGAACCACACTCGTAGACTTCTGGCGTACGGTGCCGTTGAAGTATTCGTCCAAGGGAAACAGAGCATACGGCTCCAGTTCGCGGAAGGTGCGCCCGAGCTTTTGCTCAATCCGATAAACTTCGTGGAAAAATTCACCACGCTCCATGCCTAATTTCCGGCAACAGAGTTTCCAGTCGGCACCTAAAAGAAAGTGGTACTTGAAGATTTTGTATTGAGCGTCGTCGAGTGTCCGACGGCTGACCAAACAGAAATCGGCTATGTACTCTTCATTCTTCAGGCCCCATACAGATCTGCGTTGACGACCTGGATTTGACTCGAGCGATACACGGCTTACGTATTTCTCTTTCGATGTGCATTGTCGAAAGCGACTGAAACATTCGCGGAAGATTGCTCGGAAAACGCAATTGCAAGGGGTTGACACCCCGGATCGTCCCGGTCTTAATCCAAGACCGTAACAGTGAGCGCAGGATTGTTGAGCGAGGGCAAGTGTTTCTGATCGTGTCCACTGCATTGATTTATTCTCCAACTCCCTTTTCTTTTTTACTTACTTATGGGCTGTCGGTTTCTAAATTGAAGGTACAGTACTTAAACTTTTGGTACTAGTTTTATGAGATTTTTTCCTATATTCCCTCCTTAATTAAGGTGGAGTGCAGATTCCAAGTTGTTAACAACATGGCAGTAACAAGTAACTTCTGTCTAGCTATAGCAACGGTAAAAATTGGAATTTAAGGATAAATCGAGAAAGGCCTATAGCAGCTTGAAATCAAATCCGCCGCAAAAAGACTTGACGTTTAATATTTTGCATGGACGTCTGCTCGAGTTTGTGTTAGGCCGGGTCAACAACGGCGACTTTACAGAACGGGGACTGGCCCGAATTTTGAGTATTTCTCAACCGCAGATGCATAACGTTCTAAAGGGAAATCGTACGCTGACGCCGGCTTTGGCCGATCGGATCATGCAACGGTTTGGGTTGAGCGTCGTCGATCTGCTGCATAAGCATGAGTTGGTGGCACGTTCGAATGCAGAGTCACCGGAAGGTGCATCGGCTTTTCAAAACGACTCAGCCATTACGCGCAACGGACCGAGCCGGCCAAGAAAAGAAATGCCCATTCATGAAGACTTTGTGAGCTAACCCTGTCCACACTTCACAGACCGTTCGCACTTTATAAACGAAGATAAGTTCAATGCCGAGCGGATGAGCTACTGCAAAACGACACTACGTTGGCGTGCGTCTGATCGGGGTCCACCCTCACTGGCATTTCTGGTCCGAGCGCCTTCCATCTCAATCTCCTGGTTTGTTGTTGACTTCAGACCAGGCAGCAGGAAGGAAAAGGTAGAACCGACTCCTGGTTGAGACACTGCCCAGATACGGCCGCCATAGTGTTCGACAATTCTTCTGCAAAGAGCCAGGCCAATACCTGTACCAGAGGCAGAGGTACGCTGTTGCAGGCGCTTGAACACCCCAAAGATCTGTTCAGCGTATTGCTGTTCAAATCCGATGCCGTTGTCGGAAACGTTAAATTGCCAGCAGTCTCCACAGCGCACAGCCGTGATCTGAACGCGAGGAGATTGCTCCGGCCTTCGATATTTAATAGCGTTGCCGATTAAGTTCTGGAAAAGTTGGGTCAGCTGCGTGAGATCAACAGCAACAGATGGCAATGATTCCCAGGCGATTGTTGCCTCCGCTTCGCTTACCGAGGCTGCCAGGTTGTCCCTTGCTGATTCAATCGCAGTATTGCAATCGGCTTGTTGCTGAACGTGAGTGGATGTATCAGTGACTCGCGCATATTCTAGTAAGTCGTCTATTAGCTTCTTCATGCGCGAAGAGCCCTCATTGATAAACCGGAAGTATTCAGCGGCTGTCGAATCGATCTGTCCTCCAAAACGCCGGTTCAGCAGTTGTGTGTAGGCCGTTAACGTTCGCAACGGCTCCTGTAAATCATGGCCTGCTGCATAAGCGAACTCAGCCAGGCTGTCGTTCGACCGCTGGAGCGCTTTGTTGGCAGCTTTCAAAGCCTTTGCGCTCTCTTGCTCTCGCTGTAGTAAATCCCGGATTTGGTATTGCCGCCGCCGGGAACGCAGAGCCGAGTGGACAGTGCTGAGTAAGGTGGCGGCTCGCAACGGCCTTTCCAGAAGTGTCACTGGCCCTTGCAACTCTTCGAGCAACTTGAGCCGGCGTTGGCTGGCGATGTCGGCTTTGCCTCCGCTGGTCATCACGATCACGCTCAGGTCAGACCAAGCTGGTTGCTTTTGTAACTCCTCGCCGAGGCGTAAGACTTGAGGGGAGCCCAGCGCTTCATCACCAACCAGAAGGGCACCGACTCCATGGGCAAGCGTTTCACAAATATCCTCGAAACGGGAACAGACTTCAACAGTGAGATGCTCTTTCAGCAACACCTGACTTAGCAGAGATCCATCGCGCCCGAACGGGGCGTGAATCAAGATTCGCTCGGAGCTCATTCGTCACTCGGGTGCGGCAGAAGATCCTTCTGCGACCCAATAAAAGTAGGGACTCCAGTCATAATACCGTGGAAGTCAGATAAGGCTTCGCTCACCTGCATTCTTCCGCTTACAAACTGCAATTCGCGGATGGTCTCTTCATGCTTTCCACTGCGCTTTTTGAGAACAGAAATTGCCTTCCGAACTCGCCCGAGTGATTCAAAGTAGCGAGTGAGCAGGATATTGTCTGCCAGATAGCTCAGATCAACTGGCGATCTCATTGAGGTTCCAAAAATGCCTGCTTGCGCCATCACCAGGATGGTGACAATGCCTTGGTGATTCAAAAACGTGAGGAGCTCATGCATCTGGACAGCTAGGAAGCTTTCTCCAGGCATGGAGTTGAGATATCCATTCAGGCTGTCTATGATCACCACCTTTGCCCCTTGCTCCACTACACTGCGACGCACGTGTTCTACGAACTCACCTGGGCTGAGCTCGGCTGGATCAACCTGTTCCAAAACCGCTTTCTTTCGTGTGAGCAGATCGGCTAAATCGATTCCAAGGCCAGACGATCGAAGCAGAAGACTTTCCTTTGTCTCCTCAAAAAGGAATACTGCTGCAAATTCATTGTTTCTTGCAGCTTCTGCCGCATATTGAATAGCGAGGGATGATTTGCCAGATCCAGCAGGCCCGATGATCAATGTACTGGAGCCGCATGGAATCCCTCCACCCCAAAGAGCATCCAGCCCAGCTAAACCACTCTTGCAAACGCCGTTTGGAAGCGGATTCCGATGCTCATTGGCCACCATGCGTGGGAAAACAACGATTCCTCCAGTTTCAATCCGATAATCATGGAAGCCTTCGCGGAAAGTAGAGCCTCGAAGTTTGGCCACGCGAACACGCCGGCGTTCAATGCCATACTCACGTTGAAGCCGCTCCAGCGAAACCACGCCATGAGCAATGCTGTGCAGTTGCATATCATGGCCCTCGGTCGTTTTGTCATCCAGCAGCAAGACTGTGCATTGGCGATTGAGGAAGTAATGCTTCAGCGCGAGAATCTGGCGCCGGTAGCGGAGCGAATCCTGAGCCATCAGGCGTAACTCGCTCAAGGAATCAAATACAATGCGGGCCGGGCTCACCCGCTCTACTTCTTGAAGGATTGACTGGGTAACATCCTGAAACTCGACCTCGCTCGGGTGAAAGGCTGAATACTGGTCTTCCGGCCGGAGATTGTCTTCGGTGGGAATAAATTCAAAGAGTGCGACACCGTCTAGCGACCAGTCGTGCGAAAAAGCGACATCTTCCAACTCGACTTTTGATTCCGAGAGAGTAATGTACATCACCCTCTCGCCTTTGCTGGCACCTTCCAGCAAACATTGCAGGCCAAGGGTGGTCTTGCCTGTCCCAGGCTCGCCCTCGATCACATACAAGTGACCGCTGGGCAAACCCCCATGCAACACATGATCTAAACCGGTGATTCCGGTCAGAATACGCTGTTTACTCATGCAACTTGATCGTAAGATACCCCATACAGCTGTGCGCTGACTGCTCGAAAGCATTCGCCATTGTCCATTTCGCTTACAACGGGTCGCGATTTTAAGCTTCCTCGTGGAAGGTGATTCAACGAGGAAACGATGGGCTGACTTGTTGAACGCGCCAAATAGGGCCGCCATCGTAAAGCTGACCTTCTTCGCGAATAAAGGCAGGGGAGGGCCCACCCAGGATCCAGATATGATAGTCAGCCGGTTGCTTGCCAACCATGGGCGCGATGACTCCGGTGATGCCTCCAATTTCAACGTGGACTAGGTAATCAATCGCCTTTCGGTGAGTGCCGCCAATGGTGAACGGAACATCTCCGACAGGCTTGATGGAAAGGTGGACGAGCCGCGGCTTTTCCGTGGGAGCGACAAAGGAAAGCTTCGTTTCAGGCGTACCAGGGTCGAGGTTCATGAGGATGTTAGGAGGGAGGCCATTTGAGACATCAGCGGGAAGGTCAAGATGATGCTGCTCGACTTTTCCGTCTTTTGTATGTGAGGTAATTTCCCCGGTTCGTGCGTTGACTAAAACATCAATGGGTGTGGGAAAGGAGCGCCCACGTTGGATGTGATGATCACTGATCAGACGGAAAGTTCCGAGCTGGGAAAAAATTGTAGTGTCGTCGTCTACTGATCCATCGCGGAAGCGGAAGGTGAGGCGTGAGGTGACTTCATTGCCATGAAGGGTTTGAGTGACGTCGCCGGTAGCAAGGCGAGCCCCGTCCAGATCCAGCAGGACAAGGAAGCCGTGCGCAGAACCTTGGGGATGACGGACGGGAACGGGATCGGCTTGCAGGGTAGTGCTCATCAGCGCGACTGCAAGAAGAAAGGGGATGGGCCAGGAGCTCTGCATGAAAGATATGGCTTTGCCTATCGTACCGAGAGAAGCTTGATTTGACACAGCGAAGTGGTAAATAGGGGTACGACCGCGACACCGCGGTTATATGCTTTTCGCTTTTAGTCTGGCTCGCCATCAAAGCTGATGGCGATTACCGCTTACGGATGAAGGCCTCAATTCCGGTAGCGAAGAAAATTTTGTATTGAACGGCAGTATGCGTGAGACGTTTATAGCCGTTCATCGCAGCGACGATGCGCCTTTGAGTGAGCTTGGACGGCACATGAAGTATTGGATTGCCGCTCAAAGAGCGTTGCACCGTTGATAGCTGGCTGGCCCTGGGCGAAGCTTAATTGGGGATCAGAATAATCTGATTCGGCCTGCTCTTAAGCGACTTGCAACTGGCCTGTTCCACTTTGGGAAGAATCCCGAAATGAACCGGCCTTGCCGTGCATGGCGTTTCGAACTGGACCGCGTAGGCCTTTGCTCCCTGACCTGAACTACTACGGACCACACCTTAGTCCTCGGTAAGTCACTGATCTAGGACGGCTTACAAACTAAGAGGCCCGTAACTCGACCGGCGTATTGCTTCGGTGCCGCTCGTGCTTTTTCTTCTTGCGTCCCTGACAACAGGGAGCCAAGGAGAACCAATGACCGCCGCCACCGCCCTGACACTCACCGCCGAAGCCAATGTTCTGAATCGCCTCGCCCTGCGTGACCAGCTCATCACTGAGCATTTACACCTGGTGCAGGCAATTGCCGGCCACATGCAGCGGTCTATGTCAGCGCACGTGGAAGTGGATGATCTGGTACATGCGGGCATGATGGGCTTGTTCGACGCGGCGACCAAGTTTCAGTCGGAAAAGGAAGTGAGTTTCGCCAGCTACGCCAAGCATCGGATTCGCGGCGCGATACTGGATAGCCTACGCCAGATGGACTTTGCCTCACGTGATCTACGAAAACAGCTGAAGCGCATGCAGGCAGTCTCGCAGGAACTGGCCGTGCGCCTGCATCGCGAACCCACCGAAGGGGAAGTGGCAAACGAGATGGGCCTGGACGAGCGCCGGTGGCAAGCTTTGATGGTTGATTTCCGTAATCTGGGAGGCGCGGCTAAACAGCAGCGTGCAGAGCGCGAGGATCAGCGGACGCCGGAAGTGCCTTGCGCCCCGACCGAAGTGCCCGACCAGGTTTTTGCCAAACGTCAAATGAAGAACAAGCTCGGCATACTTTTACAGAGCCTTCCAGAACGCTACCAGCAGGTTGTGACCATGTACTACGAAGGCGATATGACCATGAAAGAGATTGGCGACAGCTTGGGCGTGAATGAGAGCCGGGTCTCTCAAATCCATAAGAATGCTCTGATGCGCATGCAGATGGTGCTGACCAGCAACGGTGTCACTTCGACTTCGGCGTTTGTTCAGTAGTGTAGAACCGATAAATCGTCTGCCACTTGGTTGTCTTACCCGGCGGAACGTGGAGGGCGATATAGGCTTCCGGACAAACTGTAGTCTTGATGGACCAAAGGAAGAGCTTGGAAATGGGAAGGTTAGTGATCTCTTCAACGCCTGCATGCGTCTTTGAGTTTTCTACTCGGATGTCGTTGTCGACCGCGTCTTGCGAATATCCGGTGAGATAGGAGGATACCGATTGACCGGTTTGTAGTGGACGCGTGTAGACCAGTTCTTTCTGTTGAAGCCGGGCAGCCTCTCCAAGGTCGGTCTGAGCTTTCGGAGTGAATGCGAACTTGACCGAGAAGTCAGGACCGGTGGGCTGCCCGTCGATAACGAAGAAGTCGTGATCGTACACTTCGGTATCAATTACGCGTTTGCCGGTGTTCTTCAAGCTGTACTTCAGAATTAACTCGGGCTTGTTGTGCGCGAGCCGCACTGTTTTTGTGTATCGATAGGAGTAGCCGCGAACACCTTTCAACTCGTGAATGAACTCGACGTGATCTGTCGCTGGACGAACGATCCACTTACCCGTGCCTGCAATCTGGTAAGGCCGGCTGAACGCATAGGGCTCGTTGTCGGGCTTTCTCAACACTCCGACACCGATCTTGACGAAGAAATCATTGGGCGCAGCTTCTGCAAAACCGAGCGCCCCGTCGCTGCTCTTGAACTCATTCACCGGACCCGTGATGGCGTCGTGAAGCGTTGGCTCATAACGGGGAAACCAGACACCGAAGTACGAGTGACCGCCATAGTCGAGATGGCTGATTACGCCTGACCAATCGAAGCGGCCACCGCGGTAGTAACCGGTTTCAGCATTAGGCAGATAAAGGCCGGCTCGGACTAGACCGTTGGTGATTTGTACTTGTGGCGGATCGGCAGCAGAGAGGACACATCCGAAGAGTAGGAGCGAGCAAAGAATTCGCAAGCTCCTACTATACGTAAGTTGTGTGCTTAGATGCAGCGCTGGTGCCGGCGCAACCACAATGATGATTTATCTAGCTGGCCGAGCTTACAAATCAAGTACTTCGGCGTAAGTCGTTGGATCGCTTCGCATCATGATTCTAGTTTGTGTTCTGGAAGAATATCCCGGTACACTTCACCTACGTACACTTCTATTTCATTCAAAAAAATGATTTCACCTGCATATTTATTTACATAGATCCAAGCTTCACCGGAACGCTGATAGTGACTTACTTTTGGCTCAGACTGACTCACGAGAAGATAGTGCTGCACACTGGGTAGGCTGAAATAGTGTTCTTGCTTGGTCCCGTAGTCATAGTCCTTGGTCGAAGGTGAGGTAACCTCAACCAAGACAGTTGGATTGTCAATGCAGTTCGGTTTCGGGTAGTTCGGTACGCCACAAACAACCGTTACGTCCGGATGGAAAACTTTGTTCGCAGATGCGATGTAGAGGTTGAGGCTAGAATCATAAACACCGCAGGAAACGTACGATCTATCGAGAATCGAGCCTAATCTTGTACCTAAACGAGCGTGAGTTGGAGACGCTGCTTCAACAGGGAGGAGGATGCCGTCGTGGAACTCGTAAGTCGAGTCTGGCTGGTCAAGCTTGAGATAGTCGTCAAGCGTGTGATAATCCAAAGGCTGAGTTACCACTCAGTAATTATATGTCTTAGCGATTACCTGGAACCAGAGCGCAGTCGCGTCTGAAGGCAACATTGGAAGATTACCGGTTCGCGGTTGCTTAAGAGAACGCTTAGGAATCCTTTCTAGAAGTCAACCATACCGTATAAGAGATCGGTGTTTGAGCCTCGAGTTGAGCCATCAGGTATTCCGCATATCTATATCGTGCAACTGCGGTGGAACCCAACGAGCGCAGGGTATTATCATCCAGCTCACTAATTGTGTTAACACCAGCAATGCAATCCGCCTGCGGCACATGGTCTAGCCAAGAGGTGGTTTGAGGGGAGCTTTCGGGCAGACCAGAATCCAATAAACCTCGTCTCCTCAGTTCGGAAAAGATATGAATCGCATACTTCGAGGCCTGATCTTTCTCTCGGCGAACTTCCCAGAGCTCTCGCGTGTTCTTACATTGAACAATAAGCTGATCCGGATCCAGAACACCCATAGTTAAACGAACGTCGGGTTTAGGAAGATGAGCGAGCGGTTCAAGTCTCCCATCAATTTCAAACGTCCATCGAAGTAGTCGCAACTGTTCACACCAGGAAGTTACACTACGCTTTTGCTCGGACGTCCATGAACCACTTGCCCTACGGAATAGGTCCACTTCTTCTGGCTCCAGCTCATTCCATAGTTCGCTCTTCCGCAACTTCTCGTTGAGGGCTCCCCTGACAGTCACGTTTTTAGGTTGCTTCACGTTAGAACTGTCCATCGACAGTTCGCTGCTTGCTCGGAGGACGAGTCCGCCTATGACTCCGGTGCGCTGGAGGAGATAGCTTCGAATACCCGATGGTGGCAAGCTGGAGTCCTCCGTCGAGGGTAAAGATTGCGAGACTAATGAATACTTAAATATCTGTCCATTGCCACGGTTCACCTTGCGAATCACGACGAAAGCGAGAAACCCACTTCCAAAGATCAGACCATAAAACGGAACAGTCCAAACTCCCACTCCAGCTTCGCGGTTTATCTTCCAATGGAGGATTAGATTACCAACAACGTAGGCGAGCCAAGAAAACGCGAGAAGGACTGGACGACGAAACCGCTTGTCTTTGTGAAAGCGTCGTAACGCAATCCAACACCACTTCCAAACCATAGTGCCTCCTCGGCACCCAGTATCTGCTTAGAGATTGTAATTCCGCAATGGCCCGTTTACCGACGACGGAGTAGTGTGCGAATCCTACCATCGAGAACGCACCGATGAGAAGCTACTTGAAAAAACGCGAGAGTCGCAAGGAGACGTTTCCACCAGCCTTATTTCGAGCTGGTGGAAACTTTTGGATCAGCAACGGCAATCTGCAGTTACTTAGCTACAACCGCTAGTACCGCCGCAGTTTTCACATTTGTAGCAGCTACCATTGCGGGTTATCATGCTTCCGCATTCCGAACACATAGGCGAATCGCCCAGTGCTGAAACATTGAACGGTAGTGCCTGTTGTGGCTCAGGTTCAGTGGGACGCCGCTTTGGTGTTTCCCCAGCTTCATTCAGTTCAGTGATGCCGAGGAAGCGCGCGCCTAGCCAGCGGAAAATATAGTCAATGATGGACTTGGCATATGGCACCTGTTGATTGCCGGTCCAACCAGTTGGTTCGAAGCGGACGTGACTGAACTTGTCTACGAAGAACTTCAGCGGCACGCCGTATTGCAGGCCGTAGCTGATCGAAGTTGCCAGAGTATCCATCAGGCCTGAGATGGTGGAGCCTTCTTTGGCCATGGAAATGAACACCTCTCCGGGTGTACCGTCCTCATAAAGACCGACGGTGATGTAACCTTCGTGGCCGCCGATGTTGAACTTATGCGTAAGCGACTGCCGCTCATCAGCGAGCTTGCGGCGGACCGGACGGTAAACAATCTTCTCGACTGTCTGCGTAGCCGGACTAGCAGCCACTGCGCCTTTCTTCTCGCCCTTGCCAGTACCTGAGCTCAATGGCTGCACACGCTTGGAGCCATCGCGATACACGGCTACTGCTTTCAAGCCCGCTTTCCAGCTTTCGATGTAAGCTTCCATCACATCTTCAACCGAGCATTCCTCGGGCATATTGATGGTTTTGGAAATGGCGCCCGAGATGAAGGGCTGCGTGGCGGCCATCATGCGGATGTGTCCGAAGTAGTGGATGGAACGCGAGCCATTCTGCGGCCGGAAGCTGCAGTCGAAGACCGCCAAGTGTTCCGGTTTCAGATCGACCGCGCCCTCGATGGTGCCGGTGGAATCGATATGAGCCACGATGCGCTCGGTCTGCTCAGCCGTGTATCCAAGCTTGATGAGAGCTTGCGGAACAGTGTTGTTGACAATTTTGATGACGCCGCCGCCCACCAGCTTCTTGTACTTCACAAGCGCAAGATCTGGCTCAATGCCGGTGGTATCGCAATCCATCATGAAGCCGATGGTGCCTGTCGGGGCCAGCACAGTAGTTTGTGCGTTTCGATAACCGGTGCGTTGACCAAGTTCGTAGGCTTCACGCCAGCAACGCTCTGCGGATTTGAATAAGTCAGGTGGAACACGCTTGCTATCCAGACTGCCGGCCGCATTCCAGTGCATTCGAATTACATCGAGAAATGACTCTTCGTTTTCCGGATAACCGGCGCAAGGGCCAACAGCTTCGGCAACGCGAGCGCTGGTCAGGTACGCCTGGCCGCACATGACAGCCGTGATGGCAGCGGCATAGGCACGACCGGCATCGCTGTCGTAGGGAAGACCCAGCGACATCAGCAATGCGCCGAGGTTGGCATAACCCAGTCCAAGCGGACGGAAGTCGTGCGAGTTCTTGGCAATCTTTTCGGTCGGATAACTGGCATTGTCGACAATAATTTCCTGCGCCAGAATTAATGTGTCAACAGCATGGCGGAACGCTTCGACATCGAAGGAGCCATTTGCGCCAACAAACTTCATCAAGTTGAACGATGCAAGGTTGCAGGCCGAGTCATCGAGGAACATGTACTCCGAACACGGGTTGGACGCATTGATGCGCGCCGTATATTTGGAGGTGTGCCAGCGATTGATGGTGGTGTCGAACTGCATGCCAGGGTCGCCGCATTGATGTGTAGCTTCGGCAATCTGACGCATCATCTCCCGAGCCTTATAACGGTGAACTGGCTGACCAGTGGCAACGCTCTTGGTCCACCAATCGGTGTCGTCCACCACGGCTTGCATGAAGTCGTCGGTGGCGCGAACCGAGTTGTTGGCGTTCTGGAAGAAAATGGAACTGTAGGCTTCGCCATCGAGTGACGAATCGTAGCCGGCGTCGATAAGCGTGTGAGCTTTCTTCTCTTCTTTCGCTTTACACCAGATGAACTTTTCAATGTCAGGATGATCTGAATTCAGGATCACCATTTTTGCAGCGCGTCGCGTCTTACCGCCCGACTTGATGACGCCCGCAAAGGCATCGAAACCCTTCATGAAGCTGAGTGGTCCGGATGCTCGGCCGCCGCCCCAGAGATGCGCGTCTTCCTCACGAATCGCTGATAGATTGGTGCCGGTGCCCGAGCCCCATTTGAAGAGCATGCCTTCAGTTTTGGCGAGATCCAAAATAGATTCGAGCGTGTCGCCAACTGAGTTAATAAAGCAGGCCGAACACTGCGGATGATTTTCGCCCGGCTCGAGTTTCTTAACTACCTGCGTGGCTTCATCGAAATAGAAACCGTAGCCGCGCGCCTCGCGCACACCTACGTTAAACCAGACCGGCGAATTGAAGCAGCCCTTTTGCGTGAGCATGAGATGGGCAAGATCGGAGCGGAAATTTTCACCATCTTCGAGGCTCTTAAAGTAGCCTCCGGCCAGACCCCAATCAGCAATGGAATCGACAACGCGGTGAACAAGTTGGCCCACGCTGGTCTCGCGCTCTGGCGTACCTAGGCGGCCATGAAAGTATTTACTCGCGACAATATTAGTGGCAGTCTGCGACCATTCGGCAGGCACTTCGATATCACGCTGTTCGAAGATCACCGAACCTTTATCACTGCCGATGGTGGCGGTACGAAGTTCCCAGTTGACCTGGTCGTACGGAGTCTTGCCGCTGTCAAGCTTGGCAGTGAAGAAGCGCGGGAATGACACCCCGGAACGTTCTTCTTTTCGCAAGGTGCGAAGGGATGTTTTGGATTGAGGAGGTGTGACGGTAAGCTGGCCCATAGTGAGAGTGACTCGTTGAACTTTCGTGCGAACTAACGGAGGCTAATAACCCTTATTTAACGCCCGAATCGGGGTGGGGTCAATACGCTTTCGGCGGCGCTGACCAAGCAGTTGTGGATAAGCTGTGGAGCAATACTACATGTTGTGGACTACTTCTATTTTCGCACAGTACCGAGAGTTCTGGAGCGAGCCTCAATCGAAGTGGCGTCACCGCTTCTGTAAGCGGGCCTAAACAGAAGACAGTTCATTATTCTTGTGGAAGATGCGGTCACGGGCTTTAGTTGTTGCTGTCAGCTTATGCGCAACTATAGAGCTTGGAGCGCAAGGTGGGAAACCTTCGCGCACGGTGGCGTTCCATCCAGTCTCGTGGTATCAAGACTTAGATCTTTACAATGTGCATGACGTGCCGACAGGCTTTGCCAGACCTTTCACGCCCAGACAAGAAAGACTTCTAGCTAAGGAGCTGGCGCGTTATGGCAATGACCCGTCAAGCCCTCCCCAGAATTGCGAAGCGTTGTTACACGAACAGGAGCCCATCGAGTTTGCAGACAGCACCGACTGGGAAAGCGATCACAGGAATACATGGGGTGCTTTAGAGCGAATCGCGTAGTAGGTTAGAGATCATCTGACGCTTCTGGGCGTTGTTCTTTGTAGCGGCCACGTTCTTCACTATAAGCGGAAAGCAAGCTCTGCAGATAAGCTCAGTGGGGTCTCATGCGTGAACTCCAAGTCTTCCCTTCGTCAAATTACTTGAGCCAAGTCATGGATTGATCAACTCAGCGAATGAAATCTCTTCAACCTAACCGACGGTAGACAATAGAATAAGTGGACCGGGTAAGACTCGATAAATGGCTTTGGGCGGCGCGGTTCTTCAAGACGCGCTCGCTGGCAACGAAGGCGTGCGACTTAGGGCGAGTTGATCTTAACGGCCAGCGGGCTAAACCTGCGCGTGATGTTCGGATCGGGGACGTGTTGCAGGTGAGAACTCCGGGCGGTGACTTTCGGATTGAGGTGCTGCTGCTCAGCGATATGCGCGGACCGGCACCGGTCGCTCAAACGCTTTATTCGGAGTCGGAGGAAAGCAAGGAGCTTCGACGAAAAGTATCAGAAGAACGAAGAGCCATGCCGAATTTGGGAGCTCTGCATGAGAGCCGACCGTCTAAACGTGACCGCCGCCGGGTAATTCAGTTCCTCGATCAAGGATGATATTGGGTAGTAAAGATACAGGCCAGCGGCTTAGAGACGAACCTTCGGTCGCGCCTGGATTACCAAGCTCAAGTTTTGCTGCCAAGCAAAGCCCCGCTGCTTTCTATCGCCCCGAGCTGGATGCGCTGCGGTTCTTCGCTTTCTTTCTTGTCTTTCTGTATCACTTTAGTTTCGGTATTCCTTCTCAAGGGTTCTGGACGCAATCGGTTACTTATGTCGGCGCGTTCGGGATGTGCCTATTCTTTCTTCTTAGTTCATACCTGATTACCGAGTTACTTCGGCGCGAGCGTGCCAGGACCGGCAGCATTCACCTGCGGGCCTTCTACATGCGACGCATCCTGCGAATCTGGCCGCTATACTTTGTCGTACTGCTGGCGAACGCGCTGATTGGCAAGTATCTGATTCCCAGTTGGGCCATCTCCCGGAGCGCAGTGTTTAGCTTTCTGCTTCTTGCCGGTAATTGGTACATACTGCAAGGCGCGTTTACAGCCCCGGTCTTCGTCTTGTGGAGTATCTCAGTCGAAGAGCAATTCTATCTGGTCTGGCCTCGACTGATGATATTCGGTGACCGGGCTCTTCGAATCACAGCTATTATCCTGATTCCCCTTTCTTATTTGCTCATTGTTCACTTGGTTCGGGAAGGCGAATCATATCCGCAGATCTGGTGGAACAGCGGCGTACAATTCCAATTTTTCGGCATCGGAGCGCTGCTTGCCTTTAACGATCGACTTATTTCGGGCATATCACGAAATAGTCGGATTGCGATGTTCGTTGCCGCCTTATGTATCTGGGTTATGGGTGGATGTCTCAACCATTGGAATGAACTCGGCGTCCACCCAGCATTGAGCTTGTCGCTTAGTTATGCCGCTGCTGCTATCGGGAGCGTTCTAATCT
>CAXTWQ010000074.1:23915-26919 GCA_964248065.1 uncultured Bryobacteraceae bacterium | reverse complement strand
GGATTGGGAATACGAGGAGATCATCCGACTTTATCGGAGCAGAGTTGAAGACTGGAGTGGTGCTCCTGATCAGGGCTTCTATGGCGTGGGTGGAGCAATGCATGTGCAGCCGGCAGAGCATCCGGACGATTTTTCTCTCGCGATGCTCGCCGCAGCTGACTCTTCCGGACTCAAGTGCTTTCCAAATTCGGGTGGACAGATGATGAAGGAAGACGGCGGTTGCGCCGTCGTGGACAACATCATTCACAACGGAAAGCGGCAGTCTGCATACCGTTCCTACGTCTCTCCCCGCTTGCAACAATCCAACCTGACCGTGCTGACGGATGCACTCACCACACGGATCCTTTTTGAAGGCGATCGCGCAACCGGGATTGAGTTTGAGCACGAAGGTCTGCTTCGCGAAGCCAAAGCGACGCTTGAGCTCATTCTTTCCCAGGGCGCGATTCAAACACCGAAACTACTGATGCAGTCGGGTATCGGTGACGAGCAAGAGCTTGCAAAGTTCGATATCCCTGTACGTCAACACCTGCCCGGCGTGGGGCGCAACCTGCATGACCACGTCGCGCTAGGGCTCGTCTGGCAGGCAAGTGATGCCCCTCTTCCGCAGATAGCAAGGAGTTCGTCCGTAGCGTTTTGGAAGTCAGATCCCGCCCTGGACGCACCCAACTTTTACACCTACGCAATTGGCATTCCGTTCCTCACACCGGAAAACGCAGCCAAGTACCCTCCGCCCGCAAAAGCTTGGACATTGTTTATGGGAATGCGGCCTGCTAGCAGGGGGTCGATTCACCTGACGGGCGCCAAAGCTTTTTCCCCCGTGAAGGTGCAGGCCAATTATCTCGCCGAACCCAGCGATCTTATGAACCTTAAACTCGGTGTGCAGCGCGCCCGTGAAATCGGGAATGCCGCAGCTTTGCACCCATACACCCAGGGCGAGCATGCTCCCGCTAACTTGACCGGTGTGGCTCTCGACGACTATATCCGGAATGGACTCGTCACTTTCTGGCATCAATCGGGAACGGCGAAGATGGGCCGGGACGCCATGTCAGTGGTTGACAGCAAGCTCAAGGTCTACGGCGTCGAAGGGTTACGGGTAGCAGATGCCTCTATCCTGCCTCGCGTGACAACCGGCAACACAATGGCGCCTTGCGTCATCGTCGGAGAGCGGGCCGCTGCTCTGTTGCGGGAAGAGCATTCGTCCTAGCCAAAGGGTGTCCGTACTGAACATGCCGCTCACCGGCGGTCCTTCCCTATGTGAGCACGTGGCTTGAGTTGATGAAAAAAGAGGTTGCAGTGCACAGTCAGTTAAGTGTCCTGGTGACAGGAGTTTCGACGGGCATCGGTCTGGGGATCACAGAAGTCCTGGTAGCGAAAGGCATCCGCGTTTTTGGCAGCGTTAGAAGGCTTGAAGATGCTGACCGTCTAAAGCAGGTGTTCAAGGGGCAAGTGATTCCCCTTGTCTTCGATGTGACAGACCCCTCGGCGGTCATGGCTGCGAGCAATCGGGTTCGCGAGATGCTGGACGGTGAACCTCTACTTGGTTTGGTCAACAATGCGGGCGCCGGAACCGCAGGCCCTCTCTTGCACCTGCCCCTGGATGAGTTTCGCCGGCAGCTCGAAGTGAACCTGGTCGCACCGCTGAGTGTCACCCAGCAATTTTCTCCACTGCTGCGCTCAACCGCCAATCCCGGAAGAATCATCAACATTGGGTCAACCGCAAGCCGGATAGGCATTCCCTTCATGGGAGCTTACTCGGTATCAAAGCACGGACTCGAGGGCTTATCGGAGTCACTTCGCCGAGAGCTGTTGATCTACGGTATCGACGTCATCACCGTCATCCCCGGCCCGGTGAAGACGGCGATATGGGACAAAGCCGAGGGCTTAGATTTCAGCGCATACAACACCACGCCGTATGGCAGCCTGATCGAGGCGTTTCGCACTTTCATGGTGCGGGAGGGAAGGCGCGGCCTTGACCCGAAACAGATCGGGTCGACAGTCTTTGCTGCCCTAACCCAGAAACACCCGCGCGCTGTATACATCGTTGTTCCTAAAAAATTTATGAACTGGACGCTTCCGACAATGTTGCCGACCCGGCTTGTAGACAAGCTCATGGGTAAGCAGTTCGGCCTTGTGGAAAGGTAGCGGCAAAGCAGCAATCAAGTGAGCAGACACAGACGGCACCGGAGTCTTAATGAATAACCATCCAGAATTCGCACTCGCTGGCGTACTCATGAAGCAGCACTTGGCCAGCACTCAGACCGGGGGATCGTTTTCGTTGTTCGAGAACCGAAGCAGCGGCCCTTCTCGAACGCCGATACACGTTCACGCATGGGACGATGAGACGCTCTACATCATGGAAGGAGAAATGCGGGCGATCATAGCTGGCAGAGAACGAACGATCAAAGCAGGAGAGTCGATTTTTCTCCCACGAGGAATCCCGCATCAACTCATGAATGACGGTGGTTCCCCGGCGCATTACCTCCTGCTCTGCACTCCAGGCGGATTTGAAGGTTTTCTCGCGGATGGTGGGCATGTACTCGCACCGGGTGAGATCCCTTGCGCTCCTTCGACCGCGGACCTCGAACGGCTAAAGGCCGCGGCCCCGCGGTATGGCATTACGTTGCTCCCTAGCTGGTCGGCAATCGGGTCCTCAACTCGTGAAACGGCGTCTTCAGAATCGGGGCACGCATAGTGCGATTGAACTCGCAAACTAAACCCTGGGCCGTCTCAGGAGTCTCAGTTTCCGGGTTGCCGTCATCCTGCCACCCTGCGGAGGTTAATCAAATCTTCCTGAATACTGGCAGCCACTCGCGACCGTATTGATTTCTCGTTGCGGATCGATAGCGGACATTGAACTTTGATTGAGTTGCTATGCGTACCTGGATTGACGGTTGAAGCGGGTTGCATAATCAGCGGCGCTGACGCCAAGCACGCGCAAGAACGTCCGGCGCATGGAGTCCGCGGATTGGAAGCCGGAGGCGGCCGCGATTTCTTTTAGGCCCAT
>CAXTWQ010000074.1:19191-23905 GCA_964248065.1 uncultured Bryobacteraceae bacterium | reverse complement strand
GTGTCGATCATCTGTTGCGCGGCTTCGACACGCATTCGATCGACGAACTGGCCAGGGTTCATTTTTGTTTCGCGGAGGCACACTCGAGTGAACTGTCGCGCGCTCATTCCCAGTCGATCGGCAAGTTTTTCCACGGTGAGATCTTCACGCAGGTTTTCAAGCATCCAGACCTGAAGCTCCCGCAGAGGCTTGGAGGTAATCGCTTGCCGGAGGAGCATGTGACTATACTGCGCTTGGCCGCCAGGCCGAACCAGGAACATCACTAGAAATCTGGCGACGTTTAATGCCACTTCATGTCCATGGTCTTCTTCAATCAGCGCAAGACAAAGGTCTATCCCGGCTGTTATTCCTGCCGAAGTGTAAACGAAACCGTCCTTGAGATAAATCGGTTCTGGTCGTACGATCGCCTTCGGAAACTCCCTGGCGAGCTGATCGCAGAACCTCCAATGAGTCACTACCTGCTTATTTTCGAGAAGGCCGGCGGCTCCCAACAAGAATGCACCGGTACAGATTGACGCCACACGACGGGACCGCACAGCTGCTTCCGCAATCCAAGAAATGAAGCTGTCATCGTAGACACCCGTCTCAGCTCCTGGTCCGCCCGTGATAACGAGCGTGTCAATAGAGCCGAGGATTTCCGCTATCGGCGTAGCACCTGTCAGGGCCACTCCCCGGTTGGTCAGCAGGCACCTGTCTCGTCCCGGATTGCCTAGCTGCACTTCGTACTCGGGTGCGCTCGAGAACACTTCGAGAGGACCGGTTACGTCGAGGATCTGCACCGGAGGAGGACCAACGATAACCACCTTACGCATCTCATGATTCTCTCTCTGTGATGTCCTAATTTGCTGCTTCAGCGTCGTGGCTGCAAACCTCCGCTTCGAACTACCGTTGGAGTGTAAGCACTTTAAAGGACACAGTTAATGCATACGACCTCAACAACAATTCAGATTCCCGATACCAAGCTGGCAAGGGAAGCGCACGATATTCTGCGTGAGTTTTCGACGGAGCTTCTCTACAACCATTCCAATCGCGTCTACCTCTTCGCAGCGGAACAGGGCCGCCAACAAAATTTGCCCTTTGACCCGGAGCTCTTGTATGTCAGTGCCGCTTTCCATGATCTCGGCCTTCTGACCGAGTATTCGAGCGAGACGGAGCGCTTTGAAGTTGACGGCGCTAACGCGGTCCGCCAGTTTCTTCTCGCACACCATATCCCGGAAGAAAAGGCCCAAACAGCATGGGAAGCGATTGCACTTCACACGACACCTGGGGTGACGCAGTACATGCGACCGGAGGTCGCACTATTGTTCACGGGAGTAGGACTTGATGTGCTCGGCGAAGGTCTGGATCAATTTCCAGCAGATTTACGGCACACCATCGTGGAAGCTTATCCTCGAGCGGATTTCAAAGCAGGGATCGTACAGGCGTTCTTCCACGGTTTTGCACACAAGCCTCTAAGCACATGGGGCACGGTCAAAGCCGATGTCTGTGAGCGGTTCATTCCGGGATACAAGAGCCCTAACTTTTGTGATCTGATCGCGAACTCTCCATTCCCTGAGCTCTCAGCCGTAAGGAGCACCGTGTAAAATGCGATCCCAACTCGGTAGCTCTTCAACAACACTCATCAGTCCAGGAGCAAGTATGAATTCTACTCAAGAAACAGTTTTGGTATTGGGAGCGAATCGCCTTTTCACATTCGCAGCAAGTTTCGATCGGTTCGGAATGGGGCTCCTCCGCGTAGGGTTGGTGATCGTTCTTCTTTGGATTGGAGGATTGAAGTTTGCCAGCTACGAAGCCGACGGCATCGTTCCATTGATTGCGAATAGCCCAGCGGCCAGCTTCCTCTACCACCATCCGGCGCCGGAGTACCGTCAACATATGAACAAGGAGGGCGAAGTGAAGCGAGCTAATCGAGAATGGCAGCAGTCGAACAATACTTATCGTGTTTCCTACGGCCTTGGCGTGATTATCGTAGTTTTAGGCCTGTTGATCGCTTCCTATCCGGTGCTGCCCCAAGCCTCAGCAATCGGCAGCGGTCTCCTTGTCGTGATGTCCCTTACGACGCTTTCTTTCCTCGCCACGACACCAGAAGCCTGGGTGCCGGCTCTTGGCGACGCGCACCACGGCTTTCCTTATCTATCCGGAGTGGGCCGGCTCATCGTCAAAGATTGCATCATGCTCGGAGCAGCAGTGTTGACCATGGCTGATTCCGCCAAGTCCTACCTTCATCGCCTTGACACCAATGCGCGATCACGGTTCTAACCTTCTGCTATCAAGTTACAGTTTCCGATAAACACATGATTCGTAGAAACTTTCTGTCCCAAGGTGCTGGCATGCTGGCATACTCAATGACTGGTTCAGCGATAGAGCCTCACGACAATTCCAAGGTGACCAGAATGCCGCAAACCACAGTACATCGCGTTCGGGCCGATGGCGTGAACATATTTTATAGGGCAGCCGGGCCAATCGATGCCCCCATGGTGCTGCTGCTGCATGGCTTTCCCACATCTTCGTTCCAGTATCGGAACCTGATCCCATTGCTTGCTGACCGTTACCGGGTCATCGCGCCTGATCTTCCAGGCTTCGGATTTACCGAGGTTCCGCCCGAGCGCAGGTACAGGTATACCTTCGACAACTTGGCTTGTACGATCGAGGACTTCACGGAAGTGCTCCAAATGAAGCGATACGCACTCTACGTCTTCGATTACGGTGCGCCGACACGTTTTCGCATGGCCATGGCACACCCGGACCGTGTCACCGCGATCGTTTCGCAGAACGGTAATGCCTATGTGGATGGTCTCGGAGACGCTTGGGCTCCCATTCAGCGCTACTGGAAGCGACCCTCAGCTGAGAATCGCGAGATCCTGCGGCAAGCTCTAGGCCCAGCAGGTCTGCGCTTGCAGTATACCGATGGCGTGCCTCAACCCGAACGAATCGACCCAGTTGGTTACACGCTCGATGCAGCCATGATCGCAAGGCCGGGAAACATGGATATTCAGCTGGATCTCTTTCTCGACTACGCCAACAACGTGAAGCTCTACCCGGCGTTTCAGGAGTATTTTCGTCGCGTCAAGCCTCCCCTGCTCGCAATCTGGGGCAAGCACGATCCGTTTTTTATTCCGCCTGGTGCTGAGGCTTTCAAACGAGATAATCCGAACGCCACGGTGCAGTTCCTGGACGCGGGGCACTTCGCCTTGGAGACCCACGTAGAAGACATTGCCTTCGCGATGAAGAAGTTCCTTATGCCCCTAGTCAATCATGTCTTGTGAACCTGGTGAGCCAAGCGAGAGATGCAAGTGACGGTTGTTAACGGGTGCCACACACAGAAAGAAGGTTTTCATGCCCCAGGTTTGGCTTATTACAGGTAGTTCTCGTGGCCTTGGACGTGCATTTGTAGAAGCGATTCTGGAAGCAGGTCACTGCGTGGTTGCAGCAGCCCGCAGTCCAGACCAACTCACCGGTCTGACAAGCAGGTACGGGAAGAACATTCGGACAGTGTCCCTCGAAGTCACAAGCGAAGCGCAGGCCAAAGACGCCGTGGACGCGGCCATTGCGAGCTTCGGCCAACTGGACGTACTCGTCAACAATGCAGGTTACGGGAACGTCGGTTCGGTGGAAGACACATCCGTTGAGGACTTTCGAGCTCAGATTGAGACCAATCTCTTCGGCGTCATCATCATGACTAAAGCCGTCCTGCCACATTTTCGGGAGCGAAAGGCCGGACACATCATCCAGGTTACGTCGATCTCCGGACGCATCGGGCCCATTGGTCGCGCTCCCTATGCAGCTGCGAAGTTTGCCGTTGAGGGCTTTTCGGAGTCCCTCTCCAAAGAAGTCGGGCCGCTCGGCGTTAAAGTCACCATCGTGGAACCGGGCGGCTTTCGAACGGACTTCGCGGGTTCCTCCACTGAGCTTCGTGAGGGGCGCCCGGAGTATGACTCTACCGTAGGAGCGACGGTCCGCTTTCAGAGAGATTACAACGGAAAGCAGCCGGGCGACCCCGTCAAAGCAGCTGCCGTTCTCCTTCAAATCGCATCGCTGCCAGCGCCACCGCTTCGCCTTTTACTGGGAAGCGATTCCTACGCCGCTGCCGAAAGAAGTGCTCTCGCCCAGCTTGAATCGGACCGGCAATGGAAGAGCCTTAGTGTCTCGACTGACTACCACTCCTGAGAACTAACTCTTCTCGCAGGCCGGGCTAAACTCGACGCGCCAACGGCGACCATGTCCGGTGCCTTGCGATCAGCACCTGCTTTTGTTCCACCCAACACATGACTCTTCATCTGCAATGCGGCCAACCGAGTGCCATACCGTCGCGAGGGGTGTCCTGATCTGCTGTTTTTGTGTCGTAGGAAATAGGGCTTGTCCGGGCTACTGTGATTTAGGCAAGAGCGTACCGACAGTTACCCGTATCGCAATAACTAGGAGCCACAACAAATGAAAGCATGGACATTAGCAGACATTCCTTCGCAAACAGGCCGATTATCAGTGGTCACGGGAGCAAACAGTGGAATCGGATGGCACACGGCGCTGGAACTGGCACGCGCAGGAAGCGAGGTTGTGGTTGCAGCACGGACGGCGGCTAAAGGCTATGACGCGGTAGAGCGTATCAGAAAGGAAGTACCCGATGCGAAGGTCAAGTTTGAAGCATTAGATCTGGCTAGCCTGAACTCTGTGAGAGCATTCGCCAAAGCCATTGATAGCGAAGCCAAGGTAGACC
>CAXTWQ010000074.1:12371-19181 GCA_964248065.1 uncultured Bryobacteraceae bacterium | reverse complement strand
CTGCTCGTTAACAATGCCGGCGTGATGCGGGTGCCGACACGCGAGTTGACCGAAGATGGCTTTGAAAAGCAATTCGGAACGAACTTCGTGGGGCCGTTCGCCTTGACGATGCTCCTTATGCCCTCCCTATTGCGTTCGAACGCTCCGCGGGTGACTACCCTCTCTAGTGGCGCGGCGAACATGGGACTCAAGCGGATAAACTTTGACGACCTGCAAGGCAGCAAGGCGTACGGCCCTTGGAACGCGTACTGCCAATCAAAGCTGGCGGATCTGATGTTTGCCATCGAGTTGGCCCGCCGTAGCCGAACCGCCGGACTGCTGGTGACGAGCAATGCAGCCCATCCTGGATGGGCGCGAACAAACCTCCAAACCTCCGGCCCCGGCAGGGAGCTGAATGCGATTGAGGAATTCCTGACAGGCTTCATGTCACAGGATGCAGCTCACGGAGCCTTACCGACACTGCGCGCGGCCACAGCGGCGGACACGTCCTCAGGCAGCTACTACGCTCCCGCGAGTATGTTTCATCTCCAAGGAGATCCTGTGCCCGTGGAGATTCCGAAGCCTGCGCAAGATGAAAACATGGCCAGCCAGTTATGGGCAACGGCAGAGCAGTTGACCGGGACAAAATGGTCGTTTTGAAGGAAAGAGGAAGCGATGCAGATTCTTAACGGCAAGATTGCACTTGTCACGGGCGCTTCGAAGGGAATCGGCGCGGAGACCGCGAAGGGTCTAGCAGCGGCGGGAGCCGCGGTCGTAGTGAACAACGCTTCTGATAAGGCGGTGCCGATCATATCGTTGCGGAGATCGTAAGTCGGGGCGGCAAAGCAATCGCCATCTAAGCAGACATTTCAAAGGGCAAACGAGGCAAGGCGCTTAGTTGCGGAATCAATAAAAGCTTGGGGTCGCTCGATATTCTCGTGAACAATGCTGGTGTGTACTCGTTTGGCCCCTGGGAGTCAGTGATGGAAGAGGAGTTCCACCGTCAGTTCAACACCAATGTTCTTGGCTTGACGCTTATAACTCAGGACGTTGTCAAGCCTTAGAAGGCAAAGGCGGAAGCATCATCAATATCGGAACCGCTGCCTCCCAGACAGGTTCGGCGAATATGGTGATTTATCTTGCGACCAAGAGCGGCGTCGATTCAGTGACTCGCGTGTTGTCAAAGGAGCTTGGACCTAAGAAGATTCGCCTCAACTCAATCAACCCAGGCGGAGGATTCGATCATCCGTCCCAGTGGCACTCATAGGAGTCCTGTTGCGGTAAAAGCTTCGGTTCGCAATCTGCCGGAATAATCGCAAGACGGATCATGTGGCCCACTCCGCAGACCGGGCATCTCTTGCGATCCTGCTCAGCGATTTACCTCGGAGTCTGTGCAGGATTCCAGTTGAGGCGCTGTTGGGGCTGCACCGAGCAGAGCGCGGCAAAGCGCGAGTTGCCTGCCGCGCGCCCGATTTGCCAGAAAAACCGAATTGCCGGATCCGCACGAATCCACTCGGCAGGATATGCAGAAGAAATCGGCGGATGAACTCGACGGCATCGAGCTTCATTATCTTAGTCTGGTTGTTCGCAGCATGATCTTTCCAGCAAAAGGTCACGCAGCCGTCTCCAGCGACAACAATCGTTAATTAGAGATGGCGACCCCATGCGTATAGCGAGCCCAGATACTTCAAGACTTGCTCTGGGCTACCAAGTGGCGGCTTTGCGAAGACTACCAAGCAAACCTGATGGGCAATGTAGGGTCAAACCTTGAGGCAGAGTTGTTGCTTTCTGTGATGAGATCTAACGCAGGTTTGCGACCGTACGAGAAATTCAAAGCCATGTCGCTAGGAACGTACCTGTTAACTGCCGCCGCCGTGATGCTATCGATGTATTGGGAACGCACTGCCTCATGTGTCGTCTGTGGCGCTTGCTTGAGGGCTTGCCATGCAGGATGGGCAAGTCGCTCGTCATAAAAAGCGAGTGCTTTGCCAAGCTCCATGCGGCTTGGGTCAACGCGTTCAGTTCCAAAATTGATCGCCTCACACCCAGCCTCCTTCAAAAGCGAGCGGCATTTGCCTGGCGTATCCGCTATGTCGGCATAGGTCAGACGGACACCGTGTTCGGCAGCAATCTCCGCAACCCTCTGCGATAGGCCAAAAGGCTTTGCTGGAATATCGAATGCAATAATGCCGTGCGGTTTTAGAAACTCAGACCAATGTCGAAGAGCGCAAGGAATGTCCGACATGAGCACTTGCCCGACGAACAAAATATGGAGTCGAAGCTCTTGCGGGAAAAGCAAGATGCTCAGCGTCGGTCTGCGTGAATTTGACGTTGCGCAGCTCCGCCTCTGCTGTTTTGCGATGAGGTTCAGCAAGCATGCCTTTCGAGAGGTCAAGACCAATAATTCTCCTTCAGGTCCGACCAGTTGCGCTGCTTTAAGAGCCAGAAGTCCTGTGCCAGTGGCGATGTCTAGAACACAAAACCCCGGCTTGATTTCAGCTCGTCCGATGAGCAACGACACAATGCGTTAATGAACCGCATCGTGATCGTAATTCGCGCCGCGCCTATCAAAGTGTGATTGTGCATCCATGGAAACGCGTCTTCCTCGTAGTTCCATGATCGGCGCACAGAGCCGGAAATGACAAATACGTGGCTAGAAAAGCTCGCGCCAGTAATGATGCACTCAATAGCAAAAAACAGTCGTGAGAATGGCCGAGGTTCCCATTCAAAATACTCCCGTGATTGCGGGTGAATACGGTAGAAGGGCTTGGCGCGCGTTCTTTTTTGATGTTTTGTCGCGCGCTAGCGTACATAATTTCCCTTTCTTGAGGTGCCCTCCACAGGGCAATGGCCGGTTCGTTGTGGTTGGCTACAGTCAGCAGGAGTTCGCCAACGCCGCAACGAAAAGCCCAGTCTTGAACGGCAGCGAGGAGTTCACCTCCAATGCCAGCCCTCCGGCATTTAGAGGCCACCCACATGGAGGCGATGTGTGCACAGAGGGTTCGCCTCGTCAAGCTTTCCCCGCACAATCCCACACGGCTGTCCTTCGTCGAGGACGAGAAATCCAATTGCATTCTTATAGCTCATCGCGGAAGCCCGATTAAGCCATTCCGCTTCAGATAATTGCGACGCCTTGGCGTACGTGCTTCCAAATGCGCCTGGTGCATCTTTGAAAGCTGACAGGCGGGCTTCCTTAAGATAAGCAGCCAGGGCCGGCGTGATCTTTTCTAGAGCAGGCATATAGCTAGTTTTACCCGATTGAATCCTCGAAGAAATATTGCGGGAGAGGAACCATGCGGGCCATTCAGATCATTGCAGAAAGGAAGGATTCTGTTGAAAAACTAACTCTGCCGAAGTGATTCGAAGCCCTGTCTTCCTGTTCGCTGGCTGCAGTAGCAGGGCTCCGGCCCTGTTTCAGGCCATCTCTGCTTTTGGCTCTTTATTCTGCTTCATGAACCTTGAATAACCGTTTTACATTTTGGATCGTTGCCGCTAATAAGAACTGCTCTTTAACGTGCCGGAGACCGCGCAACCGTACCCTTTGGAGACGGATTCGGTTACGCAGCTCCGAGAAGAGCGCCTCTATCTTATTTCGAGCGCGCGTGCCACGGCGAACTCTGGGGTGCGGCTGAGGTTTCTGACATGCTCGCCACATTCCTCGTACCAATTGATCTTCAGCGTGCGCTGAGGCGCCGGAGTGCACGCCGACTTGTGTGAACAGTTGCTGCACTGCGATGGCTTGGCGCTAAACACAAAGCCTTGCGAGCCTCTACTCATTCCTGAATAGCGGAGCAACTCGCTTGCCGGGCAGCGGTGCGCCTTCTGGTCCGGCACCGGAGTGAACTCATGCTGCGTATAGTAGCCATTTGTTTGTTGTTTCCGATCCAACACGGGGATATAGGGTGCAATCTGGCGATCGGAGAGCCAGGACAGAAACTCGCCGGTACCATAGCTCTTGTCGGCAGTCACGCTGATTGGTTCGAGCCAAACCGTTCCTTTGCTCTTTTAACAACTGGCGGGCCGCAACGATTGCTTGGCTAAGTCGCGCCGGGGTTGCGATGACGCTCATGATGCTGCGGCTGCGACTGTCGATCAGATAGTTGTCGTAGTGAGCGAACTCCGAAGCTCCTCGCTTGCTGGACAAGGCTGCATCTGGGTCGGTAATTGAGATCTTGAGCGGTGGCGAATTGCGATATCTACGCCAAAGTCTAGGCTCTTCGTTCTCTTCTGCAGCAGTCGCTTCAGGTGTCTGCTCCGACTCCTCTGCCACAACATTCTCGCGCTCGATCTGCTCTACGGTACTCGCGGACCGTGCGATTGACCTTAGCGACCTCTCGCAGTTGATCGCGAGAGATCGCCCGGTTAGAACTCGCATCTGAACGGATCTGCGTACTGTCTACAGACAAGGCAGCGCTCTGCAAGAGCCCCACTTGCATACACTGTTAAACCTCCCGCTCGAAGAGATCGAGGAAGAGCGGCGACTCCTGAAAACGGCCATGCCGATCCTTGGAAAACGTGGCGTGATGAGGAATCTCTTGATCGAAGCTCAGTCCGGTAAACCAGCGGTAACCGAAGTGCATCCCAACATCCTCGACCAACCGGCGCTCACTGGTGATCCCGTATAGATATCCAATCAATAGAGTGCGCAGAAAGACTTCTGGGTCGATTGAAGGCCGCCCTGTGTGGCTGTAACTCGCCTTCAGAGTCTCGCGCACGAAAGCGAAGTCAACGTGCTTATCGACAAGCCGTAGCAGATGATTTTCAAGAATATGGTCTTCGATCCGGAAGTAGTAGAACAGCCACTCAGAGCGAGTTTGTTGACCCATAATGGTGAGCAGCGCGCCTCCGTATAGTTTGGTCGAGGAACATCAAAAGTTCAATAAAAAGACGCGCACGGAGCCTTGTACGTCACCGCAAATATTCATTGCTGCATTGTTTTTGGAGTCGTTCCCCGTACCCTTTCTGTAAACCACTTCCCGGGTTGCGACGATCTGCCCAGAAGGACTGAACGGCATTTCCCAGAAGTAGTCCTTTTGGAGCCGGTTCCGCGTGATAGAAAAGTGTTCGAATGACCCACGACAGTCACGTTGCAAAAACTGATACCGTTAAAGACCTTTTTGACTCCAGTCTGGCGGGAGATGCAAAGCAGCGCATTATGGAACTCCATCATCACAGTCAGCGGCTGTGGGGCAATATGACCGTCGCCCAGAGACTTGCACAGTGCACCTCCGGCTTAGAGATGGCGATGGGCGTTATCAACCCCAAACGTGCACCGTTCCCTGCCAACGTCCTGGGCCTGCTGATTAAGCCGCTGGTCTTCGGAAATGACAAGCCGATGCGTCGCAATTCACCTTCGTCGCCGGAGCTCTTTTCCGCGGACCGCAGCAAGTGCGACTTCGAGCGAGAACGCGGCTGTCTCATCGCAGTGATCGATCGCTTCGCCAATGAAGGCGCAGCGTGCTGCTCTCAGCACCCACACCCGTTCGTTGGTCCTCTCAAACCGCGGCAGTGGGCCATCTTAATGTACAAACATATCGATCATCACTTGAGACAGTTCGGCGTTTGAGGCACGACTAGGTCTTAAGTCTGAGCGCTAAGAGCTGTTAGCCATCCGAATTTAATTAAGAATTACTCCCGAAAAGTCAGACCGTGTTCGGCGATCCCGGTTGTAGCGCTGGGCAACTCGGAAGTTGGCCGCCAACAACTCTAGATGCCAAATGTAGATCAGAGTTTTTCAACATCATCCCTAGTTTATGCAATCCAGCGCTAGAGAGATTAGACGCACTGTTTATACAGAGCTTGACACTCTTGAAGGCTCGACTGAGAGACTTAAGGCCGAAATTCAATTCGGCCTTTGAATTCCACCGGAGTCAAACTGAGGGCTCTTTCGGTAACGCACAAATTTCAACCGCGCAAACAATAGAGGCAAGCACAATCGGCTGCCTTGAAACCCTACTGACGACACTTCCCAATCAGGGAGCCTTTCCTCGCAACGTTTCTTACCTCTTTAGAGGTACTCACAAACAACTTACTATGGGGATTCGCGTAGTGAAAAGGCTCACTACTCTGGGAGTGTCTTTGGCTGGTGGCTTCTTGGTGATCAGGGTGAGTGCGCTGCGAAAATTGTTTCCGACGTTCTTGAGAGGCCGCTCCGGGATTGGGCTGATGTTGTTGAGAATAGCGATCGGTGCAGTAGCAATTCTTCAAGGGAGATCCTGTCTACTGCAGTTCCAGCTGAACGCGGCAAACTTGACGGAGGGTTCCCTGTCAGCGATAGCAGGTTTACTAATTTGTCTGGGCGCTTTAACGCCCTTTGCTGCCGGGGCGGTAAGCCTAGGCGCTGCTGCGATCCGGTTATCATTCATTCCGACATGCGGGAAGGCTCCTTTCGAAGATGAATCGGCGGCGATTCTCGTCATTGCGGCATCCCTGAGCCTTTTACTAATCGGTCCGGGCGCTTACTCGATCGATGCCTTCTTTCTGGGGCCGCGCGAAATCGTTCTCCATTCCAACTCCCCGCTTCCGTCACGTGGACGCCGCTAATTTCTGTGAGTTGGGCGTGAGGCGGCGAAAATCGGTCTAAAGTTGGATGATCCCTCTGCGGGTGGCAATGGTGACGGCTTGCGTACGATCGGAGGCACCGAGCTTACCCATGATCCGCTTAAGGTGCACTTTGACCGTTTCTTCGGAGATAAAAAGGCGCTCGGCAATATCGCGATTGCGGTTACCTTCGGCAACAAGACGCAGTACTTCGACTTCGCGCGGGCTAATTGTTTCATTTGTAAAATGCTCCGCAAGGCCAGCTGCCACCTCGGGCGGAACTCGCTTCTT
>CAXTWQ010000074.1:0-12361 GCA_964248065.1 uncultured Bryobacteraceae bacterium | reverse complement strand
GGCGAATGGTGTCGACCATTTCAGCGGGAGGCATGCTTTTCAGCAGATAGGCACGAGCACCCGCATGCAGGGCTCGCTGGACTTCGACGTCGCCCTCAAAGGTGGTCAGAACCACGATCCGGGCATCGGCACATTCGGCACGTATCGCAATCGTGACTTCGATACCGCTCAAATCGGGAAGTCGCAGGTCCATGAGCGTAACGTCGGGCTTGAGTTCTCGGAACTTCTGAAGGCCTTCGCGACCGTTGGCGGCAGAGGCGATGAGCTGCATGTCAGGCTGGCTATTAATGATGGCAGCGATGCCCTCGCGCAGCAGGGGATGGTCGTCCACACTCAAGACGCGAATACGACCAACGGGAACGGTGTCGTTTGTACTTTCCACTTTCCTTACCAAACGGCTTGCGGAGACGTTCTCCATATCGTACCTTTTACAGCATCGTACCGTTTACAGCTAGTTGGCCGGAATTATACTTTTCATTTAAGGAAACAAGGGACAGGCAGTAGGTGCGGGGTGTCGCAGCGTAGTGCCTTAAGGGGTGCTTTGTTAACCAAGGGAGGAACTTCGGATCTCAACCGTCAAAGACGCAAAATGACAATTCTGTTGACTCGCCGCCAAGCGCTTACAACAATGACTGCGGCCCTTGGCGCATCATGCGCCAAGGGCCGACGCGAACTCCAGAGTGCGACCATTCAGTTCACGCGGGTGCCACAAGGAGATTCAAAGGGTATTGGGAAGAACGACATTATCGAAGGCACAGTGAAAGGCGCGCGTCCAGGACAACAGATTATCATCTACGCACGGCGCGAGCGATGGTGGGTGCAACCCCTGGTAACGGAACCGTTCACACCTGTACGGTCAAATATGAGATGGACGAATGCAACCCACTTGGGATCAGAATATGCAGCGCTGCTGGTAGAAGCAGGGTATCGTCCTGCGGCGGTGCTCAATCAGCTTCCGGTAATTGGAGACTCCATAGCCGCAGTGGCGGTGGTGAAGGGTGCAGAGAAGCCTCCCTCGAGTATCGTTACCTTTAGCGGCTACGAATGGCGCGTTCGTGACGTACCAAGTGCCCGTGGCGGTGGCAGCCCTTACAACCCGGCAAATGCGTGGGTGGATGGGCTGGGCGCATTGCATTTGAGAATTGCAAAATCGGGAAGCGACTGGACCTGCGCAGAGGTAAGCCTCAACAGGAGTCTCGGGTATGGCACATACCAATTTGTTGTGCGGGACACAGGCAAGCTGGAACCGGCCGCCGTGTTTGGCATGTTCACTTACGATTATGCCGGGGGAACACTGCACAACCGGGAAATGGACATCGAGATCAGTAAATGGGGTGATCCGGCCAGCAAGAATTCGCAGTTTGTGGTGCAGCCTTTTTCCGTTGCTTCCAATGTGACCCGTTTTAACTCGCCAACGGGCAGACTGACACACTCATTTCGTTGGGAGGAGGGGCGCATCTCATTCCGAACGGTTCGCGGAGCAATCGACAGTCCAGGGGCGCGGGTTGTCGCCCAACAGGTTTTCACCTCGGGGATCCCAACGCCGGGTGTGGAATCAGCTCGCATAAATCTTTACGTCTATCGATCGGCACAAACGGCGCTGCGCGAGGGAGCAGAGGTTGTGGTTGAACAGTTTACCTATCTACCTTAGGAAGCTGCGGTTGCGCACTCGAATGATCAGCCGGCTGTTGCTGCTTACGACGGTGCCCCTCGTCATGGCCGTCCCCGCATGGAGTCTGGACCCGAGCCGGGCAATTTCAGAACTTCTGCATGACCACTGGGATGCAAAGCAGGGGTTCCCAGGCGGCCCCGTGAACGCGATTGCGCAAACCGCCAATGGGTATCTCTGGATTGGCGCCGAGAACGGCCTGGTGCGTTTCGACGGCGTGGGATTCCGGCTGTTCAACCACGCGACGAACCCGACTTTTCCGGAAGGGCCGGTACTAGGATTATGTTCGGACCGACAGGGAGGGCTCTGGATCCGGATGCAGTCGCCTGGTCTGCTGCGCTACCACGACGGGCTTTTCGAGCGCATGCTTCCGGGTTCGTCAGACGTGAGTGGCGTGACGGCCCTGGGACGAGGACCGCAAGGGGACGTGCTGCTGGCTCGTTCGGGCGATCCGCTTCGCTATCGCTACGGCTCGTTATTGCACATTGCGGCCGGTCGCAGCCTTGTCGACGGTCTGACGATATCAATTGCGGAGACAGCGGATGGCACGATCTGGTTTGGGGGTCGCGATGCCGGTTTGACTTTCTTCCGAGATGGCCACGTTCAGAAGTTGGAAGGGTTACCGGACCGAAAGATCAATTCTCTGCTAGCTGGTCCGGACGGCAGTCTCTGGGTTGGGACGGATGTAGGAGTGTCCCACTGGAACGGAGGCACGCTCACCGAGCCCAAACTGCATGCTTCGCTTATGCAAGAGCAGGTATTGAGCCTTGCAAGCGATCGCGATTCTAATATCTGGATAGGTACGGCCGCAGGCTTGGCGCGAATCGACGCGCAGCAAAATGCTTCGCAAGAGCAACTGGAAGATGCGCACGCCAGAGCGGTCAACGCAATTTTTGAGGACCGGGAAGGCAATTTGTGGGTTGGCCGTGCGAACGGGATTGAGCGTTATCGAGACACACCGTTCCTGGCGTATCCCGGAGCGGCGGCCGATCAGAACGGGGACGCCGGGCCTTTATATTTGGACGCCGATGAGAGGCTTTGGTTCGGACCCTCTTCCGGGGGACTCCGGTGGTTGAAAGGAGCTACGCACGGCAGCTATTCAGGAGCTAAATTGCAGACCGATGTAATTTATTCGATTGCAGGCAGTCCGGGCGAAGTTTGGCTTGGAAGGCGGCGCGGAGGGCTCACGCGAATGCGAGTAAATTCCCAGCCATTTCGCTGGAGGACCTACACAGCGGCGGACGGTCTGGCGCGAGGCTCCGTATATCTAGTACGTCGAGGCAGGGACGGCAGCATCTGGGCGGCAACTTCAAATGGAGGCATAAGCCGGGTCCAGGGGCGCCGGATTGTCACCTACACGACTGCGAATGGCTTGTTATCAAACGCGGTGACGGCGCTTGAAGAAGCAACCGATGGCACCCTCTGGGTTGCAACATCGAATGGCCTGATGTCGTTTTCAAACGAACATTGGCAAGTACACACCGACCATAATGGCCTGCCGCCGGCGCGCATCAACTGCCTCTTTGAAGACTCAGAAGGCGTGCTGTGGATTGGAACCGAGGCCGGGTTGGGTTTTCTGAGAGAACAAAGCATAGTCACGCCAGTGAATGTGACTGACATTCTTCAGGGCAACATACTCGGGCTGGCCGACGATGGTAAGGGCTTTCTGTGGGTGGTCACCGATCGCCATGTGGTTCGTGTGACTCGGGCAAACCTCTTACGGGCGGATGCCAGCAAAGCAAGGATGCGGGAGTTCGGCACGACAGATGGCCTGCCCGTAAGCGAAGGTTTGAGACGCGACCATTCGGTGCTGAAGGACCTGCGCGGCCAGATCTGGTTTTCGCTGCAAGGAGGAATTTGCGTGGTGAATCCATCGCGAATTCCTTCCGAAGCGGCACCGTCCATCGTGCACCTGGAGGAGATTGCAATTGACGGTCGACGTGTGAATGCGTCAGATACGCTTCGGGTGTCTTCACGTCAGCAACGCATCTCGTTCGGTTATATTGGCCTGAGCCTCGCGGCTCCGGAGAGCGTGCGATACCGATACAGGTTGGATGGTTTCGATCACGAATGGAGCGAAGTGAGCCAGTCGAGGCTGGCAGTCTACACCAATCTCAATCCCGGCAAGTATCGTTTTCGTGTCGTCGCCAGCAACAGCGAAGGCATCTGGAACAGTTCGGAAGCAACCGTCAACATGGAGATCGTTCCACAGCTATGGCAGACCCACTGGTTTCAAAGCGTTGTCGCAATGAGCATCCTGTTGGCTCTTGTCGCAGCCTATCGGTATCGACTTCACCAACTGACGGTCGCTCTCAATCTGCGGTTTGAAGAGCGGCTCGCCGAGCGAACACGCATCGCACAGGAGTTGCATGATACCTTGCTGCAGGGATTTATCAGCGCTTCCATGCAGATTCATGTCGCGACCGAGGCAACACCAGAAACATCGCCCGCGAAACCGATTCTCACCAGATCGTTGCGGCTCATGCAACAAGTGGTGAATGAGGGTCGAAATGCAGTTCGGGGTTTGCGGTCGACCGACGAAATATCCGTACCGCTCGAGGAGGCATTTGCTCAGATTCGACACGAGGCCGGGACCGAGGCAAGCGGCCTCGACAATGTACAGTTTCGAGTCAGCGTTGAAGGAGAGCAGCGGCCTCTTCATCCACTTTTGCGCGATGAGGTCTATCGAATTGGACGGGAGGCGTTGATCAATGCATTTCGACACTCGCGCGCAAACCACATTGACATCGAGCTGAAGTATTCGACAAGTCGTCTGCAGGTTCTCGTGCGCGACGACGGCGCCGGCATCGATCGAGCCACTCTAGCGAATGGCCGGGATAAACATTGGGGAATTCTCGGAATGCGAGAACGAGCCGATCGCATTGGAGCTCGTCTGCATGTTTTGAGCGGGACGTCTGCGGGAACCGAAGTCGTGCTAGACATTCCCGGACACATAGCTTTTCGGAATCAATCGGCAGGCAGAAGATGGTTCTCAATTGGGCTGACCAGGCGGAACCGTAAAACAAAGGCTGATCTTCCCACCACGATGCGACACTCGGATACGTCCACGGCTACACCGGAAACGAAGCGCTCAAAGACAAGACACAAATCGTGATCTTCTTTCTCGCCCATCGTTACACCATTCGAACTCAGGTGCGCCACGCTGAACCACGAGTCAGCGATATTGGCCGCCCATGGCGATCTAAGAACAACCGACTGAACCTTTGACTCTGGTATAGGTCGGCTCTAACCGCGCAATGATTTCAGTTCTGTCAATTTCTCAGCAGTCTAATACCACGTAAGAGTTAGCAACCCTTCCCCTTACTCAGTCACAAAATAAGCACTCCATCTTGGGATGTTTTTCGGTCCCAAGTGCGGCAGAGTTGAATTTGCAAACAGCAACTTTCCCACTGAGCTCGCAGGAGGAGGCAAAATCCAATGTTGAACGATGGCGAAACGCTTGTGTCTGTTGATGTGAGTAACAATGCAATCGACCAGCGCTGGTCGATTGCGCATCAACGATAACGATCCAGCCTATTTATTGGTGAAGATTGCAAAAAAGGTAAAGAGGAAGACAGATGAGGAAATTGGTTCCTGTTGTAACAGTTTTGATGTGTAGCACACTCGTTAACGCTCAGAAGTTGAAGCCGTTGCTCAAAAAAGATCTTCCGGATCTGTCGAGCAAGGAAGCCGAGATGATCACAGTTGAGTTTCCTCCTGGTTGGCGGGATCCGGTTCACCGCCACAACGCATACACATTCGTGTATGTGCTGCAAGGAGAGGTAGTCATGCAATTGAAAGGAGGAAGAGAAGAGAAGCTTGGCCCTGGGCAGACCTTTTACGAGAGTCCGAATGACATACATTCTGTCACGCGGAATGCCAGTGCTACACAAGCGGCCAAATTCCTGGTCTTCTTTTTGAAAGACAAAGGCGCACCAGAACTTGTGCCGATCGACGAAGCCAGCAGCTCGAGTAAGCAGTGACCAAAGAAAAGAGTATCGAATGAGGACGTTTTTTGCGGATGCGAGCGCGACTGCCGCGCCACGAAATAGTGGAATGATGAGAAGCCTCTTTGTGACGGGTTCGGAAAGCAGCCCTCGCCTCGCTCTTGGTAGCGCACCTGAGCCACGACCTGGCCCGGGAGAGCTCTTGATTCACGTTTGCGCCGCAGGCCTTATACCCACGGAGTTGCACTGGTATCCCACGTGGCATCAGAACTCCGGGGAATCACGCAGCAATCCAGTGCCAGGACACGAATTTTCAGGAACCATCGCGGCCATTGGTGAAGGCGTGAGCGGGTTTCAAGTTGGAGATGAAGTATTCGGCATGAATGATTGGTACTCCGATGGCGCTATGGCAGACTCTTGCCTCGCACTTGGGTCTGCTCTCGCGCGAAGGCCTGGACACTTAACTCACGTCGAGGCCGCGTCGGTTCCCATTAGCGCGCTCACTGCTTGGCAAGCACTCTTTGACCACGCACGACTTCAGCCCGGGGAGCGAGTTCTGGTGCATGGCGGTGCCGGAGGTGTTGGTCTTTTTGCCGTCCAACTCGCCAGACTTCACGGTGCGCATGTCATTGCCACCGCCTCGAAGCGCAGCATCGACTTTGTGTCGGGTCTGGGAGCGCACGAAGTTGTCGATTACAGAGCGTTGCGGTTTGAAGATGCAGTGAAGCAAGCAGACGTTGTGCTGGATACAGTAGGCGGCGAGACTTTGGAACGGTCCTGGAATGTGCTTACGCCGGGCGGTCGCCTGGTCACCGTGGTATCCAGTGCTGAGGAATCCGTTGACGAGCGCGTGAAGAATGCGTTCTTCATCGTCGAGCCAAATCAGATTCAGCTCACGGAGATTGCAACCTTGCTGGAAGACGGTCGTCTCCGCACGTTTGTAGATGTCGTTGTACCCCTTTCCGAAGCCGCCGCTGCTTACGCCGGCAAACTCGAGAGACGATACCGCGGAAAGGTCATCGTGTCCATTCAGGCCGATTGAGAAAGACGCACGTATGATTACCCTGCCGAACGAGACCCTTCCTAAAATGATCAACTTGACTTGTGAAGCCGTCTCGAAAATCTTCGAATCCTTGCGCCACCTGCTGGCCGACGTTTTTTGCCTTTACCTGAAAACAAAAAGCTTCCACTGGCATATGACGGGACGGCAATTCCGCGACTTTCATCTGCTGCTCGACGAGCATGCCGGCCAGATTTTCGACATGACAGATGAGATAGCCGAGCGCGCCCGCAAAATCGGGGGAACGACGCTACGTTCTATCGGCGACATCGCGCGCCATCAGCGCTTAATAGACGACGATCGCGAATCACTTGAACCGGACCAAATGCTGCTGGAGTTGCGGAACGACAACGCACGACTCGTGCGCACGCTGCGCGCCACTCATCAGATTTGCGAAACACTGCTTGACGTAGCAACTGCCGGTCTCATCGAGACATGGATTGATCAGGCTGAGCGTCGCCAATGGTTTCTATCGGAGATCGTCCGCGGATCGCGGAGTCCATCGTGCTGAGCGCTCTGGAACGACCAATCATCGGAAGAACCTCTAACCTTAGGAACCTCATGGAACACGAGGAATCGGCAACGAAAGCTTGGGCCGGCGGCAGTGCTCTACCGCTCATAGTTAACAGGTCTTTCTATACGGCATTGTTGCTGGCTGCGGACGTCGGTCAAGCAGAAACTGCGGTTAGACGAGCGATTGAGTTTTGGGAGTCTGATTGCGAGCCTGAGGAAGTGCTGTTCCAAAGAGCTATTCATTCTGCTGTAGCAGCACCTGTGGCAACATCGACCGATATTGAATCCCTCGACCTAGCTGAATCGCTACTTCCGAGTGAGCTTCGCAGCATTTTGCGCCTTCCGACACGCATCCGTCAATGCTACGTTCTGCGTGTCCTCGTCCGATTTCCGGAGCCAATCGTCGCAAATATACTTCACCTGAGTGCCGGAGAAGTGAACCGTAATACGTGCACCGGACTCGAACGCCTGGCTGCGGTGACGGTGGCCTCCCATGCATGAGCAAATGCGGAGCCTACCGCTTTTACTAGAGCCCTGTGCGTACCGGTTGCTTATAACGAAGACACGATTTCTAGGCAAGAGCTTTGCATACAACAAAAAGGAGCTAATTACGTGAAAGCAGAAAAAGGAACAATCGTCTTAATCAACGGGCTGTGGATGACGTCTCGCAGCTGGGAGCATTGGGTGGAACGCTATACTGCCGAGGGATACCATGTCAATGCTAGGAGTTGGCCTGGGATGGATGGCGACATCGACGAACTCCGCCGCGATCCCTCGCCCATTGCGAAGCTTGGCATTACAGAGATCGTCGAGCACTATCAAAGCATCATTGAGGAATTTGAGAGCGCCCCAATCATAATGGGACACTCCTTCGGTGGATTGATCACACAAATCCTGCTCGATCGTGGTCTCGGCTCGGCGGGCGTAGCTATCGCGCCAGCGCCAGTAAAGGGAATTCTGCTGCTTCCGTTCTCTACGCTCAAGGTCAGTTTTCCCGCACTGAGCAATCCCACGAACAATCACAAGGCGGTACCGCTTACTCCCGAACAGTTTCACTATGCGTTTACCAATACGGCCAGTGAAGCGGAGTCTCTGGCTGTCTACAACCGCTATGCAGTGCCAGGCCCGGATCACGTTCTTTTCCAGGCCGCATTTGCAAACTTCAACCCGCACGCCGCAACTGCGGTGGACTTCAGCAATGATCTGCGGGCGCCACTGCTGCTCATCTCAGGCGGCAAGGACCACGTTTCACCAGCTTCGGTTGTTGAGGCTAACTACAAACTCTACCGCAAGTCCAGTGCTATCACGGAGTACAAAGAGTACCCGGGGCGGAGCCACTACACGCTTGGGCAAGCCGGATGGCGGGAAGTCGCCGATTACGCGCTGACCTGGGCAGAAACGCATGCGGCGAACCGCAGCGTGTTGACAAGCCAGATTTCGCAAGAGGTCGTTCGATGAATCAAGGCTTCAGCATTCTTGGTATAGCGGGCAGCTTGCGGCGTCAATCATATAACCGCGCAGCGTTGGAAGCGGCAAAACAGCTTAGCCGCGACGGGGTTACTCTATCGACTTTCGATATCAGCGGCATACCTTCGTTCAATCAGGACGACGAACTCACTCCTCCCGCAGCGGTCGTGGATCTCAAGCGGCGAATACGTGCAGCTAACGCGCTTTTGTTCGTAACGCCCGAGTATAACTACTCGATTCCTGGTGTGCTTAAGAATGCCATTGACTGGGTCTCGCGTCCTCACCACGACAACGCATGGTCGGGCAAGCCCGCTGCCATTATGGGCGCGTCGGTTGGAACGCTCGGAACTGCGCGAGCGCAATATCATCTCCGGCAAATTTTCGTAAATATCAACGTCTTCGCGATCAACCAGCCGGAGGTCATGATCGCCAATGCTCCCGAGCGATTTGACCCAGAAGGAAGGCTCATCGACGAAGTGTCGAAGAAATTGATCCGCCAGTTACTTTTAAATCTTGAAGACTGGGCCAATCGAGTCAACTTAAACAATCAATCGAATGCGGAAGGGCACACAGAACTGGTCTTGACAAGCAAGGGGACAGGCAAAAATGCCCAGACTTAGGCAGAAGATCGCACTCGGACAACATCATTGCTCTTTGCTTTGGAAACCGGCGCCGCTTGGTTGGGGTCAAGGCCCGCGAGAGATTGGCAATAGTGGTCAAGTGCCCATGCACCATTCTGGCGCTCAAATCGACAGTTGAATGCAGAATCTCACGTTATGACGTTGTCATTTAGGCAGATTCAAAGGAGCATATCTCGATGAATAGAGTCCCAGAGTCCGAATTGGTCCTAGTTCCGGGCGCGACCTTGATCACCGCAACACCGGAGGAAGGCCGAGCGCTCGCCCTGAAAATGACTCGCCACATGATTCACAATATCCAGCCGGACCTCGACACGCTTAAAGAAGGACGATCGAGTTACGCGAGGGACGCGAACAGTCTCATTGCCGCCAGCCAGGTAGTAGCTATCGAGTTCCAGACGATTGCTGCGGCGAACAACTACTGGCGTAAGTGAGGCAGCGCTTAACGTGGAGAACTTGCAGCCAAACACCAGCGCCGAGGTCAGTTGATGAGCTATCGGCGTCCTGCTTGCATAGTGATCACGGACGATTAGAATTCAGCCAGGGACAATTAAAAGTGCCGGTGGCGAGGGCGGCGAAAGCGGGCATGGACCCGAAGACAGCGCGCAAGTACCTGCGAGATCGGTGCCTGCCCAGCGAAATGCGAGAAAAGCATACGTGGCGCACACGGCCTGATCCATTCGCCGACAGCTGGGACGAGATTCAGCAGTTGCTCGCCGTTGAACCAGGGTACAGACGAAGACGATCTTCGAGCATCTGCAGCAGATTTATTCGGGCCGGTTCAGTGACGGCCAGGTACGGACATTGCGGTGCCGGATTAGCTACTGGCGAGCGACCGAAGGGCCGCCACGCGAGGCGTTCTTTGCGCAGGAGCATCGGCCGGGGAGTCAGCAAGCTCTGAACGCGGAAGAAGCCAATCGATTGACGGAGGACAATGCGCCCGCTCTGCTAACCACCATTGCGATCGAACCTGTCTCGCTGGCGGTTTTCGACGACCTGCTGAAAAGAGAGGACACGGCAGCATGACGACCGATATCGTGGATGTCAAAGCTGCACTGACCGAGAGTCTGACGGAACTGCACTTACCTACAGTGCGGCGAACCTACGAAGAAGCAGCTCGTTTGGCTGAGCGCGAAACCCTGAGTTATGAACGCTACCTGCTGGACCTGGTCACTCGTGAAAGTCAGGACCGTCAGCAGAAGCGCATCCAGCGGTTGCTAAGTCAATCGCGCATCCCGGCAGACAAAGCTCTAGCCAACTTCAACCTGAAGAGACCACCGCCAAAGGTGGCGATCTTAACCAAGTCGCTCATCGAAGGCGAAGTGCTGGACCGGCGCGAAAACGTGCTCGCGTTTGGGAATCCCGGTAGCGGCAAGACTCATCTTCTCTGCGCCATCGACCAGGAACTGATTGCTCGTGGCCGGCGCATGTACTTCACCACCTCAGCGCTTCTGGTGCGGGACCTATTAGTTACCAAACGCGACCTTAAGCTCAGCCGCTTCCTCAAGAAGCTAGCGCACTTTGAAGGCCTGATCATCGATGACCTCGGTTACGTGCAACAGAGCCGGGAAGAGATGGAAGTGCTGTTCACCCTGTTGGCCGAACAGTACGAACGTGGCAGCGTCTTTATCTCCAGCAATCTGCCGTTTTCGAAATGGGAAGGGATCTCCAAAGATCCTATGACCACGAGGGCAGCGATTGACCGTCTCGTTCATCACTGCGTCATCCTCAAGCTGAACATCTCGAGCTACCGAGTCGAACAGGCCAAGAAAGCCAAAGAAGAAACTTCCTAGACGAACTCAGCAAGCCATGGAAATGACGGACTGATGGAAGCAAACATCGCTTCCCACAGTCCTTGGAAAACGCTCGCGCGTTTTCCACATTGCCACCGCCACGAGCACGACTACGCTCTCTCAAAAACGGGAACAATAGTTGACCGCAGAACGAGAAAATACTTGACCCTGATCATACCGTGCACTTCTATTTGTCGCAGCATCGAAACGCAGGTGTAGCAGAGCGATTTCTGACCAAGGCGCTCGAGTAGTGCGCTAATGACGGGTCGTTGGTTAATCAACACGGATCGGAATCCGTCCTATGGTGAAGCGATTCGCAAGCTGAAAGACTCGGAATCTGCTGGACGACTTTGTCGATCACCGTCAAGCCCAATATCTCGACAACCAGATTAAAGCCGATTACGACGCCATCAAACGACGGATCCGGATCCATGCTCGGATTCAAGTTAGCCAAGACGGCTTTACACCACCCTCAAAGGAATCGAAGTCATGCGCATGTTCCGCAAGCTCCAATGCATTCTTCTCAAAACTGAAGTGCAGGCCGAGGTCGCCTTCTTCAACAAGCTCTTCGGTGTGTACTGAGCTTGCATGCTTATTTGCAACAGAGCCACTCATCACGCTCCCCGATCAGCGTAGAGCGGTCGTCGGCCATTTGGATAGCGGCCCGCTGCTCTTGTTGCATAACCCCTCGGTTCCGCAATGCAAGCGAGCGCTGGGCGCGTTTGGTTTGACCACTCCCGTGCCTCACTCTCCGAGACAGTTCTCGATAGGACGCTAACGAATTGTCGAGACCTAACTGCATTCGCGCTAGGGTAGGCATAGTGCACGCGTTGTTTGCATGTAGTGCTCCCATCTGCGCTTCAGCCCACCGAGGCCAAGATCATGAACTTCGTCGAGAAATCAGCCCTAAGGATGCGATCCGTTCTGAAGTGCCGAAAGCCCTGTCGCAGTTCACACCAGGCTGCGAGGAGACGGACGGTTTCTGCGTATCCGATCATCACGGGCCAGATA
Organism: uncultured Bryobacteraceae bacterium; assembly: GCA_964248065.1. GTDB lineage: Bacteria > Acidobacteriota > Terriglobia > Bryobacterales > Bryobacteraceae > Bog-105. Next base: position 263 of record CAXTWQ010000074.1, on the reverse strand, counting down.
ACGCCCTTGGTCTCTTCGCCATCTTCGCTTCGATAGTGGATCCGGAGCTTGCGCCTTCACGAATCCACAAACGTTTCCTTGCAAGATCGACTCCGCCTAGAGTCACAACATTATTAGCAGGCGCTCCCAGAGTCGGCTCCGTCATGAAAATGCGAAGCCACTGAGGCACGGCAGAAGAGATCGTCGACCGCAGATCTCGGACCGCCCCGGCAAGCGTGGGCTCTACCCGTTCGGCTGCCCCCTGCGCGCCCAGCACAGCTGGG
>CAXTWQ010000073.1:5450-26938 GCA_964248065.1 uncultured Bryobacteraceae bacterium | reverse complement strand
CATCTCGTGTAGATCGACAAACACCAGAGGAAGCCACTGGCGAACAGCAGCGATGCGGGCGCGCGTTTCTGGTTGCGTCATAGCAAACCAGTCGCGATTCATATCGAAGTAGTAATGGTTGGTGCGGCCACCAGGCCACGGCTCGTTATGCTCGGCGGCCAGCTGATCGGGATCAGGATGGGCGCCTTCGGCGACTTCGAAATTTTGCACGAAGCGATTACGCCCATCAGGGTTTTCCAGCGGATCGATAAGGACCAGATCCTGAGCCATAATCCGGTCAACTGTGCTGTCGCCCTTTGCTGCCAAAAGGTGAAAAGCCGTGAGCAGCGCGGCATCGGGCGAAGAAATCTCGTTGCCATGAACGCCGTAGGCAAGCCACACGGGTGCGGGCAACTGAGACGTTAACGAGGCCGCTGCTGCCGCCTCTGTCCGGCGAGGATCTGCGAGGCGAGCCATCGAGCTTTGTATCTCGGGAAGGCGGCCCATATTTGCTTCCGAACCGATGACCGCATACACAAGCGGGCGATGCTCCCACGTTTCGCCGTAGTCGAACAGCTTCATGCGAGTTGGCGCTGCGGCTGCAAGCGCACGCATATATTTGACTATCTCGGCCGGAGAGGAAATACGCTCGCCGGGCTCATGGCCAAGCACTGATTTCTCGGTCGGGACAGCCGGGTCGTACTGTGTGGGAGTGAGCCAGTAAGGAGTGGGAGCCTGAGCGCAGAGCGCTGTGGCAGTAACAGCCAGGAGCAGCGGCAATTTCATCAGAATTGTTCAGGATAGCGCGCAAGGACGGCTCACCGGCTTTGACTCCACGGAGCGAGCATGCATAGTGATATGAGTATTCAAGGCCGTCTCATGTTCAAACCAACTCGCCTCTTACTCACCGTAGCCCTGACAGTTTGCGCTTCCCTTATGTCTTCGTCTGATGCTCAAACTGCGTCGCAGGAAAAGCCCGTTCGAGTAGCAATTGTAGGCTTGGTTCACGGCCACGTAAAAGGCTTTCTACACGCTTTGCCCCGGAATCAAAGCGCAACCTTAGTAGCAATTGTCGAACCCCAGACTGCCTTGGCACAGAAGTATGCCTCCGATTATCACCTGGATTCCAAACTCTTCTACACCGATACCGAGCGCATGATTACAGAGCAGCATCCGGACGCGGTTCTCGTCTATACAACGATTGAGGACCACCGCAAGGTGATCGAGGCAGCGGCCCAGCATGGAATCAGTTCCATGGTCGAGAAGCCGCTTTGCACAACGATGGAAGACGCTCTCGCCATTCGGGACATTGCGCGCAAACAGCACGTTCAAGTGTTGGTGAACTATGAGACGACCTGGTACGCGAGTAATCACGAAGCTCTAACTGAAGCAAATGGAGGAAAGCTCGGCCAGGTTCGTAAGGTGGTTGTGCACGATGGCCACGAAGGCCCGAAGGAGATTGGTGTTGGTCCGGAGTGGCTGCCCTGGCTTACCGATCCGGTGCAGAATGGAGCGGGTGCTCTATTTGATTTCGGCTGTTACGGCGCCGATCTGATGACAGTGATGATGCACGGACAGGCACCGATGAGCGTCACTGCTGTTACACAAACCGATAAGCCCGACATCTATCCGCATGTTGATGATGACGCAACGCTGATCCTGCGTTATCCCAAGACTCAGGCTGTGTTGATGCCCTCATGGAACTGGTCCTTCGCTCGCAAGGACATGGAGGTCTACGGTACCGGTGGTTACGCGATCACAGTTGGTGCCGATCGCTTGCGGGTGCGGTACAGCGGGCAGCCCGCAGAGACTCAAGTGGCCGCCCCTCCGCTGGACAAGGTGCAAAGCGATTCCCTGGACTACCTGGCCGGTGTCCTTCATGGCAAGATCAAGCCCGACGGTGATCTTTCCTCGCTCGAAACAAACGTCGTGGTCATGCAGATCCTGGATGCCGGCCGGAAGTCAGCCCAGAGCGGCCGTACGGCGACTCTCACTCCACTGCCTCAATAGAGGCGGCTGCTGTTCGCCCATTGCCGTACACAACGGCACAACTCGTATCATCGGCTCCCCCAGGAGGCCTCGCTCTGCATTCCCCGCCGTGCTCTACACCATTTCTGCCGTCCGTGGAATCGGCTGGCGCCCATCTACATCGCGTATGCCGAACTCTTTTGCTGTTTCAGCGCCGATGGGAGTCTCACCGCTTCTTCGCATCAAGTTGGAACCAACTGCTAAGGCGGCGATAATGCGACTGGAAAACTCCGGGCTTTCACTGTTGCTGATATCCAACCAACCACTCTGAGCAGCCTGCATGCCTGACTCAGTTCGAACTAGGCCGGGGTAAAGCAAGATGGTCGCGACGTTGTAAGGCCGAAGCTCAACCGCCATGACCTAAGCCGCGACTTGCACCGGTGACTAGCGCTATCTCCATCTCGAGATCTCCTGCAAAAGATTTCGAAGTACACGAACGGAATCGATCGTGTAAGACCTTCGGAATCAGTTTTCAGGAAGCAAATCGCCCGGCTCCTGAACAGTCAATGGGTTGACAACTTTGTTCGATGGCAATGAACTTCATGGTTCAATTCGGCACCGGCCCTGCGTCTTTCTACGTGCGATGGAACAGGCACGGCAATGAGGGGTGGTAAGCGGCAGCAAACCCAATTCCGGGAAATGATAGAGAACTGGTGGAGTCCAACTTGACTTGCGGCACTTTGTCGAACTCTCGTTGTTACTAGCGGCTTGTTGCGGGCTCTGCTTCGGCCTCCATTTGTACATTGAGTCGCGACCGACGCTGATCTCTGGGACCGTCGTCAACGCCTTTGACGGTCGCCCCGTTCCGGGCGTAGCAATTTTTTGGCTGGGACTGAATAATTCTACTTTGTTGACCGAAAGCGATACTCAAGGTCAGTTCACCGCGTTGGTGGAGCCCAGAAATCTTTACTTCCTCTACGCGATAGACCAACGCTTTGGTCCTTTGCTCCAAACCAACATCGGGCAATTGGTCACGGTTTATTCGCGTGGCGAGCAGCATAGGGACGTGATCGTTCCAGCAATCCCGTCTACTGCTCTTTCCGGCCACGTTTATACCGATAGTGGAGCTCGCTTAAAGGGCTGCGAAGTCACAGCAATGACCAGTGACCCAAAGCTTCCCGGCAGTCTTCGATACGTGAAACATGAAATGACGAACGTAGAAGGAGCTTACACCTTCGTAAGTTTAGGTGCCGACCGGTACTTCGTACGGGCCCAGTGCCGACAATACCTGCCTGGAGAGCTACAACGCATCGATGTCGGTCCGGAACGGTGGCGAGTTCGAAGGTCTTACGAACCACTGCTGTACCCACAAGCGAGCACTCTGGCGCGGGCTCGATCGGTGACGCTCCTTCCCGGCGACCAAAGAAGTGATGTCGACTTTCACCTGCACGCGGTGGATCAGTACTCGATTCACGGCAGGGTAGTTCTGAGTGATGGCTCACGATTCAGACATGCCGCGTTCTCGAACGACAGCATGCAAATCGCCCCACGCGGTTTCAGTTGCAATCACTTCCTTTACGAGTGCCAAACCTGCTGGTGGAGCAGCGACGACGGGCACTTTCGCTGCGACTTTCTGTCCCCGGGCCTCTACGGGATTCACTTTCGCCTGCAGGGCAATCCTCCGTATGACGAAAGCAGAAACGAGAGAGTCTCGCAAGAAGCCGACGTGCAGTCCGCAGTGACAGTAGCTGGTCAGAAAGAAGATCTCATCATCAAGGTGCATGAAGTGAGGTCAAAAGATTTCATCCAGCCCTCGGATGCGGAAACAGGTCTACTCAAAGTTCAGCGGGTCTGCTCCTCCCGAACGGCCGGAAACGAGCTCATTTTTGTTTCGGTCGTAGGAGGCACGAACAAGTATGTTAAGGGCGGGGTTGGCTCTTGTTCGAGCGAGGAGGAATTGGCGCTGCCGGTCGGCGAGTATCGCGTGTATGCGGAGGAGCCAAACTTTTCCGGCCGACATGGAGAAAAGCTTTCGTCTCTGCTCCTGCAGCATGCCGCTCACGCCATAATTGCCAAGGGCCGCACCACGGCTATCGAACTGCAAGTTGTTAGCAAAACGGACTTATTGAGAATCGCAATGTCGTACCTTCGCAGCAACTAAATCTGGTCGACGAACGCTATTAAACGTCGTCGAGTGTCGTAGCAGATTCGAGCTTGGATCGGGATGTATAACGAAGGCTTTGCACAGCTTTGATTCGCTCAATCCTATTTCGCCGGGACCCGTCTGATTTCGTGAGCTGGCTCGGCAAAGTCGAGAACGAACTTACCCGAGTCCTTCCAAGGAGCGATGGATTTGACGGGTGCCAAGTGCGTAACCGCCGATATAGGGGCAACCTGATAAGCGGCAATATATTTGATCTGAGGCCGCATGGAGCCGTGAATCCGAACCTCGTGCCAGCGATTCTCGCCTAAGAACAGTCTTCTGAATCCGTCCTCTAATGCCGGTACAACGACTGTGTCGATATCGGTCATGCTCGGGCGGACTACAGCCAACTGGGTCGGAGCGTTCGTATCGCTTCCCCCGACAACAGGATCGGGGTAAGAATCCAAGTCGGCGAGGAAGGGTTCGAAGTGATAGGCGACATCGCCTTGTGGATTTCGAAATCTTGAGATCGGAAGAACCTCGACCCCAAACTGGAACTTGCTGCTGAGAATGTTTTGAAGGTTTTCCGGAACGGTGTCGATGATGACCAAAACGGCAAACGGGCTTTCGAAAACGAGATACTCAAACAGGTGGTCCAGGTTCCTGTAACCATTAGCGGCCGCATAGCTTTCGCAAGCTTGCCGAGCGCGTCCTTATCCTGATTTACTGTCCCCAGGAGAATACGTTTGACAAGAATCGGCTCAGCCTCGAAAGATAATGAAAACTGCAGAATCTGAACGGCTATGTGGCGCAGTGGATCGTGAGCGGCAAGCTCGTTTTCAACCACGACAATCGGGGCTTTGTCCCGGTGAGATCGAGCAGATACCCGTCTGGAACATTGCGGAGTCCACCTTTAACGCCAATCTTCCTCTTGACGGTCGAGGTAATCCTGTTAGGGCCGAAGAGCTCGTGTCTGATCTCAAGGATAGCTGCCTCTAAGTCAGCTTCGGTCTTGAATGCCTGGAGGCGGAACGGACCTGTATTGGTCCAGACTATGTGCATCTATGTGAGTCCGCCCTGAGTGTCTTGACCTCTCAAGTTTATTTAGATCACTCGGAAGCTGTAAGGGGCCGCGCTATTCCTGCATGGGCCGGAGCCTGTGTAAAAGACGGTTAAGGAGATGGCTCAGTTGAGTCACCTAATTTGCGCGAATGTACCTTGCCGAGTTTGAAGGGGAGTCCACAATCGGCTAACTGGTTATCGACTGGTCGCAAACGGCTCCAGCCACGGAAAGCCGAGTGGATCGCGGGCCTGCGCCTGAATGATCTCTGCATCGTCATGTAGACGCACTTTGCTAAGTAGCGGGAAGTCAAGTGGTTCGACGGGAACCCGCGCCAGAGGCTTGACCGCATGTGGGTTGGCAAAGTGAGGATCAAGTACGGTCCATGTCTCAACCGCATACGGAGGCTGTTGGGCGAAGCCGGTCGGCGGCAGCAGGTACACGAAGCTTTTTCTCCACGGCCTTTTTGCATGCGAATAACTGCTGATTGAAAAGAAATAGTGGTGGTTGCTCCACGTACTATCCTCTTGAAATTGAAGACATGCGTTGAGGTGCCGCTGACCATGACTTCTGTCCAAAACAGCGTAGAAGATGCTCCAGATAGCGTCTGTTGTGGCATATACGGCTGTCTGCTTGCTAAACTCATCAGCCGAATGATCATTCGGTGCGCGGGGGCCGAATAGTTCAATGTCGCCTTTGGCGGAACCATGAAGGAGCAGACCGTCGGTCTGAGATAGCCAATGGAGGAAGCGCCATGGCTGAATGGAAGGCGGCAAGTGGATTGTAGGTATCGGCCGAGACGAGGCTCAGTGCCGGACCATATCTGCCGAAAGGTAGCGAGTTCCTCGTCAGAAAACGTGACTGGAGGACGTGGTAGCCAGTAATCCGGGAGTTTCAAGCGAGCCCGCCTTCAGATACTCCGCTGAGTCTCGGCAAAGGCCATACTAATTAAAGACCGCCTGGGCCAGAGGTTTTCAGCTTAGCAACCAGTCAAGGCGGCAACTTCCCAACAATGAAGTCTTCTTTGCTTCACCTCCGCATCTGCATCCTCCTCTTTCTGCCTGCGCTCTTTGCTTTGCCACCACAAGCATCGCCGGTCGTTACCGCCTATGTCTTTCCCAGAAACGGGCCGCTGCACGCCCGTGACTTTGCGCCGCGCAAGCTAAGCCGCGTCAATTACGCTTTCGCCAATATAAAGAAAGGGCGCCCGATGCCAGGCTCGGATGACGACGGAGCCAATCTGCAAACTCTGCTCGGGCTCAAACGCGACAACCCGCAACTCAAAGTTCTGATTTCGGTTGGCGGCTGGAGCTGGTCAGGTCACTTTTCCGACATGGCGCTTACCGCACAGAGCCGCCGCGAGTTTATCGACAGCGCAGTGCAGTTCATCGACAGCAACAGCCTTGACGGTCTCGATGTGGATTGGGAATATCCAGGGGCAAAGGGTGCCGGTAACCGCTTCCGGGCCGAAGACAAAACCAATTACACGGCGCTGCTTCGGGAACTGCGCGCGCGCTTTGACCGCGAGTCGGAACTGCTCCGTAGACCTCTGCTCTTAACAATTGCAGCCGGTGGGAGCCAGGAATGGATCGATCACACTGAAATGCGCGAGGTGGCCCGCTACGTCGATGCCGTCAACCTGATGAGCTACGACTACTACACCCCATCCGGCGACCGCACTACAGGTCACCACGCCCCGCTTTTTGCCGACCCTGCTGATCCGAAGCATGTCTCAGTGGATGCATCGGTAACGATGTTTCGAACTGCCGGTGTTCCTCCGCGCAAACTGATCCTTGGCATCCCTTTTTACGGCCACGCTTGGAAGCATGTCGATGCCGCTAACCATGGTCTGTTTCAGCGTGGAAAAAAGTCTGACATGGAAGCAAACTACAACCAGATTCTGCCTTTGCTCAACGGTGCTGGTTATTTGCGCTACCGCGACCCGGTCTCTTCTGCACCCTACCTATACAACCCCGAGAAGCAGATTTTTATCACTTACGAAGACCCGCAATCAGTTGCTGCTAAGTGTCGCTACGCGTTAAAGAATAAACTTGGCGGCGTCATGTTTTGGGAGTACTCGGCCGACGGTGATGGAGCTTTGCTCGATGCAATCGGTTCCGGCCTGCATGGAGCGATACTGAAGAGGAAGGGAGAATGAAATGGGAAAAGGTCAGGACATGAAAAAAGAGACCAAGAAGCCAAAGAAAAAGAAGGCTTAGTCTCATCGCGCAAGTCTGCGTTCATCGGTTCGTCAACTGCCGGCGATCACCTGCCGATGAACGCGGACTTGCCTAGGCATTGCTCAACTGAAAAGCTGGCTTTGGCAAAGGACAAGCTCACCTGCGTTAACTTAGAGTCACCCCCGACCGGGGATTAACTCTTTCATGCAACCTACTAAACCCGGCTCTGACCAGGTGAACGGGACGTCAGGTGAGCGCTCAGGCTCCAAACGGTTCTTCCTCCCCTTCTGTTGCCTGGTGGCTCTGGCGAAATTGGTTCTCATCTCGACGGATGAAATCATTTCTACCAAGGGCGACGCAGCGGTTTACGCCAGCCAGATCATGGGGCCCTGGACACTCGGATATATGCAAGGGTACCCGCTTTGGCTTCGGTTGTGCCACCTGTTTGAAGTTCCGCAACGGCTTGCAATCGAAGGGCTCTACCTACTCTCAGCGGTGGCGATGGGCTTCGCGGTAAGGAAGGTTTTCGATGCACGAACCGGCTATCTCACCGTGGGCTTATTGGCGCTTGCTCCTTATACTTACTTTCTCTTCGACCTCGGCTTACCTGACGGCTTCTACCTTTGCCTTACGCTCCTAGCCTTAAGCGTCAGCACCCACCTACTGGTTGCCAGAACGCGCGGCGAACTCCTGGTGCTCTCGCTCGGCCTGGGCGCGTTGCTAGGGTTTATGGCTATCACGCGCAATGAGGATCCCCTACTCGCGCTTTGGGTGCTTTTGATTGTAGGCGCGATTGCTTACAAGCTGCATCGCGAGCCACGAGCTGTTTTCAATTGGCAGTTCTGGCGGAGGCCTGTCATCTCCGGATTGCTCACTGCTGCAGCGGCTTGCGCCGTCGTGTTCTGCCTGTGCTTTTCTTTTTACGTGACGGATGATGTCTTTGCCCGTGACGCTGCTCTCATTCCAGGACATTTCAAGCTTCTGAAAGATCTTGCTCAGATCGATACCGGGCAGCCGCAACTGCGCTTTGTGCCCATCTCCAAGCGCAGCCGCGAACTGGCGTATTCGGCCAGTCCCACACTTGCTAAGCTACGTTCCTCGGTCGAGGATCCAGCTGATAATTGGCAGGTGATGAGCAGAGAGTCCGGCCTGCCCCCGGGCGAGATCGGCGGGAACCTGATTTGGCAAACGTTCAACTCGAAACTCGTTTTTCAATCAGACGGCGAGCGACCAACGGCTGATGAACGGCCCGCTGCAGCCGAAGCAAAGTACGAGAAAATGGACGCCGAATTAGCTGCCGCGTTCAGAGATGGCCGACTCAAAAAACGCTTCACAATCAACCCACTCATCGGAGGCGATCTTCCTGCCCTCATCGGAGATCTGCCACATAGTGCCTCGGCTGTGATGGCAGCTGCAATGAGTGATCAAGCCGAAGATCCGCCAGACCAGAACTTCAATGCCGGTCTCTTCAACAGGGCTTTCCTCAGACGCGCGGCACTGATTAAAATTCCTGAAGTGACAGTCGAAGGCTGGGCCTTCTTCAACTCTCCCGACCAAAAAGTTTCAAGGGTGGTGGTTGGCTCAGACCTTATTGCAAGTGCACCGGTAGTAAACCAGGATCGGCCAGATGTTGTCAGTAGCGTTGCAAAACAGTCTGGATGGAAACCTGATGTGTTCGGGTTCCACGCAATAGTCAAAAGTTCATCGCCAAATGAAGTCACGGTCACGTACTACTTGAGCAACGGCAGTCAGGTAGAAGCGCAGCACCTGAAGGTGCACGAAGTTTCTGCCCTGCATGTGAAGGAGATGCCGGGCCGGGATGTCCTGCAAGGCATTGATACCGCGAGTTCACTAACTGGAAACGATGCGCCAGAGTGGCAGCACGGTGTTCAATTGAGCATCGTTCGTTTGTTCGGTGCCCTAAGCTCGCCCTTGCTTACAGTCGCCATCGTTCTTCTGGCTTTCGGATTTAGCGGCTATACTTTGCTGTTGAAACAAGATGGCCGCTGGAAGATCACCTTCGTCTTTTTCAGCCTTGGCATCGCCTTGTGGATTAGCCGAATCTTTTTCTACTCGGTCTTAAATGCAAGAGCGTGGGATGGAGCACGGATTCGCTATCTGGCGCCCACTCACGCTTTAGAATTGGTATTGCTCTCAGTGGCCATCGCTGCTCTAACCAGAATGAGCGTAAAGCGCAGTGAGATTGAACACAGAAAGCCTTCAGATCCCAGATTCCTCAATTAGCCTTCGTTCACCGGATCGGCAACTTCCTCCAGCTTTTCAATCAAGACCGTTGCAATCCGGTTGCGATCCATCTGCGTAATCGTAAGACGCCTAGCGCCGTAAAGCACCGAGTCGCCTACGTGGGGAATTCGGCCAATTTGATAGAGCAAAAAGCCGGCTAGCGTCTCGAAACCTGCGTCAGTCGGAAGAGCAATGTTGTAGCGGGTTTCCAGCTCTCGAATAGTGGCGCTGCCCTCCAGCTGCAGAACTTTTTCCTGATGGGATGGCACCGGTCTTACCACATCGTGCTCATCCCCGATGTCACCGAAGATCTGCTCCAGCACGTCCTCCAGGGTTATCAGGCCGGTGATGGTTCCGAACTCATCCACAACCAGAGCCATGCGCGTATGGTTCTTTCGAAACTCATCTGTAAGGTGCGTTAGCGGCTTAGTCTCCGGGACGACCAGCGGCTTTCGCACAAAGCGCCGCAACCGGAAAGGACGCGCCGTTCGCCGGCGGTCATGTGCAAGCCGCCTTTCGTCCCACACTCGCAACAAGTCCTTGTAATGAACGAATCCGATAATCTGTTCCGGACGATCTTCGTAAATGGGCACGCGCGCAAACTTGTGCTCGGCCATGGTGCTCAGTACGTCTTCCAGAGACGCATCGACGGGCAGGGAAACTATATCGGGGCGCGGCGTCATGATCTCTCTGGCAGAGTATTCAGACAAGTCAATTAAGCGATCAATTGCCTCCTGCTCGAACTGCTCCAGATGTCCTTCGGTTCGCGCATTTTCGACGATATACTTCAGCTCTTCCGCAGTGTGACCGCCCCCATGTAGATGACCTGAGCCTAACCCAAACGCGTTCAGAATGACTGCGGCCGAACGCTCAATCACCACCACGAATGGTTGAGAGAGGCGGTAGAACACCAGCAGCACGGGCGCCGACAGCATTGCCATGCGATCTGCCTTTTGTATCGCGAGATTCTTGGGCACGACTTCGCCAATAATCACGTGCGCATAACTGATCAGCAGAAACGAAAGCGCAAAGCCTACCCCGTGCAGAATGGCCGTTGCAACCGGCAAGTGAAGCCGAGACAGCAGCCCCACCAGCAGCGTGTACATGGTATCTTCGCCGGCCCATCCCAGCCCGAGGCTTGCCAGCGTAACGCCAAACTGGGTAACAGAAAGCAGTCGTCCGGGGTCTGCCAACAAGCTGAGCGCACTCTGCGCACCTGCATTGCCCGCATCTGCGAGCTCGCGCAAGCGCGATTGCCGCACCGAGACCAGCGACACTTCAGCCGCAGCGAAGAATCCGTTCGAAACTAGAATTACGCAAAGGATCAACAGCCGCAGGCTCATCGGCTGCTTCGCCGCCCAGAGTAAAATCGGTGGGTGTTAACCCAGCTGGTGCGCATAATCAATGTGGGCCTGGCCCTTCTGGTCATTCTCGCTGCGATTGCAATCTATTGGCTCGCCGTTCGACCGCTGCCACAAACCTCGGGCAGCCTGATCGCCCCGGTCCGAGGGAAGGCTTTCATCCGTCGCGATGCTCGCGGTATTCCTCAAATCGAGGCTGCCTCCTGGCAGGATGCCTTGTTTCTGCAAGGTTATGCCACTGCCCAAGATCGATTGTGGCAAATGGACAGCTTGCGCCGGTTTGCTGCCGGCGAGTTAGCCGAAGTCTTCGGCCCAGGTGCGTTAGCTGTCGACCAACGTTCGCGCCGGATGCGGATGCGTGCTCTTGCTGAAGCTGACCTCCTGCGGTTGCGTCCAGTTGATCGCGAGGCTTTCTCGCAGTATGCGCGAGGCGTGAATTACTACATCGACACTCACCGCGGCAATTATTCGCTGGAGTTCTCACTTCCCGGTCATGCCTACGATCCGCGCCCGTGGTCTCTCACCGATAGCATGCTCATCGGGCTCATCATGTTTCGAGACTTGACCGACAACTCCGAATACGAGTGGAGCAAAAGCAAATTGCTGGCAGCGGCTGACCCGGCCCACGACGCTCCCGCGAAACTAAATTTTCTCTTTCCGTCCCCAGAGGGTCAGGCGCTCAGTCCTGGCTCTAATGCCTTCGCCGTCTCGGGGGCGCACACGGCTACTGGGAAGCCACTGCTTGCCAACGATATGCACTTGAGCTACGGCGTGCCCAGCACGTGGCATCTGGTTCACATAAAGACGCCGGAGTTTGAAATCGCCGGCACTGCATTGCCAGGCGTTCCATTTGTCATCACTGGTCATAATCGGCAGATTGCCTGGGGCGTCACCAATCTTGGAACTGACGTAATGGATCTCTATGCCGAGCAGCTGGATGAGCGCACCGGTCGGTATCAGTTTGCGGGTCACATCGAACAGGCGCAATTGGATCGGCAGTTCATCGGCGTACGCGATGGCAAGCCCGTGCAGATGGACACCTGGGTAACACGCCACGGGCCCGTAGTCCTCACCGACAAAGGCCGTTCGTTTACCATGCGGTGGTCTGCCTCCGATGGCTTTGGCTTTCCCTTTCTGGACCTTGCGAAGGCTCAGGATTGGAACGGCTTTCGGCAAGCGGTCAGCGTCTTCTGGGGACCAGGACAAAACTTCGTCTATGCTGACCGGGCAGGAAACATCGGGTACCAGGCAGCGGGCCGCATCCCGATCCGCGGCGATGGCAAAGCAGCTTTCGCCACAGATGTTCCCCTGGATGGCGCTGCTGGCAATGCTGAGTGGACCGGCTATGTTCCTTTCGAGCAGATGCCGAACTTATTGAACCCGCCCTCCGGCATTATTGCCACTGCAAATCAGAATCCATATCCGCCCGGCTTTCCGTTTCCTGCCAATGGCCGTTACGATGACGCCTATCGGGTAAAGCAGATACGGTCACGTTTATCAGGCAACAGCAAGCTGAGAGTCTCTGATCTGGGAGCAATCCAAAAAGATGTTTACTCAAGCTATGACTCATTCCTGGCTCGTCAGGTGAAGGCGCTGGCTCAGCGCAAAGGAGCCGACAATTCAGTCCGAGAAGCGGCTCAAGTGCTGAAAGGCTGGGACGGACAAATGGATGCCAATCTCGCTGCGCCGCTTATCTGCGAGCTCTTCAGTAACGAACTGAGAAACAGTTTAGTGATTACTTTGACAGCGGTAAAGAATGGCGAAAAGCCGGCCATCCTGCCACGGCCGTCACGAGTAGAAGAGCTGTTGCGCACGCGCCCCTCGGGCTGGGTGCAAGGCAACGATTGGGATGGCATGCTACTCCGCGATCTCGGGCGTGCGCTGGCCTCTGGCCGCAAAGAACAGGGCAGCCCTATTGCGAAGTGGAAGTGGGGTCAATTTCTGCAATGGAACTTCGAACATCCTGTAGGTAAGCAACTGCCGTTAGTAAGTGGCTTCTTCGACATCGGCCCGGTGCCCATGAGCGGTTCTGGAACAACCGTCAAACAGACTACCCGCACGCTTGGACCTTCAGAGCGATTAGTGGTTGACTTAGGCGATTTCGATAACTCCACCTTGAATGTTCCAGTAGGCGAATCAGGTATGGTCGCTTCCAAACATTACAAAGATCAATGGCCGAGTTACTACGTGGGTAAGAGCTTTCCAATGGAATGGAACAAGGTGAACGCGACTGAGGTGTTGGCGGTGCAACCGGGGAAGCGTTGAGTTGACCGGACTATGAGTGAGCGCAGCCGAAAGAACTTGGCAGCAGCAACGGCAACTTGGCGAGTCACAAGCATCTTCGCGTGAAGCGGTCGTCCGCGCATCGCTATCCTACTCATATGTCTATGCCCGAACATGATGATCTGGAAAAGCTGCGGAATATGGCGGCCTCGGATGAGGAAGCGAAGAAAGCTGCGCGTAGTCTCGAAGACGCAGCAGACTCGCATGCGACGCTCCAAGGTTTCGAAGCGATGAATAACGAACATTTCTCTCCTGAACTCGTCAAGGAAGCAGAAGAGGATCAGCCACAAGACCACGAGAAAGGTCGGTAGTTACTTAAGATTTTTTCGCTGGTCGTACACCCTCTCCGACGAAAGCCGCTGTAACAATTTGGACCCGAGGCTACGAATAAGTTCAGCCTTGTTTCCGGCTTTCAATAGGGGTGTGATGAGAACACCGAAGTCTGGCGTGTGCATAACGCTTTATTACGATGTCTACGATTAGAACGGCGGGGTTCGCATACCTAAACGGCCGCAGCATCTGATGTAGACAGAGGCAAGATGGACGGCTTCCAAGTGGTAGCGGCAGCGGGCCAGGAAACAATGCGCAAATCCGGACGATTGGATCCAAAGACAGACAGGCGACCCGATCCGGGGCCAACAGGTCGGGAAGACATGAGGCCGTTCGGTGATCTGCCCGCTGACTTCGACTTCGACCAGTCGCCCAAGCCGCCGCGGATTCTTCCTGTCAGTCCGGACTCCGAACTGATGCCAGCCGGAGTAGCTGGTAAAGGTGCAGTCGACCTCAGTTGGCCGGTTGCACTGTGCCGTCACGATTGAGCGTGTACCGCTGGCCGCGCCAATGAATGGAGTTTCCAAAGAAGCCTGCAATCCAAAATGCAAAGCCGAGGAAGTCCTGCAGCGGCAACAACAGCCACGGCACATCGGAACGCAGGATCTTCTTCGAGACTGTCCAAGCCGCAACTGCGCGCAGGATGCAGGTGGCTGCCAGCAAACTCACGTAGTGGCTCGGCTCAAGAGACGAGATGAGCAGACAAACCGGCAAGGGGTGGGTGAAGAACTGGCCGACATAGCCCCAGGGGCGCGAGCGCCTGGTAGTGCGGGCCCAGCGCAGGCGGTGAGCGAAGTTTGCCAGCATCGTCTCGCTTCCAATGCGATGCTCGACCACGTAAGGCGAGAGCCGCACACCGCACCCGAGTTCAGCGGCTAGTCGCCCCAACATGTAATCTTCCGAACTCAGGTAGTCCTTCACGCGCTCCAGACCGCCTAAGGCCTGCAGGACGCTTTTCCGTGCCACGATGGTTGGGCCAACCGCAAACTTAGTGCCTTCCATCATCACGGCTGTAAACAGCCCGGCATGGAAATCGGTATTCATGCCGACCGCTTCCAGTTGCGACCAGATGGCGTCTCCGGCAATGGCGCGATAAGGACAGGTCACCAGACCCAAGCGTGTGTCGGCAAACTCGTCAGCGAGGCGTTCGCAGAAGTCACTACCAACTCGGACATCGCTATCACTCATGACGAGCAATTCATACTGGGATTCTTCCAGCATGCGGTGAAGACTATACACCTTGGCATGCGGATACGGCGGTTCGCCTGTTAGAAGTAAACGCGCATGAACGGCTGGATATTCAGCCATTAGTTGCGAGACCAGGGCGGCTGCGGGGTCCCACTCATGGCGTACCGCAAAGAGTAGTTCGAAGCTGGGGTAGTCCTGCTCGAAGAAGCTTCGCAGGTTCGCCTCCAAACCTTCATCGAGGCCGGATAATGGCTTCAGGATGCTGATGGCCGAAGGACTCCCCTGAACAGGCTGATGAGCAGTGCGCATGTGCCGCACCGACGCAGCAATTGCGAGGATGCAGTAAGTCCAACAGCCTAATAACATTAGGACTGCGAGAATCAAATTATTCTTCTAAGCTTTTACTTGTAATTAGCTGATGTAAGCGAGCCGTCAGCTCATCTACAGCAACTGCCCCTTGGTCGCCACTTTTCCGATTCCTCACCGAGACAAGCCCTCCCTGAGCCTCCCGGTCGCCTACCACCAACATGTACGGAATCTTCTGTAGCTGTGCTTCCCTTATCTTCAAATTTACCTTATCGCTGCGAGAATCAATCTCGGCCCGAATGCCGGAGCTCACCAGTTTCTCGAGAACTTGCTGGGCGTAGTCGTTCTGCCGCTCCGAAATAGGCAACACAATAGCCTGCACGGGGGCCAGCCATAAGGGGAAAGCGCCACCGTAAAGTTCGATTAGGTAAGAGATCATTCGCTCCATCGTGCTGATGATGGCGCGGTGAATCATGACGGGCCGATGCTGCTGACCATCGGCGGCAATGTAGCCAAGCTCAAACTGATTAGGTAGATGAAAGTCAATCTGAACCGTGGAGTAGGTCTCTTCGTGGCCCATCACGTCAGCAAGCTGAATATCCAGTTTGGGGCCGTAGAAAGCAGCTTCGCCCGGCGCTTCTCTATAGGGCAGGCCAAGGGCGTCCATAGCCTCCCGCAGTTCGCGTTCGGCCAGTTCCCACATCTCGTCGTTGGCAACATACTTCTCGGTATTTGCCTTATCCCGCAAAGAGAGGCGGTAACTATATTGCGTGATACCCAGGTCACGATAAGTCTGTTCGACAAGCTGCATCACTTTGGTGAACTCAGACTTGATTTGCCCGGGTGTGCAGAAGATATGAGCGTCGTTCAGTGTCATACAGCGGACACGACTGAGCCCGCTGAGAGCGCCTGACCGCTCGTATCGATACATGGTGCCAAGTTCGGCAATCCGCACCGGCAGATCACGGTAGCTGCGCATCTTCGATTTGTAAATCAGGATGTGGTGCGGGCAGTTCATGGGCCGCAGCACCATCTGCTCGTGCTCCAGCTGCATGGGCGGGAACATGTCTTCGTGGTAGTGTTCCCAATGGCCGGAGCGCTGATAGAGTTCGACTTTGGCTAGATCAGGCGTGTAGACGTGCTGGTAGCCGCCGCGCCGTTCCATGTCGAGGATGTAGTCTTCCAGGAGGCGGCGGACTGTGGCACCTTTCGGGAGCCACAAGGGCAAACCGGCGCCTACCATCTCATTTACAGTGAACAGCTCGAGCTCTTTGCCGATCTTTCGGTGGTCCCGCTTCTTTGCTTCCTCCAGTAAGTTGAGGTACTGCTCAAGATCCTTCGGAGTGAAAAACGCGGTGCCGTAAATGCGCTGCAGCTGCGGATTCTTCTCGTTACCTTTCCAGTAAGCTCCGGCAATCGACAGTAGCTTGAATGCTTTTAGCTTGTCGGTAGAGGGCACATGAGGTCCACGGCAGAAATCGATGAAGTCGGGTCCGAGCGTGTACTCGGTAAAGATGTCGCCGGCACGTTCCTCAATGAGTTCGTGCTTCATCCAGTCGTCGCGATATTTCTCGAGACCCTCGGCCTTGGCGGTAAGTTTGCGTTCGAATGGCAGCTTACGCATCTGGATCTGGCGCATGCGGGCTTCAATCGCTTCCAGGTCTTCGGGGGTGAACTTGGCCGCTCGCTCGAAATCATAGTAGAAGCCTGACTCGGTCGCGGGGCCGATGCCCAGCTTAGTCTCAGGGAAGAGTTCGAGGACTGCGGCAGCTAGTAAATGTGCTGTTGAGTGCCGATACACCGGAAGCGCATCAGGGTTCTTGGGAGTAAGAATCTCAAGCTGCCCATCGCTTTCCAGCGGGCGCGTAAGATCGTAAAGCTCGCCATTAACGCGCGCAACCAGGGCGTCATTAGCTAATCGAGGACTGATGGCTTGTGCCACATCGAGTGGGCGCGAGCCTTCCGGCATTGATTTCTGGCTGCCATCGGGCAGAGTTACAGTTATGCTGCTCATTCTTGCTGGGTTAGACATGAGCGTACCAGAGAAAAGGGCGCTACGCTGCGAGCTGACGTACCATTGCTAGACTGAAGTTACTCTTCGTGGGAACGACTACGGTAACGCCCGGTTTCGATGAATCCGCCTTGGTTGCACGCGCCAAGAGCGGTGATAGCGAAGCCTTCTCCGAACTCGTCAGTCACTATGACCGGCGTGTGTTCCGGATGGCGAAGCAGATCACGCAGAATGATGATGACGCCGAAGACGTTCTGCAAGAGAGTTTTCTAAAGGCTTACACGCACCTGGACAATTTCCAGGGGAATTCGAAGTTTTATACGTGGCTCGTTCGAATTGCCGTAAATGAGGCGCTGATGAAGCTGCGAAAGCGGCGTTCAGATCGCACTGTACCTTTAGATGAACCGATTGACACCGGCGAGGACGAGATGGTCCGGGAAATTGCGGTCTGGGATGAGAATCCTGAGGACACCTATTCAAGGGAAGAACTCGGCTCCATTCTGGACTCTGCAGTGCAAAGTTTGCGGCCAGCTTATCGCACCGTTTTTATTCTGCGAGACATCGAAGAACTGTCCATCGAGGAAACGGCGCAAGCTTTGAACCTATCTATTTCAGCAGTGAAGAGCCGATTATTGCGAGCGCGGCTTCAGCTCCGGGAAAAGCTGACGCGTCAATTCAAGCGAAAAGGAGATAACGCATTTGCTGACCTGTAAGCGATTTTTGCAGGAGCTTAGCGATTATCTGGAAGAGCGGCTCGACCCAGAGACTCAAGCGGAGCTGCAAAAGCACTTAAACGAGTGTCCGAACTGTTG
This sequence comes from uncultured Bryobacteraceae bacterium, assembly GCA_964248065.1. Classification (GTDB taxonomy): domain Bacteria; phylum Acidobacteriota; class Terriglobia; order Bryobacterales; family Bryobacteraceae; genus Bog-105. Next base: position 9,073 of record CAXTWQ010000073.1, on the reverse strand, counting down.
GGTAGTATGTGACACCACGAAGAAGACCATCAAGGTGTTTAAAGGGATGCAGGCGCAGCTTCTGCCAACTGGGGTTCAGATGCGCCTCTCTGAGTATCTCGCTCGTCATATCAAGGCTAAAGCCGAAAAGTCCTCCAACCCAGCCGAATCTAAACCATAATTCCCTTTGGTTTAGTTGATATTCAGTCTGCAATTATCCTTTTTCGCGGCGGGACGTACGCCTAATACTGCCGCTTTAAGTACCTGTTTTTCTACGTTTATAAACTTCTACACTCATTGAGTTCTTAGCAAATCGCCAGATTTGCGTACTGAGTACCGTCCCCTCATCTCAGAAAAAAGTGGTTGTAAGGTGCATCTAAACGGCAAGAATTGGCGGGTTAGTTGCGCCAGTAAGGGTCATTTTAAGCTTCCGTATTTCCTTTTATTCTGCAAGAGCAAGAGTTGTTCAGCTCACTCGAAAGCGGAAGCAGAACAAACTCTGAGCCTACATCTCGGAGATACCAATGAACTTGAAAAGCTTGACCCTGATCGGTGCCGCGCTTCTGCTCTCGGCCCCCATGTTCGGCAGCACCTACTTTGTCGGGTATGAGGATAGCGTGAAGGGCGATTATGACTACAACGACATTGTGTTCTCGCTAAGTGGAAACGGCTTGACGCTCAATTCTCATGGCGACAGCTTCTATAGCCAGCCCAAGCTGAACGACGGCGGATCGCCTTTCTGGAACAATCTTTCGTATGACAATCCCTCGACGTCTTACAACATCGGCTTCTGCATCTATGGTGGCGGTGCCTGCAATGGTGGAAAAGCGCTTGATGCCGGTGCTGATTTCCTGGCGTCCAACCCGACGAGCCACACCGGCTCGGCCAACAACGTTACGTTTTCGACCGATGGCAAGACGGCATTGACGGTTTATGCGAGTGTCGCAACCGACATGAGTACTCTCGGCTATTACTTAGTTAATGACCCCAGCCACTCTTTTAAACAGCTGAAAGGGTCGAACGGTGCTTACAATTTTACTCCGAGCGGCGACTTTGGCTTGGTTGCTTACAATTACGCCAATAACGAGTCGTTTTTCTCGCAACCCAGCATGGGAACCGCAGACTCGGTGTCGCACTTCGCCTTCTTCGGTACGGCAGCGCCTGAGCCTGGAATGACTAGCCTTGTCGGCATCGGGCTAGCAGCAACCGGCTTGTTCTTACGACGCCGGAAAGCTTCCAAGTAATCTCACTGCAGTGCTTGCACCTGGGGCGGGCCGATGGGCTCGCCCTCTCTTTGTTTAAAGCTGATATCCAAGTTCGCCGAGCAGATCCTGATTGAGCGTACAAACCGGGCACTCGCAGCCGCCACGCTCATTCGGCCTGGGAAGGTTACCAACGCCGGTTGGCCCAACATGTTCGCTCCCACTCTCACCCTCGCGCTCCACAACCTCACGCCACTGCTCAACTGTTAAGCGCTGAATCCCACCTCCGCCATAGAGAAGAGTTTGCTTATTTGGCATGGTCCAGAGATATTCGGCCGGAACTCCGCTGCGAAAGTTAAACCGGCGGTAAACCAGGTCAGGCGCCAGATGTTTCTTCTCAACTTCCTTCCATAGTTCTTCGTTACTAGGGTAGAGAACCGTGCGCGTCGTTCCATCTTCTGTCCAAACTTCAACCCATTGCTCCAATAATCGTATGTCTCTGGTCTTAGCTGCAGCCTGTTTCTTTGGCATGTGCTTGCGTCTTTCTATGAAAGCTGGTTGCGGTCACCGACAGGCAATACGTGCATGCTCCTGGCCGCCTGTTCGCTGGCTAAATCCGCCAGTGTCTCCTGGCAGGAACGCTCGATTGTAAAGTGTGAGGTTCCGTCGTAGCTCTCAGAGTCACTAATCCAGCTGTACTCTGCGGGAATTCCGTGGAGGAAGTAAAGTGCTCGTTTAACAGTTGGCTTGGGTTCCCTCGCGCTTTCGATCATGCGCTGAAAATACTCATTCCTTGGCTGGAACAAAGTGAATGTTTTACTATCGATAACCTGCACAGTGACGCATTGGATGATCGCGCCCGGAGCTCGGGGCTTTGCTGGTTCGGGGTTAGAGTCTGCGTCTTGAAGTCCTGGAAGACCCGGTAACTTTGTGGCTAGTCGGGTACCTTTCGGATTCTGGCCACTCTCCCGCAACCCGGATTCACGGGAACGTATCTGTTCAACCACGGTGCGCGCTTGATAGAACGATCGCTCAGACGCGCTGCGGAGGCGCAGAATCCGGTCCAGGTTAGCTGTTTGTTTAGAGTTCCATAGGCTGGGATCTGGCTCCGCAACATACAAAGCTTGTTCGGCTTGGTGGTATCGCCTGATATATCGCTTCAGAATCCAGTCTGCGACTGCCGCATTCATGGTCAATATGCGGGTTAGCGCATTTTGAGGCTTGTACGCGTCCTGCCAGTCTTTGACCAACTGAGTCCATTCAGATTCGCACTCGTCCGGCAAAACGATGTGGGATGAAGCCGGTTGGGAGGTAGGTTGAGAAGCCTGCGCGAAGTCGGTCAGGTCAGCAGTTGTACTTTCCGTTTGCACCATCTTCGAATTTGGAGTTACTTTGGAGCAAGCAGTCAACGGCCGAAGTTTTTTCTCCCTTCGTGTCTTGGTTTTCGGGGAGAGTTCGCTGCTGTCCCCTGCCCTTGCTTCTTCAGTTCTTTCCGGCATTTAGCCGAAGACTCGCACTCATGCCAAAACGCTTTTGAATTGAAGCGGGGCTATGCCTTTGAAAGGAAAGCAGCAAGGAAATATTGGGTGTTCTGTGACTAGTGGCCGGGAGAATACGTGCGTATGACTGGTACAACGTTCTCGGGCCGATGATTTTGGAGTAAGTGCCTACGCGGCAAATGGCGAGTGCTACCGCGTGTAGAACCTTTCCGAGAGGCCAAATTGATAGCTTCGCTGCCCGGCTTAGACATTTAAATTGTTTGCGCGGCGGACCCAGGCTCGCTTGGAAATTGAGCGGAAGAAGGTAGTGTCAAGCTTTTGTGTAAGCGAATCTTGGGTTAAGTCAACCTCGTTGCGGTCGAGTTTGATGGTGGTTGTTGCCTGGCTGTTCCATATGAGAATCGGCGGGTATGCACAAGGGGGCTGCGGTCCACTTGTGGGGAGCCGCGTCGAGCGGTGGGGGACACCGCCCGCCCCGGCTTTCTCATTGGAGAAACGGGAAAGGAGATTGCAATTCCTTGCTGCCGCAGACTCATTTGGTTCGCTCATTCATACCGTGAACGCGCTCTTGTTTCGTGAAAGTGTTTTACGAGGCCAGCGCCTGTTCGACACGCTCGGGCCAGCGGATGGCAAACCGCCCCAGCGCCTCGCGCCAGTCCTGCACCATGTGCCATTCCTCGACGCGTTTCGCAAGGCCAGGAAGAGCCGCGACTTTCGTTTCTTTGCGCACTGTCATATGCAACGACTCCACTGCATTGGTCGTGCAAACGATGTTGCGGATCTGTTCGGAAAAGTCGAAGAACGGGAAGCACCCGCTCCTTCATGCCCCGGTTCATCAGATTCTGCAGTACTGCCGTTCAGTACTCAGCGCGTTCGTTCCCGCTAGCCCACAACCCAGCCCCGACTTCTGCCCTTCTAGGTTGATGCCAATCGCGGTGTACAC
>CAXTWQ010000073.1:0-5409 GCA_964248065.1 uncultured Bryobacteraceae bacterium | reverse complement strand
GCGCCCCCCCCACGGCTCTCCCCTGCCCGTTATGCCGCATCTTAACTGTCAGCGCGTCCAGATACACAATCGGATAAGGCGCTTCACACCGCAGCTCCTGCCACGCTTGCACTTCTTCGAGAACGCTGCCGGTGAACTCTGAAGTCAGGGCTGTGCTGGCGTGTACCCCATACAGATCCTGCAGGTGATCCTGTGGTCCTGGATATCGCGCGTTGTCATACCTAGCGCGTAGGTCAACAGAATCTTGTCATCTTCTCGATTAACTGCGGCTCGAAGCTGCCGTTGCGGTTGCGTGGTACTTCCATCTGCATCTCGCCGGCCTCGCCTTTCAGCGTCCTCGTGCTCTTGCCATTGCGCGAACTGCCGCTGTTGTATCCGGCTACTCCGTGCTTCTCGTAGCCAGGTGATGGTTCAGCTTCCCGGCCAGCATCCGCTCCGCCGGCGCTTTGGTGAGTTCCTTCACCAGACCGTTCGGCCCAATCAGGCTTCCCTGCTGCTTGCGACAATAGTCGCTCAGTTCTTCCTGAATGGCCATTCGGTTCTGCTATTTTCTTCTTTTCTGAGGACCGCGTTTACACAATCCTTTTTACATTTTTCGGAAGGACAAGCGATCTCCCAAGAGATGCTCAACCGTGACCTCCGTTCGACACCCGTCAATCGAATGGTTGGTAATTGCCGTAGGATCCATGAACTTAACAGGCGGCTCCATGCCTGATTCAACAGCACCAATGAAATTGAGTCGTCGCTCGCCCGCTGTCCCCCGCGGAATTGGATGCTACTTGCTCGTCAGTTCCGACGTGAAAAATCGGTTAAGCTTCATGTCAGAGTAAGGCTTTTCACATTCGCTCTGGGTTGAGACCGGTGAAGAAAGGCACGGACGAAAATGACCCGAAGGCAGGATAGCGGAGGGGTTCACCGATGGAGCGAAGAAGTCCGGAAAGCCTCGAGCGAAGACCGGGATCTGTTGAAGATGGTCGTAGAAGAGACGCTGCAGTAGGCGCTGGGCCGGCAAGAGCGGGCGAACCGAGGCTCGACTTGGGTATCGAGCCGGCTACTACAATCGGACGCTGGTGACCCGGGTGGGCAAAGTGGAGTTGCGAGCACAGCACGATCGGCAAAGCCGCTTTCGCACTGAGATCTTTGAACGTTATCAACGCAGCGAGAAGGCGCTGGTAGCGGCCATGCTCGAGATGTATGTGGGAGAGGTGTCCACACGAAAAGTGAAAGCCATCACCGAAGAGCTATGCGGGCATGGGTTCAGTTCGGCGACCATCAGCCGGATCGTGGGGCAACTCGACGGCGAGTTGGAGAAGTTCGCTAAGCGGCGTTTGGAAGAACCGTATCCGTACCTGGTCTTAGATGCTCGCTACGAAAGGTGCGGGAAGACGGGGCGGTGCTCCCTGTGGAACTGGCCAGCCGGAAGAGCCTCTCCAGTTGGCTAGAGTTGCTGACCGGCTTGCGAGGGCTCTCGTTACTCGAAGTGGAGTTCGTGGTCAGCGACCACCACCCGGGTCTTCGAAAGCCAATTTAGGAAGTGCTGCCTGAAGCAGTCTGGCAACGATGTCATGTTCATTTCCTGCGCAATGCCCTGGCTTATCTTCCGCGTAAGGCGGACGATGATTGCCTGCAGGAGTTGCGCTAAATTTACGACCGGCGGGATGCGCCGGAAGCTCGACGGAATCTGGCAGCTTGGCTCGCTAAGTCGGGTAGGCGCTACGGCAGGCTTTGCGGATAAGTAGAAGAGAACATCGAAGAAGCGCTGAGCTTCTATTGCTTGCCGCGCCAGCATCATACAGAATATGAAGTCCACCAACATGCTGAGCGGCTGGTGGAGGAGATCAAGCGCCCTACGTTAGTTCGCATTTTCCCGGATGCAGCCGCCTGTTTGCGCCTCGTGCGAGCCTTGGCTGTCGAGATTAATGAGAACTGGATCGAGGCTATGCAGTACCTCAACATGGAACCGCTGGCCGAACAGAAAGAGGAAGCTCTCCGAAACCTTGGCGATGTGGCCTAAACCTCAATCAACCCTTAAAAAGGCGGTTATACCCAATTCCTTTTGCGGAACTTGATAAGCAGAACTGAAACATCGTCCTTCACCCCCTCGTCCTCCAGCGAATTGGACCAACGATAAACCGACGAGAAGGCATACTCTTTTGCTTTCCCAATGAGTCTGGAACTGTTCCGATTATTAGAGCGGTCAGCGGAGCAACAAACGACAACAGCCACAATTACAAAAGTTAACGAGTAGTGCTAGAAACGTGAATCGAGGGTGACCTCATTCTGATCTGAGTGTGCAAGGAGACTGGAACTCGCAGCCCTATAAGGCTATAAATTCTGCTTTTGGGTGATCCATTTCTCTTTCCTGGCACGTATACTTTCTAGTACAACGTCCAATTAGACTCAGGGTGGGTATATTTGCAAGGGTATCCGGGTCCGAATGGCAGTGTTCCCATAGATTTGTGCAGCGCCAGAGACTGGCCAGCTGATGCAACAAAGCTTCCCCGTTTGGATGAAGATCTCTTTGAGCTTCCAGCAAGGCTGATGACTGATCTTGCTGTTAGTGAACTGCGGCTTGTTGCTGTGTTCCTGGCCTCGGCAACGGCTGCAAAGGAGCATGGGGACGAGCCTTCTCGTCATAAGTTTCTGCGGAAGGCTTTCGATGTCTTCTGCCAAGCGTGTCTTTGCCTGCTGCAGGTGCCGCGTTCGAAGTGCAACCTTCTGCTCAGCGGCGATCTTGCCAATGAGGTCCATCAGTTGCAGACGCAAATCGCAGCAGCTTTCTCTGACAAGTGAACGGCAATGAACAAGGCTTCCCGCTAAGAGTGGTGGAACGGAAACGTGCGGACATGCTCCCAGGGACCGTTCCGATAGTGCCAAAGGTGGAGACCTAATGCAGCAGCGTCGTAGATCTTGAACGAGGCTCCAAGTAGAGCCAGCGTTTCCCTTGCCGTTTCAGTGGTGACTTTATTCTGAATGGTGATGTGCGGTTTGAAACGCTGGCGGTCTTGCGGTGTCAGCCAAGGCTCCCACGCTTCTGCCAGTTGCCCACGGACATAAAACAGGGCCGGAGATTCCAGAGTGTATGCAACGCCTCTGCCCAGGCTTCGCAGGCTCCTTACCTGCACTGAGAAGGGAGACTGCGCGGCCGTGGTTTGCTCCAGTAATCGCTGTATGCTCGGTAGTTCCTCGCCGGGCAGATGATGAAACAACGTTACATGAGCCGGAACAATGTTCAGAGCGTGCGGGAAGTACTGCTCACGTAGTCTGTCAAACTGACTCTGACTCTGAGCGTCCAATTGCAAGCTCAGAATAAGGGGCGCATGGCTACCAGCCAAGTGTACCTGGGCTGCCTTTAAAGGGTCCGATAATTTCCGGGGTGATCCAGCCTCCGTAAAAGTCACCCGCCTGGGCCTGAACTCTTTGGCCGTCGAGGAAGCATTGCTCGACGCGGGACGGATAGAAAGCCAGGTAGTTCCGGATCTCCGCATAAGCGGCAGTCGGCCTCGGATAGGACCACGCTGCGTCTGCGCTTACCTGGCCATCCACACATAAATCCCAGTAGCTGGCCACGCCTTTAAACTCGCAGAATGATTTGCCAGGAACCTGAACCAAATACTCGGTACGAACGTCAGCGGGCGGCACATACCAGGTTGGCGGATGACTGGTTTCCAGAATGCGGTAACAACGACGGCTTTCTGCGATGATCACACCACCGAAGACTATGCAGAGGCGGGACGAAGACGCCTCCAATTTTGGCGGACGCGGGTAGTCCCAAACGGACTCTTCTGCCGCCTCCGTATGTATCTGTTGCACAACAAATAGATGCCAGTGAGGCGAAGGCTGAAGCTCTGTATTAGATTCGGAATTTTTCTGGGACGGGTACGGTGAAAGAAAAGTCTGACAGGCGAGCACGCTGACCAGAAGAAATATCTGGATTGAGAGAGTGCGCGCCCCCGCAAGTCCCGCCGGTAAGAATCGTGTTGCTTAAGAGTGTGGTCGGCCCGAACGCACGCCATCCCATGGAGCTCAAGGGCAATTGGGAGAGCTGAGATTGATCGGGCTCGCGGTGGACGTGAAGAGACACTTTTGCACCTGAACCGACGAGTTTTGTGATGAGGCTGATGGTATAGCGGTTTCAACCTCGGGGAATGGGATCGCTCAAAACTCGCGCGTTAAAGGGCTACTCGCATCAGTATTCAACTTATTTCCTTCTTAGATGGTCAATGAAACCGAATCCAATCGAAACGGGGAATACAGAACTGAATAGAGCAAATCTTTTCGGCCTATCTCGTACCAGATGCTTGTGTTTTGACGTCAGATTTGACTTGGGGAAGACAGCCTTGACGAGAGTGGACCGCTATCGTACCCGACCTGCCAAGCTGTTGCTTAACCTCTGCGTTCTCAGCTGTCTTGCATTACCCGCGCAAACGGTATCCGGCGTGGCCCGCTTTCATCGGGTAGACGACCATGTATACCGAGGAGCGCAGCCCACCGAAAAAGGCTTGCGCCAACTTTCCGAACTTGGCGTTGTGACGATCTTGGATCTTCGCCCTGCTCATGAGCGCGGAGCTAAGGAAGAGCGCGAAGCCAAGGCGTTAAACCTGCATTACTTCAACGTTCCGATGCACAAGGTAGGGACACCCCGCCGGGAAACAATTGACCAAGCTCTGGCGATACTACAAGATCACGCAAACTGGCCGGTGTTCGTGCACTGCAAATATGGGGTCGATCGCACAGGGACTCTGGTAGCCTGCTACCGTATTCGGGCCGATGGCTGGGCGAATGAACGTGCGGAGGAAGAAGCCGAAGAACTCGGCATGCATGGCTTCGAGCGGGCAATGAAAAGATTCATCCTGAATTTCGCAGGTGCGCGAACTCCAGGCTTTCCATAGCCCTCCCGGAGTTCTCAGGCGGCAATACGTTGGGAGCCGTCGGGCCACAACCCGAGCTCTACAAATTCGTTCTCGAAGCGGATCTGCTCTTTGGGGTCGCTAGAGGGGCGCATGCGGCGGCAACATTCCCGCAGTGCCTCCTCAAGAGACTTGTTCTGCAGAGTTTCCTCACCCAAAACTGCACGTACCAGTTCCCGAGCCGCTTTTCGACCGAGTTCCGGAGTCGCTCCTTGGAAGGACTCGGGTAAATTCGTTCTCGACTTTGCCGAGCCAGCTCACGAGATCAGACCCGTCCCGGCGAATAAAATTGGGCGAGTCAAGGATGTGCAAAGTCTTCGTTATACAGCCCGATCCAGGCTCGAATCTGCTCCGACCGTCGACGACATTTGAGTAATCCCGTTAAACCTGATTCAGCCGCCGCGGAGGTAGGCCATCGCGATCCTCAGCGTTTCCTCTTTGCTTATGACTTGCAGTAAGATGTCAGCCGCAGGATCTTTGGTAATTGTGACCTGACGGG
>CAXTWQ010000072.1:22568-27325 GCA_964248065.1 uncultured Bryobacteraceae bacterium | reverse complement strand
TGGAGAGTTTGACCGGAATTGAACCGGTGACCTCTTCCTTACCAAGGAAGTGCTCCAAAACTAGCTACACGGCTGACCGTCTACCGCTTGCAATGCTGTCCCAGGAGGTTACGTTCTTGCACTTTCGGTCGCAGTTGCGCGAGCCCTAAAGCCTATAAGATGAAGGAATGGAAGCTAAAGAGTTCTGGCAGAATTGCTCCATAGTTGAATCCGTTGTGGATAGGATGCACGGAGTTCCGGTTATCAGGGGTACGCGAATGCCTGCAGACGATGTCGTAGAGAACTACGAAAGCGGTTCGCCAGTACAAGAAAGTGCGGAAAATTTTGGCCTCGACCCGCAAGACATACGGACGGTTTTGGATTATGCCTCTGTTCACAAACCCGCGCATGTAACTTGGTGAAGATTCTCCTGGACCATAATGCGCCGGGAATTCTGAAAGCCGTAGAGACTGTTCGGCCGGGTGAGGTCAAGACAGTATTCTGCGGCAAGTTCGTACCGCGCAAACATCGAAAACGGTAAGGTCATGCCGTACAAGTAGAGGCGCACGTCAGCAAGAGACTGGGTTGGCCATGCACTCGTAATAACTGGAGCCGTTGACCGGGATTGAACCGGTGACCTCTTCCTTACCAAGGAAGTGCTCTACCAACTGAGCTACAACGGCAAACCGTTTGATGGTGGACAGGGAAGGATTCGAACCTTCGTACCTCGCAAGGAGGGACAGATTTACAGTCTGTTGGCTTTAACCACTCACCCACCTGTCCAGACTGCGAACAACGCAAAAGGCTTGCGAGATCCGACTTCGTCCAAAATAGCACAGTCGGCGCCCCACCCGAACGGCTGATAATAGAGGGATGAATGACGTTCTGACCATTGCCGGCAGAACCTTCCGGTCGCGCCTGTTTGTCGGCACAGGCAAGTATCGCAGCAAGCAGATCATGCGCCGCTGCCACGCTATCTCCGGGACTGAAATGGTCACGCTGGCCGTTCGCCGGGTCAACTTAACTGATCGTACGAAAGAATCAGAACTTGACTATATCGACCGCAGCGCCATCCACATCCTCCCAAACACGGCTGCCTGCTACACCGCCGAGGACGCGATTCGGACGGCGCGGCTGGGACAGGAGGTCGGGCTATCAAACTGGGTCAAGCTCGAGGTCATTGGCGACCAGAAAACGCTCTTTCCAGATAATGAGGGTCTGCTGGAAGCAACCCGGGTACTGGTGAAGGAAGGCTTTGTTGTTCTGCCCTATACCACTGACGATCTGGTTAATGCGCGCAAACTGATCGACGCCGGTGCAGCCGCCGTGATGCCGCTTGCGGCGCCCATCGGTTCAGGGCTTGGCATTCAGAACGTTACGAACCTTAAGATCCTGCGTGAGGCTGTTACGCAAGTGCCTCTCATTGTGGACGCGGGTGTCGGAACAGCCTCCGACGCGGCAGTTGCAATGGAGCTTGGATTCGATGCCATTCTGCTAAATACTGCCATCGCCGAAGCAGAAGATTCCGAGCGCATGGCACAGGCGATGAAGCTGGCGGTAGAGGCTGGTCGCGCTGCATTCCTGGCCGGACGCATGCCGAAGCGCGAATATGCCGTAGCCAGCAGCCCGCTTGTTGGGACAATAGCGTAACTATGAACATCGGCTTTATTGGGCTCGGTAATATGGGCCTCGCTATGGCGCGCAACCTGCTTCGCGCCGGCTACAAACTCACGGTCTATAACCGCTCCGAGCAGAAAGCCCAAGCGCTGCAGGGCGAAGGAGCGACCGTAGCAGGCTCTCCGGCCGAAGCATCTCGTCAGTCTGAAGTTGTCTTCAGCATGTTGGCCGACGATGTTGCAGCCAGGCTGGTGACGTTGGGCGAGAACGGCATCGCCTCCGGGCTTGGCAAAGGCCAGCTCCATGTGTCTTGCAGCACCATCAGCGTGGCTCTCGCCAAGCAGCTTGCCTCTGAGCACGCAGGGAAAGGCCAACGATATCTGAGTTGTCCGGTCTTTGGCCGACCAGATGCAGCCGAAGCGAAAAAGCTCGTTACCGTGCCTGCAGGCGACGCCGCTACGATTGAGCAGATTCGACCCTTGCTCGACGCCATGGGTCGCGCAACCTTCATTGCCGGCGCCGAGCCGTGGCACGCCAATCTTTTCAAACTCTGCGGCAATTTTATGCTGGCCAGCATGGTGGAGACGTTCGGCGAAGCATTTGCGACTCTGCGGCAAGCTGGTGCTGATCATCATGCCTTCTTTCAGGCGATCACGGAGGTGTTCGGCTCTCCGGTTTACAAGAATTACGGCGGCATGATTGTCGATGAGAAATTCGAACCCGCGGCTTTCCCTTTGAAACTCGGATTCAAGGACCTGCGGCTTGCCCTGGAAGCAGCGCAGGAGTTAAACGTTGCAATGCCAATTGCAAGCGCCATACGTGACCAGTACCTATCGGCGCTCGCTCACGGCCAGGAACAACTCGATTGGTCCAGCGTAGCTTTAGTGCCCGCGCGGAACGCCGGCCTGCCACGAAAGTAAGAGCGATCTCTTACTTTGCGGCGAGCTGCCGAACCTGGCTGTTCAAGGGCTGATCATCGAACCATGCTCGGAACGAGAGTATGTCGCCACGCCTCGCTGCATCTTGAAACTGCTTCCACATCGCCGGGTCTTTTTTCAGATCGCCGTTTGGTGCATCGCCCACATACGTGACGGTAAAGGCTTGCGGCCAGATTGCCTGCGCAACTGCCGGAGTGTGTAGCGGCTTATACGGCGCGGTAAAGCTGGCAAGCGGCGCAGTATACGCGTAGTCCTTTGGCCAGATGTTCTCCGGGATGATCAAGACTCCCGGAAGAGCGTTGGCAACGGCAGCAAACACCGAAGGCGCAGTGGCATCATTCGGGCCGCCGTCTGAATCCACATAAAACATGGTGCAGCCCCAGCGCTTTTTGGCGTAACTCATCTTTTCGATCATCGCTTTGGCCTGCGCGTCGCTTGCTAAATCCTGCTGATGCGGCGGCGCTTTGCTTAACTCAAGGCGTTGTGGCCGGATCGTCAACCCGCACTTGAGTCCCGCGTCCGTGAACCGTTTGAAGAACTGATCTGCAACCGCATCCATTTCTGGGGCGAGCTTGCGCAACTGCGTTGGGTCACCGGCGTAACTGGGGTCGGGTTGCGGAAACTGTTGACCTTCCAGATCCCAAACTAGTGCGCCCTGGGCGTTCATGCTTTTCAATAATCGAACGGCCCGATCGGCATAGGTTAGCAACTCTGAACGAAATGCCAGCTTTCCCGCTTCGCTATGGATGTCGATAGCTTTCGCGAAGTTATAGTTGCGCGGATTCGGCGAGCTATCCGGCAACGGCGTGGAGGTCGGGTTGGTAAGAAATAGTTCGCCGATGGGGCGACGGTCGTTCCACGCCAGGGTCTGCGGCCACAAGCGGCGATAGTTCTCCAACAGGTCACGCGCAAGGGCAGCGCCATCGGTACCAGACTGAGCGAAGCGCAAACTGACAAGATATGTATCTGTCTGTCCTGCTGGAACCGCACGCTGCAGCGGTACCGCCTTTGAAAGAAAGCCTTCACTCGCATCGTTCACAGTTCCCACTTGCAACTGATAGTGGTTCGGCGGTCCGGACGGCGTTAAGCCCAAGTACAAAGGCTTTGCAGTCGTCTCCAAAATTGTTACTACTCCCCCTCCGAAATCAGCTGTGATGAGCGCAGGCCCATCCAAGTTGTTATGAAACTGTGGATAGTTTGGGGCCCCAAAGTTCTTAGGCAATACGGGAAATTGCAATCCCAGAGGATACACATTGATTGCTTTCAGCGCCTCGTTGCTGGTGTTATGAATGGCGATTTTGATATCCAGGCGCGCTGTGTTCGAAGTGGCGAATTGGCAGGCAACGTTACCCCATGGCAAAGCCCACGTAAGCGTCTGCGAGGTCACATCCCAGCTTGCTTTCTTCTCAGCCGCAGCAAAGCCGCTGCGGGTACCTAGCTGATAAGTGCCGACAGTAAATCCGTCGCCGAGCTTAGCTTTCAGGTCAATCAACTTTGTCCCGTTGTAAGCCAGCGCTGTCACGCCATTCTCGTCAAAATTTGTTTGTAGGCCCTGTGCCTGTGCACCGATGGCGGAGAAGTACAGTGCTGCGGCGAGCACTCGCTTCCGTCCAAAATGGATCGCGAATTTCGTGACCACAAACCAACGGTAGCAATCTGAGCGAATCTACAGCATATAATCACGTTCGAACCTCATAGGCTCATGCAATATATCCTGGCACTTGACCAAGGCACGACCAGTTCCCGCGCTGTTCTTGTGGACAGCGATGGCCGGGTGCGCGCCTCGGCGCAGACTCCATTCCGCCAAATCTTTCCTCAGCCGGGCTGGGTGGAACATGATCCGCAGGAAATCTGGTCTTCGCAGTTCGGCGTTGCGATGGAAGCGCTGGCCCAGGCAAATGCAACGGCCGACTCAATCGCTGCTATCGGAATTACCAATCAACGCGAAACCACGATTCTGTGGAACCGCAAGACCGGCGAGCCAATCTACAACGCAATCGTATGGCAGGACCGCCGTACGTCAGCCTTCTGCGATGGGCTGCGGGCGGCAGGTCATGAGTGCATCATTGGCCAGAAGACCGGGCTGGTCATCGATGCGTATTTCGCGGGAAGCAAGATACGCTGGCTTCTCGAGAATGTAGCCGGAGCCCGCGAGCAAGCTGAGCGAGGAGAACTGGCTTTCGGCACTGTCGATACATGGCTGATCTGGAAGCTGACCGAGGG
>CAXTWQ010000072.1:14914-22558 GCA_964248065.1 uncultured Bryobacteraceae bacterium | reverse complement strand
TCACGTGACGGACGTCACTAATGCATCCCGCACGATGCTCTTCAACCTTCATACCCAGCGATGGGATGAGGAACTTCTTGAGTTGCTGGGCGTACCCGCTTCTCTTTTGCCAGAAGTCGTTTCTTCGAGCGGGGTGTGCGGATCGTCTGCTGGTGTTCTCTCCGGCATACCGATTGCCGGGGTCGCGGGCGATCAACATGCAGCTCTGTTCGGGCAAATCTGCACCAGTCCTGGAACCGTAAAGTGCACTTACGGGACCGGCAGTTTTATGCTGCTGAACACCGGCGAAAACGCAGTTCCTTCTGGCAACAAGCTGGTAACAACGGTGGCGTGGCGGATCGGTAACCGGACCGAGTACGCCCTGGAAGGCAGTGTGTTCATCGCGGGGGCAGTTGTGCAATGGCTGCGGGATCAGTTGCAAATGATTCGGAGCTCGGAGGAGATTGAAGAGCTGGCTGCCAGCGTGCCCGATACTGGAGGCGTTTGCTTTGTGCCCGCCTTTTCCGGCTTAGGGGCGCCGCACTGGGATCAGTATGCCCGAGGCGCACTGGTGGGTCTGACACGCGGCACTACTCGCGGCCATATTGCAAGGGCCGCTTTGGAGGGCATCGCTTTTCAGGTTGCTGACATCATCAAAGCTATGGAGGCAGACAGCGGCTTTGCCATTCCGGAGTTGCGCGTGGATGGCGGAGCGGTTCGCAACAACCTCTTGATGCAATTGCAGGCCGACCTTCTTGGTGCCCAAGTCACAAGGCCGACCAACACTGAGTCAACCGTGATGGGCGCGGCTTATCTGGCCGGGCTCGCGGTCGGCTACTGGCCTAACCAGGCAGCGATCGCCAGCCATTGGAGCGCGGACCGAACCTTCACGCCTGCCATTTCCGAAGATGAACGGCAGCGCCGCTATGACCGCTGGGTTCGAGCTACCAACCGGGCGCGTAGCTGGGAGACAGCCTAGAGTGCCTACGAGCATGGCTCGAGCTGACATTCTCAAAACGGTCGGAGCGGACGAGACCTGGGATGTTGTGGTGATTGGCGGTGGCGCAACCGGGTTGGGGGCGGCGGTCGAGTCAGCATCACGTGGTTATCGAACGCTTCTGCTAGAGGCAGAGGACTTTGCAAAAGGCACATCCAGCCGTAGCACAAAGCTGGTTCATGGTGGAGTCCGCTATCTGGCGCAAGGCAACATCAAGCTGGTTCTGGAGGCACTGGGAGAGCGCGGGCGCATGCTGGCCAACGCTCCTCACTTGGTTCGCAAGCTACAGTTCATAGTGCCCGCTTACTCTCTGTTTGATCTGCCCTTCTATGGCGCAGGCCTGACAGCGTACGATCTGCTGGCCCGCAAGGACGGTTTCGGGCACTCACAGATTCTGTCGGGTAAAGCAGTTCTCCAGCACATTTCCACTGTTAAGGCCAAGGGCTTACAAGGCGGCATTCTTTATTACGACGGGCAGTTCGATGACACGCGTTTCGCGGTGTCGCTGCTGCAAACGCTCTTTGACCAGGGTGGCGTCGCTCTCAACTATGCGCCTGTAAGTGGGTTTACTGAGCATGGTGGCAAGCTGACCGGCGTGCATGTTACCGAGAGCGAGTCTGGCGCAACGATTGAAATAAAAGGCAAAGCCTTTGTGAACGCAACAGGCGTTTTCGTGGACAACCTAAGGCGTTTGGACGAACCGGAAACGGAGGCTATACTCGCTGTGAGTCAAGGGACACATCTGGTTCTGCCCAGAAATTTTCTTCCGGGCGAGACCGCGCTGATGGTTCCTAAAACTTCAGATGGACGCGTTCTTTTCGCTATACCTTGGCATGAGCAGGTGGTTATCGGCACAACCGATAATGCCGTGCGGCAAAGCGACTCTGAACCGAAGGCTCTCGATGTGGAGCGAGAGTACTTGTTTGAGCACGTGAGAAAGTATCTGTCACCTGAGCTGACGGCTGACAAAGTCCTCAGTATCTGGTCGGGCCAGCGTCCACTCGTGCGAAAAGCTGGCACCAAGAGCACGGCGGCCTTATCCCGCGATCATACGCTTCTGGTCTCCCGGTCCGGCCTCATCACCATCACGGGAGGCAAGTGGACCACCTATCGCCGCATGGGTGAGGACGCTATCAACCGTGCCGCGACCGTTGCCAAACTTCCCTCCTCGACGTCTAGGACCGCCGATTTACGGCTACATGGCTGGACGGCTAACTCAACAGGGCTGAGTGATTGGGATCGCGTTTACGGAAGTGACTTGGCGAAGCTGCAAGCTATTGAAGCTAGCCGACCAGAGTTGGGCGGGAAGATCCATCCCTGCCTTCCATTTCGCTTGAGTCAGGTAGTGTGGGGTGCCCAGGCGGAGATGGCTCGCACTGTGGAGGACATTCTTGCTCGCCGGACCAGAGCGCTATTTCTGAACGCGCGTGCCAGCATCGAAGCGGCTCCTGTCGTTGCTCGCCTTCTGCGCGAACAGCTCAATCAAAGCCCCGAGTGGGAAGCGCGTCAGCTGAGCGACTTCAACACTTTGGCTGCACGGTATATCTGGTAAGCGAAATGAACTTGAATGCTGCTGCACTCGGGGAATTTGTTGGAACACTCATCCTGATTCTTCTCGGCAACGGGGTTGTAGGGGCGGTCCTGCTTTCCCGATCGAAAGCGGAGAATGCAGGATGGCTCATGATCACCATCGGCTGGGCTCTTGCGGTGTTCAGCGGAGTTGCCGTCGCTATTTCCATCGGCGACCCGGACGCCCACTTGAATCCGGCACTTACGATTGCTTCGGTGATGATGACCGGCCACGCCGAACGTTTGTGGTGGTACATACCGGCGCAGCTTCTTGGAGCCATAGCCGGCGCGGTAATGGTTTGGCTGTTCTATTTACCGCATTGGGCGGCGACTGCCGACCAGGGTAAAAAGCTGGCCTGCTTTGGCACTTCGCCAGCGATCCGTTACCTGCCAAGTAACTTCCTCTGCGAGGCGATTGCAACGTTCGTTCTGGTGGTGGTTGGCTCCTCTCTGGTATCGCGCCGCTTAGCTCCAGGCGGCGTTACCCCGGGGCTCGGCCCGTTGCTGGTTGCAGGACTGATTTGGAGCATCGGCTTATCGCTTGGCGCCACGACTGGATATGCGATTAATCCCGCACGAGACTTCGGGCCGCGGCTTGCCCATGCCTTACTCCCAATCGCGGGCAAAGGTTCATCTGACTGGAGCTATGCCTGGGTGCCGATCCTCGGTCCAATCACCGGCGGCATCGCAGCCGCGCTCTTCATCCGCGCCACAGGAATTTAAAGATCCATTGGTCTACCGCTTTGCTCTTGCGTTTGCGATCTCGTTCACCTTCCTTCACCTGCTCTCGCTTCCGTATGCTGCCAGTTACGACGGCATGGAATACGTACACTTAGCGAACGTTCTCGGCAGCAGCGCCTTTCCGGATGCTTGGAACTACCTGCGCACACCGCTCTTCCCTGCTGCTCTCAAGCTGGCGTTTGCCGTAAGCGGTGAACAGCCGGAGGCAGCGATGCTCGTGACGGGAATGTTCGGCGTGGCCGGTGTGCTGCTGACCGGCTCCACAGTTCGCTTCATTGCGGGTGAGGTAGCAGGTGCTTGTGCTTTGGTGCTGGTTGTTCTCTACCCTGTTTTGATCGGTTATCAGCACATGATACTAAGCGAGACCGGAATTTTCTTCTTCCTATCGCTACTAATCTGGTTGACCGTCAGATGTGGTCGCGAGCCCGCGCTGATGGCGATACTCATGGCTGTAACGGTGGCAGCCGGTTACTACTGGCGGCCTACTCTGCTTTATCTCTCACCGGTTGCAGCTGTTGCGTTTGTCCTGATCATGAGCGAATGGTTGCCAAGACGAAGGCTTCTGACTCATGTTGCAGTCATTGTCGTTGTTCCGTGGTTGCTGGTCTACCCGTGGATGAACTTAAGCAGCAAGCACCCAAGCGACATCAAAGAGGTCTTCACCACCGGCATGTACAAGCAAGTCTTAGTTCCGCCCGACAACCCGCTGTTCGGAGCGTTGGGTCCACGTTACGGACAAATTCTTCGTGACGAAGTGGGCGGGGGCCGCTTTCCGATAGATGGTCTATCCATGGTCGGCGAGGGCCGTCATGCCTTTCTGAAGCAGCTCCATCAAGCCTACGTGCGCGCGGGAATTGGCCGCTTGATT
This sequence comes from uncultured Bryobacteraceae bacterium, assembly GCA_964248065.1. Taxonomy (GTDB): domain Bacteria; phylum Acidobacteriota; class Terriglobia; order Bryobacterales; family Bryobacteraceae; genus Bog-105. The sequence goes on along the minus strand of CAXTWQ010000072.1, from coordinate 18,404 downwards.
TGGCAGTACCCGGGCCGGTATGCTGCCGGAGTTTTGCGGTCGTTCGTGTACTTTCTCGGAGTACCGCACCATCGAGGCGACGATGAGAACTGGAACTTTTCGCGCTTTGTGTTTATTGCCTGGCCCACCACGAGCACGTTCGAAAACGTCCCCAACTGGATTCCGGAATACAAGGCTCAATTCCAACCACAACACTACGGAGGCGGCGCGGCGATTGGGACGTTGTTGTTACGCCTGCTTTCACTGTATGTTCCGATCGTACTTGTCTCATCAATTCTGTCGTTGCTATGGATGGTGCTCGCTATACGTCAGCGCAATGGAGTCGTGTTTTCCATCACCGCGATTACGTTATAGTTAATCGCCCTTCATGCCCTGACCATGATGTCAGCAGGTCGTTATGCCTTCCCTATCTACCCGTTAATGCTTGCAAATATGATTACGTTCTTTGGCCTCTCCTGGCGAGGCTGGAACCAGAAGAGGAAACTATAAACTGCGTGCTAGACTCGACTCGAAATTGAAGCTGTTCACCTTTCCTCTGTCTCTTCCATCTCTCTTCTTTGAGCCGATTCGATATCGCCCAAACGGCATCGGTTACTGGTCAGGGCACATCCCTTTTGCTTGCGATCTTGCCGCCACTTTGCGTCCAAAGGTGTTTGTGGAACTAGGCACGCACATGGGCGAATCTTACTTTGCGTTCTGCCAGGCGCTGGTCGAGCAAGGCGTCCGTTGCCAGACTTTTGCTGTCGACACATGGCGCGGAGACCAGCATACGGGCGCGTATGACGACTCTGTCTACCGAGATGTACACGCCCATAATGAGCAGCTCTATAGTTCTTTCTCACGCCTGTTGCGTATGTCGTTTGACGAAGCGGCGTTCGAGTTTGCAGACGGAAGCATTGATCTGCTGCATATTGACGGTGCACATACTTACGGAGCTGTGCGGCATGACTTCGAGACTTGGTGGCCCAAGATTCGGCCCGGCGGCGTGGTTCTGCTGCACGACTCAGGGGAGCGACAAGCAGACTTTGGTGTCTGGCGACTTCTCGATGACTTGCGAGCGAACAGACTGCCGATAGCCGAGTTTACACACAGCCATGGTTTGGGAGTAGTGATTAAACCGCCCCTGATTGCCGCTCACGTTGGAAGCATTTTCGTTCGCGCCAGAGATTCCGAGCTTGCGGAAATGCGGCGCTACTACGAAGTCTGTGCGGATCATCTCCAAACCCGCCACTGGGCAGAGAAGCAACTGCGTCCGGCCGAGTGGGAGATTACGAGCCAGCTCTTCTGGCGAAGCAAAGACGCGGCCTTTAGCGAAGAGTCAAGCGTCCGGCTGGCGCACATCGTAACCGAGAACCCATCGGTTGCTATCTTGCACGTGGCAGCGCCGGAGCAGACTCAAATTACAGAATTACGGCTACACCCAATGCTCGCTCCGGCAATCGTCTGGATATATGACATAGCTATTCTGAGCCAACACGGTGAGACACTCTGGAATTGGAACATGCCGGAAGGACAACTCTTCGCCGGAGCGAGGGAGGTGAGCTTTACTGTTCCAGCCCATCCAGCAGGCACCGCTTCCGTTCGGCTCACAGTAGCTGGCGCCGATCCGCTGAAGACCACCAGACAGCTACTTAACTCAACTTCCTTTCAATTTACGGCCCAAGCGGCTCGCTAGCCTTACAGGTTCGGTCAGCCTCCAGGAGAGCGATCGCTGAAGCGATGCATTCTGCATTTGAAGATTACTGGTATGATCCCTTGAAAGCTGAGCCGCCTCGTTAAGTTTGGCCAGAGCATCGGTCAAGTTCTTACTGTGGTCCTGAGAAAGCCGGAGGGCTTCGTTCAACTTGTTAACACTGTCAGTCAGGTTTTGACTGTGGTTGCGCGAGAGCTGCAAATCTAGATTCAATTGGGCCAGATGCATTTCGGCAGCGTGCTTTTCGTCAACCAGCCGTTCACGCTCGCCTTCCAGTGCGTCAACCAAACGATCTGTTGATTCCAGTTCATATTCAAACTGAGCCAATTGGCGATTCATCTGATTGAGCTCATCCCCCAACTCCTGCTGCAGAGCCGTAACTTCGCGCCGGGCTGCCCAGCCTGCTTCGGCCGTGGCACGCAGCGCAGCGGCATGAGAGAGCGTTGTTTCAGCCTTAAACTCGACTTCTAGAAAACCACCCTCGGTCAGTTTTCCTAATGTGTGAGCGGTTAAAGGGAGGATCAACGACGGATCGTTTCCTGTGAGGCAAAGCTCGCTTTCGCTCAGAGGAAAAGCCTGGTTTAGCGAAGCTGAGTTGAACATGGAAAGCCCACCATTGGACTGCCACACTTGTTCGCCCTGACGAGTAAAAAGCGTCAAGCGATAAAGCGAGAACACACCAGGCTCCGACCCCATATCGAGACGCAGCCGTTGAAGCCCGCGAGCACTTTGCATGAAATAGAGCCGGGCAACTTGGCGTTGGAGATGGTAGGGAGCAAAGACGAAGCTATTGTCTTCCGAAAACGGTCCGTCGCAATCCTGCCAATAGATCTGGAGTGACCGAGCGGGCAGAGGTTCTGGCGAGTGTGGGCCGTTAAAGTAACGTCTTGCAGAGTAGCGGGCGGGCGTCAGATCAGCATAATCTGAAACCATGTCTTTGGCTGAACGCGCATGGAACGCATGAAGGTGATCGTGCACCTGATGCAGTAGCGACCGATCCGCAGCAAACTCACGCAGACGGGCGAGGATGCACGCCGGTTCAGGGTCACACAGAAACCCGTTAACGCCTTCCTGAATGAAGTCGTTGAAGCTGCCATTGCGGGTTGCCAACGGAGGAACCCCCATGCTTTGAAATTCCTGCAAAGTAAAGCTGAAGGTCTCTGGAACAACCGACAGAAGCAGCCCGACATCGGGCTTGACGTCCGCAACAACCTGAGCAAGATCCTTCGGCTGGTAGTTACCTATAACGCGAATACGGGGGTTCTGAGCGAAAACATCACCGTAATCGAAACAACCTGCCAAGGTGATATCGGCAAACTCCGGCAACTCCGGCAGCAGCGATTCAAACAGGTGCAGCCCTTTGTGAAGGCCAAGACTGCCAAGCATCAGAATGCTAAGCGGCGAATGTCCATTGCGACTATCTTTGCTTTGAAACGCGGGGTAGTCACCACCGTGCGGAATAAGGCGAAAAGCCGGCGCGAGTTCGGGCAGGAGGCGCGTGTAGTTGGTCAGAACTGATGGCGATGGAGCCACAAGAATAGCATCCGTTTCGCGCAAGGTACGCAGCCATTCGGAGCGGAGCACAAGCCACTCATCGCGAACAACGTTGGGGAAGAAACGATTATGCGGGTTTTCTTCGAGGCAGGCTTGCAGCCGCGGTGCTTCGCACGATCGGCAAGTTTCTCCAAAGGTAATGTTGATAGCTGAGCAGAATGGATAGTAGTCGTGGCAGACGAATACGGCAGGTGTTTTAAGACGGAGGCAATCGAGTGAGTGCCCGATGAGTGAGGAAACGAT
>CAXTWQ010000072.1:0-14904 GCA_964248065.1 uncultured Bryobacteraceae bacterium | reverse complement strand
GCACGTCACGATATTGAGCATGCGCCAGTGCAGTAGCTCGGATGGCAGGAGCTAACGTCCAGGACTCCAGCAGCACCGGCTCATTAGCGCCATAGCGGAAGAGCTGGAGCTCGCGGCCAAACTCGCCACTGGGCCCGACTGATCGAAGAACCAGATTTTCGCGTACGCGATCGGCTTGGGCAAAACGCGATAGCCATTGCTCAACGCCGCCACCCCAGCTATGCATTATGTGGAGCGTGGGGCCAGTCAGCGCTTGAGTGATCGATTCGGGATGGGCGCGGATGGAATGGGCGGAGTAGTTGCGAAGGTCAGTCCGCAGGCGGGCGTAGCGATTGTCGTGAAGATCAGGCCGGGCAGCGGCAGTCGTGTTCAGTGGACAAACGAACGAGACGCAGATATGTGGCGCTTCCAAAACTTGATAGCGCAAGCGGTGAGCGCGGTCAACGAGCGCAGATAGACGGCGGTGTTCGGGCTCGGGCAGAATGTCTTGAAGAGCAGCAGCTCGAAGATAGAGGCAGTCTTGCGAAAGGTAGGAGGCTTCCACCTCGCCTTCAGGACGAAACCAATAGCAGAGCCGGTCCAGTTCGTCGAAGCTAACATGGGCGAATGTGCTTGGCTCATCCAGGATGCGGCGGTCAACAGCAGAGACAGCCACGCAGCTTGGGTTGCGCGCTGCGGCCCAGGCAAGCCTGAGATCCCACTGGGGAGGTGGAACGGCACCGGCGCGTATCAGCAGCAGATCGCGGTCTGCAAAATCGCGCAGGACCGAAGCGGCTAGATCCTCATAGCGTGTCGCATCGATGAACACTACGGGAAAGTCAGAGGGCACAACGCCGGCCGGCAAATCAGGGTGAGTTACCACCCAGACCTGCTCTTTATTTGCAGTGGCGGTAAGCAGTCCGGTGAGAGTGGAGCCTAGATAAGCAGCGTCCGCAGGGGCGGTAATGACGAAGATGCGGTAGGCAGGTGTTGACTCGTCGGGCAAGACCGATAGGGAGCTTGGAGCGAGACCGACGTGCAGGTTGTACCAATCGAGAAACGATGAACTGCCCCTGCCTGTTTCAAATGGGTGAGGAAAGCGCTCGGGTAAGGACGGAGTCTCGCGATAAAGGCGACGCTGCGCATCGGAAACTGGCTGGCCATTAGCGTAAGCGCTGTAAGCCCAGGGCATGGAGGAAAGCTCGACTTGCCCCTGACTGTCGCACTCGGCAAGGTACCACTCACGAAGCAGCTGCAGAGCCGGCATGTCGCTCCCGTAGCGGGCCAGCATGCCAGCTTGAGAACCGCTATCGAGACCTGAAAAGTGATAAAACACCAACGGCTCGCCATTCACCTTAAAGCCGGTCTCGAAATCGCCCGTAACTCGACGCCCGGTCAGGTTCCAGGTCGCAACGTTGTAACCGGGGTCGCGAAGAATTTTGTGATCGGGGAAGTAAGCCGGAATCAGGTCAGCCCAACGCTGATCGGTAAAGAGACCGCGCGCCTTGTCATCAAAGCAAAACTCTTGAAGCCGATCGCTCCACCAGTCGGCAAATCGCCGGCCATCGGGCGAGTTCCGGACACCAAGGAATCCGAGGTTATAAATGCCGTGCTGCAGGGCCGACAATTCGTTATCAGCAATGGCGGACAACTGCGTTTCGGGCTCGGTAAGGTGAGGCGTGAGTAGGATGGAAGCCGACGCAAACTCAGATAGCAATTTATCGAGCGAAGAGAGAATGACAATGTCCGGGTCGAAATAGATTACCTGGTCGCAGTCAGGCAGACCCGTAATGTGCCGGAGAGCGAAGCCTTTGGCAGCAGTACTCAGCTCGACGAGGTTGTGACTAAAGATCCAGGGCTCGCGATTTGGAATTGGTAGGTCGTTGAGGGCGATAAGGCTGTCGAACGGTTCGGAAGAAAGGTCGAACCACGGCGGGACGGCGTCGCAAAGCAGCAGGTGAATCGTAGCGCCTGGAGCATGTCGACGGATGCTAGTGGCAAGAACGCGCGCCTTCGGAAGATAGTTGGCGATAATGCTTGTAAAGAAGTGCGTTCCCATCGCGTGGTGGACTTAACAGACTTGAGTGTACGCAAATCGAGCCAGTCAGGATATAGGCATCTTGACTGGCTCGGCGAATCTGGTCTCTAAATCTCTATAAAGCTCAGCGTTGCTTATTCGACTCCGACTTTAAGCTTTTCGCGCTGTTCCTTGAGAATCGCCTTGCGGCTGAGCTTGATCTTGTTGCCTTCCAGAGCAAGAACCTTCACAAGGATCTGATCACCCTCGTTCAGTTCATCGCGCACGTTCTTGATCCGGCTCTCTGAAATTTCAGAGATATGGAGCAAGCCGTCGGTCCCAGGAAAGATTTCCACAAACGCGCCGAAGTCAGCTATACGAACAACTTTGCCCAGGTAGGTTTTGTTGATCTCGGCCACAGCGGCGATATCGCTGACCATTTGCAACGCTTTGGCAGCAGAATTTCCATCTGAAGCAAAGATGTTAACCGTACCATCGTCAGCCACATCAATCTTCACGCCGGTCTGATCGATAATGCCTTTAATGACCTTGCCGCCAGGCCCGATCAGTTCGCGAATCTTGTCGGTAGGAATTCGCGTAGTGTAGATTCGGGGAGCGTACTGGGACAGCTGAGCGCGCGGAGTAGAGATCGCTTCATTCATGATTTTCAGAATGTGTAAGCGACCGTGCCGGGCCTGCTCCAAAGCCTCCTCCATGATGGCGGTAGTGACATTCGGAACTTTGATATCCATCTGCAAAGCCGTGATACCGCTGGTGGTTCCGGCAACTTTGAAATCCATATCGCCGTAGTGATCTTCCGCGCCGGCAATGTCAGTGAGGACCGCGTACTGATCGCCTTCGAGTACCAAGCCCATCGCAATACCGGCCACAGGCGCCGCGAGGGGAACACCGGCATCCATCAGCGCGAGGGTGCCGCCACAGACGCTCGCCATTGAACTGGAACCGTTTGATTCCAGGATGTCGCTGACCACACGGAGCGTGTAGGGAAAGCTCTTCTCGTCCGGAATCTTCGAGATAAGGGCGCGTTCGGCCAAAGCGCCATGGCCAATTTCACGACGGCCAGGGCCGCGCATAAACCCAACTTCGCCAACACTGAAGGGCGGAAAGTTGTAGTGAAGCATGAACCGTTTGGAGGTCTCAGTAGGATCGAAAAGCTCGATTCTCTGAACGTCGTCCTTGGTGCCAAGCGTGGTGGTAACCAAGGCCTGAGTCTCGCCCCGGGTGAACACAGCCGAGCCGTGAGTTCGGGGCAGAACGCCGACTTCGCAGGTGATCTGGCGAATCTCATCGAAGGCGCGGCCATCCGGGCGACGCCGATCCTTCAGCATTTCATCGCGGAAGATACGTTCTTTGAGGCCGTCAAATACTTTGCCGGCTTCAGAATGCTGAGTCTCGTCAGGAAATAGCGCAATGGCTTTAGCTTTCAGCTCGCTAATAAGGTGATAGCTTTCGAGCTTGCCATGCTTTTGAGTATTCAGCGCATCACTTAGCTCAGCACGAACCGCCGTCGAGATCTGGCCGAGCATCGCCTCATTCGTGACGGGCGGCGTGTACTGGCGCTTGGTCTTACCAGCTTTACTGACCAACTCCTTGATGCCGGCACAGATACTTTTGCAGCAATCATGACCGAACTTGATAGCACCGATAACATCCGCTTCGGACGCGTCATTACCGGCAGCCTCCACCATGACGATGCCCTCTTCGGTGCCCGCAACAATAATGCTCAAACGTGCATCTTTGGTTTTGTCGTAGCTAGCGTTCGCAAGATAGGTGCCGTTCAGCATAGCGACGCGGACGCCGCCCAGAATCTGATGAAACGGGATATCGGAAATGGCGAGCGCAGCACCGGCTCCGACAATGGCAAGCACGCCAGGGTCGAACTGCGGGTCAGCCGACAAAACCATAGCGGCAATCTGAGTCTCGTTGCTAAACCCTTCCGGAAAGAGCGGACGAACTGGACGATCAATCAAACGGCTAGTCAGGATTTCCTTCTCAGAAGGACGGCCTTCACGCTTGATGAAGCCACCAGGAAACTTTCCTGCGGCGTACATATACTCGCGATAATCAACCGTTAAGGGAAAGAAGCTAGCACCCGGCTTCGGCTTCTCATTGGAACAGGCGGTGACCAGCACAACCGACTCTCCAGAACGAACAAGAACAGCGCCATTGGCTTGCTTGGCAAGCCGACCGGTCTCCAACGTAATTTTTGACCCATGCAGGTCGATTTCAACTGTGTGCGACATTAACAATTCCCGATGCGTACTCCGCATCCGTTTTCCTCATTCCAGAACCCGGTTCCCAACGCGGGAAGACGGGCCCATAAACTCAGCGCCTTCAGACAAAGTCAGAAGAACGAGCTAACGATCGGGATTAAGCAAAGGACTAAGCTTGGGGGTGGGAAAGCCCTGTCAGCCGAGCAATAGGAGGCTCAAACAAACGGACTTCAAGCTCAGGGATCTCCATCGGGAGACCGGTAGGCGGGCCAGATAATAAGGGAGCGAGTTAAAATACATCTGCAACTCCCAGGAGAGTTCAAACCGCTCCGCCCGCGCCTACAATCTAAGAACCGTCTAGCGTCGGATTCCAAGGCTTTGAATCAAAGTCTTGTAGCGCTCCGGACTGCGATCTTTCAAATAGTTGAGCAACTTGCGACGACGGGCCACCATAGTCAGCAAACCGCGCCGGGAGTGATGGTCTTTACCATGCGTTTTAAAATGCTCAGTCAACTGGAGAATGCGCTGACTCAGGAGGGCGACCTGTACCTCTGGCGACCCAGAATCCGATCGATGAATTCTGTACTTGTCAATAACTTGTGATTTCTGCTCTACCGCCAGGGCCATGCTACGAAACGATACCTCTCGTCTTTAACCTAATCTCGATTTTTTACTACCTCAGGGTAACACAGTGTAGGTGCTTTCACTAAGCATTCAATGGAGAGCGCTGAAGGTAGCTTACAAAGTGGATTGACTTTATTTCGCTGTCTGCTGATTCATGTAGCAACTGAGCTGATCGAGCGACAAGCGGTGCCTCGAGCGTCGCAAGTCATAGTGGCACATATCTACCGCTCTCAGAAATCGCGCGCTTAGCCGTAAGGTCACGAAAAGAGCTTCCTAATCGCAAGAATGTACGGATTTAGGTAAGCCGAATTTCGAGTATTTCTCGAAGTAACGACAGATCTCTATCAATTACCTCACTTGGGTGCCTGATGTGGCATCCACCACCACTTTGCCGCCCTTCATTACCCAACGTACATTCCGGATAACCACATCGATGTCCCGTAAAGGATCACCGTCAACCGCAACCAGGTCGGCAAAATAACCCGGTGCGACTGCCCCTAGGCTCTTCTCCATCCCGAGTAACGCGGCTGCATTTGTTGTAGCTGTGGCCAAAGCCTCCTGAGGTGTTAATCCGGCTTTCACGAACCATGCTAATTCGCGGGTATTTTGGCCGAACATGGTGAAAACGGCGTCCGATCCCATGGCGAAGCGCACGCCTGCTTTGTGCGCGCGCCGTGCGGTGGCCAAGTTCCGCTCGATGTAGTCATCCAGACGCGCCGCCACGTCTTCGCCGTACCCGAATTGTTTGCGGTACTCGACGTAGTAGCGGTTATGATCGATGGTCGGAACGTAGAACGTGCCGCGTCGGGCCATCTCCGTGATGGTCTGCTCGTCCATATCGACAGCATGCTCAACTTGAGTCTGCTCCTGCTCGCACGGCATCTCGTGCGCCGTCCGGCCCGTACGAGTGAACAGCCAGCTTACGGCCGAATTTATGCGCGGCATCGGCCGCCGCCTTCATCTCGTCGTAGGTGAACGTTTGGAAACCCGAAACATCCTGATCACTTCCTGTTGACCCATACATCTTGATCACGTCGACATGAGCCGCCACCTGCTGCCGTACAGCGCGGAGCACCTCTGGCACGCCGTCCGCCGTCCCGCCAACTGGATAAGCAAAACCCGGCCGCGCGGGCCGGTCTGTTACGCTCAATCCGTAACCAGCCACGAACATCCTCGGGCCCACCATCGCTCCCCGGTTGATCAGATCGCGCATGGCTATATCGGCATACTCCGAAGCTCCAAGGTCGCGCACGGTGGTCACGCCGACTTCAAGTGTCTTACGGGCGTTTTCCTGAGCCAGGAAGACGGTGACTGCTGACTGCCGCGATTCGGCCTGGGCCCATGGTGTCGTGCCGGGTGCCTGGTCCCAATAGAAAGTCATGTGGGTGTGAGCGTCTATCAATCCAGGGATGCCGGTGTAGCGTCGCAGGTCAATGACGTCGGCTCCAGTGGGCAGAGTGGCGTCCGACCCGATACTGCGTATGCGTTCGTTCTCTACAATTACCGTCGCGTTTGTCCAGACTTTGCCCTGTCCGTCTATCAGTTTGCCGAATCTGATGTACTTTGTAGCCGCGATTGCATGCGAAGCGAGTGCAATCAAGACAAGAACAGGAACTGCTTTCCTCATTTACCCCTGAATTGTACAGACGTACTTGCAGCCTCTGCGTTATTTCGGTCCCACGTGGGGGACTAAATTGCCGACGACTCGGAGTGCTATTTCTGGCAGCCCACCCGTTTGGTCCGGTTTGCACGTTGAATCTACAGTCAGGTCGTACCGGTTGCCATTCAGCAGGAAGGAATATTGAATGCCATAAATGTGTAGCATCCGTCGGCTCGCCACATAATTTTCGATGGCAATGCTCCCTTCACGTCCGTGCATCTCAAGCTGAAACTACGTTAGCCAGCGAGTTCCGTAACCTGTGAAGCATAATGCTCTGCAGAACTTATTTTTGCTGGAGTCTGATACAAAGTTGGTCTACTATCGAGCCCAGCAACCATATGCTGCCCTTCTTCACCCGACCTCACCCCATGAACATTCAACTACTTCGCTGCAACCGATTCTCAAAGCAGCGATTACAAATGAGCGCAGTCGCCATCGCTTGGTCCGCCCTCCTAATTACGAGTTTTTCGTGCTCCCTGCAGGCACAATCGTCAACACCCGTTTCGCCGGCAGATGCTCCCCCTCAAGCCGCGCAGCCGTTCAGCTTCCAGTTCCCACGGGATCTGTACGACCATCCGAGCTATCAGACAGAGTGGTGGTACTACACGGGAAACCTGCAGTCAGGAAATGGGAAGCAGTATGGATTTGAGCTAACCTTCTTTCATAGTTACCAGCCAACCGGCGCACCCGCGGGTCAACCGCAATTTGTTCCAATCATCTTTGCGGACCTCGCAATCAGCGATCTCGATGGCCAACAATTCTTTTTCCACAAAGCTTTAGCTCCGCAAGCGGGTCCCTTGGCGAGCATCACGGAGAAGCCTTGGACGATCCAGTTAGGGACGTGGACTCTAATTGAACCAGACACAGTTGGGGGAGTGTTTCACCTGCATGCCTTTCAGGATAATTTCGGAGTAGATCTGGCGCTCGTTCCAGAACAACGTCCCGTTTTGCATGGAGTGAAAGGTCTGTTCGAGCTGGATGCTCCCGGTCAGGGAACTGAGTACTACGAATATTACTCGATTCCAAGATTGAAGGCACAGGGGTCGATTCAAGTGAACGGAGAAACCATTCCGGTTGAGGGTTTAGCCTGGAACGACCATGAGTTCTTCAATCTCGCGCCGGGTCAGCAATTTCCCGCGTGGGATTGGTTTTCGATCCAGCTTGAGGATAGATCCTCGCTCATGCTGTATGGTTTGCGTCTGCCGAATGGACAATTTGACCCTGCGTCGGAAGGCACATATATCAGTGAGGAGGGCAAGATAACTCACCTGCAGAAGGGAGAATTCACGCTTCTACCGGGTCAGACTTGGCACAGCGCCGCGACCAATGCGGACTACCCAATCGTCTGGAAGATCAGCATCCCTCGGTTGAGTATTGAGCTTACGATGACGACTCCTCTAATGAATCAAGAGATGCCCGCGGTGCCAGGTGGAGGCAGCCCTTCTTACTGGGAGGGAGCATCTCAATTTCGGGGAGTCAAGCAAGGGCGGGCGGTCGCAGGCAAAGGCTACCTCGAGATGCTTGGCTATAGCAAATAATGAAAAGGCTGCAGCCGGGCTATTCCTCATTTTTTAGGCGCGCGCAAACAGCCGCGCTTCGGGGTGAGTGGGGTCAGGAGGCAGCTGAATCATCTTCTGCTCGGCAAAAGCTTCATCAATTAACGCCGTTAAAAGCTCTGTAAACAGCAGTGGCTTCTTCGCTGCTTCCCAGAGGAAATAGCCGAAGGAACCAGGGCACGGGTTTACTTCATTCAGCCACAACTCCTGCGTTTGGCTATTGCAGAGAAAGTCGACCCGGGGAGCGCCAGTACCGTAAACCGTAGTAAAGCAGTCGGCAGCCCAGCGGCGCAGGCGTGATTCGAACTCTGCCGGCAGTGACGGGTTTAACTCACGGGTAAGCGAAAGCATTCCCTGGCTGATTGCACCCGGCTGCTTTCCGCTCTTACCTTTGCTGCCGCCACCGGCCAAATACTTCTGCTTGAAATCGAGCAACTCGCTGCTGGATTTTGGCTGCTCGATCGCCGAAGTCTCAACTCCGCCAGGACCGTTTCGAACCGCTACGTTGTACTCGACCAGATTCTCAACAAAGGGCTCCAAAATAGCGTGGGTGTCAAGGCGAAAAATGGTGGAGAGGCCGCCGCGAAGCTCATCAAGCGATCCGGCCCTGGTCACTCCGATGCTGGAGCCAAGATGCAGCGGCTTAGCAATCATCGGAAAAGCCAGAGTCTCAATCTGCCGCGCCAGTTCAGAGGCGTCGGGCAGAAGACCAGTTTGAGGTCGAGAAACGACAACAGAGGGCAGCACGGAAATACCCGTGCCGGCGAGAATGCGCTTGGTAGCAGCTTTGTCCATCAGGATACTGGAAGGGAGCGGGCGCATGCCTGTATACGGAATGTTCGCAATCTCAAACAGGCCTTGCATGCGGCCATCCTCGCCAGCCAATCCATGCAGCGCCAGCAATGCGACATCAAATTCGATAGGCTTAGGCTTTGAGAATAAGCCGCTCCTGGTTGGCAACAGACGGCCACGGCCCTCCACGGTCGGGGACGTGTCGACCGTAACAGCCTCAAGTGATTTCAGCACCGAGTCTTTGGGAAGATAGCTTCTACGGCTTCGTAGCGCTTCACCAGTCAGCCACGTTCCTTCAGTGGCAACGTAGACTGGGAAGGAACTGAATCGTTCTCCATCAAGCGCCTCCATCGCTTGCAGGCCGGTGACGATGCTCACGTCGTGCTCAGGAGAACGGCCTCCGAAAAAGACTGCAACTCGCGTTTTCATAGCCAAAGTGTTCACTCTAGCAAAGCCCTGGTAACCGCATTGCCAACAAACAGTACGCAGGAAAGTCCGCTTTTCATCACAGAAATTTCAGGTCCGCCGGAAGGGGCAGCGCAGTTGATCTGGGGACACGGCTGGGGCCATACAGGAGCTTCGCTGGTGGCACTTGCTGAGACGTTGAAGCCGTTTGCACACTCTCGATTGCTGGATTTTCCGGGTTTTGGCAAATCACCGATACCGTCGGCGACATGGGGCACAGCAGAGTACGCTAATGCCGTCGCGACTTGGCTCAAGTCGCTCAAATTGCCGCCAGTTGTCTGGATTGGGCACAGCTTCGGCGGGCGGGTCGGACTGCAACTCGCGGCACAGCAACCGCAGTTAGTCAAAGGTATGGTGCTGATCGCTTCAGCTGGTTTGCCCCGGCGGAGAAGTCTCTTTGAAAGAACAAAGCTGGCAGTACGAAGGACAGCTTTCGGAGCTGTGCGCGGGCTACTGCCCGCCAATGTGGATCTCAGCCGATGGCGCGACCGAATCGGAAGCGCCGACTATCGAAGTGCAGGCGAGATGCGCCCGATCCTTAGCCGCGTAATCAAAGAGGACCTATCGGATAGCGCGCGAGCGGTCTCGTGCCCTACGCTCCTCCTGTATGGCGAGAAGGATCGGGAAACGCCGCCTGAAATCGGAGAACGCCTGCGGGAGCTAATACCCAACGGTAAGGCGGAACTTATTATCCTGAAGAACTTTGGGCACCTCGACATCCTGACTGCCGGGCGCCATCAGGTCGCCTTGCGAATTCGTACTTTTCTGGAGTCTTTACCGCAATGAAGTATCTGTTGGCCATAGCCTTCGTGCCGTTTGCCCTACGTAGGCTTCTGACCTACCTGCATATCTATCAGCAGGATGAGTATCAGCCGATTCGGTTCCTTAAGTGGATGATCAGCAGCCGCTCGCTCGACTTTCGGGTCTCGACCGCGATCCTTGTGGCAGGTGGAGCAGAGCGAGTCATTATTCTTTCACCGGATGTAAGCCGGGGCGCCATTGCAGCCGTGTTCCTATTAGCTGCCTACTTTGAGCGAAATCCTCGGACCGCTTCGAAGAAACCGTTAGTGATGACCGGGCGCGCAACCCGGATTTACTGGACTGCGGCTGTCCTTCTCCTGGCCCTCTGCTGTTTACTTACGCTATTGAAGCTCCCAGTTCTCGCATGGCTGGTGCCGGTGCAGGCTATTCCGTTTACATTGGCATTGGCAAATCTGCTTCTGGTCCCTTACGAGAAGCATGTGCAGCAAAGGTTTTGGAATGAGGCACACCAGAAGCTCCAAGCCTTGAAGCCGACCGTGATTGGCATTACCGGATCGTATGGCAAAACTTCGACAAAGCATTTGCTTGGGCACATCTTAGAAGTACATGCGCCTACGCTAATAACGCCAGGAAGTGTGAATACGCCAATGGGCATTGCGCGGATTGTGCGGGAGCGGCTTGGCTCACATCACCGTTTCTTCGTCTGTGAGATGGGTGCCTACGGGCCGGGTTCAATTGCTCGGCTTTGTCGGCTCGCTCCGCCGGACGTAGGCGTATTGACCGCGATTGGAATGGCTCACTACGAAAGATTCAAGAGCCTGGAGACAGTAGCCAGAGCAAAACTAGAACTGCCCGAGGCGGTGGCACACAGAGGAGGGGACGTTGTGCTCTTTCAACAGGTGCTCGATTTTGAAGCGGTACGAGAGTTCCAGACCCGATATACGGAGAAGACGCTGATTGTTGGCAACAGCGAGGTTTCCACGTTCCGGATTGTTGAAAGCCGACAAACGCCCGAGGGGATAGAGGCAGAGGTGTATTGGAGAGAGAAGAGCTATCGATTGCGCGCCCCAATCTTTGGGGAACATCATATTGCCAATATGGCCGTTGCATTCGCGGCAGCCTGCACACTCGGTATCGCACCGGAAGATGCAGTGACGGCACTCGCGTCAACTCCACAAATCACACATCGGCTGGAGGTGAAAACGGGGGTGAACGGATCGCGGCTAATTGATGATGCTTATAACTCTAATCCGGTTGGATTTGCCTCTGCACTGAATTTACTGAACGATCTTGTGAGGCAGGGAGGAAGGCGAATCTGTGTGACGCCGGGCATGGTTGAGCTGGGGACGGCGCACGAAGAGGAGCATCGGAAAGCAGGGATCCTGGCTAGGCGATCCGTCGACGTACTATTACCCGTACTTCCAGAACGAATCGATGCTTTCACGCGGGCTTACCAAATAGAAAACCCGAGGGGAGAAGTAATTCCCTGCCCTGATTTTCCGAGTGCCCAGCGCTGGCTGGAGAACAATGTGACGCCAACCGATGTTGTGCTACTGGAAAACGACTTGCCGGATCTGTACGAAAAGAAACTGAAGCTCTAAAGAAAAATCCCCGTACGTTAGGAAGCAAACGTACGGGAAGTTCGGGGTAAACAGGTAACAGGGGCGGCCAGTCCGCCCCTTAAGTTAAGTTAGACGCGAGCTTTGCGGCGAGCCACAAGGCCTGCACCGAGAAGACCAGCGCCCATCAGGAACATGGAAGCCGGCTCAGGAACTGAAGGAGCGGGCGAGGTTGCAACGAACGTGGCCGAGTAGGTGATACCGCTGATCGCGCCGCCATTAGCCAACTGTGCTACCACCTCAGGCAGAGTGCCGTTTAGGGCAGTCTGAGTCGAGAAGATGCTGGTGGTCGGGCTGGAACCGGTTGCTGACGTACCTGTGTACGAGATGCCATTCAACTGAAGTGCAGCAATGACGGTGTTGCTGCTGAGTTGGAATAGCGTGAAGGGTGAACCGCTTGGGGTGCACTCTGAACCGAGCGCCGAGCTACCGCAGCCGGCCTGGGTACCGACTCCAGGAGCGATGTAGGTCAGATCAAAGTTGATGGGAGCTGCCACACCCTGAGTAAAAGAAACAAAGCCAGGAACATTGACCGCGCCAGTGGTCGGGCCACCAGTCAACGTCTGGATCGTGCCGCCAGTAAGGCCGGCAAAATCACCTGTATTGGCTGAGCCTGCCGGAACGCCGAAAGTAGGGCTGAAAAGAATGGAATCACCGGTGACCGTGACATTACCAGCGATGTTGGCCTGGCCGGTGATGGAAGTTGCTTGTGCCGTGCCAGTAAGTAGTAGTGCAGGGATTGCCAGAAGGCTGGCAAATAATGAACGTTTATACATATTTTTAAAATCTCCTCCGTGTTATCGGGCTGATTTACACCAGCTTCGAAACCAATCGTGCCACGCGGAGAACAGAAAGTCTTGCTACACATGTACTAGGCCAGATTGCAGCAGATACCCCGAAACTGATAGAAAGAATGTAGTTAATTTCCGAACTATCAAGTTAGTTATAGAACTCTCGGCACTGAACATCACCTCAGAATGCCAACTGTAAATAATTCGTATATTGACAAAATTGGAGCCGGAAGAGGGAATTGAACCCCCGACCCTCTGATTACAAATCAGATGCTCTACCAACTGAGCTATGCCGGCGAGGAGTGTGGACCAGGACTTTGGAGCGGGAGACGAGAATCGAACTCGCAACCAACAGCTTGGAAGGCTGTGACTCTACCATTGAGTTACTCCCGCCCTGCCCGTAGATTACCAACAGGGCAACTTCTTCATTCTAAGCGACCGGATTTTGGCTGGTCAACGAAACTCTGCCCAGCCAAAATCCGGCAAGCCCGATTAGAAGTTGTACTTCAGGCCAAACTGAACGTTGCGCGCACCCTGAGACCCCTGCACCAGACCCAGCGTAGAGCCTACGCTGCTGTTAGGAGCCGACAAGATAGGCGTGTTGGTGAAGTTGATGGCCTCGGCCCGAACTTCGAGGCTCTGGTGTTCCACGATACTGAAGGACTTCGTCACGCTCAGGTCCGCTTCGGTCAACCCTGGCCCTCGAATCACCCCGATTCCGCAGTTGCCAAACCCGGAGCTAGGCTGATAAAAGGTACTGGGCTCCCAATACTGATACCCACCACTCGGAGAATTTCGCTTTCCAAAAACGACCGGCGATCCCGAGCAACTGGCGCGTGGGCCAGCACTGTTGGTTCCACTAACGTCGTTGGCACCGATAGTAAAAGGAAATCCGTTGTGGACGGTGACAATGGAATTGATCTGCCAGTCGCCTAATGCAGCGTTAACGTACTTATTTACGTTTTTGCCATAGGCGCGGTTGTGACCGAATGGCAGATCGTATGTTACAAAGCCGTTACCCGAATGCGTAACGTCGTAGTAGCAGGGTCCATAGTTAGCTTTTGCATCATACGCATTCTGCCAATAGTAGTAATTGCCGCCAGCTTGAGCACCGCCGCCGTAGTAGCCAATGGAGTTGGTCAGGCACTTGGAGTAGGTATAGTTGGCGGAAAATTCCAATCCGCTAGTGAGCCGCCGCTGAAGGCTAACCTGCAATGCATTGTAATTCTGGTTGCCGTTGGTATTGGTGAGCTTAGCATTGCCTAATAGCGATTGAAGAGCAGGATTGCCGCCCAGATATGGGCTAGGAGAAATCGAGCCATTGGCGTTCAAGACCTTTTGAGAGGCGTAGATGGGAACAACCAGGTGAGTGTTGCGCTGGCCCACGTAGGCGACTTGCAGCGTGGTGGAATTACCGAACTGATGCTGAATGCTGAAGTTGTACTGATTGGAGACGGCGGGCCGGAACTTAGGATCCCAGAGAAACGCTGTCGCACCAGAAAAACAAGATGCGGGGACACTTTGAATGGTTGCTGGCGTACATGGCACGCCGCTGCTGGGAAACGCCGAGAAGCCCTGGTCTAACGTGGTTGTCGGAAATGGCAGCGACGTGTAGTTTACCGAATGGCCCACTTCCCAGGGAGCATTGCGGAACAGGCGAAGATTCGTTCCAGTACCTTCTAAGAAGCTGGACAAAGTGTAGGAGGCGCGAACAACGCTCTTATTGTCGTCGCTGCTCCAGGCAATACCAAGCCGTGGCTGGAAGTTTGTGATGCCGTTGTACTGGTTGTAGAGCGCGTTGTTGTCGCTGAACTGATTGGTTTGACCGGACAACAGGATCTGTCCCGAGAACTCACCGAAGTTGGTCTGCCTGTTATGGACCTCATCCCAGGGAGTATGCAGCTCGTAACGCAGGCCCAGGTTCAAGGTCAGATGACTGGTGACGCGCCAATCGTCCTGAAAGAAGGCACTGTAGATGCTGGCGCGCTGGCCGGATGTACCGGCGCCTGCGCCTACGCCTACCGTTTCAGGAAGACCCAGGAGAAAATCAGCTTCGGGAGCACCGGTAACTCCCGGGCCACTACCGGTATAACGGCCGCTAAAGGCGAACGTTCCGGCTAAGCCCTCGTTTCCCGGGTAGAAGATGTTCAAGCGTTGTCGTAAGTACTGAAAACCAATGTGCATGGTCTGTTTGCCGACCGTGACCAGCAGGGTATTCTCGGCCTGAATGTTTGTATCGGCAAATTGCTGGGTGACGTCGCTGTTGCCGATAGTGCCGTTTGAGTTCAGATTGCCATTGGCGAATGTAAGTCCAGGCAAGAACGTGGAAGGGACTCCGGCAATCCCAAAGGTCGCGCCCGCGTTCATGTTCGTAGTATCGGCAAATCCGGTTGTTACTGGAAAAT
>CAXTWQ010000071.1:23656-27385 GCA_964248065.1 uncultured Bryobacteraceae bacterium | reverse complement strand
TAGTCTGGCTGGAGGAAGAAAAGATCGCGGGATCCCTCCGGAAAGGAGAACAATTGTTGGCTTGAACCAAAGCTCCTATCTTCAATAAAGAAAAAGATGTTTAATATGCTTCCCGGAATTAGGAAACCTTTAAGAACATTTTCAACTTTGATTTCACCTTGTAGCGTCGCGTGTGAAGATTGTTGTCATACCGAGTTGGATGGAAGCTATCAGCGGGACTAGCTGATTCCAAGATAGTACCCACAATGACAACCGGAACGTCTTCGGGCTCGGCAATGTTGTATGAAGGTAATCGCTCATTCATCTCCGGAGTCTCTGCCTCAATGGGGGGAGCACATAAAGAGAGCAAAAGTAAAACTGTGACGAGCGGATTCCTTATCAGTAATCGCATCTGGATCTCCTCAGCTGCATCGCTTCAACGTGGTGGGGCGCATGTAGTGCCGGGCCCTTGGTCACCATCGATGCCACAAGGACCGTCATTCGAGCAATCACTTGAACGACGACACGTAAAATCGCTGGCCTGTATTGAATTGTGCTTTCAGAGGCGCGGAAGAGCAAATAGGTCATTCTTTTCTTTTCATGAAAAGAACGTATGTTGTAAGCCTATAGGAGTAGGCAATTTGCCAGTTGAAAAGCTGTTCTAATCCAATTCAGAACAGCCTTCCTTCACTTACTGCAACGGCAGTTCGCCGGTCGTTTCGACAGCAGTGATCTCTGTTTCAGGAATCAGTGAGGCCGCAGCCACAGCATCGCCTTCATCCAACCTCACCAGCCGTACACCTTGCGTTGAGCGCCCAGCCTGACGAATCAGACCTGACTCGAGTCGGATGATTTTCCCTTCTTTGGTAATGATCATCAGATCGCTCTTCTCGCTCACGCAAAGAATGGAAACAACCTTACCCACCTTGTTAGTGGTCTTCATATTGATGACGCCTTTGCGGCCGCGTCCGGTCAGGCGGTAGTCGCCGATAGAGGTTCGCTTGCCGTAGCCTTGTTCAGAGATCGAGAGGATCATGTTCTCTTCGGCTACGACTTCTAGACCGATCAGGTAGTCGCCGTCTTCCAAGTCCATAGCGCGAACGCCACGCGCCTGCCGACCCATGGCTCGCACTTCCTCTTCACTGAAGCGGCTTGCCATGCCTTCGTGCGAGGCCAGGAAGATGAAGTTCTTGCCGTTAGTAATGGTCGCGCCCAGCAGCTCGTCGCCCTCATCCAGCGCCAATGCGATGATGCCGCGTGTGAGCGGATTGTCGAATTCGGTCAGTTCGCACTTTTTGATCACGCCTTGGCGCGTGACCATGACGATGAACTTCTCATCGACGAACTCTTTGACGGAGAGAAACGCTTTGATAGTCTCGTCGGGTTGCAGACTAATCAGGCCCGAGACATGTTTGCCTTTGCCTGTGGTGCTCGCTTCCGGTATCTCATAAATCTTGAGCCAATAGACACGGCCCTTGCTGGTGAAGATCAAGAGGTAAGAGTGTGTAGAGGCCACAACCATGTGCTCCACTACATCCTCTGAACGCGTGCCCATACCGATACGGCCCTTGCCGCCGCGGACTTGGCGGACATATGTATCCACCGAGGTACGCTTCAAATAACCGCCCCGCGAGACGGTGACCGCGACGTCTTCCATTTGTACGAGGTCTTCGAGGCTGATCTCGCCGGTGTCCTCAATAATTTGCGTGCGGCGCTCATCGCCGAACTCTTTCTGTACCTGGCGCAGTTCGTCGACAATCAGCTTTTTCAGCACTTCTTCGGAACCGAGAATTTCAAGGTAGCGGGCGATGGAGACTTGAATCTCCGCCAGCTCATCCAGAATTCTCTGGCGCTGCATGTTGGTCAAGCGCTGGAGTTGCAGTTCGAGGATAGCCTTTGCCTGACGCTCGCTGAACTCAAACTGCGCGATCAATTGATCCTGCGCCTGCCGGACATCTTCAGCAGCGCGAATCAGCGTGATAACAGCGTCGAGGTTATCGAGCGCTTTCTGGAAGCCAAGCAGAATGTGCTCGCGTTCCCGAGCTTTGCGTAGAAGGAAATCAGTCCGCCGGCGCACCACATCGACGCGATGTTCGAGGAAGCGTTTGATGACGTCAATCAGCCCAAGCTCACGCGGCTGTCCATTGACGATGGACAGCATGATCACGCCGAAGCTAATCTGCATCTGCGTTTGCTTGTAGAGATTGTTGAGCACAACCTCGGCTTGCTCGCCGCGCTTTAGCTCGAAGACGATGCGCATGCCATCGCGATCGCTTTCGTCGCGTGCGTCAGAAATGCCTTCCAGCTTCTTCTCGCCTACCAGCGAGGCTACGTGCTCGATGAGACGCGCCTTGTTGACCTGGAATGGAATTTCGGTGACCACGATCTGCTCGCGGTCGCCCTTGCTCATCTTCTCGATAGAAGCCTTGGCACGAATCTTCAGACTGCCGCGGCCGCGCTGGAAGTAATCGTAAATACCGTTACGTCCGAGAATGAAACCGCCGGTGGGAAAGTCCGGCCCGGGCACCATCTCCATGATCTTGGTTAAGGGAGTGTGCGGGTCCTTAATCAATGCGATGCAGGCGTCCACCAACTCACGCAGGTTGTGCGGAGGAATGTTGGTGGCCATACCGACCGCGATTCCCGAAGAGCCGTTAATCAGCAGATTGGGGACGCGCGTGGGGAGCACTTCCGGCTCACGCTCGCTGTCGTCGTAGTTGGGGCGGAAGTCGACTGTTTCCTGCTCGATGTCTTCCAGCAGCGTGCTGGCAATGCGAGACAGACGCGCCTCGGTGTACCGCATGGCCGCCGGCGGATCACCATCGACCGAGCCGAAATTACCCTGGCCGTCAATCAACGGATAGCGCAGGGAGAAGAGCTGCGCCATGCGGACCAGCGAATCGTACACGGGAGCATCGCCGTGCGGGTGATACTTACCCAAGACTTCGCCCACGATCTTGGCGCACTTGCGGGTAGGGCGGTTAAAGGTAAGACCCATTTCGTGCAAGCCGTACAGGATGCGGCGATGAACAGGTTTCAAGCCGTCTTCCACTCGCGGCAGCGCCCGACCCACAATCACGCTCATGGCGTAATCGAGGTACGAGCGCTTCATCTCATCTTCGATATTGATCGGGATGATGTTTTTGTTACTGTTGCCACCATCACCGCCGCTGTTGAACAATCCAGCGATGGGCGGCCCGTTTTGATCGGCCAAGTTCTACTCCTCCGAAGAAGGCACGCGCGTATGCAAACCGTTGCAAACACGAGTACTTATTCTTTGATGCGTTTTCTCTATTCTAGCAGTTTTCCCGGTTGTTTGGATTTAGATAAAGACCACTCGCAATGCGCTCCGAGTGACGCGTAATCCGGGATTGATCGGTGGCCCTCATTCGACGGAATTTGGTGAGACACTCCAGTTGCGAATACCCGATTTAGCTGAACAGCCCAGGCTATGAAGACTTAGTCACTCGTACCGAAGTGCTTCTAGCGGATCAACTTTCGCGGCCCGGCGGGCGGGCATGTAGGCAGCCAGTAGGGCAACCAAGGTGAGCATCACAGATGCCGATCCGAGTGTAAGTGGGTCAGTGGAGCTGATGCCATATACGTACTGGTCCATGATCCGGCTCAATGCTAATGCGGCCACCAAGCCTACACCGACACCAACCAACGTGACCCAAAGTGCTTCGCGCAGCACGAGCCTGATCACACTCTGCCGACTGGCTCCAAGCGCCATTCGGACCGCAAGTTCAC
>CAXTWQ010000071.1:4254-23646 GCA_964248065.1 uncultured Bryobacteraceae bacterium | reverse complement strand
TCACTGTGTAAGACATAACACCAAAGATTCCTACGGCGGAGAAGGTCAGGGCGAGCCCCGAAAAGACCCACAGCAGCGTCATGGGAAATCGGATAGCGCCATAATTCTCTGCAACCATCTCGTCCATGCTGCGGATTCCGTTGATAGGCTGTTGCCTATCGACAGCTCCCACTGCCCGGCGCAGCCCTGCCACAACGGCCATTGGCGGCCCGGCTGTCCGCACAACGAGAAAAGCCGACGGCTCAGGATTCTGCTCGAATGACACGTAAATAGCCGGTTCAGGCCGCCAAAGATCGTCGTTGCGAACGTCCTGTGCCACACCAACCACTTGCAGAACCCGCGACGCCCCTGCTTGTGCCCCGGAATAGACTCGCGCCAGGATCGAAATGCGATTGCCAATCGGATTGGCGTTCGGCCAATAACGACGAGCAACGGTTTCGCTGACGATGGCGACCGGTGCTGCGCTCTGGTCGTGATCGTTAAAGGCGCGCCCCGATAGCAGGTGCGTCCCAATTGCCGTGAGGAAATGAGGAGAAATTACTTTGAGAGTGGCGGTCGGTTCGCGTCCGGGCGCTGCCGTTGGCTGGCTTTCCGGCTGAAAGAAGACGTTCGCACCACCACCGTCGGCCCCTACGCTCTTGACCCCCGGTACAGCCTCCATTCGCTGCAAAACGCTCCGATAGAATTCAGCCTGCTGAGCATGAGATCGATATCTGTATTCCGGCAAGCTGATGCTCATTGTCAATGCGTTCGCCGGGTTAATGCCAAGATCGACATGAACGAGTTGAACAAAGGTCCGTACTAGTAAACCGGCGCCGATTAGCAAAACCAATGCAAGCGCTGTCTCGGACACTATCAGGGCGTTTCTCAAATGGCGTCGACCCGCTTCCGCGGTCGTGCTCAACGCCCCCTCCTTCAGCGCATCATTCAAGGCCGATGTGGCTGTCATCCAGGAAGGTGCCAGACCAAACATCAGCCCTGTTGCAAGCGTAACTAAGCAGGTGAATAGAAGGACTCGCCAATCGATACTGATTATGCTGGCGTTGGGCAGGGCGAGATGATAGCGGGTCATCGCCAGCGTGAGAAGTCGATCACACGCGTAGGCCAGCGCAATACCGGCTACGCCGGCGCAGGTAACTAATAAAAGGCTTTCGGTGAGCAGTTGCTTGATAAGGCGTGCTCGGCTAGCTCCAAGGGCAACCCGGATGGCAACCTCCCGATTGCGTGCCGTGGCGCGCGACAAAAGCAGGTTTGACACATTCAGGCACGCTATCAACAAGACAAACATCACCGCGCCCAACATCATGAACAGCGGCTTCTCAACATGGCGGTGATAAGCAGCGTGCAGCGGCTCAACTTTGATGCCCCAGCCTTGATCCGCCTCCGGATATTGCCGCGCCAAGTTATCCGCCAGTCGGTCCATCGCGTCTTGTGCCTGCGCTCTGCTGAGCCCTGATTTCAAGCGGGCCTGTGCCTGCAAATCTCGCGATGTGCCGCGACCTGCCTCGCTGCGTTCTTCCGTCGTAAGCACGAGCGGCACGAAAACATCCATATCCTGGTCCCAGGTGAACCGGAAAGATTCTGGCATTACGCCGACGATCGTGTAACGCTGCTGATCGAGCTCAATGAGCTTGCCCAGAATAGATGGATCGCCGCCGTAACGCGTTTGCCAAAGACGATAGCCAATCACTGCTGAGTGGCTCTTGCCAACCTCCATTTCGCTGGAAGTCAGGACACGGCCAAGAAGCGGCCGAATACCAAACAAAGGCAGCAACTCAGCCGAAGCCTTGATCCCTTGTATGCTCTCGGGCCTATCGCCTTCCGTGATGTTGAATCGTGCCCAGCGATAGTAGCCGACGTACTGAAAGACACCGCTTTTCCCGATATCTACTATGTTCGGACCCGAAACGCCTGTTTGGATGTAGCCCTCGCCCTTCTGATTGCGCCACTGTCCAAGGCCAACCAGTTGGTCAGGATTCGGGTACGGCAATGGGCGAAGCAGCACCGCCGAAATCAAACTGAAGATGGCCGTATTCGCACCGATTCCAAGTGCCAGAGTCAAGACGGCCATGGCCGCGAACCCTGGACTCCTGGCCCAAAAACGCAAGCCGTAACGCAGGTCCTGGAACATAAATCCCCCAAGGTTTCATCAATGATATTACCGCGATATAACCGCAAGTCAGAGACAGTGCCAAGCTCACCTTACTGAGATCTTGGGACGGATCTGTGGATGAGTCGATTTGAACATCGCCATGCAACCCTCTGAGCTGCTTTTTGCCGCCATGAGCGTCGAGAGAGCAAAGCGGGTTAGACCCCGTGGATTGAAGACGTAGGCAGCCTTCGCTGCATCAGACATCCTCTGTCTGCTGCTTACGTTATTAGGTTGCGCGTTGCTTTGCCAGCAATGCAAGGCCGACAAGCACAGGGAGCGTCAACAGAAACGTAGCCGGTTCGGGAGTGGGAACCACCAAATATCCGGACGGGCCGGTAATAACTCCAGAGTTATTCATTTTGCTGCGATATGCATCAATCCCTTCGTAGCCGCCTGAGAGCACCCCTAAAGTCCTAGTGTTGTAATCCAGAATATCGCTTCCTCCGTAAGCAAGCGGGAAGAAAATCTGGTCTTTGTCGTTGATGCTGGCCGGAGTGTCATTAATCAGAGTGTCGAACTTACCGTCAATAAAGATGAACGCCTGACCACCAGACACACCGACGATGTCTCCTTGATTATTGATACCGGTCAACTGGGTTCCGCTTTGAAATGGCCCGGTAATCTGCGAATCGAAGGTGGTGTAAATTCCATTTGGCTTGTAAATGAAGCCGTGGCTATTTCCATTAGCGTCAACGTAGCTGCCAACAACTACGCCCGCGTCGTTGATGGCATTGAGAGTGGTTTGCGTTGCTCCGGGAAATGACACTGGCGTGAACGCCCCTGGTGTCCCGACGAAGCCGACCGCAGACTGAGGAGAACTTAGGATCACTACGCCGCTGTCATTTATCCCACTTGGTAAGAGGTAGGTCGAGACTGTCGGGTAGGCAAACTTTGTAAGAACTCCATTGCCGTATGTGAAACCGCCAGACTCGTAGTCTTGGCCGAGATGATAGTAGTAATCACCCACAACTTGGCCTGAATTACTGATGGCGTAGGGATCAGCCGCTGTCAGAAAACCTGGAAGAGTCGCGTTGTTAAACGGAATGGCCTCATACGAAACACTGGTGATCGTGAGATCTTGGATTCCCACGGCACCAAGCGGTACCGTCGAGCAAAGAAAGCATAAGAATAAAGTAAGTTGTCGCAAGTAATCCTCGCTAACCTGTATTTGGGGCGTCTCAAGTATATCGCCAGCGTTGCCTTCGTAACACTCTGGCCAGAAGGCCCGGTCTACGTTTACGCCTCGCGCATAGCTTTCAACCCCGTCCGTTAGACTAAGAAGCACAACAACAATGCTGTCAATTGTCATCCCCATTCATAATGAGGAGCCGGCAATTCTGCCGCTATACGACCGGCTCACGGCAGTGCTGGAAACGTTGCGCCGACCCTACGAAATTATCTTCGTGGACGATGCCTCCGCTGACCGCAGTTTTGATCTGCTCGCCAACCTTGTCGAGACCGATAGTCATCTCAAAGTTCTGCGGCTCCGTCGTAACTTTGGGCAGACTGCCGCACTCGCCGCAGGCTTTGATGAAGCGCAGGGCGACGTCATTATCTCGCTCGATGGCGATTTGCAGCATGACCCCGACGATATTCCGCTGCTGCTGGAACAGATTGAAGCTGGTTACGACATTGCTAGTGGCTGGCGCAAAAACCGTGTCGACAATGCGGTCACCCGCAAAATTCCGTCGCGCATCGCTAACTGGATGATGAAGCGTGCGTCAGGTGTTGATCTGCATGACTTTGGAACTACGTTTAAAGCCTACCGTTCCGAAATTCTTAAAGACATCAATTTGTACGGCGAGTTACATCGCTTTATCCCGGCCCTCGCCTCCTTTTACGGCGCACGCATTATCGAAGTGCCCATCAAGAATATCGAGCGGCCAAACGGTGCCTCTCACTATGGGCTCGGGCGAACATTCCGCGTCTTCTTCGACATCATCACAATCGGCTTTCTGCTCCGCTATCTCACTCGCCCCATGCACTTTTTCGGCAAGTGGGGCTTGGCTGGAATCGTCCTGGGCAGTGTCATCTTATTCGGCATCCTGGTGCAGAAAATTGCCGGGCACGATGTCATCGCCGAGCATGGTCCGCTCATGATGGCAGGCGGGTTGTTATGGTTGGCCGGGCTCATGCTTTTCTGTGTTGGGTTAATGGGCGAAGTCTTAATGCGTACTTATTTTGAGAGCCAAGGGCGGCGGATCTACGCGGTTCGCGAGATTCGTTCGCGACGGGAGCAACTGGTCGATGGCACTCGTTAGCGACTTCGATGGCTTCATCTTTGATTACGGCGGCGTGCTGGTGGAGCATCAGACCGACGGGGACCAGCTCGAGATGGCCGCCATTGCGGGCCTATCTCCTGAGTTGTTCACGAAAGCCTATTGGGATGAGCGAACAGAGTATGACCGGGGCACAATCACGGCGGTCGAGTACTGGAATCAGATCGCCAAGGCTGCAAGCGGTACGCTAACGCCCCAGCAGATCGATCAACTTACCGAGGCAGACACGAGCAGCTGGATGAAGTATGACGAAGTAATGTGGCAGTGGATTGCGGAATTGAGCCGCGCCGGTAAGCGCGTGGCTATGCTGTCTAACATGCCGCTGGATCTTGGGGTTGCGTTGAAGTCGCGAACCGAGCGGCTTACCATCTTCGATCAGGTCACGCTCTCCTACGAATTACATTCGACTAAGCCGGAGCCGGCAATTTATGAGCAGTGTCTGGAAGGAATTGGTACCCCTGCCGAACGTACGCTCTTCTTAGACGATCGGCTTGAGAACGTCACCGGCGCCGACGCGCTGGGTATTAGGGGAATGCAGTTTACATCCCGCGATGAAGTGTTGCTCCGCCTCCGGCCCTGATCAGGAGGTTCATCGCCCATGAAGTTCGGCGCCACACTTTCTCTTCTTAGGAAAGCTTTCCTGTTGCACCAGGCAATTTGTCTGTTATGTCTGGTCCCGTTCGCGTACGGGCGGCCCCGGCACTTGGTGGAAAAGACTATTCCCGATCACTTTATTCCGCTACCGCTGGATAAGCAAAAGCTCACTGGCCTTCTAGCTGCCCATATGCGAGCCAATACTGAGGGCTTGCTGGAAAACGTCAACGTTCCTGCCCTACTGCAGGTGTTGCGAGCTTCCGGCATCGCGAAGCCCACAGTAGAGCGGGAATATCCCGGGCGATTTCTGGATGCCAGCGCCGGCACGTACGAATACAATCAGGACCTGCAGCTTCGTTCTTTAATGGACAGGGTTGCGGCAGCACTAATCGCTGAGGTCTCAAAGGCCAGAAGTCAATCGTCTAGGACGATGGATGCAGAGGATTACGCCATTGCTCGTTGCGACATGCTGGGACTGGTTAACCAGTATCGAGTCACCGGCGAGACTGGCGCTTTTGTAGCGGCTCGGACACTAGCCGACAATGTCATCTCAACTCTGAGTGCAACGCAGCCAGCCATCGATGATCGGACGGCCGCCATGGCCACAGCCGGGCTTTTGGAGCCCCTGATCCAGATCTATCGCTTCTCCGGCGAAATGCGTTATCTGGATGCCTGCAAAACGATCGCAGCAGCCATGGCGCCTCCATCCATTTCAGCAATCAGGTCTCAGGCAGAATTATTATCAACTCTCTATGCTCTAAACGGGCTTGTCAGTCTTTACCAAGTTACTGGCGAGGGCAGTTATTTTCAGAACGGAGTTCGAGCTTGGGAGGACATTGCAGCAAACAATTTGTCAGTGACCGGTGCTCCCATTGGTTCAGGCGCTGCGACCGGACAAAAAGCGGTCGAGAACTCAGGTGTTGATGCATGTAATACGATTGCCTGGCTGCAGTTGACCTACCGACTGATGCGCATCACGGGCGATCAAAGTTACGGCGAGCACGTAGAGCGGACCCTGTACAACCAAGTCCTGGCGGCCCAGGATCCCCGCAACGGAAACATCAGCCCCGCAGTCCCGGTGGATGGCGCGAAGACATTCTCGTCTAAGCTCAGCGGCGACAGCGGGCGTTGCGTGCTGGCTGAGGCCAAAGCGTTGTCGCTGATTCCGCTGCTGGTGTGGGGACAGTATGAAACAGGAATTGCGGTGAACTTATATTCGCCCGGTCGTGCTTTCTTCCAGCTGGGCAAGCATGGCCTGGTGCAGATTTACACCGAAAGTAACTTTCCTCAAACGGGCCAGATTCAGCTGCATGTGGAACCGAGCGGAAAGGGACAATTTCAGTTTCCGCTTCGCTTGCGCGTTCCCAAATGGACGAGCTCATTCACTGTGGATGTAGCTGATCTGCATCTGGTTGGGCGTCCGGGAGAAGCCGTCATTGTCGATCGTGCATGGCGAAGCGGTGACACGGTCCGGATTAAGCTTGCAATGGATCTGCACGTTGTGCCTGATCTTCATGGAAACAGCAATGCGCAGAATCTTGTACTGCAGCGCGGACCTCAAGTACTAACTCTCAGTCAAAAGTTAAACGGAGAGCTAGATGACCTTCGCGCCGTCTCCCCGACCCTAACGCGCAACGGCCAGTATCAGCTATTCGAATACACAGGAACCATCCCGCGGGACTGGTTTGGCGATCAGATCTATCGAATAGCCGGTGAGTATGCCGGCCGCAAGCAGGATTTGCTGCTGGTGCCCTTTGCGGACGCGGCCAGTTATCAAACAGCTTTGCGAAGGAAGCTCGATTAGTCAGGTTGACAGAGAGCGCGTGTCCAATACGTCTCGAAGAGCCCGGACATAGCTTCTGACAGACCTTCATGATCGAAGATCACGGAAGTCCAGGAGGGCCGCGTCAACACAGGGTCAAGCAGCGCAACCAGGCCGCGGCGGCGATCAAACAGCGCGAGCTTCAAGGGCAGGCGATCTGCAAAGCGAATGTCAACGCCATGGCTGCGGTACTCAGACAATCGCTCGTGGTGTTCAGAATCCATAGGACCAGCCTCAATCAGAAGACGGCAGCTGATGCCACGCTTCGAAGCATCCTTGACCATTCGCTCGTCCAGTGGATCGACAGCAAACGGCGGACGCCAGAACTCTGCATACTCTTGCGAGACCGTCTGCAACATGCGCCGGTACTGCATCGCGGTCTGCGTCGGGTCGTTCACCAAATTGAGGAAGTCAAGTGTTCCCCGCCCTCCCTGGCCGCCCTCGAAAGCTCCGCGCAGATCTTCAATTAGCCCGGTAGCCAGACGCGCCTGCTCAGTGAGTTCATTCTGCAGCAGCTTGCTTCGCCGCGCCAGGTAAGACGGGATAGCCATGGTTGGATCAACGGCTGAGAACAGCTTGGTCTTCTCCTGCACCACCTGAGCGAAGCCCTTCTCGACCAGGCTGTCGAGAACTTCGTAAATCTTCTGGCGGGGCACATGCGAGCGTGCCGCAAGCTCTAGCGCTTTGAACCGCGCATGGCCCAGCACCACCAGATACGAACGGGCTTCATAGGCATTTAAGCCCACCTGTTGAAGCTTGCGCCAGTTCAAGTGGTAATCGGCTGTCTCTGACTCGGACGTTCTCACAACGTGGCGAAGATATCACAACGGTCCCTGCTCCGTCAGTAACGAGTGAAAGCGGTGCTAGGAATTTCACTGCTAGACTTAGGCCAGAAAGTTTTTGCGAGTTCTTATTTAATGCCTCACTCCGATCTGCCACGGACGCTGGGCGAACTTCGCTCCAGCCCCTATCTCGATCAACTGCTGCCTGATCGCACGCTGAAGGAAGAGCTTCGCTCCAACCTGATCGCCAAACTCCATAGTGGCGAGACGCTGTTTCCCGGCGTTGTTGGATACGAAGACACAGTAGTGCCTCAGGTTGTTAATGCGATT
This sequence comes from uncultured Bryobacteraceae bacterium, assembly GCA_964248065.1. Lineage (GTDB taxonomy): Bacteria > Acidobacteriota > Terriglobia > Bryobacterales > Bryobacteraceae > Bog-105. The sequence goes on along the minus strand of CAXTWQ010000071.1, from coordinate 15,687 downwards.
CTGTCGCGTCACAACTTTATTCTGCTTGGCTTGCGCGGGCAAGCGAAGACCAAACTTGCGCGGATGCTCACCAGCTTGCTGGATGAACAGATGCCGTACGTTGCCGGGTGCGAAATTCGTGACAACCCGTTGCGCCCTCTTTGCAAGCAGTGCCGGGACAAGACCGCTTCCTATGGCGATAACACGCCAGTAGCCTGGATTGGGCGTGAGGATCGTTACATAGAAAAGCTTGCCACGCCGGACGTAACCATTGCTGACATGATCGGCGATATCGACCCGATCAAAGCGGCGCGCAGTGGTCAGGACATATCGAACGAGCTGACAATTCACTACGGCCTGCTGCCGCGCGCAAATCGCGGTTTGTTCGTCGTCAACGAATTGCCTGATCTGGCGGGCAAAGTTCAAGTTGGATTATTCAACATCATGCAGGAAGGGGACGTTCAGATTAAAGGCTATCCAGTGCGTCTGCCTTTGGATGTGATGCTGGTCTTCACCGCTAATCCGGAGGACTACACGGCCCGTGGCAAGATCATCACGCCCCTGAAGGATCGTATCGGAAGCGAGATCCGTACCCACTATCCGCTGACAGTAGGACAGGGCATCGATATCACGCGACAGGAGGCCTGGACGCGCCGCCGGTCGCCCATTGCCATCGAAGTACCTCCGTACATACATGAAGTTGTTGAGCAGATTGCATTCATTGCTCGGGAGGACAAGCGCGTTGATAAGCGCTCCGGCGTTTCGCAACGGCTGCCAATTTCGGTGATGGAAAACGTGGTTTCAAACGCCGAACGCCGTGCTTTAAGGGCGGGCGACACGGAAGCAGTTCCCCGCATTCTGGATCTCTACGCAGCGCTGCCGTCCATTACCGGCAAGCTCGAACTGGAATACGAGGGCGAACTGAAGGGCGGCGATGCTGTTGCCCGCGAACTGATCCGTAGTGCTGTCGGCAAAGTGTTCCACACATACCTGGAAGGCGTCAACATGCGCCAAGTAACGCAATGGTTCGAACTGGGCGGTTCGCTCCGCCTGGATGAAGACATGCCTGCGCGTCAGATGGTGGAAGAACTCGGGCGCATACAGGACTTGCTTTCCTTTACCGGCAAGCTTGGCTTGTCTGAGAACGAGAGCGATGCAATGCGCGCCTCTGCTGCGGAGTTCATCTTGGAAGGCCTTTACGCTCACAAGCGCATCAGCAGAAATGAAGAGCTGGCGTTCGTAGCTGGTGAACGGGCATCGCGTGGTGATGACCGCGGCCGCGAAGAACGCGAAGAGAGCGGTCGCCGGGGTGATTTTCAAAAGCGTGGCGGTAACGGTGGTGGACGCCGCAACCTAAACTAGGGCGACTATGAGGCGCGTTAATTACAGCAAGTTCTCCGAAGAAGATCTCGGCATTGAGATGGAAGATCTTCTTCGCGCGCTCTCCGACTACTTTCTGCAGAGTGGGTTCAACGACCCTTACATGCAGTTCAGTGAAGCCAATGAACACACGCTCGAGAAGCTGAAGGAAGCCATCGAGCGCGCTTTGGAGAACGGCGAATTGTTCAATCCAGAGCAGCTGGAAGAGATGCAGCAGCGGCTGCAGCAGATGAATGCTGAGGGTCGGGAAAAGCTGCTGGAACACCTAGTAAAGAAACTGGAGGAGGGCGGCTACATCCATGCAGATCAGCCCACCGAACCGTCCACTTCTCCCGGTTCGCAGAGGGGTCCCGACGGTGAGGTTCGCTTCGACGTAACCGACAAAGCAGTTGATTTCCTGGGCTTTAAGACGCTCAAAGACTTGTTGGGCTCGCTCGGCAAATCGAGCTTTGGCGCACATGACACACGCGATTTGGCTACTGGTATCGATGCAAGTGGCGGCTCCAAGGCTTATGAATTCGGCGATACTCTGAATCTTGATGTCAGCGCCACTCTTTTCTCGGCTATGCAGCGGGAAGGCGTGCGCCTGCCTCTTAACCTTGAATACTCTGATTTGCATGTTCACCAATCGGAGTATCAAAGCTCATGCGCCACTGTGCTGATGCTTGACTGCAGCCACAGCATGATTCTGTACGGCGAAGATCGCTTTACGCCTGCCAAAAAGGTGGCTCTTGCACTAGCTCATCTGATCAAGACGCAGTACCCGGGCGACAGCCTGCGGGTGGTGCTCTTTCACGATACGGCTGAGGAACTGCGTATCTCCGAACTGGCTCGGGTTCAGGTTGGCCCCTACTACACCAACACGCGTGATGGGTTGATCCTCGCTCAGCGTCTGCTTACTCAGGAGAAGAAAGACATGAAGCAGATTGTTATGATCACCGACGGTAAACCGTCTGCGCTCACTCTTGAGGATGGGCGCATTTATAAAAATGCGTTCGGCCTTGACCCGCTTGTGATTAGTCAGACACTGGAAGAAGTTGGTCGATGTAAGAAGCGTGGCATCCTGATTAACACTTTCATGCTCGCCAGCGACTACGGACTTATTCAGTTTGTGCAAAAAGTAACTCAGATGTGTTCGGGCAAGGCTTACTTCACCACGCCGTACACGCTTGGCAATTACTTACTCATGGATTACATGAACCGCAAGACTCGTACGATTCACTAAGAACTTAGCGGTTAGTCCGGTACTAGTGATGGACGAACCGCTTGACTTACTTCCTTTTACGACAACCGACGACGGCGTACCAGATAGAACAATCCGAGGAGCCCAGTGCCAAGAAGAGAAACGGTGCTTGGCTCTGGCGCGGCTCCTGGCCCGCTGATAACTGGGCCACTGCCTCCATTGATAGACGAAGGTGATCCCTCCAGAGAAAAGAAAGTACTTTCGCCCGCTGCAAGACCCGAAATGGTGATGGTTCCTGTATCACCAATGTCGTTTATATTGCTGAAGGTATTTAACGGTCCTTCGTAGCCGGTTGGCGCCGTTGAGCAGTAGCTTGCCGAAACATAGGTGCAGATACCGTCGCCGTCGAACGCGAAAAGCCCACCACCATTGCCCGTTCCGCTCAGTGCGAAAGACCCGTTATAAGCACTTGAGGTATTGTTCACAAATCCAATGAGTGCATCGTCGTTGCCATCGTATGGATCAGCGTTGGCAACAGCTGCACCGGTAAGTGAACCATCGGAGTTCAGGGTAAGAATATATCCGCAATCAGTGTTGGTATTGGACGTAGAGGGACAAACCGGACTAGCAATTAAAGTACCTGCTAACCCAAGAAGCAAGAGGGGGCCGAAAATTTTCAGCATTAATGGATGAAGCCTCCACACGGGAATGTACCAGCTTCGGCTTCGAACAGAGGGCGAACTTCCAAACCTTAAGTACCATTGAAGCGTTAGAAGATACTAAGCTAAATCCTGCTATAAGTTTGGTGCAATCGATGCAAGACCAACTAACTCATTGATGCTGGGCATACTGATCGAGAGCTTCGAACTGCTTTCGACTGCTGTCTGGCTCCGCTTTTCCGACGCTGCCACTCTGCCCACTATTCGCAGTAGCCTCGGCCGCAGAACCTTGCCCGGCTCCCAGATGCATCACGGGATAGGCGCTTGACCGGCGATAAGGCGGCCATTGAGGTAAACCTGGGCCATTCGGGTCACCCTTCTTGGCGAAATTTGTCCAGTAAGAACTCATAAGGTCAGAGGTATTCCGATCATCCTGAGTCCAGGGAAGCTTTTCGGAATCAAGAGTTTCAAAAACGTATTTGATGTCGGCAGAGTGGAAAGCACCACGCGTCTTCTCGCCTGCCGGTACGGGGGGAGCCTGCTGAAAGTAGTAACGGTAAACCGGGCTTTCTCCGGTTGATAGTTGCTGGTCCAGCCATTTCCAGGTCGCATACGTGATGAAGCGAGCGCTGGCTAGGTCCCTTGCCGATTCCTCCAATTGCTGTTGGTTCTCATGCGGGTAGACGGGCAGTATGCGGTCGGCGAAAGAACCAAAGTCTTTGCGTACGATCACTTCGAAGTTCTCTTTCGTCATCTCGGTCTTGCCGAAGAAGCCGCTCGCACTCTGCTCATCCTTATTCCACCCTGCAAGCAACGGGACATGCGCCTGGCGGCCGCTGGCGTAGATTGCGCTTGGGTCTTGGGGGAAGAAATAGCCATCCACGTTCCACCAGAACCGTTCCATCTTTTCTGCCAATGCTGCTTTTAGAAGCTCAGGGGCCGGCTTTGCGCGCAGCTCCTGCAGCGAAGCCGCTCCGATCGATTTGGCAAACGCTACTCCTCCGGCTTCACTCTTGGCCAGTGCCGTCATAGGTCCATTCAACGGAAATGCAGCGCCACTTTCGCCGATCGCTTTTTGGAACAAGCCCTTTGCGGTAGGAGACGCCATCTGCCCGCTCACCGACATGGAGCCGGCTGATTCGCCGAAGATGGTCACATTACCTGGGTCACCTCCGAAAGCCGCAATGTTTTTGTGAACCCACTGAAGCGCAGCGGTTTGATCCATCAGACCGTAGTTCCCGGATGATTGGTGTCCAGACTCCTTGCTTAACTCCGGATGAGCGAGGAAGCCGAAGACGCCAAGCCGATAGTTCATGCTCACGACAACGACGCCTTTCTGCGCAAGGCGTTCGCCGTCTTGACGAGGCTCGGATGCAGCTCCCGCTTGGAAGCCGCCTCCGTAAATCCACACCATCACCGGCAGATGCGCATCAGCATTCGCGGCTGGCGTCCAGACGTTCAGATAGAGGCAATCTTCACTCGGGCCTGCATCGCGGAAGATCATGTCGCTGAAGATTGCTCCCTGCATACAGCGTGGCCCGAACGTCGTCGCCTGACGCGCTCCATCCCAGGAGGCAGGTGCTTGCGGCGTCTTCCATCGCAGGTCCCCAGTCGGCGGAGCGGCGAACGGAATGCCTTTGAACACGCGAATCTTCGTTTCCGGATTACTTGCGCCCTCCACTAAGCCTTGCTCAGTCTTTACTTGCTCCGCCGCACTTACACAATAGGTGAAGGCTAGTAGAACACTTACAATTGTCCTCGCGTTATTTGGCAAGAGTGACTCCTTCGTTTGCTAACTCATGGATCTGTGCGACATGCCGCATTGTGTGCGCGCAGATAAGCAGGAAAGCCTCGTAACCATTAAGGAGGCCCAAGACTGGATGCTGCACCTGCAAGCATCGTAAATTTAGCTCCACTCGTTTCAGCCGATTCAGCACTCGGCTGTGTGTCTTTTTGAAATTTTCCATTGCCTCAGCAAGATTGACGAAGGTGTTCCGGGGCTCTACAACTTTTGGCGTCGGAACGGCCCTTTCCCGTGACTCCACCGTGCGATACAGCTCCCCCTCGCGTTCCGGGTTTGCAGCCGCTTCCGCCCCCACCGGCGAGGTGAGTATGCGGCCAGAAAAGCCATCCTGAACCAGAGCTATATGTTCGATGCACTGGAGGACAGACCATCTGCCGGTCGGCGCATCCCGGCACTTATCGTCAGAAAAGCCCGACACTGCCTCGCTTAGCGCGTTTGCGCTCTCATTTAGTCTCTGCTCAAGAGTTGCTCCATCGCTGGTTTGCATACGAAGCTATTCTATGCGCACGCGCTTAGGGTTCTTGGTAGGCGCGAAGCTGTCATACTGACGCGATGACTTCTGTCCTTCCAAGTTTTGAGCCAGACGAAGTAGGGCTGTTGATCAGCGCAGTTCAAGAAGCTCTTGAACGTTTGCGGCAGGCGAATGAACGTGTTAACGGAACCGATGCCGAACTGCTGCAGTTCGGCCGCCGTTATGCTTTGATTCTTCAGAAACTGGAACTGATTGCGCACCAGCCATGAAGCAGTTGAGAGACCGTGATCAACGCTTCTCCCAACGTAAGTACTCGCAGGGCGATCTTATAAAACTCCTGTAAGTGCTTGTGAGCAGAAAGTAGGAATCAGAATCGGATCGAACTACCTATCACATACAGAGCGTAAACGACAGGAACTGCGAACATGCTGCTGTCGAGCCGGTCCAGAACTCCGCCGTGCCCAGGCAAAAGATTACCGCTGTCTTTGAGTCCGGCGCCTCGTTTCACCGCAGACTCGAACAGATCTCCGAACTGTCCGAATATGTTGCCCAAGGCTGCTAATCCGACAATGGCCCACAGAGGAATACTCGGCATCGTGTTGCCTAGATACATCAGGCCAAAGATCACTGATCCTGCTACCGATGCAGCCGCACCTTCCCAACTCTTGCCTGGGCTGATGATGGGTGAAAGTTTGTGTCTTCCAAACTGCCGCCCCACATAGTACGCCGCCGAATCGCCGACCCAGTTCAGAGCTAGGGCGAAGAACAGCAGGTGCACGCTGATATGCCGTAGTTCGACAGCGAAGTGCCAAGGCGAGAAGCAGTAGAACGCGCCCAGAAACATTGCTCCGCCTTCGGGAACGATGTCTCGCAGAGAGTTGCTTTGCAGAAGCCAGATCATCTGAATGACCAGGAACAGAAAGCTGATCCAGATGATCTTGTCGGGGAAGAAGATGATTGCAGCCCCGATCAGCATGCCGACGACGCTTGGCTGCCCTATGCCGAGGCCTGTGACTAGACCCGAAAACTCCCAATAGCAAAGCGCTCCCACTGAGAGGGCCGCACCTATAAAAATAGACGTGGAGGCGAACCAAACTAGATAGACAGCGCCGGCTATTAAGGCAAGAGCTGTGCCAACACGCTTCATACGAACCGACCGTGGCTCAGTGCTCTGGCGAAAAGGTACAAGCGCTTACTCAGGCGAGCGGTAGTTCCAGCATCTCTTCCTCAAGCAGAATTGCCGGAGGATCGGCGCTTACCATATGCGCCCGGGTTAAACCACCGAAGCGCCGATCCCGATTCTGATAATCGAAGATTGCCTCCAATAAGTGAGATCGATTGAAGTCAGGCCATAAGGTATCGGTAACGTACAGCTCAGCATAAGCGATCTGCCAGAGAAGGAAGTTACTAACTCGCATCTCGCCGGAAGTTCGAATCAGTAAGTCGGGATCTTTCAAGCCGGCTGTGTATAGATGTGAAGATACGCTGTCTTCAGTAATCTCGAGTGAGTCAAGATTGCCTTCAAGCCGGGCGTTCTCCAATATGCTGTTCATGGCATCAATCAACTCAGTTCGCCCGCCGTAGTTGATAGCGAGATTCAGCCTCATCCCGCGATTTGCGGCTGTCTTATCCATCACCGATTGCAGTTCAGCCTGAACAGCGGAGGGCAGCGACTCCGGCCGCCCAATCGCAACCAATTGAATATCATTGGCCATGAACGTAGAAAGCTCACGCTGAAGATAATACTTCAGCAAGAGCCATAGTCCCTCGATCTCATGCCGGGGACGCTTCCAATTCTCCACCGAGAATGCATACAGCGTAAGAGCTTCCAGCCCTAGCTGCACAGATGTTTCGACCGCGATCCGCACCGCCGCAATCCCGGCCTTGTGCCCGAAGATTCGGTGGTAATTCCGCTGCTTCGCCCAGCGGCCATTGCCATCCATAATGATTGCGATATGGGCTGGAATGCGCTTCGGGTCAAGTTGCGTTGCGAGTCGCCAGTCGCGCCCACCGGGAGTAAGCGCTTGCAGCAAATCCTTCATTCAAGTAACGCTTTATACTACCTTACAAAGGGCTGTTAGCCCGCTTCACCCCAGCTTATTCAGGGACGAATGGCAGGCCCGGCGATCGGGATAAGAAGGGGCACCAGAGCCGCCGCCCCGCAAAGAAAAGTTCCAAATGGCACTTCATACTGAGCCAAGGATTTGCGCGCAGCCAGTGCTAAAGGAACTCCCACAACTGCACCGCAGACGGTACCCAAAGTGAGTGCCATAAGACCATAGCCCAGTCCCAGGAAGGCGCCCATCATCAGTATGAGCTTCACGTCTCCCAACCCGAGCGCGTCCACTTTGCGCAGCCGACCATAAACACTAGCGGCTAACCATAAAGGTCCAGCGAGCAGTAGCGCCCCTGCCGCCATGTTCAGCAAAGACTGCCAGACGGGCGCAATTGTGCCGAGTATGAGGTCTCCTATCGGGCCTCCGACTCCCACCAGTAATGCAAACAAAATACCCGCTGCCGTTCCGCCCAGAGTGAATTCGTCAGGCAGTAGCCACGTTTCCAGGTCCGTCCAGAACAGCACAATCAGCAGTGATTCGAATGCTGCCCACTTGCACCCTTGCACGGTGATGCCGTAGCGATAGGCGACCGCACCGAAAGCGACTGCAGTTAAAAACTCCACCAAAGGGTAGCGGATACTGATTGCCTTACGGCAAGAACGGCAGCGCCCTCGAAGCAGGGAGTAACTCAGCAACGGAATGTTATCGAACCAGTGTATGGACCGCTCACATCCAGGGCAGAACGATCTAGGCGCAACCACCGACAGATCACGCGGAATGCGGTAAATGCAAACGTTTAGAAAGCTTCCGAGCAGCAGGCCGACAACCCCGGCCGCGAGTGGAACAAGAACCTGCCATTCGCCCAGACCCACCTCAGCAGGCAAGGGCTCTCCCATAACTTTGCAGGGTGTTTTCAACCATGCGGTCACAGGTGAAACGCTCATTCACCCTTGCCCTGGCAGCCGCCCGGAGTCGTTGGGCCAGCCCGTCTTCTTCTTTGATCCTGCGAATTGCCGCAGCCACGTGGGGCGCGTAATTGTCTACGTACAAACCGGAGATTTCATGTTCGAAGATTTCGGCCAGACCTTCCACCCGGCTGGCGATGACCGGTACTCCTGCGGCCATGGCCAGCAGCGCCGCCGAGCCTAAACCTTCCGATCGGGTCAGGTAAATGAAGACCGAAGCGTTCGGCAACTCCTGGAGGAGGCGCTGAGACAGCACTAACTCAAGCTCGGCAAGGCGGCAGGCTTCTGCGGTCAGTTCCGACAACTTGCCGGGTTCGTTTCGAAATGCTGGAGCGATCGCAGGGCCATGCTGGTCCCAGGAAAGAAAAGGGATGTCGGGTTCGGCCGCATCGTAGATCACATCAATGCGGTTTGGGGGAATGCCTGCCTCTTGCAATTGGCCAGCAGCAAAGTTTGAGACTGCCAGGTATCGGGAGGCGCGCCCGTACTTCAGGCGTGAGACGAAGCTCCGCTGTAGCGGGAAACTGACCCGTCGCGAGACCACGAATCTTTTCTGCGCACCGACGGCTGCCAGCGTATGCGCTCGCGCATCATGGGCGTGCACGATGTCAATTTTGCGTGAACACTGCCAGACTTCGCGCAACTGCGCCGGATACACCGGATATCCAGCCTCCCCACCCCAGTGAGCGAGCGCACTCCCCGGCCGTGCCAGCAGAACCGATTCGTGGCCGCGTTTCTGTAAACCGCCGAGCAGAAGCTTTACCTGATGCTGTCCGCCACGCATTTCTCGCCCTGTGTCGATATGCAGAATTCTCACGGTTGCTGCCTCAGAGTGGCCGCCCCGGGCTCATTCCCCGTGCTTTGAAGTACTTTACAAAGTTGTAGGCAGCCGCCATGTAGGCGATCGCCAAGCCTTCTGGCCCATCCAGAAACCCTAGCTTTAGAAAATAGGTTTGGAAGAACGTCCATGGCGGGTCGAAGAGCATCCGGTTGAGACTCACTCGCTTCCGTCTGGCAACGATTTCTTCGGCAGCTAATGTCGTATACCTGTCCATTGATCGCAGGTGTTGAGAGAGCGAATCGCACGTGAAATGGAGCAGGTTTGAGCGCAAGTGTGCAATCCGCCCCTGCACTTTCACTGACTCATGAACGAACTCGCCGGCCCACTCGGCCTTCCGGCGATCGAACAGGCGCACCTTGCGGTCCGGATACCAGCCGCTGTGCAGAATCCAGCGTCCCAGATATTGCGCTTGCCGTGGCATCGAGTACCCATCGGCGGCCGGACCAGCTTTCTTGATGTGCCAGATTTCGGCTTCCAGTGCTTCGCTCACGCTCTCATCCGCATCCAGGGAGAGAATCCAATCGTGCGCTGCCAGACCGGCAGCGATATTTTTCTGGGCAGCGTAGCCATGCCAGGATGCTTCTACAACACGGGCGCCGAGTTTGGTTGCAATCTCCACTGTGCGATCGTTTGAGCCACTGTCGAGCACCAGAATTTCATCACAGCAGCGCAAGCTTTCGATGACTCGCGCAATGTTTCGTTCCTCATTGAAGGTAATGATAGCCGCTGAGATCTTCATAGAGCGCGTGCTATCCAGCACGCACGGGCACAACCGAGAACGACAGTATCAGCATGAGTAGCGCAACGAGCCCAAGCCATCGCTGCCCTCGTCCTAGCGGCTCGGTATCGAATACCAGCGGATGCCTGCGGAAGAAGAAAAGAATAGCTGCCCACACCCACCAGGGCCAGTATAGGAATCCGCCGAGTACCATTGCGGCCACAACTAGCCGCGACAGCCAGGTGTGTCCTCTTTCGCCTAAGATTGCGTATGCTACGTGACCACCATCCAGTTGACCAGCTGGCAACAGATTGATGGCAGTGGCGAGCATGCCGGCCCAAGCCGCCATCGCCATAGGGTGTAAGCAGATATCGGCCGCTGGAACGCCGGGGAATCGAACTGCCTCGAACAGGCGCATCAGCAGCGGTGTCCCGAAGCTGAAGGGTCCATGAGCCTGCACGCCAGGACAAACTCTGGAATTCCAGATTCCCAATCCAAGGAACGGAAGAAGGAGCACAAAGCCTGCAATCGGACCTGAGATTCCAACCTCCAAAAGGCTGCGCTTGCGAAAAATCGGCGACTTGATCCAAATAAATGCGCCAATGGTCCCCATCAAAGTCGGAGAGGGCCCGAAATAAGGCAGCGTAGCGGTAATGTGCCAGCGCCGGCACTGAAGATAGTGGCCCATCTCGTGTGCGAACAGGATCAAAAGTAGAGGAATAGAGTAACTGAGTCCCGTCCAGACCAGCCGGTGGCCGCCCGCCATAAGACGGTATCCCAGCAGCCATGTCTCTTCATCCAAAGGTTGGCCGCGTCGATGAGCTTCGGCCAGGGCAAACCCGAAGACAGTTGTTGTCAGCAGGGTAGCGACAAAACAAAGAAGAGCCAGCCACAAACCACGTGTCCACGGGACCGTCTTGGGCGGCGTATCACTCCAGGCCTGGGTTGTCTCTTCGAAACGAACCCGATCGATGCCGTGCATTTATTGCAAAGTCTGCAATTCCTTGCCGGGTTTGAAGCGCACCGCCTTACCTGGGGGGATCGCTACTTCGGCACCCGTACGGGGATTTCGACCAATCCCGGTTTTGCGCGGTCGCACGTTGAAAATGCCAAATCCGCGTAATTCGATACGGTCCCCGTCGCTTAGCGCCTTTTTCATGGTTTCGAAGACCGTCTCCACCGCCATCTCCGCTTTGGTTTTGGTAATGCCTGTCCGGCTAACTACTTCATTGATGATGTCGAGCTTTATCAACAAGCCTCCACAGTCGCCCAGCACTTCTCACCTAGGGGAGAAAGCACTCCGGCAACAGATGCAATGTAATGATAAGAAAGCATTTATTGCAATGTCAATGCACGTGACGAGCAAGGTGGTTCC
>CAXTWQ010000071.1:382-4244 GCA_964248065.1 uncultured Bryobacteraceae bacterium | reverse complement strand
GCCTGATTACCAGTTGTAGTCCCTTTATTACCGGGTAATATTACTAGCCCTGAAAGCATTTCATACCTTTATCGGACTGTAAGAATGTTTACAGCAGGTTTACTCGTATGGCCTTTGAAGTGCATAGGTACTTTGGCGGGGTTGCAAGAACATGAAATGTCTACGAATTTTGTTAGTGGAGGATAGTCCGAGCGATGTCCGCTTGATCCGCGAAGCTCTGAAAGAAACGCCAGTACCGGTAGAGATTACTGTCGCTTACGACGGGGTAGAGGCCATGAACATTCTTCACCAATCCCAAGAGGGCAAGGCCGAGCGGCCTGACTTAGTTCTGCTCGACCTAAATCTGCCACGAAAGAATGGGCGTGAAGTGCTGGCCGAAGTGAAATCGGCCCCGAATCTGAAACAGATTCCTGTCCTTGTGATGACCAGTTCACGGGCGGACGAGGACATTGCACAGGCGTACGCGCTGAATGCAAACTGCTATATCACCAAGCCTGGTGATCTTGGCGAGTACATCAGTGTAGTGCGAGCCATTGAGGATTTCTGGTTCTTGACAGCGACACTACCGGAAACTCCGCGATTGCCGCCAGATGAGCCTGCCCTCTCGGCAGCTGCGGCAGCGGTGCGTTAGCCGTAAGACCGAGTCTAAAGACCTTAGATGCTAGGAAGTTGCGGTCCGTCCCATTGCCTGCTTGGCAGCGGAGAGGGCCGCATCGTAATCGGGGAAATCGCCGACTTTTTTCACATACTCGGCATAGCGGATGGTATTGTCAGGTCCTACAACAAAGATGGCCCGGCTTTCAATCCGCAAATCTGGAATCAGGGTTCCGTAATTCTCTCCGAACGATCCGGTTCGATGATCGGATAGCATCGTGACCTTATTGATACCGAAGTTCCCACAAAACCGCTGCTGAGCAAACGGCAGGTCCATGCTGATCGTATAGATCTGCAATTCGGGCAGCTTAGTCGCTTCTTCTTCAAACCGTTTGGTTTGTGCATCGCATACCGGCGTGTCAAGTGACGGAACTACGCTGAAGATGCGCGTTCCATGACCGGTTCCGTCCAGATCGATACCCTGCAACGTTCCATCCACCAGGTTGAAATTTGGCGCCTTATCCCCCGCCTGCAGTTCGGGCCCAGCCAGCGGCTGCTCTTTTCCTTGCATGACTGTGGTTCGGTTTGAAGCTGTGCTGTTTGTCATCGGACCACAGTGTACCAAGCAAGTGCTTACGGGAAGACCTCCGGTAGCTGACAGGTGAAGTTACGGCATTCGTAAAGAGTCATGCTGCCTTGGCGGTCTAAGCTTTCCAGAAACGACCCTCTGCCACTCAGCGCCTTTACCGCATTGTCAGTAAGCGGCAATACGCTCGTGTTTGGAGCAAAAACGCGCTGTTTGGTCCGTAACAGACCGAGCGTCCTGTCGTTCAGTGTCTGGCATCGGACCACGATGTGTTCAGGCGGGGTAAGCCAGCGGTTTAAAGCCACGGCTGCTTGAGGCGCAACGGTCGCCTGCGTTTTTAACTTCGGCCCGAACCACTGCAAAGTTCGCTCAGCCTGGTCAGCCAAAAGCTTGTTGCCGGTCAGGTGAGACACCCGAAGCAAGGTCTCCGCTGCGACTGAGTTCGCGGATGGTTCCGCCCCGTCGTAGTCATCTTTCAAACGCAGTAGAATATCTGTCGCGCTGCCGGCGGTGCTGAAGAATCCGCCACCTTTTTTATCTTCGAATCGAGAAAGTCCTCGATTGAGCAAGTCTTCGGCTGTCTTAAGATACTCGACTTCGCCTGTGGCCTCAAACAGATCCGTAAGCCCTTGCGCAAAGAAGGCGTAGTCGTCGGCAAAGGCTTCCACTGCTGCCTCGCCGTCGCAATAACGACGCAGTAACCGCCCCGAAGCTTCGTCGTACATGCGTGTTAAAAGAAATCCCGCGGCGCGCTTAGCTGCTTCGAGATAGCGCTGTTCGTCCAGAACTCCTGCTGCGCGAGCCAATGCCGAAATCATCAGCCCATTCCACGCAGTCAGAATCTTATTGTCCAGGTGCGGCCGCGGCCGGCGATCCCGAACCGCAAACAAAGCGGCTCGTGCACCAGCTAAGGCCTGGTATCCTTCTTCACCTCTTGCCTGATACAGAATGTTGCGTCCTGTGAACTCCCCATGCGGATCGTTTTCGACGTTGCCATCCTGCTCCACTCCGTAGAAGCGGCAGAACGCCTTCGCCTGATTTCCTTCCAGGAGCTGTTCAATCTCCTGCGCGCGCCAGATATAAAAAGCGCCCTCGCCGTGCTTGACCGGATCTTCAGGGTCAGCGCTGTCGGCATCTTCGGCGGAATAGAAACCGCCATGGCCGTCCGTCATGTCTCGCAAGACGTAATCGCAAATATCCCGCGCCACACGGGCGAATAGCGGGCGCCCGGTAATCTGAAATGCCTCTATGTAAGCAATGGTCAGCTGCGCCTGATCGTAGAGCATCTTTTCAAAGTGAGGAACGAACCAGCGTTCGTCAACCGAGTACCGGTGAAAGCCGCCCCCTAACTGATCGTGCATACCGCCGGCAGCCATGGCCTCTAAAGTACGCGTTACCATGTCCAAAGCTTCCTCACTCTTTTCAGCAGCGTAGTACCGAAGCAGGTAATTGAGCGCAACTGGCCGCGGGAATTTTGGTGCCGATCCGAAGCCCCCATCACGCTCGTCGAAGCTTCGCCGGAGCTGCCAATATCCGGCAGCGAACAGTTCCCGATTCAGCAACTGCGCGCCGCTCGTTCCAGCCGCCATCGATTCCAGCTGCTCCGTGACGCTCAAGCTCGCTTCTTCGATCTTGGTCCGGTCATCTTGCCATGCTTTCTCAAGATGCAAGAGAAGATCACGAAACCCTGGCCGTCCATAGGCGGTTCGCGGTGGAAAGTACGTACCGCCAAAAAAAGGTTTAAGCTGCGGCGTCAGAAAGACCGACATCGGCCAGCCCCCACTGCCCGTTGTGGCTTGAACAAACAGCATGTAGATGCGATCAACGTCAGGCCGCTCCTCGCGATCTAATTTGATGGGCACAAAAGAGCGGTTCAGCACCGCAGCAGTGGCCTCATCCTCAAAAGACTCATGAGCCATTACATGGCACCAGTGGCAGGTTGAGTAGCCGATGGAGAGAAAAATCGGCTTACCTTCCTCCCGTGCACGAGTAAATGCCGCTTCGCCCCACGGCAACCACGCTACCGGGTTATCCGCGTGCTGCCGAAGATAGGGGCTCTTGTCGTGAATCAGTTCGTTAGTTGGCACCTTATTTCTCCAACAGCTTTCGCTGCAAGGCAAAAACCATTGATGAAAATGCTGCCGCAGCCTGCATCAGATCTTCCCGAATTACGTAAGCGAAGGTATCCACATCAGAGTGATGCGTTGCGGTCCCATAATCGAGCGGATCATGTATGAACTGCAAGCCCGAAATTCCAACAGCATCGAAAGAGAGGTGTTGATTTCGCCCGGTCCGTTGTCGGTTGCGCCCGTACGAGTCCCAGTTGGGTGAGCACCGATCATCACGAGCTTGTCCGGTTCTCTGCCCAGGGATTCCTTTACTGGATTGGAGCCGCCCACGTTTGCATTGGGTACATTGGCCTGTGGGTTGAAGCGAAAATTACCAGCACCTTGTTCAGTCACTCGCCGTTCGTGAGTTTGCTCCGCAGTGGCTATTGAGGTTGGAACTGCGATACCCGCTTTGAGAAGAGCGCGTTGCGTTTCCAAATCATAATGGATTCGATGCCCTCGACAGCAGCGTAGGACATCGCGCTCGCGGTCAATGCCCTTCTCAGATGGCGTCAGTGGCCGCGGGCCAACAGTGCCTCGTTCCGGGATCTGTTCGCCTCAATTAAGCCAGCCC
>CAXTWQ010000071.1:0-372 GCA_964248065.1 uncultured Bryobacteraceae bacterium | reverse complement strand
CTGCAGGAGCCGCCGGAAGCCCGGCGTTTCGAGAGAGACCGGCGGGAAGTAAAGGCCTGTTTCTCTGCGATTCCACCACGCGCCGGTCCTGCTCCGCTCTGCCGGAGTAGTGAAATGATATTCAAACAAGCGCGCCCGGACGTACTGTGGCGGAGCTTGAGGAAACGGGTTCTCGGCTAACAAACTGAGGACGGCTTTGTCTCCTTCCAGCAGCTTGGCCATGAAGTTGACGAACCAGGGATAATTTGAATAGTCCGACATAGCCGCGAACCACATTAGCCAATCGATCCGCAAATGATAGGGCGCAATCTGTGGGGGCATGCGATCGAGGCGTCCAGGCTTCGCTTTGAATTGGTACTCGCGCCAATGAGT
>CAXTWQ010000070.1:0-27413 GCA_964248065.1 uncultured Bryobacteraceae bacterium | reverse complement strand
ATCTCTCTCTTTATGAGGTGTTATTGAACAAGCGAGCGGTGGTAACCGGTGCGTCCGGTCACCTTGGCTTTCACATTGCGCAGGCAGCGCTCCAAAGTGGCTTCGACGTTGAGCTTCTTATCCGGCGGGTGAACAGCAACGTGTTGCGCCTGGTGAAGGCCGGAGCTCACCACCATATTGTAGACTTTGCAAACCAAGCGACTTATCTCTCTCGGCTCCAGCGCGCGGATGTCTTGTTTCACGCTGCAGCGGTGAACACCACCGAAGCCGACCACCCGGAGAGCGTCATTGCAGGTACTGCGGGCTTGGCTGAGCAAATACTGCATGCGGCGGTGACCGCGCGAGTGCCGCAAATCATCTACACCAGTTCAGTTGTTGTGTTGGGCCGAAGTGGGAGCCCGCATCGCTTGCTCAATGAGGAAGACAGGACCCAGACCTTTGAGAGTCCGTACATTCAGGGCAAGGCTCGTGCCGAGGAGTTCTGTGAACGTCTGATTGCAGAAGGCTCGGTTGACTTGCGGCGCTTGTACCCGTCCTGGCTAGTTGGCTCGGGTGACTTGCGCGGTACGCCGCCTCAACTGCTCATTCGTAATTTCTTGCGCAAAGGGCAGCGGTTCTCCTTTGCCGGTGGCATATCGGTGGCCTCCATCGAAGAGGTCGCGAGAGCGCATGTAGCTGCCGCGCTCCGGGGAGAACGCAACGGAACCTATGTCGTGGCTGGGGACAACATCACCTTCGACCAGTTCTTCGGTTACCTTGCTCAGCAAAGTGGGCGCCGACAGCCTCAGTTCCACCTGCCGAAACGTGTCATGGTGGGCGCTGCATCTGCGCTCGATGCTGTCCTGAAGCTGATCGGGAAACATTCGCCCATCGCCCCGGCATACATCCAGAGCGTGGTCGGCTCCTATAGCTGGTACGATTCGTCCAAAGCCATTGCTCAGCTGGGATACCGAATCAGGCCAGCAGCTGACGTGCTGACGGACGGCATATTGGCCGAACGCAAACGCGCTGCAGGAACCAATGTGCTTTTCGAAAAGCCAAGCGCTTTTTCGGTCCAGAGCCAAACTCAATATGAGGCACCACCACTTCTGATTACCGGCGTTCCAGGCTGGCTAGGCAATCGCTTTGTCGATATCCTGCTCAACGGCGACCGGCTTGGAAGGCACTACGCCACGCGTGAAGTTCGGCTGCTGGTCGAGCCGAGGCATCAGCAACTGTTCGATTTGCCCGAGCGGTTTAAGATCTTCTCTGCCGACCTGACCCGCCCCGGTTCTCTCGATGATGCATTGCGCAACGTGGGCACTGTGGTTCATTTAGCGGGCGCTATTTATCCACAACATACCCAAACTTTGTATCGCGTAAATACAGACGGAACGCGCCATCTGGTCGATGCTTGTATCAAAGCAGGCGTGAGGCGATTCCTTTACATGAGCACGGATTCGGTCTGCGGTTATGGCTCACAACAACAGCGCATCTTCGACGAGAACACGCCGGAGCGCCCGTATCGCCACTATGGCCGGAGCAAGTGGCTCGCCGAACAGTACATATTCGAAAGAACGAAAGCCGGCCTGCTGGACGGAACCATTCTGCGCGGCTTCTGGTTCTTCGGGCCGTTTGCGCCGGAGCGTCAGGAACGCTTTCTCGCCATGATGCGAAAACATCGGCAGTTGGTCTTTGGCTCTGGGAAGAACTATCGGAGCATTTCGCATACCGACAACACAGTGGGCGCTTTTCTCGCCGCCGAGAATGCTTCAACTACCATCGGCAAAAGGTATTGGATTGGGGACGACCGGGCAGATTACACCGTTGACGACATCTATCGCATATTGTGCGAGGGGGCTGGTCAGACGTATCGCCCGCTGTACATTCCTGCGATTGTCTGTCGACTGGCGCAACTGGCGGACACGTTGGTGGGACGATTGGGCCTGTTGCATCCGACGATCCACGCTTTAGGAAAGTTTGATCTCGATATCGCCGGCCAAGTTGACGCAGCCCGGCGGGACTTCGGCTATCAACCGGTAACGTCTCTGCCTCAGTTCGCGCACGAGTTGGCTCAACGCGGAGCCCTTGAACCCATCGCCCTGCAGACACAGGCTGGTTCCTAGAGACCCTCGAGTACTTCCTTCAGGATTTCATCTGACAGTTCCTGATCGTCAACCGCCCGGGCAAGAATCATTCCTCCGACCATTGACGCTAGGGCACGGATTGCTTCCTTGCGGGCGTTTCGCCGTGGCGACCACGGGAAATGATCTCCCAACTTATCAACAAGCACCTTGATATAGTTTGTGACCACCGAGCGAGTCTTGGGTTGACTGCGAAAATCCGTTGCAAGCGCCGCCATGATGCAGCCGTCCCCAGGATTATTACGATGGACAGCGCTTAAGTAATCGCGATACATCCCTCGTTTTCCATCTTCGGATTTGGCAAGACCGTCGACCTCACTCAGCGCCTTATCTGAAGCATGCCGGAACGCTTCAGCCAGCAACTCTTCCTTTGAATCGAAGTGATTGTAGAAGGATCCGTGAGTTAACCCGGTGGCGGTCATGATTTCACTAATGCTTGCGCCTGTGAAGCCCCGCTCGCGAAAGAGCCGCGACGCTTCCTCTAGAGCTCGTGTATGTTTTTCAGCAGTCTCAGAAGCCGGATACCGCATAGTTCTATTCCACCTGAAGGAATCGTGTTCAGAAATAACTTTCCTTGACATCATGCCTTATCTGCATCATGCTTGGCAAATCAAGCCTTACGAACATAAGGCTTGACGGGCTGGCGTCATTTCCATCGGTTAGGGCGAGCGCCGGTCCGAACTCGGGTTTTAGAAAGTGAGAACGAAATGAGCGAACGAGCAGACAAAGCGGCTAGTAGATCGAACATGGGAACTGCAATAGTCACGGGAGCATCTTCAGGAATCGGAAAGGTCTATGCCGATCGCTTAGCGCAAAGGGGATACAACCTGAGGCTTGTAGCCCGACGTGCCGACCGGCTGGAGGCAGTCGCGAAAGACCTTCAAGCCAGATACGGAGTGGCCGTACAAACAGACGTAGCCGATTTAAGCAACGCAGCAGAACTTGAGAAAGTCGCGGGAAAAATCGGAAGCGATACGTCTGTAACATTGCTGGTAAATAACGCGGGCACCAATAAGGCCGGAACAGTTTCAGAATCCAAATGGGAGGATCTCGAGGCGATGATCCGGATTAACGTCATCGCGCTCACTCGCCTGACAGCAGCGGTCTTGCCCGGGTTTCAGAACCGTGACCGGGGCGCGATTATCAATCTTGCTTCTGTGGTTGGCTTTTACCGCTATCCCGGCGTCGGCGTCTATAGTGCCACGAAGGCGTTCGTCAACACCTTTACGCGAGCACTCCAAGACGAACTTGCCGGAAGCAACATTGTCGTCCAGCTGGTTGCCCCTGCCGCAACCGTTTCAGAAATTTGGGAGATTGGAGGGATGCCGCTTTCGAGCCTTCCTCCAGGCATTGTCATGACGACTGAAGATTGCGTGGATGCCGCGCTCAGGGGTTTGGATATGGGCGAGAAGACTACCCTGCCTTCCATGAACAACCCGCAACTCCTCTCCGATTACGAGGCTGCCAGCTCCGCATTGTTTGGAGCTACAAGCAACGGCAAGCCTGCCGAACGCTACCTCGCCACCCAATAGTCAGTGCCCGGAGCTTGGCGAAGCTGCGCCCCTCCGGCTTCTTCAATAGCTTGTGCCTCGGCAGCCGTCTAGGACTTCTGGGACTATCTACTCCGTTGCCTAGCAGACTAACCCTGGCCGATGCTGAGTTGAGGTGGAAAACTCATGGCATGGAAAAGCTGGTCTAATTTCTTCTTATTGATTGCGGCAATGAATCTCGCTCTGGCCGTTGTACCGGACAATCAGTGGCGAACTCTTGACCTGCTGGCGATCCCACTCTGCCTCACTGGCGGCGTACTGGCACGGCGAACTATGATATGAGCATTGGCCGGTGCCGGTAAAATTTCCGTTGCTGCTTGCCCTTACCCGTGATTGGCTAGCCATCACCAAAGTTCCATTACTGCCGCCTAAACCCTGATAAGAGGAACGCGACAGTCTCAGCCACTTTAATAGTTACTTGCATTCTGACTCACCTCAGGCAAGAAACACCAGGTGCAATCACATACACAGACTTCGCTTGCAACAGATCTCAGCACCCGTGAGTGGGCAGCAGAAACTCTCGGCGATCGCGCAGTTCAGCAACTCGGTCACGGCTGGACTCGGGTCTCTCGTACGCTGCCGTCAGATGCCGGTGCTGACGAGTACTGCAGAGCGAATAATCTTTCCCGCGAGTGTCTCGTGGCTGCAGCCTGGTCTCAAGTTCTCGGCTGCTACACAGGCGGCGAGGACGTTTTGCCGTCCATCTCCGTTCAGCATCCCGGCGCTGACCGCAGGCTAGCGGCTGACTTGTGGCCCACTGTTAGTTCCGATCCAGTAATCCTCGACTGGTTAAAATGTATCGACCGAGCACTTTGGACCTTGCCCCAAGATGCCGAGATCCCTCGGGAAAGAGACTTCATTCCCGCAAGTCCGTTTCATCAGCTGAAGGGAACCAACTCTCTGCTGGCGGTGTCGTCCAGTCACTACGGGATGGCGCCCGGCCAAGCCCTGCGCTCGGCGCGCGCCCGTAAGAACACAATACTTGTCGAAGCCGCCCTTGACACGGAGACTAGCCTTTCCATCTGCTACCCAAATGACCACTTCTCCATCCAACTCGCTGAGATTCTCGTTGATTGCTTAGCGCATGTCTTCGCCCAGTTGCCAGGCAACGGCTCAAAACAACTGTCGGCCTTGTCTCTCGTTCCGCCTGATTTATACCCAGGCTCTAGTCCTAGTCCGCGCTACCTCTCAATGTCCGCCCCCAGGCACCACGCTCACGAACTGATTGAGCAACAGTGCCGGCGTAATCCTAAGCAAATTGCCGGCATTTGCGACGGCGTGACGATCACCTACGGCGAGTTAAACGCGAAATCAAATCAACTCGCCCGCTGTCTGAAGAAAAAAGGGTGCGGCCCAGAGGTTCTTGTGGCGGTTCACATGGCGCGCTCTCTCGATCTCTTAGTCGCGATTCTGGGCGTGCTGAAATCCGGTGCCGCTTTCGTTCCTCTCGATGCACTTCTGCCGACCGGGCGTATCCACTCAGTAATTGAGGACTGTTCAGCGGCGATTGTTATCACCACTTCCAGCCTTGCCAGCCGGTTCGACAACTGCGCAATAGAGGTATTGCCTATCGACGGAGCTCCCTGTCCCTGGAGCTCTGGGAGCGCAAACGCCCTAGACGCTCGAGTTGCGCCGGAAAACCTGGCGTACGTCATCTACACTTCAGGATCCACCGGCAAGCCCAAGGGCGTAATGATTGAGCACCAAAACCTGGCCTCATTCCTGACAGCGCTGGACGAGGTTCTCGGAAGCGAACCCGGCGTTTGGCTGGCGACGGCTAGTATTTCGTTTGATATTTCAATTATTGAACTGATCTGGACGCTGGCACGAGGATTCCAGATCGTTCTGCACCAGGGGGACGGCGGTATCCCGTTACTGTTGGGCCCTGGTTCGGTACCTGAGCAGATGATCAGATACGGCGTTACGCACGTGGCCGGGACGCCGACGCTGATGCGGATGCTGGCCGGTGGCGAACTAGCTCCCGCTGCGTTCGGTAATCTTAGGATCTGTTTTGTCGGCGGCGAAGCCTTTCCGTCCAGCTTGGCCCCCTTGCTGCTGGAGCTTGTTTCGCGCGGAAGTGTGATCAACGCCTATGGCCCGACCGAGATAACAGTTGCGGCCACCTATCATCGGATTGATTCTCCGACCCGCACGGTTTCCATTGGCAAGGCTCTGTCAAACGCGAGCCTGCATGTGGTCGATTACTGGCAGCGTCTTCTGCCACCTCTGGCGGCCGGAGAACTGGTCATCGGGGGTTCAGGGGTCGGACGTGGCTATATAAACCGGCCCGAGCTAACCGGAGTGCGGTTCGTTCCCAACATCTACGATCAGGCCAATAATCAGAAGCTCTATCGTTCGGGCGATCTGGTTTATGCCGACTTGTCCGGCGATCTATTCTTTATTGACAGACTCGATTCTCAAGTTAAAATTCGCGGCTATCGTATCGAATTAGGTGAGATCGAAGCGGTGCTTATTGGTCATCCGGAAGTCCTGGAAGCCGCTGTACTCGTCAAAGAAGACGCGGCTCACGGGAAGAGTCTCGTTGGCTTCTACAGATTGCGAGACCAGTCAAGAATTGACTCTGCCTGCTTGCGTAAGTATCTGAAGGAAACTCTTCCTTCGTACATGGTTCCACCGGTGATGCATAGGCTGGAATATTTTCCCGTAACCTCTAGTGGAAAGCTGGACCGCTCAGCGCTGGCCAATGCTGCCATTTCGGAATCTGCAGAACGCGAGGAAGCTGCGGACGGTGGCAGCCCAACATCTGCGGTCGAAGCCGAATTATGCAGTTGGTTTGAAGAACTGCTGCAAGTGCCTTCTGTCCGACCAACCGACGACTTTTTCGAACTCGGAGGGCAATCCATCGTTGCAGCGCAATTAATGACTCGCGTGGCGGCTCGGTTCGGGGTCAACCTCCGCCTGAGCGTACTGGTCGAGTCGCGATGTGCCCGTGCGCTCATGAAAAAAATTGCGGAAGCAAAAGAACAGAACACCAGCTCGTGGTCGCCCGTGATTCCCATCCGGCAACAGGGTTCCAAGCCACCCCTATTCATCATTGCTGGTCTGGGCGGTAACATCGTCAACTTCGAATTTGTGGCTGGCAAGATCAGCGATCGGCCTGTCTACGGAGTAGAAACGTATGGGCTGAATGCCCAAGCCGACGTACTTCTCTCCGTAGAGGACATGGCACGCGCCTACCTTGAAGAGATACGGCGTATTCAACCGGTTGGACCCTATCATCTGGCTGGCTACTCCTTCGGCGGGATTCTTGCTTTCGAGATGGCGCAACAGCTTCGGTCAGTAGGCTTGCAGGTCGGCCTTTTAGGATTGGTCGACACGGTTGAGTGGCATTATGCTGCGCGCGTCATCTCGGAACTGAGTTTTTGGGATAGCTGGAATCTGCATTATGGGCAAACGATCAACCAGATTGTGGCCGGCCCGGATCGCAGAAAAACCCTGGTGAAACGTCTGAACACCTTCTGGGAACACCGGAGCTTTGCCTTCCAGCGTTGGGCCGGCCGCAAACAAAAATCCGACTCGGGAGGCAGTCCCGAACAGCGCAATTACGCCGCAGCCCGGCACTACATTCCCAAGCCGTATGGGGGTGAGGTGCACTTGTTTCGCTGTCCGGAAAAGTCGTTGCGGCGCGGGAACGATCCACTACTTGGCTGGGGAACGTTATGCAAGTTGCTTAAGGTTACCGAGATCGAGGGTGAGCACGAACAGATAACGGCAGAACCATTTGCGAGCTATCTGAGCTTGGCTCTGCGATGCTCATTGAACAGTGTTGAACCCTGTTCGGTTTCCGCGTTGACCGAATTGCAGACGGCCTTGGACGCGTTCTGAAATTCAGTCGATTAGTGCCTGTAAGCAGGACGATGGCATCTCGATCAGGCCCCAGGGCTTTCCTTCGATAGCGATCCGTGCAACATAGCCCTCCCTGGGAGTCCAGTCGAAGAAGCACAAATCAGGGCCCGGCTCCTCTGCGACTGGACGCTCTGCCCAACCATTACCAAAGGCTTTGAAATATGCCTCTTTCTTTGTCCATAGATGGAAGAAGGCCACATCGCGCTCCTCCTCGGGCAGTTGAAAGAATCGCACTTGTTCGGTTGGTGAAAATAACTGCCTCACTACCGCGTCTCTTTCAGCCATGGGGCGGATCTGCTCAACATCGATACCTAACCTCTTATTGGTGGCGATAGCGACAACCATCAACTGTCCCGAATGAGCCAAGTTGAAACCGAGCGGAGAGTTCGCTACCTGCGGTTTCCCATGCCGGCCGTAAGTGATTACAATCTGTTCTGGCCGCTGGTTTAGGTATTGACTGAGGACAACCCGCAGCAGCCCTCGACCAACGGAAAACGCCATTCGATGCCGGGGAGAGTGATAGCCGAGAGCCCGTCTATTTTCATCCTCGGCCAGAGTTGCGGACAGCATGTCCCTGCACTGCTCGGATACGCTAAGCGAAGCGGACCAAAGGTGAATTTCACCAGCGTTGAGCAAGGCTCATTGTTACGTGCACAATAAGCTCGTGCAAGACCTCGACGTTCCTCATTTCACCAGATAATTGCCATAACCAATAATCACGGTTGACGCAAGCAGTGTGAATAGGCCAACTGAAAGCAGCGACAGCGCAGCAGGACCAGCACCTTTCCATTCGTTAAGACCGATCCCCCATAGCGTACTGAAAATGACAATGCTTGCCATGTGAATGGTCCAGCTGGAGAAGTGGTACACGCCCATTTGCGTTTCGCCCATTGTGTAGAAGAAGAACTGCATATACCAGGTGACCCCGGCAAGAGCACACAGTAGATAATTTCTAAGCAAGGGCACAGAGGCGGATGCCTGAGTCGACGAAAGGTATTCGCGGCCAGATCGGTTGCGTATATTCAGGAAGACGGTCCAGAGAAAATTCGTTGTGAACCCGCCCAGAAGAACAATGACCAGCACCGGCAGCCCTTGCCAGAGAGCAGGCGTGCCATGCCGGACAGTGAGGGCGCGAATCGGATCGCCGGATGCGAGACCATACGCAAAGCATGCGCTCATGATGCCGGAAAGTGTTGCGACGGCAAAGCCGCGCCTGAGATTGAACTCCTTGATGGAGGCCGCTTGTAACTGAGCCGGTATCGTTCGCTCCTTTACCACGCCTGCATAGCCGGCGATTGCGATGCCGAGCAGGCAAACGACGATGCCGCCTAGAATCACACGTCCGGAATGTGTACCTGCCACCTGGGACGCGAAAGTGCCATTAAAGATGGGAGGCATCAGCGTTCCGAAAGCGGCGCACAGGCCCATAACGATTGCCATACCGAGCGAGAGTCCGAGGTATCGCATGGTCAATCCAAACGTAAGCCCGCCGATGCCCCAGAGCAAGCCAAAGAGGAAGCACCAGGAAAGGTTTGCGCCCGGAGTGGCCGCCAAAACGGAACGCAAATCTTTCGTCAGCAACGACGCTAGCAGCCAAGGCGCAAGGAGCCAGCTGAATACGCCGCCGACGAGCCAATAGGTCTCCCACGACCAGCGCTTCACTCCGCGGTAAGGAACGTAGAAGCTGCCAGAGGCAAGTCCTCCCAGCCAATGGAAGAATACACCAAGCGCGGGGTTCGGAATCATGTCTCTATCGGAGAAAGGCTTCGTGCAGCCCGCCATCCACTGGGATGATATGGCCCGTCGTCTTGGAACTGGCTTCGCCGGCAAGCCAAACGATGGCATTCGCGCAGTCCGAAGGTAGGATGGGTTTTCGCGTCAAGGTGCGTTGCGCGTAGAAGTCGGCGAGCTTTGAGCGTAGCTCTTCGGTGTCCTCGTTCTCAGCGAAGTCGATGTTGTACTTGCCGAGCGAGTTGATGACGCGGTCGCGCGGAAACATTGTGGAGCCTGCTACCACAGTGGCGGGAGCGATTCCGTTGACACGCACGAGCGGCCCGAAGCTGACAGCCATCTCGCGGATGAGATGATTCAGTGCGCTCTTGCTCACATCATAGGCCTCACTGCCTCCCTTGGGGACAATCGCATTAGCGGAACTAGTAAACACCACCGAGGCTGGGAGTCGCTGGTCAACAAGTATCCAGTGCAGCTGTTTAAGCAGAAAGTAATTTCCGGTGATGTTGATGGCGAATGTCTTGTTCCACTGCTCTTCGGTGAGCTGACCGCTTGAACCTGCAACAGGAAAGATAGCGCCAGTGTTGACGATGCCGTCCAGCCCGCCAAACTGTAGCACGGTGAACTTCCCGGCAGCAACCATACTTTCGGCCGACGTCAAGTCTAATGCTGTATGCGCAACCGATTCGGGTGAGAAACGGGCAGCTTCAGCCGCAACGCTTGCAGCAGCTTCGACATTCTGATCGGCAACAACGATGTGTGCGCCTTTGCCGGCCAGCAAGAGCGCGACCTCACGGCCTATACCGCTTCCGCCTCCGACCACCAAAAAGATCTTCCGACTGAACTCGGCTTCCGGAGGCATGCGCTGCAGCTTGGCCTCTTCGAGTGCCCAGTACTCGATGCGGAACGCTTCCGAGCGCGGCAGCGCCACGTAATTACGGCAACTGACGAACTCAGATGATTGCTCCGGCGTTCGTGCCTGCGGGTAAGAACTGGGCGTTTCCCCGCCTTCATCCAGTGCGTTGGCTCCAGCCATCACGTGGATGGCATTGATGAAGAACTCGGTCGTGATGCGCGCTTCTTTCTTGTTCTTTCCAAAGCCAAAGATGCCCAAGCCGGGAATCACCACGACAGACGGGTTCGAATCGCGCAGCTTCGGTGAGTCTTCGGTCGCCCAATCTGCGTAGTACGCAGCGTATTCTTTGCGGTAGGTCTCGGCGCGCTCGGCCATAAGAGCCTTCAGCGCGTCTATGTTTTCCTCTTCCGGATGCCAATCAACGAAGAGCGGAGAGATACGCGTGCGCAGAAAGTGGTCTGGACAACTGGTGCCCAGTTTGCCCAGCTCAGAGGCCCAGTCCGAACCGGCAAACTCAAGCGCATCTTCGTGATCGGTAAAGTGCCCGATCACGCGGCGGTTTGAAGATACGATTCCGCGCAACGCGGGCAGGATGGCAGCGGCGACTGCACGACGGTCGGCCACCGCCGGATACTTCTCTCCACCAAAGAGCCGACCGGCCCTCTTGCGATGCTCTCCAACGAACTCGCCCATTTGATCGATCGTGCGGATGCTGTTTCGGTAGCACTCACGCTGCGTCTCGCCCCAGGTGAAAAGGCCATGACTACCCAGCAGAACACCGTCGCAGCCAGGGTTATCACGAACGATCTTTTCCAGCTGCAGAGCCAATTCAAAGCCCGGACGCTGCCAGGGCAGCCATTGAATCCTGCGGCCAAACTTCGCGTTGAATTCATCTAGTTTTGCTTTGCCGTTTGCGCTGGCAGCGATGGCAATGGCCCAATCCGGATGGAGGTGATCGACATGCGGGAAAGGCAGAAAGGCATGCAGCGGCGTGTCGATGGAAGCTGCCACCTTGTTTTCGCCAAAAGCAGAGAGCGGATAGTAACGGACCATCTCATCCTCGCCTGCTTCGCGACGGTACAACTGCTTTAGCTGTTCGAGCCGGTCCTGATAAATCAGCGCGAACCCCGAGTTGGTAATTGAGCCAAGGTCGCCGCCGCTGCCCTTTACCGCCATCACTCTGACCGGTTTGCCTGTAAACGGATCGGGCAGGTCGATCTTAGAACTGGTGTTGCCGCCACCGAAATTGGTGATGCGCAGATCAGCGCCTAGAAGGTTGGAACGATAGCGCAACAGACTTAGCTGGTCATCGCCAAAACTGGCTGCTGTTTTCTCGTCCCACAAGTCTTGGAGATGAACGGTGTCGGTAGTTTGAGGCATCGCTATAGCCATAGTAGAGAGTCACTTGCCGCTCTATGCATAGGAGCTCAGGCTCGCTTGATTGCTGGCGCTGCGTTCCTTGATGATGCGCCGGAGATAGTCGCTCGCCCGAAAGGCTTCGAGCGGGTCGGCAGGAAGACCCTTTGCTGTTCGCCACTCTTTTAGAGCCGGCCGGACATCGGTGGAGAAGGCGTCTTGCAAGCACCCTTCGGCTGCTACCAGATCACTGCTATTCTGTGCTGCCTGAAGCTTTTTGTAGTCAACCAAAGAAGCCTTTGAGAACAGCTCCTGTGCCACACAGACAGTCTGGATCATGGCCTCTATCTTGCCTTTCAAATTGTGACTTTGGTCAATGGTGTAAACGATATCGGCTCGGGCACCAGTCTCCCACTCGAAAAACGCGATTTCGTGGAAGATACGAAAGATCTGATACGGGTCAATCGAGCCCAAGGTCAAGTCGTCATCAGCATAGCGGCGGTCATTGAAATGGAAGCCGCCGAGCATGTTTTCGGCTAGGAGCCAAGCCACAATTTGCTCGATGTTCTGAGCCTGGTAGTGATGCCCGGTGTCAACCAGGACCCGCGCTTGCGGACCAGCCGCGCGGGCCAGCAATAACGCCATGCCCCAGTCAGCAATGTCGGTGTGATAAAAAGCTGGTTCGAAAGGCTTATACTCCACGAGCAACCGCTGCTCGGGAGATAGTTGCGAGTGAGCAGTCTTTAGGTTTTGCTCAAACCACTGCTTACGTTGGCGAACGTTTGCTGTACCCGGATAGTTTGAGCCGTCTGCGAACCACAGCGAGAGATCACGGCAGCCCAACTTACGAGCGATGGCAATGCTCCGCTCCGTATGGTCGAGCGCAGCCTGACGAGCCTCCCCATCAGGGTTGCCGAAAGAGCCATGCTTGTAGATTTGATCCTGAAAGTAGTTCGGGTTGATTGCACCGGGCTGCACGCCGTACTTAGTCGCGAGAG
This sequence comes from uncultured Bryobacteraceae bacterium, assembly GCA_964248065.1. Taxonomy (GTDB): domain Bacteria; phylum Acidobacteriota; class Terriglobia; order Bryobacterales; family Bryobacteraceae; genus Bog-105. The sequence goes on along the minus strand of CAXTWQ010000070.1, from coordinate 14,932 downwards.
CCGACACTTCCGAAACGCTGTTTAGCCCGTCACGGAAATCCCAAAGTACGTGGAGAGCAACCGTGGGACAAACGCCAGTAAGCGAGTGAACGTAGCCGGCATCGCTGAACTTTTCTTCTATCGTAGTGGCGGCGGCAGCTTGAATGAATTTTCCAAAGCGCGTTCCAGTATTGGCGAAACCCCAGGAAGGCAGCTCAATGCGAAAGGACTCATTAGCCCGGAACACCTTATCGATTAAATCGGGAGACATGCACAGGACTCGAAGGCCATCGTATCTGATCGCGGATGTTTCGTGCTCGGTCAGGTACGGGGTCTAGGATCAAATCATGAAATATACAAGAAGAGATATGGCACTTGTTGCGACTTCGTTAGCTGCGGCAAGTGCGTCAGCTAAGCCGTTGGAGGAAGAGGTTTTGCCCTCCAAGTGCTATCCGTTCACCTCATTGCCTGCGAAGACCAGTGCAAAAGGAATGGAGGTACGGCAGGTTTTCGACGGTTTAACACACCAGGGTTTCCCGATCAATATGCACATTTCGACGCTTCCGCCCGGGCAAAGCCCGCACCCGGCGCATACTCACGTGCACGAGGAAATGATGATGATCGAAACCGGAACGCTGGAGCTAACAATTTCAGGACAGACGACGAGAATCGGCCCCGGTTCGGTGGCGTACGTCCATAGCAACGACCTGCATATGCTGCAGAACGTTGGCGAGATTCCTGCTACTTACTTCGTGCTGGCGATTGGACAGCAAAATCAAAAAGGCTAAGAAGGACTAATACCTCGAAATAATTCCTAGATCTTTTGCCCAAACAGGCTTATAAAGGTAGATAGGAAAGTCCTATTGTTTTCACCCGCTATTTTACGGCCACTTGCTGCGTTGGCAGCTCTAACCGGGCTCGCTGCATATGCCACAATTATGTTGCGCGGCCCTCAGGGACTATCGGCTCTATCTGAAAAGCGCGAGCAGATACGCGTTTTGGAAGAACAGAATGCCGACTTGCAGAAAGAGATTGAGTCTAAGCGGCAGCGCATAGAACGATTAAAAACCGATCCTAAGACTCAGGAAGTGGAAGTGGAAAAGCGGCTTGGGCGAGTACACTCCGGCGATACTGAGTTTAAAATCACCGGCCAGCCTGTAAAGCCACTCGAATCTCCCGCGCCACCTCGGTAATTGTCTCCTCATCTGCCAACAGCAGGCGATGAGGAAGCCAGAAGCCGTCCTGTACACTCCGTTCTGCTACCGGACACGGTAATGTTCGGCAGGCCACTTCCCGGTACAACGGATTCTGGTACAACGGATGCGGATAAAATGGCGAACACGGGATATTTTTGGTGGTTAGCTTACTTAGGAGAGCATCCCGCTGAGTTCTGCCAGACTTAATTCTCCCGACCACAAGATACCAGGAGCATTGAGTCATCTCTGGCGGTTCGGCCTGCCAGATGATCTCCGATTCGTTGGCCAGCAAGCTTTTCAGGAGTGCCACATTTCGGGTGCGAGTTGCAATCTGGTCGGGAAGCCTCTCAAACTGTGCAAGTAGGACCGCGGCCTGGAAAGCACTTAAGCGCAGGTTTGTTCCCAGCCGATAATGGGCGTAAAAGCTTTCCCCTTTTTTGCGGCCGCAATTGACAACTGATCGCGCTACCTCTGCAAGCTGGTCATGCGATGTGACCAAAGCTCCGCCCTCGCCGGAACAAAGCACTTTGCCATTTTGAAAGCTGAACGAACCAGCTACTCCAAAGCTACCCACACGTTTGCCGCGCCACTCCGAGCCGTGTGCATGAGCAGCATCTTCGATCAGAAACAGGTTGTTGTCAACGCATACTTTCGAGATGGACGAGAGATCGCACGGAATACCGCCGAAGTGCACAACCATGACGGCCTTTGTGTTCGGTGACAGGGCAGCTTGTACCTGGGCCGGATTGATGTTGAAGGAGTCTTCCCGGATATCAACAAAGACGGGAGTCGCGCCCAACCTGGAGATGGCCGTGGCGGACGAGACGAAGGAGATGGCAGGCACAATTACTTCATCCCCGGGACCGATGTTAAGCAAGCTGAGAGCTAATTCAAGAGTCAGCGTACCGTTGCAAGCACTGACGGCGGAGGACTATTGCTGGTAGGCCGCAAAAGCAGCTTCGAAATTCTTGACAAAAGGGTGGAAACCGCCCCATTGGGGACTGGCAAGAACCTCATGCAAAAGCTGGTTCTCACGTTCGCCCGCTTGCGGCCACTCCGGGATTCTCAAGACGGTTGCCGATCGGTGTATAAGAATTGATCGACTGGCGGCAGGGTACAAGCTTGCGTATTCTCAGTCCGAGGCAGAAAGTTTGTTCCCGCTATGGCTCGAATCCAAATCAACCTTTGCCCACTACCCCTGCCGCTACATGACAGCGGCACATCAACGGTGAAGTCTTCCGGCACATGACTCACTTCCAGCTCCCAGTTGCGGCCAACTTTTCGCAGTTGGAGCTCTGGAACTCCGGTTCCATAGATCCAAGTGTCGAAGAAAAGCTTGAGGTCGCGATCAGGCTGATCATTCGGTACGAACGCAGAGGCGAGCTTGCGGAATTCATCATTGCTTAGCGGTCGCGAAGTAAATTGCTGGAGTAACTGCAGCTGCATCCGACGCCAGCGCTCGGCTCCCAGTCGAGCTTCGAGCATTTCCAAAACCCAAGTTCCCTTTTCGTAGATGATGGTCTGCCAGACGTCCTTCCCGGGCGAATCGAAGAGACGTATTCCAAAGTCGACCGGACCCGATTCCTCTACTCTCTTACCGTTCTTCTCTGTAACCAGATCCAGCCGATACTGGTCGAGCACGGCGAGCTTAGCCCGATTGCCATGAAGGTGAGCTATATACTGCAATGCCGAATGGTTTGCCATGGCCTCAGAGAACCAAGCGGAACGGTAGTCGGCGGCACTAACAAGATTTCCCCACCACTGGTGTGCAACCTCATGAGGCAACAACACACCTGAAAAGAACGAGTCCATCAGTGGGGTTCTAAGTGAAGATGGACGGCTTTTCTGTCTTATGTAACTAACATCAGAAAGGTAGATCAAGCCCGGAAAGCCTTGGCCGAAATAACCGGAGATTGGAGAAACAGCAATGCTCTTAAACGGCAGGGGAAGCCAACGTTTTGTGTAGTCGGCCAGGATCGAATCCATGTGCGAAGCCAGGTCTTCAGGCGGTCGGTCTTCCAAGCGGTTAGAAAAGATATCGACTCGATACGGACCATATTGCGCGCTTGTCATGGCGTAGTCGCCAAGATTAAATCCAGCAACACTCTCCGGAACAATCGTCTTGCGGCGAACAGTGCGGGAGCCATGAGAAACAGATTCACTGACGAGTTCGCCAGTTGAGACAAGCCGCAAGGCTTCTGGAAACTCAAAGGTAAGGTCGAAGTAAGTCGACATACTTCCGCTGTATGGGTACCAGGTATTTCGTTCCTCAACAAAGTAAGTGCTATCGCTAGTTCGACTTATTACTGAGCCAGAGTAAGTCACCGAAACGCTATGCGGTCCAGGTGCGAGAGGTTGACCTGTTACGAGAAGAAACGCACTTGTTCCATCTAACTCCCCCGCTGTCGGCGTTGGCTGCCGCTGTAGAACTTCTGCGGGAGTCCCATCCACAGTGGCCGCTGAAACATGCAGCCGGTTCGACAGCTCAAGACGCAGAACCCGTCCGTCCGCTTCTGAACAGGTGTAAGTGAAGTTGACATTTGAGGACAGCAGTAAATCGCGTCCGATAACGGATCTTATACTGTAGTCGCTAAATGGCGAACGCGGGAAGACGTACGGCTCTGCACGAGCGGGCCGGTACGAGGTCCAGAGTTTGAAAGCTACCTGCTGCTTTGCCCCAGGCTCGTCGCGACCGAAGATAACCGGCTCAGGGCTATGAGGATCGTAATAGAAGCTGAAAATTCCAAGCTCGCGGCCTCCGAAGGAAGCATCGAAGAATCCTTCATCGGACCGATGCTTATCGAAGAAGGACTGAACAAGATTGAGAGTGAAGAGCGGAGAAGTATTGGCAAGTACAGGGTCCAGCGCGGGCCGGAGTGCCTCAGTGGCGGAAGGGTCGAGTCGGCTGGCTGCTGGCTCCTGTATCTGGGCCAAACACTCCTTTAGAGTGTTATCGGAGAAGAAGAACACAGCCGAGCCGAAATGATCGTTGAGGTTTGGCCTTTTGATGTTTGCAGCAAGCGAGGTACGCTCGCTGCGGTTTGGAGGCATTGCTAAAACCTCGGCATCCCCTGCTTCCTCACCACGAGTTGTGAAAACAGCAGCGCTGACTTGTCCTTCAATCGGCTTTGCAAAGGCCAGGATTCCGTCGGTGAGATAAATCTTGACACCACCTCGGTTGAGCTGCAAGTCGCGAACGTGGAACGTAGCTGCAGGGTCAATCGACATGTGGGAGAGTGCATCGTCGACGCTCTTGGCGGTATTTAAGGATGCAGATGCACAGGGCAGAACGGAGGTCAGGAGTAAGCCGACGAGCTTGGCCCGCACCACGCTTTACCTGACTTCAGGACTGTTGACGGTTGCCGGTTCCTGGGTCGAGTTTTCGCGAATGACACCAGTTTGGTCAGTAAAGAAGCTGCGACGGCCTGTGTTGTTGAACGCTTTAGGAACTGCGACCACGCTGTAGCCAGAAGGAGTCTGCGTAACGGTGTAGTTGTATCCGCCAGTCGAGCCCGTAGCCAGGTTTGGCGGAATCAGATTGGCTGCCTGCGCACCTTCCGGTGCTCCCGAAGACGCGGGCGGCCCCAGCTGCGTAATGCTGTTGGCATACTGGCCAAACGTGGACTGATACTGAGTCTGCACAGTGTTGATGGTTTTCAGAGTTGCAATAGCGCCCATTTCCCTTGCGTGCATCTGAGACTTACTCATTTGCGGTAGCGCGATGGAGAGAATAATCAGAATGATGGCGATCACAATCAGCAGTTCGATCAGCGAGAAACCACGCTGAGCGGAACGTTGAGTACGAAAACGATGGTGCATACGCTTCACATGATACGACGTTTGCCAGCTTAGTTTCGTTGGGTCAAAAGGTATGCACGAGATCGTGAATTGACCTGAGGTGCCCTAACAAACTCGCCAGATAGCTCAAATTTAGGGCATTTGCCCCGTCGGATAGAGCCGCTGGAGGGTTGTCGTGAACCTCGATAAAGACACCGCTAATTCCAACGGCGGTGGCGGCCCGCGCAAGAGGTTCGATGAACTCCGGCTGACCACCCGACGATTGACCCGATGCGCCTGGAAGCTGAACGCTATGTGTTGCATCGAAGACAACCGGGTACCCTGTCTTTTCCATAATGCAAATTCCGCGCATATCAACAACAAGGTTGTTGTAGCCGAACGACGACCCGCGCTCAGTGAGGATGATGCGTTCATTTCCTGTGCTCGCGACCTTGTCGGCAGCAAGCGCAAAGTCAGCGGGTGCTACAAATTGACCCTTTTTGATGTTCACAGTTCGGCCAGTTCGGCCAGCCTCCAGTAAGAGGTCTGTTTGACGGCAGAGGAAGGCAGGAATTTGTAAGATGTCAACCGACTCGGCCACTGATTCAGCTTGAGCAGGCTCATGAATGTCTGTCAGAACGGGAATACCAAGCTCGCGAACCTGATTAAGTATGCGGAGACCTTCCGTTAGTCCTGGCCCGCGGAATGAGTGGTGACTACTGCGATTGGCCTTGTCGAAAGAGGCTTTGAAAACGAACGGGCCAACGACCTTTCTGATGACAGAAGCCATGGACAAGACGTGTTCTTCACTTTCGATGACACAAGGCCCAGCGATAAGCGCCAGGGGATAGCGACCCCCGAAGAAGACCCGTCCAGAACCTTCTCCAACGGTCAGCGGGTTGGTCATTGAGCGTGGGAAAACTCTCGCGAGAGCAGAGACCTTTCATGAGTTTCTTTTCGCTTCCGGTCTTTATGATCTAGAGCTGCCTTTAGGAACGAGGTGAAAAGTGGGTGTGGTTCTAGCGGCTTAGACTTGAACTCCGGGTGGAATTGGCAACCGAGAAACCATGGATGGTCCGGATACTCGCATATTTCTACGTAGACCGAATCTTCGGATTGCCCGGTGAGCCGCAAGCCGTGCTCGGTCAAGACACTCTCAAATTCGCGATTGAACTCGTAACGGTGCCGATGCCGTTCACTTACATCAAGGGAACCGTAAGCTTGCTGGGCAAAACTTGCGGGTGTGAGCCGGCAACGATAAGCACCAAGCCGCATTGTGCCTCCAAGCTCATCAACGCCCTTCAGTTCCCGGAGTTTGTAAATGACTCTGTGAGGGGTAGCAGGATTAAACTCTGTGGAATCGGCATCAGAAAGGCCGCATACGTTGCGCGCAAACTCGATGACCATCGTTTGCATTCCAAGGCAGATGCCGAAGTATGGGATCTTGTCTTCACGAGCACAACGAATCGTATTTAACATCCCATCGATACCGCGTTTGCCAAACCCACCCGGCACCAAAATGCCGTCAAACCGCTGGAGATAGTTTCGGCATGACGGCCAAGCCATCTGCTCGGATTCAATCCAATCAATGCTCACACGCGTTTGATGGGCGATGCCAGCGTGCAGTAGAGCCTCTTTCAAACTCTTGTATGAGTCTTCGTACTCGACATACTTACCTACTAATCCGATGTGAACTTCCTGAAGTGGATGATGCATGCGGTTAAGCATGTCGGTCCACTTAGTCAGATTGCGTACGCCAGCGGGGATGTTCAACAGCCGAAGGACACTCTCATCTACACGCTGCTCAGCAAACACGAGTGGAATTTCATAAACCGAGTCGACATCTTTGGCGGTAATAACGCTAGTCACGTCAACGTCGCAGAATAAGGCGATCTTCTCTTTGAGATCTGGAGGCAGAGAACGCTCGGAGCGGCAGAGCAAGATGTCTGGTTGAACACCGATTGCGCGTAATTCCTTTACGCTGTGTTGAGTCGGTTTGGTTTTCAGTTCTTGGGCGGCGGCAATCCAGGGAACCAGGGTCAAATGTACAAAAAGAGTATTCTCGCGACCTTCCTCATGCCGCATCTGACGAATGGCCTCAACAAATGGAAGAGACTCTATATCGCCGATTGTTCCCCCAATTTCAACGATCGCTATATCTACATTTGCTGCGACTTTACGACAGGCTGCCTTAATCTCATTAGTGACATGGGGTATGACCTGAACAGTTTTCCCGAGATAATCTCCTCGACGCTCCCTGGTAATTATGTTTTCATAGATACGGCCCGAGGTGAGATTATTGCTTTGAGTAAGGTCAGCATGAGTGAAGCGCTCATAATGCCCTAAATCAAGATCGGTTTCAGCTCCGTCGTCAGTCACATAGACTTCTCCGTGCTGAAAAGGGCTCATCGTTCCAGGATCGATGTTTAGGTAGGGATCAAACTTCTGAAGAGTTACTCGGAGCCCGCGGCTTTCAAGCAAGCAGCCGATGGAGGCAGCAGCAATACCCTTACCTAATGACGAAACAACCCCGCCAGTAACGAAAATGTACTTAGCCATTTACTCCCTACACCACTATGAAGTTAGACCGCGGTATGTCAGCCAATACTCTCCAAAGCAAACAACTGATTAACTCTGTCAAGATCAGCCGGCGTGTCCACCCCAAACGATTCATATTCGGTGAGACCAACTCGAATTCGAACTCCATTTTCAAGCGCTCGCAACTGTTCCAGTTTTTCAGAAGTCTCTAGAGGGCCAACTGGTAGATCCGAAAAACGAAGCAAGAACTCGCGACGGTAGATGTAAAGGCCAACATGTTTGTAATAACCCGGTTGTCCACTTCGGGGACTTCGCTCAAAAGGGATAGGAGAACGAGAAAAATAAATGGCGTCTCCCGCTAAGTTGGTAACGACCTTAACAACGTTAGGATTGGTAATTTCCAACGGATCAGTAATTCTCTTTTTGAGCGTTCCCATTGAAATTTCTTCATCGCTGTCTACAGATAAGATTGCGGCATCGATTGCGTCAGGATCGATAAGCGGCTCATCTCCCTGAATGTTGACATAGAGATCGGCAGGGTTAGACCAGGCAACCTCGGCAACTCGATCCGTGCCTGAAAGATGGTCACCACTTGTAAGGCAGACTTTCCCACCGAAAGACCGAACACATTGAGCAATACGTTCATCGTCGGTAGCAACCAAAACACCGCTAAGATACCGAGCGCCCTTTGTGCGCTCCCACACGTGCTGGATCATTGGTTTACCCGCGATCGAGGCGAGGGCTTTGCCGGGGAAACGCGAGGAGGCAAAACGGGCTGGGATTACGCCGAGAATCCGCTTCTGCACAATCGAGTGTATCACCGGTTCTTGCCCGATGCAGTCGTCAGAGATGACAACCTGCTGGAACAAATGGCTGCCCAGTTAACAGATCGATGAACGTAGGAACGAGGGAACCGCGCGACACGTAGGCAAGCACGAGGCTTACCGGAAGCCGGAACCGTTGTCGACCAGCGCTGCCAGGATTGAGGCACGTTTGCCTCTCAGTGAGCGTACATGAAGGCTTATGAGAGTGCCCAAATAGTACCGTGTCAGCCTTTGAAGCATTCGAGTGCAGACTTAGATCTGCAATGTTATGGATTACCAGGATCCGAAGCCCGTCAACTTCGACCTGTATGAGTTCTGGGAGCCCGAGGGCCCAGGGCTCAACGTCCACGTTTCCTTTAACTGCGTAGACCGGGGAGATTCTGCTCAACTGCTCTAAGACGTTTTCGGAGCCAACATCGCCAGCGTGAAAGATTAGGTCTACCCTCTTGAGCAGATCCAATGCTTCGGGTCTCAACAGGCCATGAGTATCTGAAATAATGCCTAACTGCGTCATGGATGCTTATACAGCTTATCGACTCCGGGTATACCAGACTGCCGTCTTGTAAGTTAAAAACGCATGGTGACGGTAAGATCCTTACCCGGTGAAGCAATTCCTGTTGCCCGTTCCTCCGGAGTCAGAGACAAATTCGTCGTTATGATTCCGCCCTCCAGAAGCGGAGGCAGATTAGTTCCACTCACCAGATTAGACATAGTTTTTCCCGATGGAATCTGTAGCTGGCAATAGGAAAGTTGATTTTGGAAAACGTCAATGGTAATCGCATATCCGGAGGCGGCCTGAGAAACCGATGCTCTGATATCCCTCGTAGCATGCGACGTGTCAACCACAGTAGCTGGTGTCGCGTTAATTTGGTTGTGTACGTAACCACTCAGTTGCATCGTCAACTGACCGCCAGAAAGGGTTCGTAAGCCCTGATCGAGCGTTCCGGTATAGCACTGAATCTGCGTCAGGCTGTCTCCAAAAGAGTTGGTAACGAAGAACTCTGCCGCCGACACCCTGGCATCTGCTAGCTGAAAAGGGTGGATGAAATCAACCGATGCTCGATTCAAGAAGAAGTTCGTAGCAAATGAGGTTGTAATAACGGAGCTGGTCAAACAAAGGATGGAAGATCCCAAAAGGTGAGATGACGGCTGTGAACCAAGAACTCCCCTTACCACTGAGTAAGTACCCGTGGCAACGTTTACTGAACTCACAAACATCAGTTCGGCTTCGATTTGAATAACGTCTCCCACCGAGCAGCGAAGCTGAGTGCTCACGGCGATATCAGCCTGACTTTCATCAATTACAGACAAAGTAGAAAAGGTACTCGGAGTGTTTAGCTCATTCCAGAAATACAACCTAAGTGTGCCTCCGGTGATCGAACCAACATTGATTGCGCTCGAAAAGCCGATCTGAGACAACGTAAGCAGACCAGCTCCAGGTGCGTCTAGGTTGAAATTTGGCATTGGTGCGAGCCCGGCATCGGTCTTTCCCTGCCCAAGAGCAAAGCGCGTCACTGGGCAAAGATCAACCGAGGCTTCCTGGTTTTGGGTGTTTGCCGCCCGACCAGAGATCTGAATCACTGTTCCCGATCGGAAAGGAATGTCAAACTGGGCAGGACTTACGCTGGTTACTGCGGCGAAGTGCCATGCGGCCTCGCAGATTACGAAAGTGCTGGAGGTGTCAGGTACTGTTGACCACGACCCACTGATAACGATGGAAACTTCAGTATTATTTTGAATCACTCGGTCCTGGCCCCTGCCAGTTCCTCCTATGATTCTGACCAACATGTTTGAGAATGCAGATGCTGTAGCACCCATGTTTTGGCACCCAATACAGTTTGATCCTGAATCTGTGGCCATGAAAGGCCCGGCATACTCATAACGATAGAAGAAGTTCGCGTGATCGAAATTGGGATCGGGCGGTCCGTACGGCTGGTTTGCTAGTCCGGAGTCAGTCACCGAGGCAGCCGTGCTTTGATTTAAAACTCGATACAGAATTTGAGGGGAAGTTCCGCGGTATAGATTGATGGCCAGGGTGTCGGAAGGTACGCTGATACCGTTGATTGTGACTGTGTTCGTATTCGTTCCAGTTGGGACTGACGCTGGAACCGTGAACGACAGTGGTCCTTCCTGTCCGTCACCTCCGGTTGAGGTGATTGCATAATAGTAGATGCTGTCGCCGGCTAAGTTTCCGCCTAGAACTTCAATCTGAGGAGAAAGGCTAACGAGGGGAACACTCCTGGATCTTGCACTCGGCTTAGAAGGCTGGGAGAAGCCGACCGTAAGTCTGTCAACAGCAGTTCCGTCTACCGATGCCGAGATCTCTTCTGAAACAGCAAAATCGAACAATTCGAACTGGCGATTCTCATCAAACCGTGCGGTCAATCCGAATAGCGGCCGTGGCATTGAATTCTGTGACCCTGGCTGACGTCCAGCACCCATAAGGACTGCCGGATCGTCACTGTACCAGTCATCATTATGAATTTGGGCGAGAACCTCCACAGTCTGGTAATTAAGTGAAGGAGAAAGCTTCATCACTCGAAAAGGAAACCGGTTAAGCCCCTCCTTAAGGTAGGTAAGCGCAATCAGGTCTCCTGGTCTTATACGAAAGGCTTTGAAACTTGTTTGAAACTGTATGAACAAATTGCCTTTGGTCAGCTTGTCGAGCTGTTTGAGTAACACTCGCGTCGCCTGACTGTAGTTGGAGATTCCGAGCGCTGTAGACTGACTGCTAATTTCATAGCCGATCAGATCCACATCCTCAGAGTCTACAACCGAGAGACTGTCTTGCTGATACTCGTTCATTGCGTCCTGAAACTCGACGCTAAGCCGATTGGACGTCTCTGCGATCGTCCTTGAAGTCAGCTTTAATGATGAGCTTCCATCTGGGTTTCTCAGGAGTGCGGAAAAAGGAGCCGAGCCATCACTAAACTCGTAGGCCGGCCAGCCGCCATCAAGTGGTGAGGTACTATTTCCTCCATCGGGTAACGTGGGTTGTTGCTGTGCAATTGTTGCTTCGGGCAGTAACTCTAGGAGTCCACTGGATCCGTACCGCAGCATCAAGCTGGACGCCACCCGTACTCCACGGATCAAACTAGCAGCGCTCTGCCGTTTCGCTATTATCAGGTTGCACTCTGATCTTGGTACCTGGATCTGATTACCATTCAAATCGGTCGTGGTGATCAGATAATTACAAAAAGCGGCTGCGTTGACGAATAAGGAAAGGTTTAGCTCCACTGCGAGCCAACCAGCTCGTTTGAGTAAGTCAAGAATTATCCAAGCTGGATTGTTAGAGTACTGCACCGACCTGTTCAGAGTCGAGTCATATGTGTCGACCTGATTACCCTGTAAGAGTACTTCAATGTTGGGCAAGGCTGTGCCGGTACTAACCCGATTAGGTACAACAACTGACACGGAAGCGATACTTCCGTGCGGATCGCCCAACGGTAATCCATTTTGATCCAGAAAATCGGTATTAAAAGCACCAGTTCTGGAACCTGTACTTGTTAGGGAATACCAGCCAGTTGCTGTCATATTCTGGCCGACAACAGCTTGTGGAATCTCAATGTCATTGACCACAACTTTTAGGATGCCTGTGATAGGGCCGAGGCCGAGGACGACTTCCAAGTGAGTTAAGTTGCCATCATTCCTTGAGAATATGACTGGTGCCTTAAGCCACCCGGTCCCATACACAAGCGGGACCGCATCGTTGTATTTGGCGGCATTGGCTAACACAGGAGAAGTATGAAGCGTCTTGTCTCCCGTCGTTCGGACCGATATGGCCGATGGGACAAACTCCAGTCCACCGAAACGACTTGTTAGATTTCCTGTCGCATCCTGGTGAAACATACCTCGTGCCTCACATTGGGCTCTAGACTTGTCACATGAGGTATAAACTTCGCCCCCGACCAAATTACCGCTGCCGCCTACAAGGTCCGCGGAATAGCCGCATCGAAAGTAACGCGAGAGTCGGCCATCAGCTCCCCCGTCCCGCGCCTCTAACCTTTGACTCAACGATGCAGGAAATGACCAGCCACATGACCTTTGAATCCTTACGTCTGGGATTGGGATTCGCTGTAAAGAAAGTTTGTTGATGAAACTGAGAGAGAGGAACTGCTCAGTGATCTCGTCAGGATCGCCCGCAACTCCCTTGAATAGGACAGTGGTTTCTGTTGTTGTTTGAGCACTCTGCAGGTCAGCGAATGCGAAGTAGACGGTGAGCTGCGAGCCCTTGAATCCAACTTCCGCATTAAGTTCGGACAGCATCGAGTCAGCATTCGCCAAGGTGACAGAGATCTGACTGACACCGTCCATTGCGTCCTCGGCTGATAATTGAAGGTCGAATAGATTGTGTTTCAGCACTCTGGCTTGGTATGTCTGCCCCTCAAGTGACACTTGATGGGTGCTCCAGTGCTCGACGTCACCAGAGGGCAAAGTGCACTCAAAGAACAGGAGCGGCGTGTCGGTCTGACGTTGTTCTTTAAGTTGATTTATAAGCGACATCGGTTTAGAGCCAAGTTTGAATATTCACAGTTACAGCAAATGCATTCGGAGCTTCAGCTGTTAGATCAAATTGTTGGTTTGTAAAGAAGGCGTTCTCGTAAAGTCCGCTTGTCGCCGCTGTTGGAGTATAAGCGGAGGCAAGACTTTGAATCTCTAACTGTGGCCCGAAGATCTGAACCTGATCGCCTGGGCGAACGCTGAACCCAACCACCGTTTGGATAGAACTGTCGGCAAGTGATCCAGAGATTTGGAAACGCGTCCACTGCGCACACAGATCTACACTCACGCTCTTTTCTGCCGACTTGCCACGCTGGAATAAGTGAAGACTGGTCGCATTTGAACTCCTCGCATAGAGAGAAAAGCATTGCGAGAAGTAAGCCGGAATCTGAACCGTTTGAAAAAATTCCTGGAAGGACTGACTAGTATTTGTGACGGAGAAAGCCGTCGTCGACCCAAGCGGGTCTAAAATTTGAGCTCCAATCTGAATAAATTTCAGCCGTTGCCAGATTGAGTTGGAAAGATCCGAACTCCAGGCCAACAGGTTGTCAGTAGGGTCTGCAAAAGTGAATGGATACAGAGGTCCTGAACAAACTTCGTAATGAGCTCGAAGCAGGTTCGCATCTTGCAAGCTAATGCCGCCAAACTTCAGCGTCCAGTTGAGCGAAGCCGAAGCCGTATCCTGGAATAGGATCAGCCGTCCGCCAGGCAGAACATTTGTCACCGTTCTAAGCGTGCGTTGTTTACGGAGCGGATACTGCACGAACCCCGTACCTAGCTGCGGGAAAAAAGTGTTACTCATTGGTCTCTACCACCCAGAGTGAAAGCGCCTCTGCATTCAAACCTGTTAGTTCTCTGTTAAGGACTGGACTGCCGAAACGGCAGTTAGCGACCAACGTGCCTGTGAGTGGATCTGCAAAGTCGAACGCCGAAAAGGAGCCGCTCTGAGCAACAAAGAATTGCTCGAGTGCACAAGCCTCTGCTGTTGTTAGCAAGCTTAAGTTGATGTGCCAGCGTCGGCGGGATCCACTCTGCAATCGAAATCGCTGGTCAGACCCATCAATGAATCGCAGGACCTGCACTGAAACACCGCTGCCCAACACAGCCGGGTATTGGCACACCGCGCCGGAGTTGAGAGTAGGAAAGACTCGCATTTATAGCTCTCCGATGATGTCGTTTAGTGAACTTGAGGTAAGCAGGGCATTCCTCACTGCTTTTACAACTGCCGCCTGTTCAACTCCTCCGGAGTTACTTCCGACCTGCGTTGAAAATGAATTGCTAGCTTGGGAAGCGGTACTCAAAGCGCTATGTGTCACGTACGTGTTCTGCGCAGTATCGACAGTTCGTTGTTCCATCTGGGGGAGAACGAATCGCTCTAAGGGTGACGGTTGAGACTGAGTGCCTCCACCAAATAGATGAAAGACTGCAGAAAATACTGAGGAGAGACCGGAGCCGAGTATTCCGCCCCCGAGGACCTGAGATGCGCTGTTATCTATGGCTTTCTGGAGCAGTCCGCTCCAATGGTCTCCAGCGGAATTTGAGGAAGGGCCTGTGCCGGAACTCGACGGTTTGCCGAAATCGACCTGATGAGTTTGGGCTTGAACTCCCAGTGCTAATCTATGAAGGTCCTGAACGGCGGATACGTGAGTGGGTCGCGATGCTTGTTGCTTTGACTGTTGATTTAGTTGACCCACTAAGCCATTTGCGTTGCCTCGCGAGACTCTTGCCGTTTTATTTGGCCTCTTGCTTATCGACATTTTCGACCTCCATCCTGTATGCTTCTTCCAGAATCAATATTGCATCGGCGGTCTTCGCCTCTATCTGCCAGGGAGTGCCTCCGCCGAAACGCTTCCAGATACTAAACTGATCTAAGTAGTTGGAACTTTGGCTGGAGATAATCGATTTCGGACACTGCAGGGTGACTATGTTTTTTCTCGCCCAGATCGCTTTACTTCGAGGTTCGTGCTCCAAGCTACCGCTTGGCAGCCAGGCGCAGAGCCGTTTCGCTGCCAACCCGGTCGAGCGGCATGTATCGCAATTCCACGCGATCGCGGACGAAAACTGGAAATGGAATGCGACTAGAAGTTTTTTCTTTCTTGCTCCGTCAGTTCCAAAGAA
>CAXTWQ010000069.1:7882-27464 GCA_964248065.1 uncultured Bryobacteraceae bacterium | reverse complement strand
GTATTTGGAGTGGGCGCCGAAGCTTGTAGGTCTTGATTTCTATCATCTAACTCATTGACTCTGCCCTATGCAGCGTTGCATCTCTGTAGTGATCCCATACCTCTCAGATGGCGATTGCTAATGTTTAACTCTCACATACGCGAGGACTGATACTATTCTAGGGCTACACCTACTCCGTCTTCAACCTCGTGTACGAAACCAACGTCGCCTCCTGCCGCATCTGGGACGCCCTCGGCTTCAAACGCATCGGGCGCGTCAAAGGCTGCGGCAACCTGCGCTCGCACCCGCACGAGCTCATCGACGCCATCATCTACGGCCGCGACCTAGGTCCGGAAGGCGAAGACTTCGTGTCCGAAGAGCGCTTCGACAAGATCCGCTTCTACCTCAAGCACGGCAAATACCCGAACGGGGCGGACCGGGCGGAGAAAAGCCGTCTCCGCAGCGCCGCCACGCACTACAAGCTCGTGGCGTGCGACGACCCGAGCCTCGTCGAGCCGGGCGTCGAGGGCGGCGAGAGGCTCATGCTCAAGGACAAGGAGGTCGTGGCCGATCCGCAGCGGCAGTATGAGATTGCGAGACAGGTGCATGTGCTTCAGCATGGCGGCATCAACAAGACGACGGCGACGATCGCGGAGAAGTACCATTGGGTGCGCATCAAGGAGACGGTCAGTCTGGTGATCAAGAATTGCGCCGATTGCAAGGAGATGACGAAGGTGCCGAGCGTCAGGCCGGACGGGGTGGTCTTGGCGGCGACGAACAAGCGGTTGCTGCTGAACGGCTCGTCGGGCTCGGGCCCGGGCCAGGGCGGCGTCAGTGCGGCGGGCAGGCTGATCAGTATCCGGCACTCGGCCGCCCACTCGCACGTCAATGACGTCAACGTTGATGTTGACGGCGACGGCGACGGTGACGGAACTATGGATCCGTCCGACCACGACGGGACGCGGTCTCCCCCTCTTCAGCACCGGCATCAGCACCACCCTCAAAACCTGACCCTGCCCCCATTACCCCCCTCACACCCGCACCCGCACCCGCACCGGCACCGGCACCTGCCCCCGCTCCCGCTCCCGCACCTGCGCCTGCTCCAGCACCTGCGCCCGCACCAGCACCAGCGCCCGCACCAGCACCCGCACCAGCACCGGCTCCTGCTCCCGCACCGGCACCTGCGCCCATCAGTACCGTTCAATCCGGCTGGGTCTACATCGTGTCGAAAAATAGCGGCAAATGCATCCAGGTACAGTCTGATTCAACAGCCTCAGCCGCAGTATTAGTTCAGGCAACCTGCACCAACGATGACAGCCAGAAGTGGCAGTTCACGCCCTTGAAGGTCGGTTACAAAATTACCAGCAAGCGAAGCGGTCTCTCCATGGATGTTGCTGGTGGATCGACGGCCAACGGTGGTTACCTAATCCAGTACCTGTACCACGGAACGGCGAACGAGATGTTCACTGTCGAGAAAACCGCCGACGGTTATGCTTCGTTTATGTGTCTGTACAGCCGAAAGATGCTGGACGTGACAGGCGTGTCGAAGGCTGACGGAGCGGCCATCCAACAATGGCAGTCAACCGGCGGCGACAATCAGAAGTGGTCGTTCGTTCTGGCTCAATAAGAACCAAGATAAGAAAAAGCTCGGTTCGAAAAACCGGCCTCCGGCTCACGCTGGAGGCCGTTCTCTTTGGCGAAGCACAACTCCGATGCTGCTACCACTACCGCGATGGACGCGACGACGTCAAAGGCTCCACAGCCAAAGCAGGATAGTCAGTGTAACCCTTGGCGCCTGGCGTATAAAAAGTGTCCTTGTCCGGCTGATTAAGAGCAGCCCCGACGCGGAAACGTTCGGGGAGATCAGGGTTGGCGAGGAACAGTGTGCCGAATGAAACCAGGTCCGCCACGTGCTCTTCGATAATGTGGTTGCCTGTTTCCCGTGTGAAGCCCTTGTTGATCATCAAGGTTCCCTTATATAGCGGCCTGAAGTGTTGGGCTACATGAGCTATAGCATGCGGAACATTCTCGACCGGCTTCATTGGCTCAAGCAAATGCAAATAAGCCAAGTTGCATGCACTGAGCCGGTGCACCACATAGTCGAAAGTAGGCGCCGTTTGCTCATCGATATTAATTCCCTGCATGTCATTCATAGACGGTGAGAGTCGAAGCCCGACCCGCTCTGGCGGGAGAACTGAATGAATCGCGTCTATTACCTCAAACAGAAAGCGTGCTCGATTTTCAATTGAACCACCATATTCGTCTGTTCGGAGATTCGACTGGTCTGAAAGAAACTGCTGAATCAGATAACCGTTAGCACCATGGATTTCAACGCCATCGAAGCCGGCCTGGTCTGCGCATTGCGCGGCATTTGCAAATTCTTGGACAATCTGGTGAATCTCGTCGACTGTTGCAGCATGAGGTGTAGGGGAAGGCGTATACCCGTCAGCTAAAAAGGCATTCACCCCCTCGCGCGTCACAGCGGAAGGGGCGAGCGGCAGCTGTCCTCCTAGCAGACTCGGATGAGACAAGCGGCCCTGATGCCAAAGCTGACAGAAAATACGGCCACCAGCCTGATGCACAGAGTCTGTAACCCGCTTCCAGCCCTCAACCTGCGCGGCTGTGTAGATACCCGGAACGTGAATCCAACCGTTCGCGCGGGGACTGATATGAGTTCCTTCGGTAATGATGAGGCCAGCGGTTGCTCGCTGCGTGTAATACACAACGCTGATCGACGGCGGAACATGCTCCGGATTGTCTGCGCGCCCACGCGTCAAGGGCGCCATTACCATTCGATTTGGAAGGTGCAGCGCCGAGCTGTTGAAGGCTTGAAGGAGCGGCTGTGAGCTGGAGTTCGCGTCCGTCATTGTTGACCACTAGAGCGAATGCACAGCTGCGGATGGCGTTTTGGTAATCAGAATGTCCAGCTTGCTGATGACCGCAGGTTTAGCCAGCAGCGAGCTCGATTGTCCCATTAAAAGTGCTGCGCCTTTGCCCGCTAGATGTGCTTCCCGACCTGCTTCATCGGGAAATGTTTCGAAGATCTCAAATACCGACTCGTTTCGCTGCAGCCCGAACCATGGCCGGGCGCCAGGTTCGCTTCCGACACCTTGCCGGATTCCAGCAAGTAATTCCTGCACTTCACCTTCTTTACCCGGCCTTGCTTCCACTACGATGCGAAGGGCTTTGGCGACCGTGCCCGTGTTAGAGCCGCGCATTGTTGCGGGTGAGTGAAGGCGGCGACGCCATCCGGCCATCAGGACAAGGCCAACGCCAACCATCACAGTGCCTGTCACAAGCGGATTGAGCACGGCCCTGGTATATAGGCTTGTTTTCATCACGTGACCCTCGTAATTGCCCCGCTCTGTAAGTGCTTCGGTCGGCGTATCGAGTCCGCTTTGATCATGAGCCCGGCGAGGCGCATGACCGCTCGGAGTCCCCGGAATGATCGTCTTTTCCATGAACCGATCGGTAAGGCCCGGGGCAGCATGTCCCATGGCCGCAATTACTCGGGCGCCTCCGCCCACGAACACGTCGCGTACGGGAGTTTCGGCAGCATGGAGAATCGCCTCTGCCACCGCTTCGGGAGCATAGACCGGCGGAACGTGATGTGGCTCCGAGTCGAGATAATTCTTGGCATTCACGGTGAACGGCGTATCAATCTGGCCAGGCTTAATGAGCGTTACTGAAATGGGCGCGCCTTCAGCCTCCAGTTCCATCCGCAACGCCTCGGTCATTCCTTTGATTGCGTGCTTCGACGCACAATAAATTCCTTGCAACGGTACCGCGCGTTCAGATACCTCGCTACCCAAATTGATAAGGGCGCCACCTTGTTGCTTCAAATGCTTCACTGCTTCGCGCGATCCATAGATCTGGCTCCAGAAATTGGTCTCAAAGCAGCGGCGCATGTCCTCGATGGAGACTTCCTCCATTCGGCCATACACTCCTATGCCTGCGTCGTTGACCCAAGTGTCAAAATGGCCGAATGCCGTGAGTGCCGCCTCTGCAATCCGGCGCACGTCCTCCTCGCGCCCGACATCGGCAATGACGTGAATCGCGTGCCCTCCTTTGGCGGTGATCTCTGTGACGAGTTCGGTGAGTGCACGGTCGCTCCGTCCGGCTAAGACAAGACGTGCGCCTTCTGCGGCTGCCATACGCGCCGTAGCGAGCCCGATGCCCGAGGATGCACCGGTGATGACGATCACTTGCTCTCTTAACGGCTTCAGCTTAATTTGGGACATTGACTGTGTTTTGACTTGGGTTTGAGACATGGGAAATAGCTGGTTGTTCTTTCGATTCTTTAGTTGTTTAAAGCCGTTGCCGTTCCAGTTGGCCGGCAGCCGCCGAATGAAATTAGGCTGTGTTGGGGTGGAGGATCACCTTGGTCCAGCCATTATTACGATCGTCAAAATGCTTATACGCATTTGGGGGCTTTCTCAGGCGAGACGATGACGCCCAGATTGACTTTCTCGCCCACTTTGACGGTATTGACAGCCTTGCCAACTCAATTACTTCTCCGAGATTTTGTGTTCGAGCTTGGCATCCGAAACCGTATCCACATAAACCCTGTTGAGCCCGTGATAAACAACAGCTTTCATAAACTAACCTGCTTGGAACGTCAGCTGCACTCGAACAGCTATTGACCTTTGCACCGAGAGGCAGATCATCGCATCAAGCAGATTACAGCGGCATTCGCCAATCAGTAACAGCGGATTGATAGCTCTTTTCAATTTCTTGATCAAAGCAGGTTGGGAGTTTCCTGTATCGTCCTCCAATGTGACGTTCAAGTGAGACGAAAGCTTCGTGTCATATCGCTGGAAGAACTCCGGGGCATACATTCCTCCATTGACCTTAGTTGGCATTAACCTCACACCTAACTTGATCATCCATTCGTAGCCACTTGATCCGGTAGCCGGGTGAGCGGCTCGTCCCCGAATCCCCGAGTTCTTCTGCGCATCTCGCTAGCGACGGATTCTAGATTGACGTCAAATCGCGGATGCACTTATCGAGTGGTCCTGAGTCGGTATTGCGCAAAGGAACGATGCTGTTGGAAAACTCTCTTGCGCCTTGTACTGGCAGTTTGAGGGGATCAAAATCGTCTATCCTACAGCCGGAGTTTTTCAACAGCACCAAACGTCTGTGCATAGGAAACTCCGCTTGAACTAGCAAGTTCGGAGTTCTAGAAGTAACGTTGGGTTCATTCACTCCGCAGAATGGAAGCCGGATCAAGAGAAGCGGCACGGCGAGCAGGTAGGAAGACTGCGAGACTGGACAGCGCCAAGAGCGCAAGCAGCGAAACTGCATAGGTCCAGATGTCGATCGTTCCCGTTTCGAACAGAAGCGATTTCAATGAATCGAGCAGCAAAGATCGCGAACAAAAGGCCAATCGCAGATCCCGCTATCCAAATCAGCGCTGCTCGCCGAAAGACGATGTAAAAGATTATTCCCTTCGTTGCCCCAAGCGCTATCCTTACTCCGAATTCGGGACGTCTCAGGTTTACCTCATAAGCGAAGATTCCGTACAATCCTATCGCTGCAATCAGCAAAGTCAGAATGCTAAATAGTCCTGCCAATCTTCCGACGAGCAACTCGCCTGCAAGCCCAGTCTTTACTTCCTCTGCAAGCGTTGTGATCTCTGCGACTGGAATTGCCCGATTGATGGCCAGAATAGCCGTGCGCACGGCTTTTGCACTGTCTTCCGGCTTGCCATGTGTCCGGACCTCTATATGAGAAATATTCCATCCGTCACGAGCCTGTTCAACCGGCAAGAAAAGATACGAACCAGCTGGGCGATGAATATTATCCGAACGGGCATCTTTTACTACGCCGATAATCTGAACATCTTGGCCATCCAGGCGGACAACACGCCCAAGACTGCTCTGACCATTTAGGAACTGGCGTTCAAACTCTACATTGACGACGCCAACCGGCGCTGTCCGCAAGGTGTCCTGTTCGCTGATGCCACGTCCGCGAAGCAACTGCATCCCCACGGTTTGGAAAAAACCAGGTCCGACGAAATTGCGTTCCACAAGAGATTCGGTCGATTTCCTGACCGCACCGGGAACGGTGGCTGAGATCGTCGCGCAACCGTTGTTCATTAAACCGCACCCCGCCACGGCACTGGAAATGACACCTGGAATGCTGTCAATTGCCTCTGTTAATTGCGGGTACAAAGCATTCAGTTTTGCCGCGTTGTTGTAGCCTGCCGCTGAGGGATCGATCCCTACGCTCAATACGTGCTGCCGGTCCATGCCAACGTCCAAGCGCTCGTAGTTCAGAAGCGTCCGCGTAAGTAGGCCCGCTATCACCAAGGATGTAATCGATAGAGCCAGTTGGCCGGCAACTAAAATGGAAGAGAGGCGAGTAGCGCGACGGGTTCTCGTGAAGCTCGTGTCCGTGCGCTGACCGAGCTTGCCGGACGTGGCAAGATCAGCGGTTCTCAGCGCAGGTATCAACCCGACCAAGAGACCGGTGAACAAAGTGACTGCGGCTGTAAATCCAACCATCGACCAATCAGGAGGAATTTCGATTTGCAAGTCTCTATTGATCACAAGCCAATGCAGAACCACCCTCGATCCCCATGCTGCAATGGGCAGGCTTAGTAGACCCCCTGCGATGACCAGAAGCAGAGTCTCAGTCATTGTGCTAGCGATCAACCGCCTGCGGCTACTCCCCAGCGCAACCCTGATCGTAGTTTCATGCTCATGTGTTCTGCAGCGTGCCAAAAGCAGGTTGACGATGTTTACGCAGCCGCTGCACAAGAGAACAGCTACCAGTGCCATCAAAATTCGCAACGGCAATGAGAACTGTGTACGCAGGCGCGGCAAACCACCGGCTGCATTCGAAAGCGCCACTCTGGCGCGCAACATCATCGTTCGCTGACGAGCATCGCTCACTTGCGGAAGCTGAGCGGCCACTTCCGCCTTCAACCAATGTGTTAGCAACGCGTGGAGCCCTTTCCCGTCCCGATCCTTTGATGACCGCGCCAGGACGTGCACCCACTCGACGTCTTGCCAGAGCCACGGCTTGTTCCAGTCGATGCCGTTCATGCTGGCATAGCCTGCAAACCCTATTGCCGCCTGAACGGACAGAGGCATCCAGATGTCGGGCTGCACCCCTGGTTCCATGCCTTCGAAGTCTCGTGGCATGATTGCGAGCACTATCACAGGCTTTCGCTGGATCAGCAGTCGTTTGCCGATGATTCCGTGATCGCCGCCAAATCTCTGCTTCCAGAAGCGATAACTTAGTAGCGCCACCGCTTGCTGCCCGGGATCGTTATCCCGTTGGTTGAAAGCTCGACCAGCGATTGGCGAAACCTGCAAAGTGGAAAAGAAATTGCCTGTTACGAGTTGCCCCTTTATCGTGCTCGTTGTCCCGGAGTCATTCCGTATCGAGTAATTAACAACTTCGGTAAACCCGGCTAGCGTTGCCGTTCCATTTGCCAAGTTTTGTACTTTCTGCAAATTAGGAAAAGAAAAGTACTGGTATGGCGGGTTGCCGGGAACCTCGATCGAGACTAGGTAGAGTTGCTGCGGATTGGGGACCGGCAGCGTTGCCAGTAACATTGCTTTGCAAAAAGCGAAAACGGTGCTGTTAGCGCCAACGCACAGCCCAATTGTCAGAACTATGGCCAAAGCACTTGCCGGAGACCGGCTAAATGCGCGAAGGGCGAGGCGGCAGTCGCGTAAGATATGTTCAAGGAAGGGAATACCGCGCTGGTCCCGGCATTCCTCAACGACTTGTGCTTTTCCGCCAAGAGCGATGTAGGCGTATCTTCGCGCCTCATTCTCCGGCATTCCCAAACCTCCGTACTTGGGCGTTTCGAACTCGATGTGCGATTGAACTTCATCATCGATTTCTCGCTGCAGTTGCTCGCGATTTAGCAATGACCTAATCCGCGATAGGAGGCTTACGAGACGCATTCTTAGGCCAGCTTCAACACGCGTCCAATAGCAATCGCCATTTTCCGCCAACTTTCGTGCTCCACTTGCAGCTGCCGCCTTCCTAAGGCAGTGATTCGGTAAAAGCGGGCGCGACGACCAAGTTCAGAAACTCCCCACTCTGCCTTAATCCATCCCTTGGTTTCCAATCTGTGCAGAGCCGGGTAAAGAGAGCCCTGATTGACTTTAAGCACGTCTTCTGAGATTTGCTGAATCCGCTCTGATACAGCCCAGCCGTGCAATACCTGCTCTTGAAGCGTTCGTAAGATCAGCAGATCCAGAGTGCCCTGCAAAAGGTCTGACCGAGTTTTATCAAGCATTGGTGTAGGCTATCGACAGTATAGGCCACTGATCGTGTCGGGTGTCAACACCAATATAGATCGATCTCGGCGAGTTTCAATGCAGACTTTGTCCACGTGCGATTGACCGTCTGATGCTCTCGTGCAAACGATAAGTCCTCGGCAAAGCGTAAGGGTGCGGGGAAACACCATCGCGCCGACAAACCTTAGTTCAGTGACGCAGCGGCGCAGTTCGTCTGCGGCGGCCTCGGGGTCGGAGGTGGGGCGACGTGGCGAACGCGGCAAAGCGGCCGGACCGGCGCCGCACTGCATCCGCGAGGAAGTCGTTCGCATCGTGGGCCAGAGAAACCGCCAGGGCCGGAGGCAGTTGCTGGATACCGGGAGTGGTAAGGGACAGCACTTGGAAGTACACGCCTGCGGCGTCCATCCGGGCCAGGCGCTCTTCGCCGACATCGAGCAAACGCTGTTTGTTTTGTCTGCATTGCTGAACGGGGTCACGGTGTCGTCACCGCCGAAGTTGAGCAGCGCCCCGCGAAGCTCGAGAGTCCAGACGTGTTCTTCCAGCGCGATTACGCGTGACACCTGATATCGTTTTTGGACATATTTCAAACTCCTTCAATCCGCACAATCTCAGGCATCGAATTAAGCTGTCCCGGTCGTAGCTTTTGCCAAACGAAGTTTGATCCCGGAAGGATCGGTGAGTTCGTACGCATCGCCATCGTCAATCGCGTCCGGATTCGCCGCAAGTGCGGCCTGAAGACGCTCCGGTGTATCGAAGCGCATTTCGAAGTGACGCATTCGAGCCGAACCTGCGGGCGATGGTGGAGCGCCAAGCCCTTGCCAGGTATTGATGGCAATGCGGTGCCTGAATGGACCGCCAGCACCGAAGTCCGCGATCTGCATCGGAGGCCACCACCGCGCCAATTCCATGCCAAGGCCGATATAGAAGTCCCGGGCTCTTTCCAGGTCCCCTATGTACAGGTGAAGGTGTCCGACCTTCGTCCCCCTTGCCGCAGGGTCGCGTTCCGAACCGGCTTCATACGCCCCAAAGACTTGGTTGAGATCTAATGCGTATGCTCCGGGCCGTCCTACTCCATCCGCACCGACAAAGGTGAGCCGGTTTCCGGGGCCGGGGACGCTGTCCTTGAACCGCTCCGGAGTCTCCAGCGTGATCTCGATGTTAATGCCGTCCGGATCGTCCAGATAGATCGATTTCGAAAAGGTGTGGTCTGTCGGAGCTATTGGATATTTGTGGTCGATCAGCAGCTTGAAAATCCGCGCGAAGTCCCGGGCGTTCGGCGGGTGTATGGCGACGTGGTAAATGCCACTATGTCCCTTCTGAAACCTAACGCGTGCCCCACCATGCAGGACAAGGAGAGTTTCCTCAGCAGTCCCCACCGCGATGCTGCTACTGTCGCTCGCGCGCCGTTCAAATCCGAAGAGCTTCTCCCAAAAGCGGGCAGTCCGCTCGAGGTCTCTAACCTCCAGGTGAACTGCTCCAAAGCTAATCACATCCTGACCTGCCACTTCGTCTCCTAATGGCTCCCGTAGGGAACCGCGGCTTGGGTGAAGCAGGGCGAGACCTTCGCCCCCTACGAATCTATTTCAAAGTCGATTCGAGAAAAGTGCGAAGAGATTTTGGGCTGTGGCCTGACAGTTCCTCGACTGCCTGCGTCACCGGCTCAAGCTCGCCGGCCTTGATCGCCAGTTCGAAGCTGAGAAACACCTGGGCAAAGCCTTCGGGCATCCCGGCCCCAACAAGCGCGTTCTTGAACGCCTCGGGTGGCAGGTCCACGTAGGACAGGTTTTTGCCGGTGATCTCGCCGGCCAGGGCAGCAATCTCCGCACGGGAGTAAGCTTGCGGCCCGCTGATGCGGTAGTGCTTGTCCTCATGGTTTGCCGCATGTTCGAGAACGCCGGCAGCCGCGTAGGCGCAATCTTGACGGGTGACGTATGCCGCGCGTCCGTCCCCGGCAGCTCCGTACAGCGTCCCGCCTTCCAGAGCTTTGGGCAGCGAAAACATGAGGAGTTCAGAGTACGAGTAGTTGGCAAGAAACGTGTACTTGAGCCCGCTCTTCAAGATCAGTTCTTCCGTACCGGCATGGTCCGGAGAGACCGCCGCAACCGAGTGTTGCGGCTCGGGCCATGAGGTATAAATCACATGCTGCACCCCTGCCGCCTTCGCCGCCTCGACCGCTGCTCCATGTTGTGGCACACGCGAACCAACATCCGTCGTGCTGATGAGCAACAGCCGCGTTCCACCCTGGAAAGCATCGGTCAATGTTGCAGGGTCCTTGAAGTCTGCCGTGCGTACCTCCATGCCCTTTGCTGCAAATTCAGCCAGGCTTTCCGGTGTACGCGTCGTCCCGATGATGTCGGTGGTGCCCTTGGCAAGAAGCTCCTGAAGAACCAGCTTGCCCAGTTTGCCAGAAGCCCCTGTAATCACGATTTTTTCGGTACTCGCCATTGTTTCTCCTCCGGCAAATGGAACTTTGCTCATCTGCCTTATGACAAGTAGATTCCCTTCGTCCTGGACTAGAATTACCCTAGACGCTTTACATTTTGTTCAATCGTCCAAAAAGGGGGAACTCTGTTGGACCCGATCAGTGACATCTTCCGCACGCTGCAGATTTCCGCGCTCGTTCAATCGAAACTCGAAGCGACTGCCCCCTGGGGCGTCAGTCTCGCTGCTCAAACAACGCAGGTTGCCTCGGAAGGCGGCCTCGCTCATCGTCCGGGGGTCGCGTACTTTTGCATGATCTCCCGTGGTCACTGCTGGCTGAAGGTCGGTGGCGAAAGTGAGCCATTCGCTTTGACGGGTGGAGACTGTTTCCTGCTGGCTCCTCAGATTTCATTCAGCCTCTCCGATCAGATTCACCGAGCACCCGTAAGCTTTTGCGAGTTACGGGCGAAGGCCGTGGAAAATGTCGTGCATCATGGAGGGGGCGGCGTACCTACCACTTTGATCTGGGGCCTGCTCCAGTTCAATCAAGGAAGCGTTCGCCCCATTACCGCTCTTCTGCCGAGATTGATTCTTCTACGCTCCGAGCAGACCCAGGCGAGTGGATTGCACGCGACCTTGCAAATGCTTGCATCGGAGATGGCCCTTCAGGTTCCGGGATCGGATGTGGCCGCAAACAGGCTGGCAGAAGTCCTCTTCGTCCAGACACTGCGAGCCTATATTGGGCAGAATTCGGAACAGGGCAAAAGTGGATGGTTGAGCGCCATCTTTGACCCGCAGATTGGCTGCGCAATGAAAGCGATCCATGCAAACATACGAGCGCCATGGACCATCGAATCGATTGCGGAAGCAGCGGGTATGTCACGCTCCTCTTTTGCAGCTCGATTCAAGCAACTCCTCGGTGAGACGCCGATGCAGTATGTGACCGGATGGCGTATGCAGAAATCGCTGGAGTTGCTCGTGCGCGGTGACGCCAAGCTGGCAGACATCGGTTTGGAGGTTGGTTACGAGACTGACGCCGCCTTCAACAAAGCGTTCAAAAGAATAGTTGGTTTTACGCCGGGACAGTATCGCAACACCTACCTAAATAGGGTCACTACACCACGTCACAATCGGACGCTAGCGATTCGTAGCCGCTCCAGCTAGCGCTATTCCCACTATCCCCGGAGCTTGCGCAAACGATGATCGTGCGCCGCGGCGTTGCGGTCTCGACCAGTAATCCGCTGCTACCACTACGTATCAAGTTCGTTCAACCATGGCAAGCACCACGTTTCTGTCCTAAATGAGCTATCCGCCCATTCGGCTTCAGATCAATCTTTCAGTAGCTGTCGTGCAATCACCAATCGCTGTATCTCGCTCGTTCCCTCTCCGATGGTGCACAGCTTCACATCGCGGTAGAACTTCTCAACTGGATACTCTTTGATAAAGCCGTAACCACCATGGATCTGCAGTGCCTGATCGGCAACGGAAACCGCCATCTCCGATGCGAATAGTTTCGCCATCGCCGATTCTTTCGTTACGCGGCGGCCCGCATCTTTCCTTGCTCCTGCGCAGTAGGTGAGCCAGCGAGCAGCCTCAATGGACATAGCCATATTGGCGAGCTTTTCGCCAATGGACTGGAACTCCGAAATAAATTTCCCAAATTGCTTGCGGCGCTTGGAATATTTCAATGCCTGTTCGTACGCCCCTTGCGCTAATCCAATGGACAAGGCTGCAATGGAAATTCT
This sequence comes from uncultured Bryobacteraceae bacterium, assembly GCA_964248065.1. Classification (GTDB taxonomy): domain Bacteria; phylum Acidobacteriota; class Terriglobia; order Bryobacterales; family Bryobacteraceae; genus Bog-105. The sequence goes on along the minus strand of CAXTWQ010000069.1, from coordinate 15,058 downwards.
GCCGCCATCCAGCACGCGCAGGCTGTCGACGAATCCTTCGCCTGTATTGCCCAGCAACTGCTGCTCCGGCAGCCGGCAATCGGAGAACAGCACTTCGCCTGTAGCGCTCGCGCGCATGCCGAGTTTATTCTCTTTCTTGCCGACAGTGAACCCGGGCGTACCCTTATCCAGAATGAATGCGGAAATGCCGTGCTGTGAAGCTGCCCGGTTCGTGACTGCCATGGCAACACAGACGTCGGCATAGTGCGCATTCGTCGTGAAGGTCTTGCCTCCATTCAATACCCAGTGCGAATCGATGAGGGACGCCGTACTTCGCGTTCCTGCTGCATCCGAACCCGCCTCCGGTTCGGTGAGAGACCAACAGCCAAGATGCTCTCCCGTGGCCAGCTTTGGAATGTATCGCCGGCGTTGCTCGGGCGAGCCCGCCAAGTAAATGTGGTTGCTGCAAAGCGACGTGTGCGCGGCCACAATCAATGCCACACTCGGGTCAACACGCGCCAGCTCTTCAATGATGATTGAATACTCAATGTACCCATAACCGGCGCCACCTAGATCTTCCGGAAAGATGGACCCGAGCAGCCCCATCCCGCCTAATTCTTTCACGGCTTTGAGCGGAAAAATCTGCCCCTCATCCCACTCAAGGACATGAGGAGCTAGCTCAGCTTCGCCATAATCCCGAACGGCCTTACGCAGCTGAATTTCATCGGAACTAAATTCAAAATCCATAAACCTACTTGTTTGCGCTACGAACCTTCTAAAAACAAGGTCTGGCTCCACTGTAAACATCTCAAACGAGGCGATACTATAACCCGCCAGCAGATTTGCCGGGCTCGTTGGCAGTTCTCCCGAATGCAACGGAATCCTCCGAACGGCCTAAATTGCTCTCGGGCAAATTGTTCACTGTGCGAAAAACTCACTATTCAGAAGAGCCTTCACTCCTCGGGGCCCCGTTAGCTTCAGCAACCTCTCAGCTTGATTGCCAGAGGCTGAAAGCTGGAACGTCAAAAATGGGCAGCAGCGGCGCTCCATGTTGATCCACTCTGCAAGTACTAGGGCAGAAGAGCGGCGTGTCCGCTTCCACCATTCGGTATTGGGAACGGGTCGGAATCCTGCCAGTGGCTGTGAGGATCAGTGGCCAACGGCGCTACTCATCAGACTCTATTTACCGCCTTGCCGTGCTGAGGCTGGCTCAGTCCTGCGGCTTCGGCGTGAACCAGTTGCGCCATCTTATGAATGGTTTTAAATCTGATACTTCAGCTTTCCGTCGATGGCGAGAGCTAGCTCGCGAAAGGCAAACCGATCTGGATGTGCAAATGGCAAAGCTTCAGGCAATGCGCCGAGTCTTGGACCTTTTTTGGACTGCAAGTGCATGGAGCTGACAGATTGCGGTCGCATAGCAGCGTCCGTGATGGCCCTTGCGGCCGATTGAGGGCTTGTTCCAGCGTTTTGCAATCAACAGCAACGATGCTGAGTCGGCTGAACACTGCTTGAAGGAAATCTCGGTTGGGTGTGCTTGCTAAGGCAACCAGCACCTGACCTAAAGGCGAGGCGTCGCACAACAACAGGGGTGCTAAGGTCAGTAGTTGAGAGTCGGAAAGATGACCCACACTCAATTGAATGTCTTCTCAGCGTTTATGTCGCTGATTGGAAGCCTGATCTTGCTTGCCAACGGTCGCGCTCCCTCGGCTGTTATCTGGTTTGGAGCTTCTCTGATCTGGTCGATAACAGCGGTGAAACGTCGGTCAAAATCCCTCTTAGCGGTTCCGGCTGCGCGTGGTCGGATCACGCGCCGGTTCTCACGACTGCTGCTCTTGTCTTAGATCAGCCTTGGTCCGTTACTTAGTGTCCGAGAAACTCGCCTATGGGCGCCAGCGGTTCGATATGATCGCAAAAAATCTTAAACATCGCGAGCATCGGCACCGCCAGCAACGCACCGGGAATTCCCCACAGCCAGCCCCAAAAACTCAGCCCTAAAAAAATCACCACAGGATTAAGCGTGAGTCTCTGGCCCATAATCATAGGCGTCACGAATGTCCCTGTGGTGATAGTGATCCCAAGAAAAGCCGCTGGCAGCAGCAGCGCATGCGATAGAGAAGGCAGGGTTACGGTGGCGACAAGTGTAATGATTGCTGCCACGCTAAGCGCCCCTACTGTTGGAATGAAATTCATGGCCCCGGCCACAGCTCCCCACAGTGCCGGGTTTGGCAACCCAAACGCCCAGAACAGGAAACCGCTTGCCACCCCAATCCCGACGTTAATCAGCGTGATGGTAAAGAGGTACTTCGAGATGTTCTCTTCTACCTCGCGCGCAATTTGAACTGCCTTTTTCTTATCGGATAACGTCGGCAATACGTGCACAAGCTTGCTTAGAAAGAGATCGCCCGACGCAAGAAAAAAGAAGAGCAGAACAATCACCACCAGCGTGCTGAATACTAATTTCGAAGTGCCGCTGAAGACAATATCGAGGAAACTGGCAGGCTTCAGCTGGACGCTTTGAGGCGCCTTCTGACCCCCGGTTTTTACGTTCGTCAGACCTTCCACTTGGTCGCTTGCCTTGGTAATCTTTTCCAAAGGCTTCCGCAGTGGTTGAATCTTCGTTTGTATTTTGGCGCTGATTTCAGGCGCTTTCTCCAGCCATTCGGCAAGCGGTCCGGATAGTTCATAGGCAACTCCAAGCAGTGCCACAATCAGGCTAACCATCACAACCGCTGCGCTCAGTGCTTCAGGAATCCGGAAGCGCTTTCCCAGCCGTATCAAGGGAGCGAGCAGAAAATTCAAAACAAGCGCTAACACGACCGGCAGGAAGAAATCTCGTGCAAAATAGAGCGTGTAAAAACAAGCGAGAAGGAACAATCCAGTAAGCGAGATAGACCGGATACCGAGAGGTCCTTTGAAGAGCTCTGCAGTGTCTTCCAGGCTGGGTCGTTTACCTGAACTACTTCTTTCGGCATTCTCCAACGGGGTGGACGGCACGATAACACCAGCCTACAGGACACGCGCGTACCGTCGCTCAGCGTTATCTTATGGACTGGATCAAAGAGGCTGTGCCGATCGAAGCTGCTCAACCCTCAACACAAGAAGAACTCGCCACGCTTCTGCGTAACGCATGTGGTCGCGGGCAGACAGTTCGTCTTTACGGGAACAACTCAAAGCGCCTCGCTGCCGGTCCTGTGCTGCCTGCCGACGTTACGGTCAGCACCGTTGGCCTGAACCGCATATCGCAGCATGAGAGGAATGACCTAACTATCAGCGTAGAGGCTGGCATGCGCTTCGCCGAACTGCAAAAATACTTGCGCAATCACAACCAAATGATTGCGCTCGATCCGCCCTTCTTTGCTGATGCAACGGTGGGAGGCATCCTTGCGGCTGACTCAAACGGACCGCTACGAAAGCGATTTGGCACCGTGCGCGATCAGGTTATCGGGCTGGCTCTGGTCACCGTCGATGGGCGCACGGTAAAGGCAGGCGGAATGGTGGTGAAGAATGTGGCTGGCCTCGATATATCGAAGCTAATGATCGGCAGCTTCGGCACGTTGGCCGCAATTGCCAGTGTGAATCTGCGCGTGCATCCGCGTCCGGCCGCCACACGAACATTCCTATTTTCCTTCCATGATGTAGAAGCGGCACTCGCCCGCCGTGACCAGATCACTCTCAGTCCCTTGACGCCGATTTCCATCGAGCTTTTCTCGCCTCCCGCCGCCGCTCGTCTGGGGCGTCGCAATCTTCTCTTAGCGGTTCGCGCAGCCGGCTCCCCAGTTGTGCTGGCCCGCTATGCCCGGGACCTTGGCGCAGACGAGGTGATTTCTGATCACGACGAAGCCGCGTTCTGGAATCTGACTTCGAACTTCACTTCTGATTTCCTCGTGCGCAATCCGAACGGTATTGTCCTGCGCCTTGGCACGCCACTCACTGCCCTTGTCGAGCTCTTTCATATCGGGTCCGGCACATACATTTCCCATGCTGCGTCCGGCGTCACCTATGCCTATTGCAACGGTTGGCAAAGCTGCCAGACTATATGGACAGCCGCGTGCGAAGCTGGCTGGAACGTCACTGTCGCCTTTGCTCCGGACGCTGTTCGTGCTGAGAAAACTCTATGGGCGATGCCCCTCTCGGCTGAATGCGCGAACGGCTTTGCCATGATGAAAAAGGTGAAGTCTATGTTTGACCCCGGCAATCTACTGAATCGATCCCGCTTGTATGGCCGCCTCTAATCTGATCTCGGCCGCCAGTCTCGCAGATCCCCACGCAAGCCTTAACGGTCCGGCGCAAGCCGATCTCGACAAATGCGTTCACTGCGGGCTATGCCTGAACGCCTGCCCTACTTATCGCGAATTAGGTGTTGAGATGGATTCGCCACGCGGCCGCATTTACCAGATGAATCTGGTCGCAAACGGCGCACCGATCACAGATTCCTATCGCCAGCATATGGATTTGTGTCTGGCCTGCCGTGGATGCGAAACGGCCTGCCCTTCCGGTGTGCCCTATGGTCGAATGATCGAAGCGGCTCGTGTTCAGATTCGTGCAAATGACGAACCGAGTTGGGCAACGCGCCGGCTGAACAACTTCATCTTTGGCAAGCTGCTCGATTCCCGAAGTCGTTTGCAACTCGCAGGCACAATGCTGTATGCGTACCAGGCTTCCGGATTGCAGCGGCTGGTGCGAGGAACGGGTTTCTTGCGCTTACTTCCCAGACTGGCTGCTTTGGAAGCACTTTCGCCAACCGCAGAGGTGCCGTTTTTCTTTTCGAAGATCGGTAGGACCTATCCTGCTATTGGCGAGCGGCGCTTCCGCGTTGCCTTCCTGGCGGGTTGCATTGCAAATGTAGCCTTCGCCCGATTGAATGAAGCGACCGTGCGAGTTTTGCAGGCCAACGGTTGCGACGTCGTGATACCAGGCGGCCAGGGTTGTTGTGGAGCTCTCCATATTCACTCCGGATATCTGCATCACGCTCAGGCACTTGCCCGCAAGAACATCGATGCCCTGCAGGACGAAGCCGTTGACGCGATTATCACGAACGCTGCAGGCTGTGGCTCGACGTTGAAAGAGTACGACCACCTTCTCCGGGATGATCCTGCTTACTTAGACAAGGCCGCAGCCTTCAAACACAAGATGAAAGACGTAACTGAATTTCTCGCCTCCATCACCCTCAATCCCCATATGGGTTCGGTGGACACTGTTGTGACCTATCAGGACTCCTGCCACCTTGCTCATGGCCAGAAAATTCGTTCCGCTCCGCGGCAGCTTCTGCGCGCGATCCCCGGGTTGAAATTACGCGAAATGGCGGGCGCTGATCTCTGCTGCGGCAGTGCGGGTATCTACAACGTCGTCCATACTCCCATGGCGATGCAGATACTCGAAAAGAAAATGGAGACGGCTGCGCATACCGGAGCTTCCATCATCGCGACTGCCAACCCAGGGTGCCTGCTGCAATTGGACGCCGGGACACGGCTGTTCGGCAAGGCGCAACGCGTTGTGCATGTAGTTGAGTTGCTCGATCAGGCATACTCATCCGCTACGCGTTGAATCCAATTCATTGCATTCAGGTCTACCCAGAAACGCGGCTGCCTCCGAGATAAAAACCCGATATGACCGCCATAATCGGGAGCCAGCACTTCAATGGCTTCGTTTCGCTCGATAGCTGGATGCCTGAAAATCTCAAACGGCACCAGCGGATCGTCTTTTGCAGCAATGAGCAGCGTAGGAGTCCGGATCTGGCTTGCGTAGTTGATCGCCGACTGCGTTGCGTAGTAATTAGCTGCGCGGCCGAAGCCGAACAGTGGCGCTGTGAAGCGATTGTCAAAGTCCCAGATAGAGTGAACTGAATCGAGAAACTCAGCGCTGTAGCTTCCGGGAGACAGCGCGATTTTACGCCGGATGCGAGAGCGGAGTCTGTCCAGAAATCTGCGGGCGTAAACGATATTGCCTGGCCGGTCGATTGCCTTTACACAGGCAGCTAAATCGATGGGAGGCGAGACCGCAACGGTGCCTGCCAGCAGCTCATTTTTCCCTAGCTCGCCTGTCAGTTTCAAGGCGACGTTGCCACCCAAAGAAAACCCAACGAGAAAGAGCGGTGAGTTGGTCCGCCTGCGGATTTGTTGCAGGACATATGCCGTATCGCTCGTCAGGCCCGAATGATACATAGTTCGGCACAGTGCTTCGGTGCCGCCACATGTGCGGAAATTCATCCGATGCGCGGCGAAGCCGAACTGTAGTGCGGTCGCTGTAAAGCTTCGAATGTAACCTGCATCAGCCGAACCTTCCAGGCCGTGAAGAAAAACGATTTGGCCACGAGCCGGGATAGCGGGCTGATGCTCGTAGGAAATGATGGTTGTGCCGTCATCAACCACGTACTCCCGGCGAGCCGCTGGGAAAAGCTTGTCTGCAACCGGTCGCCTCCAGAAGTTACCAGCAATGGAAGCTACGTGAGGATTGCGAAATAACGGAGAAAACTCCGTAAACGAAACGCGGGAGTGGACGCTTATTGGAGCGAGTCGCTCTTCCGGCTGAGGTCTTCAGAGAGGATGATTGCCTCGGCCAATTCCCGCATCGGACGGCGGAGTCTTCGGCTCTCATTGCGCAAACGAAGATAAGCTTCTTCCTCGGTCAGGCTATGGCGATGTTGCAGCAAGCCCTTGGCACGCTCCACGATCTTGCGCGTCTCCAGTTGCCGACGCATCTCGGCTGTTTCCTGTTGAAGCCGGACATTCTCTTCGGCTAAAACCGATTTCGAAATCGCCCCGCCCATCTGCTCGCCAATGAAGGTAAGCAAGGAGACTTCGTCCTGCGTGTGGAAATGCGGCTCACGATGGTGAACGTTGATTACACCAATCACTTCGCCGCCACTCAGAAGAGGAACTGAAAGGAAGGCCTCATAGGTGTCTTCCACCAGTGCTTGAAAGCGCTTAAAGCGGCGGTCAGACCCGGCATTCTGAGCCAGTGCCACTACCGAATGGTGCTCTACCACCCAGCCGGTTACACCTTCGCCAACTTTCAATCGAATATTACCGAGATCAACCTGATGGGGAACCTGCGAAGCTCGCAAAACGATCTCACTCGTTTCGCGCTCGATCAGATAAACAAGACACGCGTCGCACTCGGTAACCTGAACGGTTAATCCGACGATTTCCCCGAGCATTTCATCCAGCGTTAGCTGGGAACTAACGATATTGCTAATAC
>CAXTWQ010000069.1:3154-7872 GCA_964248065.1 uncultured Bryobacteraceae bacterium | reverse complement strand
GAGCAGGACCTGAGAGGTCGGAGGCTCAACGAGACTAGCTGTCGCCATACCAAACAGTAAACCCTTTGCGTGGCAGATACAAATTAAATCTTTTGATCCAGGATATTGAACAGGCAAAGCACGGGAGGCAACAGTTGCAACGGCTTACCTATATTTCTACCAGGTGCTCTTGCTCCTCGCCGGTGACGAATGCCCGGTCACTCCCGGCGAAAACGTTCACTTCCGATCGAATGCCAAAGGCGGGCAGGTACACTCCCGGCTCAATGGAGAAGCATGTTTCGGCAATAATCTTGCGGTCATCGTGCGATTCGAAGTTGTCCATGTTGGCGCCGTTGCCATGCACCTCTGTGCCGATACTATGGCCGGTCCGATGGATGAAGTATTCACCGAAGCCCTGGTTGCGAATGTGACCGCGAGCCGCGTCATCCACTTCCCAACCAAATACCTCCTGCCCTTGGCTAAACCGCTGGACCACTAGTTGGCTGGCTGACTTTCGCGCATCCCGAACAACCTGGAAGACGTTCTGAATTTGGTCAGGAATAGCTGGACCTAGAAAACCCGTCCACGTCACATCGTAGTAGACAGCCCCGGGGTTCTTGAGTTTGGCCCACAAGTCAATCAGGAGCAGATCACACGCCTTCACCGCAGAGTGCCGGTCGCGCGTTGGTTCGTAGTGCGCGTCCGAAGCGTTGCTGTTGACTGCCACAATCGGGCCATGATCGGTAAACAGGCCAGCGTCTTCGAATGCTTTGCGAATGAACTGCTGCACCTCGTACTCGGTTGTGTTTACGCCGTTCCGCACCCGCTCGCCCGCGAACTCAAACGCTGCACGGCGCACTTGGTCTACGCGCCTGCCTGCTTCCAAGTGACTCTCCAGTTGGTCTGCTGACCACTGGGCTTCGAACTCCTGCACCAGGTTCGCCGAGCTGACGATCTCGACACCACAAGTACGCGTTAACTCCACCGTGCCTGCATCTACGGTTGCGACATATGGAATCGCGCAGTTGGGTGAATATTGCATCGCAATCTTCCCTGCCCCACGCAGCATCTCGCAAAGTTTCGACTGCTGCTCCTGCCAACTCGAGTACTGCTCTTCCCTGCCAGGCAGCGAATCAAGAGCATGCGACTCAATCCGATGCACCAGTTTGCAAGGGAGGCCATCAGCTGGCACGAAGTAATACCAGCGTCGCGATGCCTGTGCATCTGACGACAGATGCAGAATCCTGTAGGCCAGCGGATCACGGTGGTGATGGTCGAAGAACAGCCATCCCCCAAATCCTTGCCGTTGCAATGCGCTTTGAATGGCGGGTATCATCGCTGTCCTACCCCGTATGCTGAGCGCGCTTCTATTTGTTTGGGACTATTCACTGTAACCAGACTGACCAGGACCAGGCTCACCACCGAGATGAAAAGAGCCGGAAAAATTGCATCGATGTCTTGCATGGCCGCTGAGCCGGGCCAACCCTGATGCTGTTGCCAGATCTGCCAACCAACAGTGACAACTGTTCCGCTACTGATGGAAGAAAGCGCCCCAGCTGTGGTGGCGCGAGGCCAGAAAAAGACAGCCATAACAGCCGGTGTTACGGCCGCTCCATAAACGGTATAGGCATAAAGCGAGGCCTTCAAAATAGATTCAAACTGGGTCGCTTGCAGGACTGCAAAGATGCCGAGCAAGACAACAATGACCCGCGAGACTACCAGCACGTGAGCCCCGGTTGCATTAGGGCGAATGAACCGCTGATAGACATCGTGAATCAGATTAGTCGCGGGTGAAAAAAGGTAGTTGTTGGCCGTTGAAATCACTTTGGCAAAGACCCCGCCCAGCAAAATAGCTCCAAGCCATGGAGGCAGTAACTGTTTGGCCGCAAGCGGTATGATCTCGCGCGGATGCTCGGTGTGAATGACTGAGCTAGCCACAATCGCAAGCGTGATGAGCAGCGTTTCAATGATCACCGTCCCGACAATCCAGCCAATCACGGATTTACGCGCATCGCTCTCCGACTTGGCAGAGAAAAATTTCTGATACATGCCTTGATTGCCGATCAGCAGGAGCATGGTGGGCAACGCGAGCCCCGCTACACCGCTGAAAGACATGGTTCCGAATGGCGTAAAGTGCGCCGCCGGCAATGCTTGTGTGACATGCGACCAGCCTCCAGCTCGCGCGAGAACGACCGGTACGGCGACCAGAATGGTCAACGTGACCAACGAACCAATGGCAAGGTCCAGGTATGCGATAGATGCCATACCTGCGGCGGCAGTAAAGAAGATGACGAATGCCGCGATAATATAGAGCCCGGTAGTCCGTCCGATCTCGGGAAAGATGAGATGTAATATATCGCCGCCGCCAATAAATTGATAGCTGACGATGATCGTGTAGGAAACCACAATGGCCGCTGTCGCCAGCACTCGGGCAGTTGCGTTGTAACGAGCTTCCAGCAAATCAGGAACTGTGAATTGCGCGAAGTGACGCGCGCGCCCAGCAATCAGGCTGATCAGCAGCAAACCCAGCCATCCGCCAACCGGCTGCCAGATAGCGACAAAGCCATTCCGATAAGCGTTCTCAGCCCCTGCTAAAAGGCTGCCCGCACCGATCCAGGAAGACAACAAAGTGAAGACCAGCACCGGCCAACTCAGTGATCGCCCAGCTACCAAAAAATCAGCTGTATTGTTGACTGCGCGGCTTTTGTAAATCGTGATGGCGAGAAGCAGTAAGACGACCGCGCTGACAGTGACCGTGTAGATCATGTGGATACATAGTACCTAGCCCGCAAGGCCAGACCCGCCAGCAACATGCAAACAACCCCGGTCGCGCATACTCCCGGCCACCCCCAAATGCTCCATAGATATGAGCCCGCAATGGACCCGAGTGAACCGCCAGCAAAGTACGACACCATGTAGATTGAATTGAGTCGGTTGCGCGCGCCCGGTTGCAGACTCATTACCTCTGACTGATTCGCCACCTGGGCTGCCTGCACACCCGCGTCCAGAACAATTACCCCGAGCACTAGACCGGCCAGATGCAATCCGAATCCCCAGAAAATACCAAACGAAGCCAGCACGGTAACAACCGATATTCCAACCACAAAGCGCGAACCCTTGCGGTCTGACCAGTAACCGGACAGCGGAGCCGCACCAGCACCGACGGCCCCGACCAATCCAAACAGACCGGCAGCTTGGCTTCCATAGTGGTATGGCGGCCGTTCCAGCAGAAAGATCAGGGTAGTCCAGAACGCGCTGAAGGCAGCGAAAAACAAGGCAGCACTGGCGCAGATTGCTTGCAGCCTTCGGTTCCCAATAGTAAGCTGCCATAGGGACCGCATCACCCCCGGATAATTACCGCCAGGGATCGCAGGTACAACCGGCAGCACCGTGCGCAGCGCAACAGCAAACATGATAGCCACGACGGCTGCGATGTAGAACATGGCTCGCCACCCGAAGTGATGCGCAACGATGCCACTGACGGTGCGAGCGAGAACTATCCCGAGCAGTACGCCACTTTGCATTAGCCCGATTGTCCTGCCGGCAGAACCGGGCGCGCTCAGATCGCTGGCCAGCGGGATCAGAATTTGCGCGATGACGCTTGTGAGGCCGATGCAGAAGCTGCCGGCGATCAACATAGCCAAGCTAGAAGCCGACGCAGCTAACAACATAGACAGCGCAACAAAGGTGAACAGGGTTACCACTAACGCGCGCCGCTCAATTAAGTCGCCGAGCGGAATGAACAGCGGCATGCCTATGGCGTAGCCTGCCTGGGTTGCTGTCGCTACGTAACCCGCATAATGTTCGCCGACGTGCAATGCCCGCGCCATGTCCGCCAGCATTGGCTGGTTGTAGTAGATGTTCGCAGCCGCAACGGCGGAAGCCACAGCCATGGTCCCAATGGGAGCAGCCTTCACTTGCCAGCCGTGAGCAGCGGAACACGTTCAGCGGCCGCCGTCTGCTGATGCCAGTACGGATACGCCATGGGTCGATTGCTCGCTGCATCGAGCTTTGCTACTTGCTCCGCCGTCAGGTTCCAGCCGGCAGCTCCCAGGTTTTGCCTCAACTGCTCTTCATTGCGCGCACCTATAATGACCGACACCACTGTCGGCCGTTGCAGCAGCCAATTCAAAGCAACTTGCGAAACGGATTTGCCAGTTTCTTTCGCAACCTCATCAATGGCATCAACAACTCTGTAAAGATACTCTTCTTCTACCTGCGGGCCTGCTTCGGCGGTCTTGTGCAATCGGCTCTGCTCGGGAAGCGGCTGGCCTCGCCGAATCTTTCCTGTCAATCGCCCCCACCCCAGCGGGCTCCAAATCATGGTTCCCACACGCTGATCTATCGCCAGTGGCATCAGCTCCCACTCATAATCCCGCCCAACCAGCGAGTAGTAGGCTTGATGCGAAACATACCGCGACCAGCCATAACGCTCTGAAATTGAGAGTGACTTCATCAGGTGCCAGCCCGAAAAGTTGGAGCAGCCGATATAACGGACCTTCCCCGACTGGACAAGCGTGTCGAGCGCACGCAAAGTTTCCTCCACCGGTGCAATCGCGTCAAAACCGTGCATTTGGTAAAGGTCAATGTAATCAGTTCCCAAGCGCTTCAGGCTTGCCTCACATGCATTGATTAGGTGATGCCGCGAGTTCCCCAGATCATTTACGCCCGGGCCGGTACGGAAAGAAGCTTTGGTGGCAATCAGCACTTGGTTACGACGGCCCTTGACCGCCTCACCT